>JAXLQQ010000053.1:0-41497 GCA_046331525.1 Blastocatellia bacterium
TGTTACAAAGACCGATATACGCAAAGCGGCAGATATTATTGATTGTGCCTGCGCTTGTCAAGGGGGGCGTAAATTTTTCTTGCGGGACGCAAATTTTGTAGCGCGATGGCGGTGGTTTTCGTTCTTGCTGCCGGCCGAGAAGTACTCAAACGACCGCTTCCCTGACAACCGTGCAAATCAATGCTATGCTTGCGCACGCTGGCACGAAGTCCATCATCAACCTTACTTTTCGGAGATCAGAAACCAATGAAAAAGATCATTACTTTCGTTACGCTTATGCTCCTGGCGTTTTCCACGCTCACCTTCGCGCAGGAAAAAAAGAGCAAACCCGTCAAAGAAAAAGGTTTCAAAACCATCTGGGACGGCAAGACCTGGAACGGCTGGAAAATCGCCGAACCGGAACGCAACAGTTGGACAATTAAAGACGGCGCGATTGTCGCTAATGGCCCGCGCAGTCACGTGTTTTATGTGGGCGATCCCAAACCGTTCGTCAACTTTGAATTGAAAGTCGAAGCGATGACTGAGCCGGGATCTAACGGCGGGATTTACTTTCACACGCAATGGCAGGAAACCGGCTTCCCCAAAATGGGCTTTGAGGTGCAGGTTAATCAAACGCACACGGATTGGAAGCGAACCGGCAGTTTGTACAACGTGGTGAACGTCAAAGAACAGCTCGTCAAAGACAATGAATGGTATACCTATCACATCATTGTCAAAGGCAAACACGTTACGATCAAAGTCAACGATCAGGTCGCCGTGGATTATGAACAACCCGCTGACCGTCAGCCTGGCAAAGACATGCCACTGATGCTCGACAAAGGAACGTTCGCCTTCCAAGCCCACGATCCTAAGAGCGTCGTGCGCTATCGCAACGTGCGGGTGAAACGGCTGGATTAGCGCTGTGAGAATTGGAGATTGGAGATTTGAAATTGGAAATTGGAAATTTGAGATGTTTTGCGGTTGCTCGCCCCATCTCAAATTTCTAATTTCAAATCTCCAATCTTTAACCGGTGCAGGAGGTTAACTTGTGAAACGCCTTGCCCTATTGTTGTTGTTCCTCTTCCCCATCGTCGCCACCGTAGCGCAACCCGCTGAAATCAAGGTCGTCCGCGCGCATCGGCAAACCCACGAACTCGACATCATCAACGAGTTCACGCGGATGTTGGCTGTGCCGAACATTGCTTCCGATTTGCCCAACATTCGCCGCAATGCGGAGTTGATTTCGCAAATGCTCACCGCACGAGGCATCACGCCGCAACTGCTCGAAATTCCGAATGTGCCGCCCGTCGTCTACGGCGAAATCAAAACGCCTGGCGCAACGCGCACGCTGATTTTTTATGTGCATTACGATGGGCAGCCGATTGAACCCGCGAAGTGGGTTGGCGGTGAGCCGTTCAAACCGACGCTGCGTTCTGCTTCAATCGAAGACGGTGGCAAGGACATTCCGTTCCCCGCAAAAGGCCAGCCCTTCAATCCTGAATGGCGACTCTACGCGCGTTCGACGGGCGATGACAAAGCGCCGATTCTCGCACTTGTTACCGCGCTGGATGCGCTCAGAGCCAATAAAATCGCGCTGACGAGCAACATCAAATTTTTCTTTGAAGGCGAAGAGGAAGCCGGTTCGCCACACTTGGAACAAATCATCGCCAAATATCCTGAACAAGCGAAAGGCGATGTTTGGCTGATTTGCGATGGCCCGGTGCATCAGAATCGGCAGCAGCAAATTTACTTCGGTGCACGCGGCGTGACGACGTTAGAGTTGACTGTTTACGGCCCGCGCCGCGAACTGCACAGCGGGCATTATGGCAACTGGGCACCGAATCCGGCGATGTTGCTCGCGCGGTTGCTGGCTTCAATGAAAGACGATGACGGACGTGTGTTGATTGAGCATTACTACGACGGCATCGAACCGCTCAGCCCAACGGAACAACGCGCGCTGATCGAGGCCGCCGACAACGACGAAGACCTCAAACGCGAACTCCAAATCGGCTTTACGGAAGGCAAAGGGAAGAAGCTGAAAGAAATGCTGATGCTGCCCTCGCTCAATATTCGCGGGCTGTCGAGCGCATCCGTCGGCGCAACCGCGCGCAATGTAATTCCTTCGACTGCCACCGCCGCATTAGACATTCGCCTCGTCAAAGGCATTGATTTCAAAACCGCCGTCGCGCGCATCCTGGCGCACATTCGCAAGCAAGGTTGGCACATCGTCGAAACCGAACCCGACGAAGCCACGCGCCTGAAATATCCCAAAGTCATCAAAGCCATCACGCCGCGCGCGAACGACGGCTACAACGCCGCACGCACTTCGATGGATTTGCCCATCTCGCGCCAGATTATTGCTGCCATTGAAGCCGCACGCGGCACAACAGTGAAAATGCCTACGCTCGGCGGCAGCGTGCCGTTGTACATCTTCACCGACATCCTGAAGCTGCCCGCCATTGGCATTCCCATCGCCAACCACGACAACAACCAGCACAGCGCTAACGAAAACATCCGCTTGCAGAATTTGTGGGATGGGATTGAAACGATGGCGGCGTTGTTGACGATGAAGTAGGCACGATTAGCGGAAAGTCTTGAAATCTCTGCCCGCCTACAGTAGATTGGCGCTCGTTTTAGACAACAGCAAAAAGCAGTTATGCCCTGTCTATCCTCGTGACAGGGAAAGTCCTCACGATTTCTGACCTAAGCTGCCTTTGTATTTCCAAGTCTTCGGTCATAGGAGGAGGGTGGAGATGTTTTTCTATCGGCACAGCATTTATTTCTGCCACTCATCATTATCTCGCTGGCGGGAAGCTTTTTTACCGGCATTTCTGCTTTCCTGCGCCTGTGCGCTGGCCCTGGCGCAGCCAACCGCTTCCGCGCCGCCTCTTTCTTTGCAACCGGAGCAGTCGGTTACCTTGCCGTTGCGCGTAACAGAAGTGAACACCTTTCACTTGCACCTAGCGGCCAATGAGTTCGTACATCTGGAGGTAAAAAAGCAGGACGCAGCCCGCCAAACCGCGTGGGGAGCCAACCTCTTCCGCCCTGATCAGCAAACAACGTTCCTCCTGCAAAAAAATACGACCCGCGACGACCCACAAGGCGAAGTGAAAATGGTTACGGAGCAAGCCGGGCAGCATCGGCTCGTCATTCACTGGGGTGGCCAGTCAGCGCCAGATGCCCGCTTCACACTCACCGTGCGGGCGTGGCGGCAGGCTACAGAGGCAGACCGAAAGCTGATTCAGACGGTCAAAGCGGAGGGGAAAATCTATCTCCGCTACGACGAGCAAACCGCTGCCGCCTTGCAAGATGTCACACAGCAAGCGCCGCCCGTTGCTGCGGCGCTGGAGGGATTTGGCGAATGGGGACTGGCCGGCAAAGTGAATTATTACCTGGGACTGACCTACCACGATTTAGGAGAGTATCGCCAGGCGCTCGCCTGCTACCAACGAGCACAAGCCTTGCAACAACGCGCCAATGACAAACACGAAGAAGCGGTGGCTGTCGTTTCTATGGGCGAGGCGTATCAAAAACAAAGCCGCTTTCAGGAAGCGCTGGATGCCTATACACACTCCATCCAATTATGGGATCAAGCTCCGCCGCGCAAAGTGGCGGGACTGCGGGGCTGGCCGTTGCTCAATATCGCTTCGGTGTATGTGTCGCTGGGCGAAACCGAACTCGCGCGCAATTATCTGCAACAAGCAGCGGCCAACTATGAACTGGATTCCCTCACCGAACGCGAGCGTAATCGAGGTCGAGCAGGCATACAGGCACGGCTGGGGCATTTACAATCACTGGCAGGCAATTGGGAAAGTGCCATCACCTATTATGAGCAGGCCGTCGCGTTGATGAAGCGATACGAAGGCTCAACCTTCTATGGCCGCTATTACGCGCGGCTGGGGGAAGCGTATGCAGCGGTTGGCAAGTCGCAACTGGCTGAAGATACGTTGAAAGAAGGGGTGCGGATTTGGCAGGGCGTCAACGATCCGTATATGCAAGCTGGCGCGTTGACCTCGCTCGGCAAGTTTTATCTGCAACAAAAGGATTTCGAGGCTGCTGCGCGTTGTTTGCAACAGGCACTGGCCTTTCAGCAATCGCTCCAGGATCGGCGCGGGCAAGCTGAAACGCTCTATCAACTCAGTCAGATGGAACGCGCGCGCCAGGCCATTCCGCAGGCAGCAAATTATATTGCCCAGGCCGTCGGTTTGATTGAAGACGTGCGCGTAGGATTGACCGATACCGAATTGCGGACATCGTTTCTGGCAACGGTGCAGGATTACTACGCGCTCCAGCTTGATTTGTTGATGCACTTGCACCAGCAAGCGCCACAGGCCGGATATGAATTGGCGGCGTGGCAAGTCAGCGAGCGAGCCAAAGCGCGCGGACTGCTGGATGTGCTGTACGAATCGCGCACCGATATCCGCAACGGCGTAGCGCCAAACCTGCTGGCGCACGAACAGGAATTGCGGCAAACGATCAATGAAAAATCCGGTTGGCTGACGCAATTGCTGCGGCAACGCGAAAGCGCGCAACAAACCGAAACCGTCCGCAACGAATTAAAGTTGCTGCGCGCGGAATACGAACAAGCGCTGGCGCGGATTCGCGCCGCCAGCCCACGCTACGCGGCGTTGACGCATCCCCAGCCAGTTTCGCTGGCCGACTTACAGCACGCGCTGGACGCGGACTCGGTGTTATTGGAATTCGCGCTGGGCGACCAGCAAAGTTATTTGTGGGTGATCTCTCCGCAAGCCGTGCAAAGCTATGCGTTGCCAGCGCGCGCACAAATCGAAGCCACCGCCCGCCGCGCGTATGACGCATTGACGGCGCACATGCGACGCCGCGCCAACGAAACTCTCTGGCAACAGGAAGCGCGGCTGGCGCAAGCGGATCGTGCGTATGCGCAAGAGGCCGCCACGCTGAGCCAACTGTTGTTCAGCAAACTGCCCGCTCCGCTCAAAGCACGGCGGCTGTTGGTGGCGGACGGAGCCTTACATTATTTGCCGTTTGCAGCGTTGCCAGCGCTGACAAACGCGACGACAACGACGGCGCATCGTGCAACACAACACTTCACAACGCCTCGCTTATCCGAGCGTCCGCGCTTTTTGTTGGAAGAATACGAAATCGTCCAACTCCCTTCAGCCACCACGCTCTGTCGCGTTGCGCGAAGCCGAAAAACAACGCGCTCCGGCAACGAAAGAAATCGCCATCTTTGCTGACCCGGTGTTTGACGCGCACGATCCGCGCGTGAAGGGGCAGGCAGTGGCCGCGGTAACAACACCCGTTTCCACCAAACTCGCGCAGTCGTTGCGCTCCGCCGGTATTGCCGAAGCGGGCGGCACGATTCCGCGCCTGCTTTACGGGTCGTGAAGCCGAAGCGATTAGCCAGCTTGTCCCACCGACACAGCAATTGAAAGCGACAGGCTTTGCGGCCAATCGGCAACAGGCCAGCGCGCCGGAACTGGCCAACTATCGCCGGTTGCATTTCGCTACGCACGGGCTGGCAGATAACGACAATCCGGCGTTGTCCGCCATCCTACTTTCGCTCGTGGATGAACAGGGACGCGCGCAGGACGGGATGCTGCGGTTGCAGGATATTTATAACTTGCGGCTCAATGCGCAACTGGTCGTCATAAGCGCCTGTCAAACAGCGATTGGCAAAGAAGTGCGCGGCGAAGGCTTGCTCAGCTTGTCGCGCGGGTTTCTTTATGCGGGCAGCCAGCGCGTGATTTCGACGCTCTGGAAAGTCGAAGACCGCGCCACGTCGGAGTTGATGAGCGAGTTTTATCAAGCCTTGCTCAAACCACAGACGTTTAGCACAGCCGCCGCCTTACGGTTGGCGCAACGAAAACTTTTGGCCAATCCCCGCTGGCAAGCGCCGCGCTACTGGGCCGCATTTATTCAGCAAGGAGACTGGTAATTTCAGGAGTCACGATGGCCGCGCCTCTCCACTTGGCAAATCGAACACTCACCCGCGAAGGCTTCGCGCAGTTACTGGCGCAGTTGGACGGTGATCCCGAACGCGCTGCGCGACGGTATTTGGATTTGCGGGATCGGTTGCTTTATTTCTTTGAGAGTAAGCAATGCGATGAGCCAGCAGCGTGGGCGGATGAAGTCATCAATCGCCTGATCTGGCGCTTGCAGGAGGGCGAGGTGATTCAGCAGATAGACGCTTATGCGTTAGGCATCGCACGCTTCGTCTTGAAAGAATATTTCCGCCACCAACCACCGCTCGTCACGTTAGAAGACCTGCTGCCTGCCGATGACTGGTATGCGACACAACAGGCGGAAGAACGGGTGCAACGACACAGCGAACAAAGACGCCTGGATGACGCGATGCGCCAGTGCCTGCTCACGCTGCCCGCGCCCATGCGCGAATTGCTAATCGCCTACTACGACGGGCAAGGCCGCAGTCAGACGGAACGGCGGCGCGCCTTAGCCAAAGCGCAAGGCGTAAGCGAAAATGCCTTATACTTGAAAATCCACCGCATCCGCGAGAGACTGGAACAGACCTTACTGACGTTTCTGGCGCAAGACGAACATAAACCGTTTACACGCCCCAAAAAATAATTCATCCGCCCCGGTGAAAGAATCTTAGTTGGAAGCACACTATCATTGTGAAGCGGCAAAATTCAGACTTTGATTGTGATGATCCCACTATGCTCCAGTATTTGCTGGGCGCTCTGCAGCAGGCAGGCGCGTTTTGAGGAAAAACTTTTCACCGAGCAGCAATGCCTCGAACGCTTGCGCGTCGTCGAAGATAAATTGGTAGACGATTACGTGAGTGACACCCTTTCCGCCGCTGATCGCGAACGATTTGAGAAGTATTATCTCGTTTCCGACCGACGGCGGCGCAAGGTGGAATTGGCGCAGGCGCTCAAACAATCCCTCGCCGACCTGACCCCGGCGGCAACACCACAACCATCCCCGACACCTTCAACCGCCTGGCAACAATGGCGCGAACAATGGGCTGCGCGAAAAGCGCAAACACAAACGCGCTGGCGCATCGCGATCTTTGTGGGCGGCGTGTTTTTACTCGGCGGCGGGCTTTGCCTGTTGGCTCTTTTATTTCGTACTGCGCGGCCCGCGCCAGACCAGAGACAAGCGCGTATTGAGCCGACGGTGCTTACTCCTGTGCCCTCAATCACCCCTGCCGCCACAACGCCCACGCCTGCGCCGACCGCTTCCGGCAAACCGACGCTCTCGCCCTCCGCGCTGACCGCTTCGCTAACCATCGAACTGGAACCCGGCGACGTGCGCGATGGCGCACACACACAACGCCGCATTGCGCGCGGTCGCCACTCGTTGTCCACCATTCGCCTCAAATTGCTGCTGCGGCAACCGACAAAGAATGCCGTGTGGCGCGTGAGTGTAAGCAGTGACGGCAAAGAAATCCTCCAAACCAGCGGCACCCGCACGCAGCAATCTTTTGTCGAAGCAACCTTGCCTCGCCCACAAACTGCCTGCCGGGGATTACATCATTTCGTTGCAGGGAAAAACCGCCGCCGGGAATTTTGCCGAGGTCGAAGCGTATACGCTGCATCTGACTGACCAATAGCGTGCAGCTCGCGCGGTCGCCAAACTTTTTGCCAAAAAATTTTTCCTACCGCCGAAAGAATTCGGTTTTCTCCACACTTGAAAGTAGACCCCCTTGTCGAGAATGGCTCTTTCAAAACTTGGAGAAAAACGATGATCTACTACACACAACGATGCTTGACTGTTTCCTTACTCTTCCTCATCTGCTTGAGCGTGGCTCAGGCACAAACCCAACAGTTCACGCTACAGGTCAAGGCACTGGACAGCCTCACCCCAGCATTGGAACTGGTGCAACAACTCAAATCTTCGGGCGTGGATGCCTATTACACAAAAACGATGATTCCCGGCAAAGGCTTATTTTATCGGGTGCGCGTGGGCAGTTTTGCCAATCTGACCGCCGCCGAAAAGATGGGCGAACAACTGCGCCGCGAACGGCTTATTAACGATTATTACGTGGCGCGTTATGAGGGCAACGCCCTGCAACATAGCGCCGCGCCGATTCCGTTAACAAGCAAACGGCCAGCCATGTCAACGGTGGAAGCTGACCTTGCGGAAGAGGATGAGGACGAGGATGCCGCCGACGCACCAACCACACCGCAGAAGAAAGCGGCACCCGTTCGCACCCCGCGCACACGCAGCAAACAACGAATTGTCAGAACGCGCGGCCCCGTTATCACAGGCGTAGGCGATGTGCCGATCCGTGTGCCGTTTGAAGACGACGACATTATGGGAAGCTGTTACATGATGCCGAACGGTTCCGTGATGACCGCCGCGACTTCGATGGGCGTGTTTTCGACGCGCGATGAAGTGCTGGGCGCGATCATTCCTTACGCCGGAGTTGAAGCCAAGCTGAAATTGAAGCCGGGCGTTGACCAAAGCTGGGAAACGCCGTACCGCCTTGCCTCTGCCGATTTGATGAAAATGAATCTGAACCCGGCAGGCTATCGGGAATTTCAAGCGGCTGCCGCGCCGATCAAATCGCTAGCGGTTTCCAGCGGCTCCAAAGTTCATTTCGGGATGCTGGAAGCGGGGCATTATATGATTCGCGGTCGCCTGGCCAGTTCGGGCAAATGCGTTTTCCTGCCGCTGTCGGTGCAATGACACTGACGCGCCACTGCTGACGCGGCGGCCTTGCGGTCGGCTTTGCCCGGACACGCCTGGTCTGCCGCCCGTCGTCGCGCCAGCCTCTTTTCCCTGCGCGGACGCTTCGTTGCCGCGCGCACCTGTGCGACTCGCATAAAAATCATCAAGCTTCCCACGGCTGAGCAGCGGGCGAATCCGGCTGCGCCGTATTTTCCCAGAGGCACCTTTCTGCTCTGGGTGGCCAGTTTGCTGATCGGCACCCTGGCCGGATTGCTCTGGCCCTGGAATGCCAGGAGCAAGGAAATCGCACCGACAATTGAAGCCCGCCCGGCAGCAACGCCAAACCCTGAAACAACGCGGCAGTGGCGCGCCCAAACCGATTTTCTCAGCGGCCAGACAACGCTGCCACCGGCCCAGTCCGACGCCTTTGTACAACATCCCGGCTGGCAAGCTTACGCCACGCGCTTCGAGCAACGATGGCAAGCCTTGCGCCGCGTTCGTTGGGAGGCTGTCAGCGGTTGGGCCGCGACGGAATTACCAGCCGAAAAGCAAACGCCCGTGTTTTATCCTTTCGGCGGGCCGGATGCGTTGTCAGGGCAATCACATGGTAGGTGATGGCAGCGAATAGCTTTACAAGGAGCGGGCGCTGTGTTGAGGGTACAAGTCGTTATGACAACGACCACGACTCTTTCCTGCACCGGTCGCGGCCCCCAGCGACCTCTTTGCCCATTTTGCGGATTTGCCCGATCCCCGCAAACGCCCGCACGAATGTGACCATTTGTTAATTGACATTATTAGTATTGCGATTCTGGCCGTGATTTGTGGTGCCGATGAAATCACGGCGCTGGAAACGTTTGGGCAACACGCCAGGAGTGGTTACAAACTTTCCTGGCCTTGCCGCACGGCATTCCGTCGCACGATACGTTCGGGCGGGTGCTGGCACGTTTGTCGCCCCGGGAGTTCGAGCGGTGTTTTCGCCGTTGGGGCGAGTATCGCGCGGTTGACAGCAGGCGAAGTGGTCGCCATTGACGGCAAGACGCTGCGCCGTTCGCACACGCGCGGGCAAGGGCAAGGGCCGTTGGCACTGGTGAGTGCCGGGCGCAGGCCAATCGCTTGACCTTGGGGCAGTACCAGGTGGCAGCGGACTCCACGAGATCACGGCGGTGCCGGAATTATTACGGCTCTTAGCACTCAAAGGCTGTATTGTGACGGTGGATGCACTGAATACCCAGAAAGACACGGCGGCGGCGATTCGCGCGCAGGGAGCGGATTATGTGCTGGCACTGAAGGCCAATCACGGCTTGTTGTATCAAGCCGTGCAAGACTTATGCACGGCGGTCGAGGAGAACCGCACTGCGCACCTGCCCTTTGCCACGCACCAGACGTTAGATGGCGAACACGGACGGATTGAAACGCGGCGCTATCCGAGTCGCCGCCCCGACTACTTGCCGGGCTTTGCCGAATGGCAGGAATTGGTGAGTGTCGGCAAGGTGGAAGCGACGCGCGAGGTGGGGGAGAAGGTGAGTGTCGACGCGCTATTATTTGACGAGCCTGGCGGTGGATGCGCCGCGCCTGGCACACGCCGTGCGCGGGCATTGGAGTGTCGAGAACAGTTGTCACTCGGGTGTTGGATGTGGTGTTTGGCGAAGATCACTGTCGCGTCCGCACCGGGCACGCCGCCGAAAAATTTCGCGCCGCTGCGCCGCTTAGCGAATAGTTTGTTGCAACAAGAGAAGACGGCCAAAGTGGGTATTGCCAACAAACGGTTCAAGGCGGCGCTGGATCAGCGCTACTTGCTCAAGGTGCTGAATCCGCCCTCTTCTCAATAGTTACCATGCGATTGCCCTGGATGCGTTGTACGCTTCGTTGCTGTTTCCCGCAGGCGTCGGAATACCTGTTGGTCGGCTTGGAACCAATTGGCGAACTACCCGCGCCAGAGCTGCTGGCAGGCAAAGAACTCGTGCCGTATCTGAATGATTTGGAAACCTCGCTGCGGTCGTTGCTGGAGCTGAGTTTTTTTATCACGACTCCGATGCAAGGCGATTTTCAAGGTCGCCGGTTGCGTGGCGTGCTGCCTGTGCTGTTGATTTTGCTGGCGCGCACGGAGCATCAGATTACGAACGTCGAAATCATCCACAACGACGCCGAAGGCCATTGGCGCACGCGCGAGTATCCCATCACAACGCCGCAACACGCCGCGCTGATGTTGCGCAACGCCAGCGGCGTGAAAATCCATTTCCAATCCTCCGCAGGCGGCGCGCCGCAAACGCTGACCTATCTGCGGCTCAATCTGGAAAATACGCAGCTCGCACAACAACGTGGCTTGCAGGAATGGCTGGCAAGCCGCTCTTCGCTGACGACACTGGTGAAATCGGCTTCTTACCTGCTGCACGCGCCGGAGTTTGCGACCCTGCGCGATTTACTGCTGCGTCATAGCACCACGGTTGTGCAGGATGATACCGGCATTCCGCTCAAACACTTCGCTGCCGCACAATGGAAGCTGAATTTTTATGGCGTTTACCTTCCGCCCATCGCGCCTTTCACCTGGACGCATCAGCACGACCTGCAACAGCAATACCTGCTGCCCGGCAACGCGCGGGACTTGCCTTTCGGCGTTGGCTATCACTGGCAGCCGGGCACGTCCAACTTGTTAGTGGCGCGCAAAACAGAGACGCCGCCAACCAGCGCGAGCAGTGAAAAATATGCCCTGCGGCTTGCGGGCTTTTCGCACTGGGAAGCGGCGAATCCGTTCCTGCAACAAGCCGTCAGCCAGGGCAAACAAGTGCTGGTGACACCACTGCCAGCCAATTATCAACTGACCATTGAGCCGTATGACAATCTGCCACAAGCCGAACAGTCGCTGACGGAAATCAAACGGCGCGCCCCCTTCATTCAGGGGCAAATTATCGCGGTGAAAAAATGAAGAGAAGGATTTGCCTGTACGACAGGCGGCTCGCCTATCTGGGATTTCGGCAGCTATGCCGAGGGGAAGCCTGCAAACAAGTGGACTAACAATTACGTGGGAGGTGCAAACATCTTGTTTGCACTACATTGGCGCTTACTCGTCCTGATGTAGCGCCTCCTGCCCCGCCTCCAGCACACGCAAAATACGATCTACATCATAAACTGAACCACGCCACGCGCCGCCGCTTGCTTGTTGCAATGCCGCCCACAGACGCGTTTCCGCAGGCAAGTCAGGATCGGCGGCAAGATCACCGCGATATTTACGCGCGGCCAATTCCGCATCATTCGGTATGCTGTCAGCGTTGACGAAATCAATCGTGCCTTCCAGCTTGGCGGTATCAATCACGACGCGAATCAAATCACCGTCGCGTACTTTGCCGATGGGGCCACCAGCCAACGCCTCCGGCCCGACATGGCCGATGCAGGGGCCGCTTGACACGCCGGAAAAACGCGCGTCGGTGATGAGCGCAACAGAGTTGGCATAGGGCATATATTTCAACGCCGAAGTAATCTGATAGACCTCTTCCATTCCTGTACCAAGCGGGCCGCGACAAATCAGCACGATGACCTCGCCGCCCTTCAAACGATCTTCACCCTGACTTTTGATCGCGGCAATCGTGGCGCGTTCGCTGGTGAAGACACGCGCGGGGCCGGTCAGGCGATAGACACCGTCCGCGCCGATCATTGAACGATCAATCGCGGTGCTTTTGACAATCGCGCCTTCAGGTGCGAGGTTGCCTTTGATAAACGTTACGGTGCTGGTCAAGCCTTTTTGCCGGGCTTGCGTGGGATTCATAATCACTTCATCAGGATGAATGCCATCGGCTTCCTGCAAGCGTTCGCGCAAAGCGCGACGACGATCTGACGTGGCCCATTCGTCCAGCATTTGATCGACCGACGTGCCGTACGCCGTTAACGCGCTGCCATCCATCAAGCCCAGTTCGCGCAAATGCAACATCACTTCCGGCACGCCGCCCGCGAGAAACACGCGCACCGTCGGATGTGGGCCGTTCGGCAACGAATCCACGAGGCGCGGAACTTTGCGGTTGATATCAATCCATTCCTCAATCGCCGGGATTTCCAGTCCGGCGGCGTGGGCAACCGCAGGCAGATGCAGCAGCAAATTCGTCGAGCCGCCAAAGGCCGAATGTACCGCCATCGCATTGCGAATTGCAGCGGGCGTGAGGATGAAGCGCGTTTCCAGCCCAAGTTGTTTTTGTTGCAACAGCGCCTGCACGGAACGACGCGCAGCATCTGTCCAAATCGGCTGGCCGGAAGGCGCGAGCGCGCTGTGCGGGACAGCGAGGCCAAGCGCTTCGGCAATGACTTGTGACGTGGCGGCAGTCCCTAAAAACTGACAACCGCCGCCGGGCGAACCGCAGGCGCGGCAACCAATTTCCGAGGCTTGTTCCAGTGTAATTTGCTGATTCGCATAGCGTGCGCCGATGGTCTGCGCTTTGCCTGCATCTTCGCCGTCGCTCGCGGGCAAGGTCACGCCGCCGGGCACCAACACAGTCGGCAAATGATGCGCGCCCGCGAGTGCCATCATCATCGCGGGCAGCCCTGTGTCGCACGTCGCCACGCCGATCACGCCCTGGCGCGTCGGCAGCGAACGAATCAAGCGCCCCAACACCATCGCAGCGTCATTGCGATACGGCAAGCTGTCGAACATCCCCGTCGTTCCTTGCGAGCGCCCATCACACGGGTCGGTGCAGTATCCGGCAAACGGAATGCAATCAAAGCGGCGCAGTTCTTCCGCCGCTGCCTGCATCAGCAAGCCAACTTCCCAATGTCCGGTATGATAGCCGAGCGCGAGTGGTGTTCCGTCAGGCAAACGAATGCCGCCCTGGGTACTGAGAATCAACACCTCCGGGCGTCCAAGTTTTGTCGGGTTCCAGCCCATCCCGGCGTTCTGCGTCCAACCGAACAAATCGCCGCTCGGTCGGTCGAGCAAGTCGGAAGGCGTCAGCGGCAATTGCCCTACGGGGCCATTTTGTTTGGTAGTGATGGAAAAAAGAGAGGAATTGTCCGTGCCGAAAATTTTATCTTGCATGCGAATTGCCTGTAGAGTCTGAAGCGTTACAACCGCCTCAGACTCTACAGACTTTCTTACCTTCGCGCAATAACTTCGGCCAGCGTTTTGATCCCTAACTCAATCCGTTCGGGCGTTTGGTTGGAGAAATTCAGGCGCAGGAAATTCTGTGGACGTTCGTTCGCAAAAAACGGCGCGCCCGGAACAAAAGCGACCTTTGCATCAATCGCGGCAGGCAACAATTCTGCCGTATTCACCTGCGGCGGCAACTCTACCCACAGGAACATGCCGCCCTCCGGCTTTGTCCAGCGCACGCCCGCAGGAAAATATTTCGCCAACGAATCCAGCATCACCTGACAGCGTTCGCCATAAATGCCTCGCAGTTTCGTCACGTGCTGATCGGCGTCGTGCGCGGTTAGATAGTGATGCACGGCGAATTGCGAAACGGTGTTCGTGTGCAAATCCGTCGCCTGTTTAGCAATCACAAGTTTGGCGTAAATATTCGGCTCAGCAACCAGCCACGCAACACGCAGGCCCGGCGTGATCGTTTTGGAAAACGTGCTGAGGTGAATCACCAAGCCTTCGTCATCCAACGACTTGATCGGCGCAATCGTGTCGCCGCGATAGCGTAATTCGCCATAAGGATCATCTTCCAAAATGCGAATGCCGTACTGCGAAGCGAGTTTCATTAGGCGCTGCCGCCGCTCTAAATTCAGCGTCGTGCCGGAAGGATTTTGAAAATTGGCGACCAGATAAATCAGTTTGATGTCAGGATGTGCACTCAACTGCCGCTCAGCATCGTCTACATCCATTCCTTCGTCATCGCTGGCGACGGTGATGAAATTGGCTTCGTAGAGCGAGAAAGCTTGCAGCGCGGCCAAATACGTCGGGCGTTCGACCAACACTTTGTCGCCCGCGTTGATAAGCACTTTGGCGAGCAGATCCAAGCCTTGTTGTGAGCCGCTCGTGACCAGAATGTTGTCGGCCTCGGCGCGCATTCCTTTGGTGCGCATTCGTTCGGCAATCCAGGCCCGCAACGGTGCGTGGCCTTCCGTCGTTGAATACTGCAACGCGCGCGCGCCATCGGTGGAGATCACATGTTGAAATGCCGCCGCCATCTGTTCCGTCGGGAAAAACTCTGGCGCAGGTAAGCCGCCCGCAAAGGAAATAATCTCTGGCCTTTCTGTGACCTTCAGAATTTCGCGTACTGCCGAAGATTCGGCGGCATCAATACGATGAGAAAAGGCTGGCAAACGAACGGGGATAACATTAGAAGCGATCATGCTTTTGATTCCTCACTTTTTGGCTTTCTTCCGGGCGATGGTTTTCTCTTCCGTAGGTAGGGTAGGCGCGACATGTGTGCTTTCTTTTAGCGTAGCCATGACGATTGTCGTTTGTGTACGCTCAACGCCGTGAATGGAACGGATGCGGGCAATTAAGGTATCGAGGCTGCTGGTATTTTCCGTTTTAATTTTCAGCAAATAAGAATCGGTGCCTGCGACGCGATGGCATTCCTGCACTTCCTCAATCGCTGTAACTTTGCTGACAAAGCCTTCGTGATAGCGCGGGTGATTGGTGAATACGCCGATAAAGGCGGTGATATCCTTGCCCAGTTTGCGCGCGCAAATCTGTGCTGCATAACCCGTGATGACGCCCTGTTCTTCCAGCTTGCGGATGCGTTCGGCAACGGCAGGTTGCGAAAGCTGCACGGCCTGCGCCAGTTCCAGTTGCGAGGCACGCCCGCGCGCTTGCAGCAATTCACATAACTTATAATCTATCGTGTCAAGCATTAATTTACCTATAAAAGCAAAGCTATTTTTCAGACTGGGCGTATCATAAAAACTGCTGGACATCGTGTCAATAAACTTTGAGGATTCCGGCTGACACCAGCTGAAGGGAAAGTTGCCGGGAAGGATAAAAATTCTTCGCGGGCAAAATCAAAAATCCCTATCCGTTCCTTGCTCAAAACACGAAAAAATTTTACCATTCTTGCGTCATCCCTCTCATTTCAATTGCTACTCACTGGGAAGTCCGACCAGGGATGTCTTTTGTTGCGCAGCACTCTGCTGGCAGCACCTCACACTTGTTCTCATACCGGCGGCGAAAACAAGTTCACAATTCAATTTCTATTAGGAGACTGTATGAGACTACGTCTGATTTTCTGCCTCGTATTGATCGCTTTGGCGTCACCCGTCTTAGCAGATTCAATCCCTCTCAAAATTACTAACCTGACCATCACCAGTCCCGGTGGCCAAACGGCTACGGGCGGCGTGATGGCGGGTGATCAAGTGGCCAACAGTGGCCCCTTAATGTTGAAAGCCCCTAACTCTGCGTTGGTAGCGGAACTAGGAGGAAGTGCCTTCGATACCACGTGGATGTTTATTGCGCCCAATACCAGCTTAGCTTCGTTGAATGGGTATCAGGTCAGCTTCGGCGTGGAATCCGCTGGCAAGGTGCTGGGAACGATTACCGCCACACTTTCTGTGCGTTCGGATGGCGTAGCAGTGGCGACAATTCTGAATCCCAATCTGGTTTTCCAGGGATTGAATCAGTTTCTGCAACTTTCGTTTTTCATCACCCCCAATCCGGTGGGGCTGGGCACGGGGAACTACGATTTTCAAGCGCGGCTTTCCGCCGTTCCTGAACCGCAAAGCTTAGTGTTGTTAGGCTTTGGGCTGTTGTTTGGCGCGTATTATTTGCGTCAACGTCGCCAAACTGTGTAACGACGAATTTGAGGAGAATTCCTTCCCCAAATGAGCCGCGCCTCAGCAGGCCGATGCTGAGGCTGCGGTATTTTTTTGCGCCGACAAAATCTGCGCCCCCCTTCCGCCGTTCATCTTCGTTGCAGCAACCCTCACGCCTTATGCTAAAATGCCTACTTTGAATTCCGAACCCTAATCCTTTGAGGAAACGAATGGCCACGATCAATTGCACGTGTTGTGGAAACAAAATGCCGGGTATGGCGAACGCGCCTTTCAGCAATGCGCTGGGCAAACGCATTCACGAAAACGTCTGCCAGGGCTGCTGGAGCCAGTGGGTCGCCAAGCAAAATCAGCTTATTAATCATTTCGGGCTCAGCACGATCAATCCCGAACATCAGCAGTTTTTGATTCAGAACATGAAAGCCTTCCTGTTCAACGAAGGACAATTACCGCAAGCCGAAATTGACACTTCGCTGGAAGGAACCGTCAAGCATTAACGAGTATGACAAACGAAAGCCAATTCGTCGGTATCCGCGCCGAAGACGATCAGGATATTCGCGTAGTAAATGATCTGCTCGCGCCACATGGCAATACAGAAGAATCCAAAAGCCTCTGGGCCGAAGCGCGTTCGTTGATGCGCGATGTGTTCATTGCCATCCTGATTGCCACGTTCATCGTCTTTTTTCTTGTCCGCCCCGTGCGTGTCGAAGGCGAAAGCATGAAACCCAAGTTGCAAGACCGTGACCGCATTTTCGTCAACCAGATTGTCTACCCGATGCGCGAATGGCTCGGCGACAAACAGCCGATTAAACGCGGCGACATCGTCGTGTTGTACTATCCGCGCGACCCATCGAAATCGTACATCAAGCGCGTAATCGGTCTGCCCGGCGAAGATGTCAGTATTGAAGGTGGTAAGCTGTACATCAACGGCGTCCTGCAAAGCGAACCGTATTTGCCGCCCGAAGCCATTAACGATTATCACCGCCCGCCCACCAGCGAACACGTGGATGATCATCACTACTTCGTAATGGGCGACAATCGTAATTACAGCAGTGACAGCCGCGACTGGAAGCTGGTGCCGGAACGGTATATTTATGGCAAAGCGATGTTCCGCTACTACTCGCCGATTAATTGGATGGCGAGCGTTGGCGGGCTGGACTAATCTCGGATTAGAGATTGGAAATTTGAGATTTGAGCTTAAAAATAAAGAGGAAGCCCTGAAGAAATGAGTAAAGAAGCCATTCTGGCATTGGAAGATGGACGTATTTTTCGCGGTCGCGCCTGGGGCGCAATCGGCGAACGAACCGGCGAAGTAGTTTTCAATACTTCCATGATGGGTTATCAGGAAATTCTCACCGACCCTTCTTACGCCGGGCAAATTGTGACGATGACGTATCCGCTCATTGGCAATTACGGCGTCAGTCCCGAAGACATCGAATCGCGGCGGCCTTTTATCGAAGGTTTTGTCGTGCGCGAATGTTCGGAAGTCACCTCAAACTGGCGCGCCACGATGTCGCTTGATGAATATCTAAAACACTACGGAATTGTTGCCATCAGTGACATTGACACACGGGCGCTCGTACGCCACATCCGCGAGAAAGGCGCGATGCGGGCGTGTATTTCTTCCGTTGACCTGGACGAGCAAAGCCTGATTGCCAAAGCGCAGGCCGCGCCGCCCATGCTCGGTCGCAATCTGGTGGATGAAGTCACGTGCGGCGACAGCTACGAATGGTCAGCACAGATGGATGAGCAGGGCGGCGCGGAGTTGCCACAACCTGCGCCGGACGAAAACGCCGTGCAATTCACGCCCGATGAAGCGTTGGAAATGAGCGGCGACATCAATACCGAACCGCTGCACGTCGTCGCGTATGACTTCGGTGTGAAGTATTACATCCTGCGCTATCTGGCCGCGCTCGGCTGTCGCGTCACGGTCGTTCCGGCGCGTACCTCTGCCGCCGACGTGCTGGCAATGAATCCTGACGGCATTTTCCTCTCGAATGGCCCCGGCGACCCGGCAGCGCTGCAACCGATTATTGACGAAATCAAACACCTCTTCGGCACGCGCCCGATGTTCGGCATTTGCCTGGGACATCAGCTGATCGGCAGCGCGCTCGGCGGTAACACCTTCAAGTTGAAGTTTGGCCATCGCGGCGGCAATCAACCGATCAAAAATACGCGCACCGGCAAGATCGAAATCGCTGCGCACAATCACGGCTTTGCGGTTGATCCGAACAGCTTGAATCAAGACGAAGTCGAGTTGACGCACTGGAACATCAACGATCAAACCCTGGCCGGATTGCGCCATCGCAAGCTGCCCGTCTTTTCGGTGCAATATCACCCAGAAGCTGGCCCCGGCCCGCACGATTCGGCCTATCTGTTTCACGAATTCATCGCCGATATGAAAGCGTTCCGCGATCACGCAAAACAGAAAGCCTCTGCACAATAAGTAAGATTAGAAAGTGGGATGCGGTACGGGAAGCGAGCGAACTGTGACTTGATCAAGTGATCACTTGATCAAGTCACAGTTCGCTCACGCTTCCCGTACCGCATCCCATCTCCAAAATCTGTGTAAATCTATGGCTAAACTTATGTCTGATCTCCAATCCATCCAAACCGCCAACGCGCCCACGCCCGCCGGACATTATGCGCAAGCCATCGTTCACAACGGCGTTGTTTATGTCGCCGGGCAATTACCGATTGATCCGGCAACGGGCGAAAAGATTCTCGGCACCATCGAAGAGCAAACCGAGCGTGTGCTGCACAATCTTGCTGCCATCCTGCAAGCCGCAAACAGCGACCTGAGCCACGTGCTGAAAATGACTGTCTATGTTTCTGACAGCAGCCAATGGGGCGCGGTCAATGCGGTCTACGCGCGTATTTTGGGCGAGCATAAACCAGCCCGCGCCATTGTGCCCGTCAAAGAATTGCACTACGGATTTATGATTGAGATTGATGCGATTGCGGCGGTAAATTCCTAAGCTTTACAAGTCATCGAAATACACAACGTGCGCACGACGCCAGATGTTGGCAGGAATGGAACCGCGCGCAGAAGGTGTGATGAGGATTTTGTATTCATCCTCATTTAAGGCAGGCATGCGTTCGGGCAGGCTGGGAACTTTGGGAGGAGCGGCTGTCTCCGCATTTGCTTCGGTTGCAATGGGCGTAGGCAAGGTTACGCGCGCCAGGTGTTTGAGCATAGCGTAACGATGCTCGTTCTCGCGGCCAAAGCCAGAATCGTAATCGCCCAGCAACAGGCGAATCTCTGCGCCTTCGTCCAGAAAATGCGTGAGGACACTCGCGGCAAAGGTAACAGCGCGATCGAATTGGTCGGCGAAATTTTCGCGGGCTTTGGCTTCGGAGAGGGGGTCGGCGGGCAAAGTCTGCAAACTGGAAGTTTGCGCTACATCGAAAACGTCCAGCGCAATCGTTAATCGCCAATCGTCATCGCGCGTGAATTCGCGCACCATCAGACGAGCGGATTTGGCAGTCGCTTTCCAGTCCACATAACGCGGATGATCGTTCGGCATATATTGCCGGATGCCATACAAATCGCTGCCGCGTCCGCGCAGATGGCTTTCGACCTGGCCGTGAGTAAGCGGCAACAGGTGATAAAAATCATCCAGGAGTTGCGGGCGCGGGTAGACGATGACTTCGCCGTTCGCCTCCACAAACCGTTTGCGCTCGACAAAGCCGAAGGGAAAGCGCGTGCGCAACGTAAAGCCGTTCACCGGATATACGCCGCGTCGAGCAAACGTGCGTGTGAGGCGTGCTTTGGCCTTGGCGCGGGCGGGCAGAATCGGGAAATGTGCGAGATCGCCGAGCGAGTAGTTCGACGGCGGATTTTTCGCCTTGCGCCGCAGGAACGAACGATCTTTTTGTGCGGTGGCGGCGATGGTTAAGGAAAAGGACGGGAAGATGCGCTTTTGATTGTTGACCGTGACTTCCAACTGCGTCGGCTCTTCGGCAAAAATGTGATCGGGAAAGCGTAGCGATACGCTCAGGTTGCTGATGCCCACGCGCGAAGCCAGCCCCGAAACGATCATTGTCGCCAGCAGCGCGGCCAGCACCATATACAGCAAATTATTCCCGGTGCTGATTGCCGCAATCGTGACGATAATAATAAACGCGCAAAACACCCAACCCGCACTCATCACATTCAACGCCAGCCCCGATTGCAAATATTCCAGTCGTACATTACGCGCCAGCCGAGGAATCACATACACCATAATCGCCAGCGACAACGCCAGCGCGATTTTGGATGCGAGCGAGGCCAATTCGTAATCGCCCATTTGCCCCGCCGCCGCCGCCGTCAACGCCGCGCCAATTGCGCCCATAATCAGCAACCCGGAAATAATGAGGAAGCGAACGAATTGTTTGTCTTTGAGAAAATTCACGGGAGGAATCTGGAAAGACGATGGAAATTAAATCGGCACCGCCACGTTTTTCATAATCTCCGTCAACACGGCATCAGCTTCCTCGCCGCGTCGCAGGCGGCTGGAGTAGCGTGAGTTGACGAGGATGCGATGCCCAAAGACGGGAATGACCAGCCGCTTGATGTCATCGGCGATGCAATAATCGCGATCCTGGCTTAACGCGAATGCCTGCGCCGCGCGATAGAGTGCCAGCGAACCACGCGGGCTAATGCCGAGGTCAAGCAATTCGGAGTCGCGTGTCGCCTGCACGATATTCATTAGATAATCCACCAACGCATCATCCATGCGCACGCGCCGTGCTTCTTCCTGCAATTCCAGAATGTCTTCGCCGCTCATCACAGGACGCACGTCGTCCATCGGATGACCAAGCATTTGATTGCGCAGGATGCGTTTTTCGTTTTCGATGGACGGATAGCCCATCCGAATCCGCATCAGAAAGCGATCCAATTGCGATTCGGGCAGCGGATAGGTGCCGTGATGCTCAATCGGGTTTTGCGTGGCGAGTACCAAAAATGGACGCGGCAAAGGATACGTCTGATTTTCAATCGTGACGCGCCCTTCAGCCATTGCCTCCAGCAAACTGCTTTGGGTTTTCGGCGTCGTGCGATTGATTTCGTCGGCCAGCACAACATTAGCGAAAATCGGCCCCGGCTGGAATTCAAAGCGGCTGGCTTGTTGATTGAAAATCGAAAGGCCCAGAATGTCGGAGGGTAGCAAATCGCTCGTGAACTGAATGCGCTGAAAGCTGCAAGCTAATGCGCGGGCAATAGTTTGCGCTAAGGTGGTTTTGCCAACGCCCGGCACGTCCTCCAACAACAAATGCCCGCCCGCCAGCAACGCGACGACCGCCAGATGAACGGCTTCCTGCTTCCCTTGAATAACAGTTTCAATGGTGCGCTGCAATTCCCGCAGCCGTTCCGTCGTAGTGGTAATCAAAGCAACTCCGCTCAATGCCATGAAGTAAAAAACACTCTGGGGGCGAGTCAATGATGTCATCCAGCCCGCTGGCAATCCAGCCAAAATGACCGCACGACTGTAGCATACTCCCGCGCCGCTTGTCAGTGACCATTTTCGGCTCCGTTGGCGAAACCTGACTCGCCCCGTATTCGTACGGTAAACTGTCTCGGCGACAGCGCAACTGCAACTTTATTTTGGAGAAATTTTATGTGCGGAAGATTTACCCAGCATCACACGATTGACGAAATCATCGAACGCTTTGAAGTGGCCGTAGTCGAATATGAAGCCGAGCCGAGTTACAACATCGCCCCGACTCAAACCGTCACCGCCATCGTGCAGAATCACGAGCGCGAAATGATCGGGTTGCAATGGGGCTTGATTCCCTTTTGGGCGAAAGACCCCAAAATCGCCAGTCAGCTCATCAATGCTCGCGCCGAGACGCTAGCCGAAAAGCCGTCGTTCAAACATGCGCTTACCAAGCGCCGCTGCCTGCTTCCTGCTGATGGATTTTATGAATGGAAAAAGCAGAAGGGCGGCAACCAGCCTTACTACATTCGCCGCCGCGATGGTGGGTTATTCGCGTTTGCTGGCTTGTGGGAAGAATGGAAAACGCCCGAAGGCGAAACGCGCCAAACCTGCACAATTATTACGACCGAACCAAACGAACTGATGTCGTCGCTGCACCACCGCATGCCCGTCATCCTGAAGCCCACGCACGAAGCCGAATGGCTTGATCCGGCGGCGCATTACGCGCCAGCATTGACGCAGTTGCTGCAAACATACCCGGATGGCGAATTGGAAGCGATTCCCGTTTCGCGCGCCGTCAATTCGCCTGCGCAAAATAACCCGTCGCTGATTCAGCCAACGACATTATTTTCTCCAAACTGATTCCTGATTTCCGGTTCCTGATTCCTGCCCACAAAAACCTGTTCTTTATATGACTACAGTTTTGTGAGCTGGATCAGAGCTGGATGAGATATTCTTGTTTGTACTCCGCTTGAAATGCGGCTTTTTGTCGCGCCGTTTCCTCAGCATCCCAGCTTAATTCGCGTTCCATTAAACCGGCGACGTCACCTGTGCAATCCAGCGCTGCCCCCAACATTGCTACCCGCGTGCGCCGCGTCAGCACATCGGCTAGCGTGATCGCCAATTCATGCCGCACGGCATACACCACTTCGGCGGCGACATTCGGCAAATCCGGCAGCAGAGGCGCGCGCAGTCCTTCATCTTCGCGCATCAATTCCAGCAACCGTTCGTAATCGCTGCCGTAGCTGTGCAGTAGATGCAACGCGGTGGCGAGCGGTAGATTTTCAGTTTGGGAGACCTGTTGCGCGCGCGCTTCGAGTTCGTGCGGTTTGAGCAAACCGCCACCGATCACCAAATCGGTCGTGCGTGATTTTTTGGTGGTTTTACCAAAGCGTTCGCGGAGTTGTTCTGCCGCTAAATCAATCCCCTTCTCGGCCATCAGGCGATAGGTCGTCAGCTTGCCGCCCGCGAGCGAGATTAAGCCATCTTTATCAGCAAAGATTTCTTCTTTGCGCGACACGGCAGTCGTGGACTGATTCGTGTTGCCGCTGCTAATCAACGGGCGCAACCCAGCCCACGCGGAAATCACATCCGACAATTCCAATTGCGCCGACGGGAAATAGGCATTGATGGCTTGCAGGATTTGTAACGCTTCCGCCTCAAACGCGCCGGGTGCGTCTTTATTGCCAGTGTAATCGGTATCGGTCGTGCCGATGTTCACGCGCCCTTCCCACGGCACGACGAAATAAAACCGCTTTTCACCAATGGCGGGGATCAGCCAAGCAGTCGTGACGCGCAAACGCTCGGCGGAAACGATTAAATGAATACCTTTGGACGGGCGCAATTGTTTGTCATCGTCGCTTAAATTCTCGCTCAGGCTGCGGACTTCGTTCATCCAAATGCCGGTCGCGTTGATGACCGTGCGCGCGGCCACGTCGAAGCTTTCACCTGCCATTTCATCGTGCAAATGCGCGCCTGCAACTTGCCCCTGCGCATCTTTGAGAAAGCCGATGAACCGCACGTAATTGGCAATCGCTGCACCATAGGCATGCGCAGATTTGATAACTTCAATTACTAATCGCGCGTCGTTCGTGCGTCCGTCGTAATACACCAGCGCGCCTTTCAATCCACGCGGATCCAGTTGCGGCGCGAGTTCCAAAGCTTCTGCTCGTGACACACGACGATGGCGTTGAATGTTGTATTTGCCCGCCAACAGGTCATACAAAAACAGTCCTGCACGCACGAGCAGCGGATGATCGTAATTGCGGCGGCGATCCTGATAAATGGGAATGATGAAGGGAAAGGGTTCGGCCAGATGCGGCGCGAGTTTCAGCAGCTCAGCACGCTCGCGCAAGCCTTCGCGCACGAGCGCAAAGTCATAATGCTCCAGATAACGTAGTCCGCCGTGAATCAATTTCGTCGAACGACTCGATGTGCCAGCAGAAAAATCGCGTTTCTCAATCAACGCCGTTTTCAGGCCGCGTGTCGCAGCATCCAGCGCCAGCCCGGCACCCGTGATGCCGCCGCCGATGATGAGGACATCGAAGGTTTCCGCTTTCATTTGTGCAAGGGATTGTTGCCGGGTTTGCCAGGAAAAACTCATAACCAATGGGCGCGAATCAACAATAATGACAGGCTGCCAACGATCAGCCACAATAACAAGCCTTGTCCGAAAGGACGCCAGCCCACACGCTTCAGCGTAGCACGTGAAATCGTGCTACCGATTAAATACAATGTCACAGCCAAACCGGCTCGTGCAATCAGTACGAGGAATTGAAAAACCGGTTTGCCCAGTGGCAGCGCCGTATTGATGAGCGCGGCAACAATAAAGAACACGATAAACCAGGGCCATTTGATCGTCGCCTTATGCCGTTGCAGCATCGCCGTACCAATCGTCAGCGGCACAATCCACAACGCCCGCGCCAGCTTCACCGTCACCGCAACGGTCAATGCTACCGCGCCATATTTCGCGCTCGCGCCAACGACAGAACTCGTGTCGTGAATTGCCAGCGCCGCCCATAGTCCGAACTGTTCCTGCGTCAATCCAATCCAGTTGCCAATCGGCGGAAACGTGAGCAAGGCGATTGAATTTAAAATAAACACGGTGCCAAGCGACACGCTCATTTCCTCTTCACTCGCCTCTGTCACCGGCCCAACCGCTGCAATCGCGCTCGCACCGCAAATTGCCGTACCAACCGAAACCAGATACGCCGTAGATTTCGTCACATTCAACAGCTTTCCCAACGCCACCCCCAGCAACAGCGTCAAGCTTATTCCCAGCGCGGTGTACACAAAGCCGGAAGCACCTGCACGTAACACCTGCTGTAAGTTCATGCCAAAGCCGAGGCCGATGACGCAGTATTGCAGCAATTTTTTCGAGTAGGCAGAAGCTTGTGAACGAAAAGGGTGTGTAACAAACCAGCCAAACACCAAGCCCAGCGCTAACGCAATGGGTGGCGAACAAAATGGCGTTGCAGCAAAAACTACGCCGAGGATGAAGAGGATTTTTGCTGCCATGCGAAGCCGTTATTTTTTCGTGGGGTTATATTGCGAGGTGAGATATTCCACCAGCGCCGTTTTCTCGTCGTCGTTCACTTCTGCGCCCCAGCGTGTCATCTTTTCAACTTCGCGCGTCCAAGCTGCTTTGCTGAGTCGCTGTTGCTGCACTAACTCATCCTGATGGCACTTACGGCATTTGTCTTCAAACAAGGTCTTGCCACGCGCAACAACCGCAGCATCCGGCGCGGGCGCGGGCGGGGCGGGCGGCTCTTTGGAAAAAGGACGTTGGCCATAGCTCGCCGTAAGGTATTCGACCAGATGTTCTTTATCAGCGTCCTGCACTTCTGCGCCCCAGCGCATCATCTTTTCGACTTCGCGCGTCCAGCCAGCCTTGCCGAGTCGTTGTTGTTGAATCAAATCATCGCCGTGGCATTTCAGACATTGTGCGCGCATCAATTCTGCGCCATGACCGGTAGGAGAAGCAGTAGACGCCACGTTCGGCGAAGTATTTTTACAGCTGCTCAACGCCAGCGCCAGCAGCAATCCGATCAAAATAAATTTGAGTGTTTGCATAAACAGGTTTGGGAGCCACGAATTTTCACGAGTTAACGAGAACTTTTATGAGCCACAAATTTACAGATTCGCACCGCTTTCTTTGCCTCAAATAAATCTCTGGCCCCAGATCATTCGAGTGAATTCGTGGCAAAATCCTACGCCTCGACATTCACGCGCACGCGGTCAATGACGTTGTACAAATAGCCAGAAGGGTTCCAGGTAGCAACAACGGGTTGCATGCGGCCTTTGTCATCGGTTGCACGAGCCATCACCAGAAACGAGCCGACTTCAGTAGCTTTCCATTCAAACTCGAATTGCCGCCACGTGTATTTCGCCTGATCTTTGCCAAGTTTCGCGGCCTGCCACGTTTGGCCGTTGTCGAGCGAGATGTCTACTTTGGTGATGTTCGCTTCGCCCGCCCACGCGAAACCGGAAACAACGACGGACGTTCCCGCTTTCACTGCCGTCCCGTCTTTCGGTGCGCTAATTAATGATTTCACCACCAAACCGCTGACCGGAGCCATGTCTTTCGCGTCTACAGCAGCGCCGGGCGCAACACGTTTGGTTGGAAAGCGGTAAGCGGTTTTGACCCAGAAACCATCATTTTCTTTGTCGGCAACGGTGATTTGATTGAGCCATTTGACGGCGTACGCGCCTTCCCAGCCCGAAATCACGGCGCGCAGCGGAGCGCCATGCAATTTCGGTAACGGTTCGCCATTCATTTCGTAGGCCAGCAGCGTGTCGGGATGCAACGCCTTTTCAATGGGCACTTGGCGAATGAAATCCGGCATTTTGCCCAACGGCACATCGGCACCGTTCAGGTAAACAAATTTGCCCGTGGGCTTCACCCCGGCGGCTTTCAGCACATCGGCCAATTTCACGCCGCCCCAGCGTGCGTTGCCGACCGCCCCCTTTTCCCACTGCACACCCGCCACCGGCGGATCCATAAACGCACGCCCATTGCCGGCGCATTCGAGTGTCACAGTCATCGTGGTTTTGGGCAGCTTTTTCAAATCGTCCAGCGAGAGTGAAAGCGGCTTGGCGACTTCGCCTTCCACAACCAGTTTCCAATCGCTCGGATTCACGTCTGCGGCGTATGTATGGTGGCGCACATAAAACGTATCGTTCGGCGTGATCCAGGAGTTGAAAAGCTCGACCGGCGTTTCCAAATCTTCAGGACGCACCGAGCGAATGATGAGTTTTTCTTTACCGGCGATTTTGGCGGCGGCATTTTGCGCCAGGGTCTTGATGTTGCGCAGCGGCAACAACTGTGTGAGGCCAAATGCGAAGCCTGCTTGTCCCAGACCGCGCAGGAAAGAACGACGACGAGAGCTTTTTGTTTTCATAATGGTTTTCGTTCGTGATGGACTTCCAGTCAGAAGGCGGGATTGTAACTGAGCGGCGGGCACGCGCAAAGCGTTGTTGCGAGATTTAGTGCGCATAATCCTCAAACTTCCGCTTGAAATCCATCGTAGTTCCCGTCATTCTGTTGTTTGTCCCCACGATTTCCGAATTTGAGGTAATGTATGAACCAAATTATTTCGCGCCGCTGGAAAAACACGACGGCGATGTTGTGCAGCGCTGCGTTGTTGCTCACGACTTTTGTTTTCCCGGTCACTGCGGATGAAGGGATGTGGACGTACTTCAATCTGCCGACCAAACAGCTCAAAGAAAAATATGGATTCGAGGCCACGCAGGAATGGCTCGATCATTTGCGATTGTCGAGCGTGCGTTTCAATGACGGCGGCTCCGGCTCGTTTATCAGTCCCAGCCTCATCATCACGAATCACCACGTTGCCAGCGGGCAATTGCAAAAGATTTCAACACCACAGAAGGATTATTTGAAAGATGGCTTTCTGGCGAAAAACCACGATCAGGAAATCAAATGTCCTGATCTGGAATTGAACGTGCTGGTTTCGATGGAAGATGTGACAGCGCGTGTGAACGGCGCAACCAAACCAGAGATGAAACCGGAAGAAGCCTATGTCGCACGACAGGCGGCCATTGCGGCGATTCAGAAGGAAAGCGCCGAAAAAACGGGTTTGCGTTCGGATGTCGTGGATTTTTATCAGGGCAGCGAGTTGTGGTTGTATCGCTACAAGAAATATACCGACGTGCGCATCGTGTTTGCGCCGGAAAAACAAGCGGCCTTCTTCGGCGGCGATCCCGATAACTTCACGTATCCGCGTTTTGATGTGGATGTGACGGTGATGCGCGTCTATGAAAACGGCAAGCCGATCAATTCGCAGCACTATCTGAAATGGAATTCCAACAGCGCGAAAGAAAACGATCTGGTCTTCGTCTCAGGGCATCCCGGTTCGACCGAGCGGAATTTGACGATGGCAGAGATCGAACAACAGCGCGATATTCTCTATCCGAACATCCTCAAATTTCTGAAACAACAACTGACCGTGCTGAACGATTACGCCAAACTTGGAGCGGAGCAAAAGCGGCAGGCGGAAGAGGAAATTTTCAGTCTCGAAAATTCGCAAAAAGCCTACATCGGCCAATATCAGGGACTGCTCGACAAAAACATTATGGCCAAAAAGCAGCAGGCCGAAAACGAATTGCGCGCCAAGGTCGCGGCCAATCCTGAATGGAAACAAGCATACGGCAGCGCGTGGGACGAAATCGCGCAGGCACAGGCCGAAATCGGCAAGCTCATCAATCAAAGTTTCTATCGCAACATTCGCCGTTCCAAATTGTTGGGACTGGCCACACAACTGACCCGCTACGTGCGCGAAATAAAGAAGCCGGATGCGGAACGCGCTACGGGTTTCCACGAAGCTGAGTTGGAATCCACGCGGCTGCAACTTTTTTCGCCCGCACCAACCTATCCACAACTAGAAGAGCGCGTGATCGCGAGCAACCTGGAAGCGGCAGCGCAGGAATTAGGCGCGGACGATCCCTGGGTCAAAATTGTACTTGATGGGAAAACACCTGCCGCATTTGCCAAAGCGGTGATGGCTGGCACCAAACTCAGCGATCCTGCGTTTCGCAAAACGTTGGCCGAGGGCGGCGAAGAGGCCGTGAGCAAAAGCGACGACACAATGCTGGCCCTGGTTAGAAAGCTACAGCCGCTGCAACGAGATGTGGCGATGAAACTGATTCCATTGCAAAGTCGCATCGAAGCAGCAGACGAAAAGATCGGCAATGCACGTTTTGCCGTCTATGGCCGTTCGCAATACCCGGATGCAAATTTCACTTTGCGACTGTCCTACGGCACAGTGAAAGGCTACCCGATGAATGGCACGGTTGCGCCATCTCGTACAACGTTCTACGGTTTGTATGATCGTATCCACAGCTTTGGCAATAAAGAACCATTCAACACAACACCGCGCTTTTTGGAGCGGGTTGGTAAGTTAAATCTGGCGACGCCGCTGAATTTTGTCACGACGAATGACATCATCGGCGGTAACTCCGGCTCGCCTGTGGTGAATCGCAATGGCGAATTTGTCGGGATTGTTTTTGACGGCAATATCGAAAGCCTTGTCGGCAACTTTATCTACGACGAAACTTCCAATCGCACGGTTGCCGTACACGCGGCAGGTATTATGGAAGCGATGCGCAAACTCTACGACGCCAACGCGCTTGCTGACGAAATTGAAGGCAAGATGTCGAGGAGTGCAATGAAGTAAAGCGAGATCAGACAGGATTTACAGGATCAACAAAATGAAATCTTCATCCTGTAAGTCTTGTAAATCCTGTCTGACTATTTTGCTTAGTGATGATGACAGGCAGGCGCAGCCGCTTGCGTCATAGGCGACGAAGCTAACTTCGGACTCAGATAAGGCACACCTAGTGCCAAGCCGCGTACGATCAGCAAGAGCGCGACAACCGTCGTTCCCACGGGTAAGACCCGGCGAAGAGAAAAGCGGAAAGAGGGTGACAGAAAACCATTTGGCAATGCAATCGCCAGCATTGCCGGCATCGTTCCCGCACCAAACAACGCCATAAACAACATACTGCCCGCAATGCTCGGCTGTGCCAACGCACCCGCCAGCGCCAGATACACAAATCCACACGGCAACAATCCATTCAGTAAGCCTACGCCAAACGGCGCAGCCAACCGATGCGAACGCAATAACCGCGACAGCGAAGATTTCATTTTCGCAATCGCAGCGCCCGCCCGGCGCGTGGAGGAAAACCGTTGCGTATACGCTTTTGGCAACACCAGCCAAAGCAAAATCACAACGCCCGTCGTAATCGAAAGGAATTGCTGAACACCGGCCAAACGTGCGGCGCTGCCGAGCAAACCGAACGCCAAACCTAACAGCACGTAGGTAAGCACTCGACCGAAGTTATAAAACGAACTAGCCACCGCAATGCGCGCGACGCTCGGCGCGGATGATCCTGTCGGCAACAAGGCCAGCGCCAGTGGGCCGCACATACCAATGCAGTGCAGCGAGCCGAAAAAACCCAAGGTGAAAGCGGCAAGATAATCCATACTCATTACATGAAAAACCAAGTTTTTGACACTTGGAAAAGGTCTGCCATTCTCAATTCTTCATTCTTTCTCCCGGAATAAGCCTTGAATTGAAAATGGCAACGGTACAACTCGTAAAAATCTTAGTTTTTGTGGATTTATACACTCACGACAAATTCGTTATAGAACTCGCGGCCCGCCAGTGACCACGTCACTTTGACGCGCCACACACCGCGCGCCAGCTTAGCCGTAGGCAAGGCTTGCGTACCGTCCTTTTCGGGAGCAATCGCAAATTCCTGATCCAGCGCTGAAGACGAAGGGCGGTACAACAAAATCGCGCCTGTCACAGCGGATGCCGGAAACTGAAGCCGGATGGATTGTCCATCAGCGCTCACACCACAGGACATCGGCTCCGCCAATTCACTCGTCTGGCGCTGGCGATTAATTTGCTGGTCGTATTTGACCTCTTTGGCGTAATAATCCTTCGACACCAGTTCCACTTTCTGCGTCATCGTGAAAGCCACAACACCGAGAGTGCCAACGGCAAAGAACGTATAGACGGCGGCGATGCCATAGCCCCAGAGAGATTTGCGCTGGTTGGTTTCAGGTTTCATATTTATTAGCCCACTTTCAACGCGGCAGCGCCTGGGAGCGCACGCGGTTCGCGTGCTGAAGCGTAGGAAGGGAATCCGCTCCGAAACAAGATGTAGCGTATCAGTCGTCAGCACGCGAGTCGCGTGCGCTCCCAAGCGCTCCGCGTTAATTTAAGGTTGTCGTCAAGAATTTCGTCTCGACTTCCTTCAGCAATTGCCCCTGCGAATACACGCCAAATTTGACGTTCAAATCGCCGCCGGAAAGTTCGTCTTTCGGCACAGTCAGAAAGAAGCGTCCTGTCTTTTCCGTGATGCCGGGCACGGAGGAAAATTCACCGATGAGCGTAATATTTCCCTTCTGTGGCGACAGCAATTTCAATTCCACAGGTACATCGTGGGCTTGTTTATTAGCGATTTGTAGCAAATAAAAATTCAGCGTATCGCCGTTCGCCTGTTTCTGCGCGAGCGAACCGGGCTGCCGCAGAATCAACACTTCCGTCAGCGGACGACGGATAAAGAAGAAGAAAAACAGCGACGTAATCACCAGCCAGACGCCGGTGTAGCCTAAAATGCGAGGGGACAGCCAATGCGACTTGCCTTCCTTAATCGCCGTCAGCGAAGAATAGCGAATCAGGCCGCGCGGCTTTTTGATCTTGTCCATTACCAAGTTGCAGGCATCAATGCAGGCGGTGCAATTCACGCATTCAAGCTGAATGCCGTTGCGAATATCAATGCCGGTCGGACAAACCTCGACGCATTGTTTGCAGTCTACGCAGTCGCCGTGCTGGGCGACGGGTTCGGTTGCCGTTCGTTTTGGATCAATTTTGACGAGTTTGCCGCGCGGCTCGCCGCGTTTGAAATCATACGAAACGGCAATGGTATTCACGTCTACCAGCGCGGATTGATAGCGTCCATACGGGCAAACGATGATGCACGCCTGTTCGCGGAACCACGCGAACACGCCGTAAAACAGGAAACTGAAAATCAGAATGGCGAAAAAGCCGCCCAGATGTTCAGTCGGCGATGCCGTAACGATTTTTTTCAGTTCATCAATGCCAATGATGTAAGACAAAAACATATTGGCAATGAAAAACGAGAGCCCAAAGAAAATCACCTGCTTGACGACTTTCTTGATAAATTTGCCGGGCGTCGTAGGGGCTTCGTTGTATTGTCGCTGCTGCCGCCCGTCGCCTTCAAAAAGAAACTCGATCTTGCGAAAGAGCATTTCTAAAAAGACAGTTTGCGGGCAGAGCCAGCCGCACCAAACGCGCCCGAAGACAGCAGTAAAAAGAAAGATCGAAACCAGCGCTGTCAGCAATCCCAACACAACCAAGTAAAAATCCTGCGGAAAAAACACCAATCCAAAGAAAACAAACTTCCGTTCGAGAATATTGAAAAGCATGAACGGATGGCCCTGTACTTTGATAAACGGCGCGCCGAAAAGAAACGCCAGGAGAACCCAACTGACGATGGTGCGCGCGGTGTAAAACTTCCCGCTCGGTTTACGCGGGTAAATCCAATTGCGGGCACCGCCTTCGCCAATGGACGAAACCTTATTGCGAAAACTATCCGGCGTGTTCGTAGGAGCTTGTACAACAGACATAGGTATTATTTCTTTGTGGCCTTCCCCTGCTCGGCAGGCTCAGCTTTTTTGACAGCGATTTTCGCGCCTTTGGCCGCAGGTTCCGCCTTCGGCGTAGCAGCAGAGGCCAATTCTTTTTCTGCCTCCGGCACGAATTTCACTTCGCGCGCCGGGTCAATAGGTTTCGGGTTTTCGGGCTTGCTTCCCTGCATCGAGAGAATAAAGCTGGCCACCTGCAACACCTGCCGATTGCTCAAACGAGCGCCAGTGCCAAAGGGCTGCATGCCTTTGTCGGGATAGCCCGTACGAACGCTGTTCATAATGGATTTCAAATCGCCGCCGTGAATCCAGAATTCATCCGTAAGATTCGGCCCGACCATCCCACCAAGGTCGTTGCGGTGACAGGTAAAACAAGTGTTCGCCGAACCATTGAAAATCGTTTTACCTGCGTCCAACGAAGCAGCATCGGTCAACGGTTGTAAGGCGACCTGCTCCTGTGCGCCCGCTGGGTCTTTCGCTTTATTGAAAGCGGCGACTTCCTGTTCATATTCCTGTTTAGAAGATGGCCCTGCGGCCATGTGGTATTGCACGAGGTAGCCGAACGCAAAAACGATCGTGAAAATAAAGCCGATCAGCCACCACATTGGCATATCGTTATCAAATTCCAAAATGCCATCGGCATCGTGCCCTTCCAGTAAAGTATCTTTCTCGTCGGTCAGAATATATTTATCAGCCATAATTACTCCTCTCTGCTCTGGGACGAATGCTCCAGCGGCAACTCGGCCATGCGTTGCAAATGCTCTTTGTCAGCTTTGAAGAACCAGATGATGGCTGACAGAAAAACAGCGATGAAAATCAGCATGGAAATGATCGGGTAAATGCCGATTCCTGCGATTGCCTGTAAAACGTTTTGGTACATAAAAATCCCTTCACTCTGCCTTCTTCATTTTGCCTTCTTCATTTTTCGTTAGGGAAAACCCGGTTTGGTTCTTTCCCTGACAAAAATGACGAAAGCAGAATAAAGAAGGCAAAATGCGCGTTGCATCGTTAGTTCCGTGCCGTTTCCGTGACGCCCTTGTTTTCGGCCTTCGTGTCCGGCGATTTCGCTTTGATGTCAGTGCCGAGGCGTTGCAGGTAGGCGATCAAGGCAACGATCTCTCGCTCCGAGGAGACTTTCGCGCCCGCTGCTTCCAGATTGGCCGCAATCTTCGCCGCCTGTGCTTTAGCCTCTTTGACGGCTTGCGCTTCGTAGCCATCGGGATACGGCACGCCGAGTTTGCGCAGCGTGATGATCTTGCCTTCGGTGTGACTGTAATCTATGTCGCTGTCATACATCCACGGATAGGCCGGCATGATCGAACCGGGCGAGGTCGAGCGCGGTTCGCGCATGTGCAGGTAATGCCACGAATCGGGGTACCGTCCGCCTTCCCGATGCAAATCCGGCCCAGTGCGTTTCGATCCCCACAGAAACGGATGGTCGTAGACGAATTCGCCGACTTTGGAATATTCGCCGTAGCGTTCTGTTTCCGACCGGAAAGGCCGAATCATCTGCGAGTGGCAATTGTTGCAACCTTCGCGTATGTACAGGTCGCGCCCTTCGACTTCGAGCGGCGTATACGGCTTCACGCTGGCAATGGTCGGAATGTTGGACTTGATAACCGCCGTCGGCACGTATTCGACGATGCCGCCAACCAATACGGCAAACAACGACAGCACTGCAAAACGGATCGGACGGCCTTCCAGCTTGCGATGCCAATGTTCTTTGCCGGTGGCGACGACCGGTTCCACGGCTGGCGCTTCGGCGGCTTCATTCGCCAGCAGCGAGCCGGATTTGGCCGTCTTGAAGAGATTCCAGGTGCCAAACAATGCGCCAACGATGTAGAGCGAACCGCCCACCACACGCAGTAAGTACATCGGCAAAATCTGCGTCACGGTTTCGAGGAAAACGGGATAGCGCAACACGCCTTCGGGCGTGAATTCTTTCCACATCAGACTCTGCGCAATGCCTGCCCAATACATCGGAATGGCATAAAACAAAATGCCGAGTGTAGCGAACCAGAAATGCGCATTGGCTAATTTTTTCGAGAACAATTCAGTGCGATAAATGCGCGGGATGATGTAATACAAAATCGCAAAGCCTACGCCGCCATTCCACGTCAGCGCGCCCAGATGCACGTGTCCGATGGTGTAATCGGTGTAGTGCGTGATGGCGTTCACGTTCTTCAGCGACATCATCGGGCCTTCAAACGTGGACATGCCGTAAGCCGTGATGCCGATGACCATAAACTTCAGCACCGGACTTTCGCGCACGCGATCCCACGCGCCGCGCAGTGTCAGCAGGCCGTTAATCATCCCGCCCCACGACGGCGCGATCAGCATGATCGAAAACACCGTGCCAAGCGATTGCGCCCAATCCGGCAGTGCTGTGTAAAGCAGGTGATGCGGCCCCGCCCAAATGTAGAGGAAGATCAGCGCCCAGAAGTGAACAATCGAAAGGCGATAGGAATACACCGGTCGCCCAGCCGCTTTCGGCACGAAGTAATACATAATGCCGAGGAACGGCGTGGTCAGGAAGAACGCGACGGCGTTATGCGCGTACCACCACTGCACCAGCGCATCCTGCACACCGGCATACATCGAATAACTCTTCAGGAAGCTGACCGGCAGCTCCAGCGAATTGACGACGTGCAGCATTGCTACCGTCAGGAACGTGGCGATATAAAACCAAATGGCCACGTACATATGCTTTTCGCGCCGCTTGAAGATCGTGCCCATCATATTGACGCCGAACACAACCCACACCAGCGTAATCGCCAAATCAATCGGCCATTCCAGTTCGGCGTATTCCTTGCTCGATGTAATGCCAAGCGGTAACGTCAATGCGGCGGACACGATAATCAATTGCCAGCCCCAGAAATGCACTTTGCTGAGCGTGTCACTGAACATTCGCGCTTTGCACAGGCGTTGCAGCGAATAGTACACTCCAACGAAAATCGCGTTGCCTGCAAAGGCGAAAATCACCGCATTGGTGTGCAACGGACGCAGCCGACCGTAAGAAAGAATCGGGATAAAGCCTAAGAAATCCGGCCAGCGTAATTTAATGGCAACGATCAATCCGACGAGGAATCCGACGATTCCCCAAATTACCATCGCAATGGCGAAGTTGCGCACGATTTTATTGTCGTATTCAAACTTTTCGATCCGCAGATTTTCACTCTGCATACGTTTATTCCTCCGACTTTTTTGCTGTAGTCACAGCTTGGGGCTGGCGCTCCTCAAAGAGGATGCGGATGGAGGGCGTGTAACGATCCTCGTATTGCCCTGACCGCACGGCCCAAAAAAAGCAGCCTAGGAAAAACAAGGCCACCATCAAACTAAATCCAATGAGAATGAAGAGAATCTCCATACACGGTACTACGAGCAGGTATTCCGCCTGCTCAAACATTCATAACTGGCTTATGAAAACCGCTCAGAACGAGCTGAACTATTAGACTTGTCACCAGGAAATCAAAAACTGGTCACTGGTCATTTGTCTGTTAGCTAAAGTAGAGGAGACACACGCTTCAGCTATGATGAATTCTGGGAGCCAACCAAAAAAGACAAATGACCAGTGGTAAACTTTGCCTATAAAACGCGGTGCGCCTTCGCGCTGCCCGCGAATTGAATTTCCTGAATCTCCGGCACGTCATACGGCGTTTGCCTCGGCGTAAATAAAACCGCAAAGGTTTTCGCCTTTTCGCGCGCGACCGCATCGCAGCGATAGGAAACCACTAACTCCTGTGTACCATCGGGCTTAACGCGATAGAAAAGCACGCATTCTTCGCCGTTTGCTTTTTTGACATCATCGTGAACCACCAAATAATCGCCAAAGAGCAACACGCCTTTCAGCTTGTACATTTCATTAAAGCGGACTTTCGCTATTTCCTGCTCATGCTGATGCTGCGGTTGCGCCTGTAAGGTTGGCAAGGGCAGAAATGTGATGGCACTGAACACAAATGCTAAAATAAATAATCGCTTCATAAGCCGAATCTCCCTGCCTCGCCCAGTGCGGCGAAGCGATTTATAATGGTGAGGTATAATACCTCACCTAGGATTTAGCATTTCTTGTGCCTGAATAAATCATAGAGGAAATAGCGGGATTGCCGGTTGAAGTGAGTATTTTTTCGCACTTCGGCTGAGCGAAAACGCGAGGCAGGTAAAATTTCCCCGATGTAAGCAGTGAAGACAGAGCGAGAATTTACGAACCTATATTTTCTGCTCTTCGTAGTCATCACATCATTCTTATCCTTAAGGAGACATTTTCATGTTTTGCCCAACCTGTGGCCGCGAAGAACAGCACGAGCGCAAATTCTGTATCGCCTGCGGCACAAATTTAGAGCGCGTTACCAAAGTAATTTCCCCTGACGGAGATAACGCTCTCGTCAAAATTGACAAAGGGTTCGATAAAGTCATGTCGCATTACGCCGGGCTGTTTTTCGGGCAGGCGGAAGACCAGGCGGAAGAATGGCGGGTGGCGAATTCGTGGAAGTTGCTGGGCGAATCCTTCTTAGCGTTGCTAGCGAATTTCCTCTTGTTCTGGGTTCTTCTTTATATCGCCCTTCCTGTCCGCTTTGTGGTGCTGCTTTTTTCGACGCCATTTCGTTTACTGGCAGAGCGGGGAAACCCGGCGAAAGCCATTACGGCAGAATTGGAATCGCGGGTTTGGACAGGAGAGGTCGTTTCCAGCATCACTGAACACACGACGATGAAAATAGATGAGTCGGGCGCGTTGCGGCGACGGCGAATCAAAAGCGGGGCACCAAAGTAAAGCTACTTAGCAGTGACTTTGGGTGAGATGCGGCGTAGTTTCTCTACGACAACGGGCAAAGTTTCCAGTACGTAATCAATTTCGTCTTTCGTAGTTTCCTTCCCTAGGCTAAAGCGCAACGTCCCGCGCCCCGTTTCATGGTTCAGGCCAATCGCAGTCAACACGTGTGACGGCTCAATCGAACCGGAAGCGCACGCAGACCCCGTCGAAACCGCGATTCCTTTCAGATCCAGCGAAATCATCAATCCCTCGCCTTCGCAATGATCGAAATTAAAATTGGCGATATGCGGCACGCGGCATTCAGCGTCGCCGTTGCGCAAAATGTTGGGAATGCGTTTCATCAATTCGGTTTCGAGATAATCCCGCAATCCGCCCACATGCGACATGAATTCCTGTAAATGCAAGCGCTCCAGTTCGCAGGCTTTGCCGAGTGCGACAGCGAACGGCACGCTTTCGGTTCCGGCGCGGCGGTCACGTTCGTGATGCCCGCCGTGTGATTGTGCCTGTAACCGCACGCCGCGCCGCACAAACAATGCGCCAACGCCTTTGGGCGCGTGAATCTTGTGGCCGGAAAGCGAGAGCAAATCTACACCCAGGGCGCGCACGTCAACCGGGATTTTGCCGACGGCTTGCACAGCATCGGTGTGCAAGTGCAAATGTTTTTGTCCGGCAGCACGACGCTCTTTGACGAGATCGCCGATGGCTTTAATCGGTTGAATCGTGCCGAGTTCATTGTTGACCTGCATCACGGAAATCAGCACGGTTTCATCCGTCAGCGCCGCCTGCACATCGGTCAGTCGCACAATGCCTTCGTGATAGACAGGTAAGTAGGTCACCTGCCAGCCGAGGGCTTCCAGATATTTGCACGAATTCAAAATCGCCGGATGCTCGAATTGTGACGTGATGAGGTGCTTGCCTTTGCTCGCGTGTGCTTCGGCAATACCTTTGACCGCGAGGTTGTCCGCCTCAGTGCCGCCGGACGTGAACACGATTTCGGTCGACGTAGCGTTGATGAGTTGCGCGACCTGATGCCGCGCCTCTTCCATCGCCTGTTTCGCGCGTTGCCCCCATTGATGCGTGCTGGAGGCGTTGCCGTAAAATTCCGTAAAGTAAGGTAACATCGCTTGCACGACTTCGGGATCAACCCGTGTCGTGGCACTGTTATCGAGATAAATCTTTTGAGCAGGCATAACGTCCTCGCAAAACAATTTCAGCTTGTAAGTGAATACCCAGCATAAAAGCCGTTGCGGTTTTGTTCAAGCGCGCCTCTCCAAGGGCAACGGCAGCTTTCGCCTTCGGCATCTGAACCGCCGTGCAAATCGTGCGTGATGTATTCGCTTGTCTGTCGCGCGTCAATAAGGTACAAAGTCGCTCCCCCTTGGCGACGCAAATTTAGGAGGCAAACTATGAAACGCCGGAGCATTTTGATTTTCGCGCTGCTGCTCGCTGCTCTTTCGACCGCTTACACCCAACCTCGCAACACCCGCCCACAAATTCGCAATTCCGACCGTTATGACCAAGACCTGCGCGTTCACGAACGCGGCTATCGCACAGGTTATGAAGACGGTTTTACGCAAGGGAAAGACGATTTCAACCGCGATCAGCCGCGCGATTTCACGCGCAGTCAGGATTACCAACAGGCTGACCGTGCTTATGAGCGACAAATGGGCCGCGTCGAAGAATATCAGGACGGCTATCGCATTGGGTTTGAGATGGGCTACAACGATGGCTATTTCGGACGCCCGTTTTCCACGACGGTGCCGCAGAATTTGACGACGGTCGTGGTTGGCGCAGGAACAGTCGCAGAGCGCCGACAGCCCGAAGACCGCGAGCCGCCGCGCGATGATCGGCGCAGTGATTCACGCAGTACACGCCCGCAGGATCGTGCGCCACAAGAGCGGGCCAACGACCGCAATGCCAGCAATGAGCTGTTCATTCCTGAAGGCGATCAATTGCGAATTCGCCTGACCTCGCCGCTCAGTACGAAAACCAATCGCGAAGGTGATCAGTTCACGGCACGTGTTGTAAGTCCTTCGGCTTATGTGAATGCTACGATTGTCGGACATATCGCCCGTGTCAGCCATTCGGGAAAGGCCACAGGCAAAACAGAAATGCTCTTAGCCTTCGACGAGATCACAATGCCCGACGGACAGAGCGCGCCCTTTGATGCACAGGTCGAAAAAGTCTACGACGGTGCCACTGTCAAAACAGTAGACGAAGAAGGCAATGTCCAAACCGGCAGCCGCACGAAAGACACCGCCACACGCGGCGCAGGCGGAGCCGCCCTCGGCGCGATCATCGGCGACATTGCAGGCGGCGGTAAAGGCGCTGCCATCGGCGCAGTCCTGGGCGGAGCCGCAGGCGCGGGTTCTGTTTATGTGCAAAGCGGCAAAGAAATCATCTTCGATCCGGGCACGGAAATGATGATTCGCTCGCTCGGGAGACGGCGGTAGGATTTGAAATTGGAGATTGGAGATTGGAGAGGAAGAAGGCTGGTTGATGCTTTTGTCTCCAATCTCTAATCTCTAATTTCAAATCTTAGTTCCCAATATTCACCCGCACCTTATTCGCCTGTCTGCCATCTACCGTCAAAATCACATCCACTTCGCCACTGCCGCGCGCACCCGTGGGAATCATGATATTGAGTTGATCGAGTCCCACATAACTCGCTTGTTGCCCGGCGTAATCCACTTGCGCAATGATGCCGCCGATGCGGACTTGCACATTGCTCAGGCTGGAGCGTTTGCGGAAGCCCGTTCCGAATAAGACTAAATAATCAGGCCGTTGCGCCGTACCCGCGCCGATGGGGCGTGACGTTCCATCAGGATTGAACAGCGGCGTGAGGGTGATGTTGTCAAAGGTGGAATAGCCCGCCGGAATCCCTTTGCCATCGGACGTGATGGTGAAGATTCCGGGTGCCACGCTTTCGACGGCGACCGTGCCTCTTCCTACCACGACATTGTTTGTTTTCACCTCGACCGTCGCCGTTCCGGCGCTCGTGCTGGCGGGCACCAGATAGTTGATTTGCGTAGGCGAAACGTACAGCAAATCTGCCGCCGTGCCGTTCACCGTAACGGTTGTACCGCCGAGCGATTTCGGTAAGGGCAAATTGCTTGCGCCGTAAACGCCCACGCCTAAGCCCGTGCCAAAGAGCGACACTAGACTGTCGGGCGCAGCGTTTGCCATATAGCTCGCAGCGCTCACGGTGTTAACCGTTGCTACGGGCGGCGCGAGAATCGCATCTACAAACCCGCCGAAATCTGTTGTCCAGTAATAACGATAGGTGGAATTCGGATTCGCAAAGCGGCTAATCCCCATCACTTTGTAATTGGGATTGAGCATGTTCTCATTGTGCGGCGGCGAATTCTTGAATTGATTGAAAGTATTCAGCGCATCGCTATATCCAGCAGCAATGTTTTCGCCCATCCACGTATTGTAGTTGTAGCCAAATGCCCGCATCCGCACGAACGGATCACGCCCCAAACTATCGGTATGATCGAAGTAGTTTTTGGTGGCCATATCACTGCTCATCCAATCGCAAGCATTTGTGATGGCAACCGATACCTGCAATGTGCCCAGCCCATTGGCTGCACGATAATCGTTAATTAGTTTGAGGAACGCTTGTTCCTCCGCATCCAACACAGGCGTCTGCGCCAACGCCGTGCAGGAAATGAAGATCAGGAAAAGGCAGGGGAAAACCAGGGGAAAATAAACAGACGAAATCAAAGTTCGGAACTTCATGAACGTGTACTCCATAAAACGGCAGTCGTCTGGGGGCCGGGCAAAACTTGCCTACCCAGTGAGGTTCCAGGCCAACAAAACCTGACAAATTGTGATGTGTTATCGTGAGACCGGACTTTGTGCAGGGCAAAGCCGGTTACCGCTACAGCTCACCTGCAAAAAAGGGAGCAAAAAATTAGTTCGCCTAAATAACGATCAAGGGCGCTGCTTGATTTTTGTGAGTTAATTTGTTGATCGTTGATGAAGACACTAGCAGGGTAATGCGCGATATGAATACCATGCCGAAGGTAAAGTTGCAACTTTGCGCACAAGGAAGCGTCTATGAAACTGCACAGTAAATTTCTGGCTGGCCTGCCGATTCGGCGCAAGCTGATCGTCTTTCACAATCTTTTCTTCCTCATCCTCGTGCTGAGTCTATACATTGCGTTACGTACGCCGCTGACCCAAATTGCCGCGCGGTCGGCACAACAGGAAGCCGAATTATTAGCGCAGGTTTTTGAGCGTTATCCCGGTGCTGTGCGTAGCGTGCAATCCGACCGCTTCACGATTCTGGATGACAAAGATGCGGAGTTAATCATTACACCG
>JAXLQQ010000054.1:0-37881 GCA_046331525.1 Blastocatellia bacterium
CGCCCCGTCTTTGGGTTGATCCGCGCGATGTCGGCGCAGGGCTGCGCGCGCAAATTTGATGTGAAGGCGTATCTCAGCCGGGTGAACGATTTGGTGCGCGGGCGCAACAGTTAACCGCAGCACAATAGACTGCTGGCAAAAATCATTCTTCAAGGCAATAGGCCACAGATTGGACGGATGAAGCGGGTTTACGCGGGTCTGATCCGCGCAGACCCGCTGCCATCCGCGTTATCTGTGGCCTATTTCTCTCCGCCACCGCGCGCAAAAGCTACCTTCCTTTGCTATACTGCGAGAAATTTTTGGTTGCGATGATATACATCTCATCGGGCGACGACGCGGGAATCAGTCACAACAGGTCTTCTTTTTACGTGGTACACCATGCGCCCTGAACGCTGGAAGGTAGTTGAGCAAATTCTGGAAGCGGCACTGGAACAAGCTCCGCACGCACGCGCCGCTTATCTCACCCAGGCTTGTCAGGGCGATGAAGAACTGCGCCGCGAGGTCGAAACGCTCATCCATTCCCACGATCAGGCGGGCAGTTTTATTGAAGTGCCTTTACTCAACAGCCTGACCGCACCTGCATCAACCAACCATCACGCGCCGGAAGAGGCGCTGTCCTCGCTTATTGGACAACAGATCGGCGCGTATCGCATTGAAAGCGAAATCGGACGCGGCGGGATGGGCGCGGTGTATCTGGCGACGCGCGCGGACAATGTGTTTCAGCGGCGCGTGGCGATCAAAATCGTCAAGCGCGGGATGGACACAGATTTCATTTTGCGGCGCTTTCGGCGCGAACGGCAAATCCTGGCGACGCTCAGCCATCCGCATATTGCGGCGTTGCTCGACGGCGGTTCGACGCGCGATGGCTTGCCGTATTTTGTGATGGAATATGTCGCGGGACAGACGCTCAATCGCTTCTGTGATGAACACCGCTTGTCCATCGCCGAGCGGCTACGGCTGGTGCAACAGGTTTGCGCGGCGGTGTCGTATGCGCATCACAAGCAAATCGTGCACCGTGACCTGAAGCCCGGCAACATTCTGGTGACGGACGACGGCGCGGTGAAGCTGTTGGATTTCGGCATCGCCAAACTGCTGGGGCCGGAATGGGCGCTGGATACGATGGAGCAAACCGGTACGGCAGTGCGCCTGATGACGCCGGAATATGCCAGCCCGGAACAAGTGCGCGGCTTGCCTGTAACGCCCGCGAGTGACGTGTACAGTTTGGGCGTGTTGCTCTATGAACTGCTGACGGGGCGGCGGCCATATCAGTTGGATTCGCACGCGCCGCACGAACTGGCGCGCGTGATTTGCGAGGCGACACCGACGCGCCCCAGTTCACTCGCGCAGAGCGTCGGGAAGGTGCTGCACGCGGAAGCGCGTTCGACGACGCCGGAATTGCTGCGCACGGAACTGGCGGGCAATCTCGATAACCTCATCCTCAAAGCCCTCAGCAAAGACCCGCAGCAACGCTACGCAACGGCGGCTGAATTGGCGGCGGACATTGGACGCCATCTAGCGGGCGAAACTGTGCTGGCCGCGCATACGGCGGCTGCGCCCGCGCGAATGAACGTCTGGCTGGATGATATGCCGACGGCGCGCTCCATTGCCGTGCTGCCGCTGAAAGTGCTGCACGCGCCCGCCGACAGCGGCTATTTGGGCGTGGGCATTGCGGATGCGTTGACGACGCAGCTCAGCAACATTCGCGGGCTGGTGATGCGTCCGACCAGTTCGGTGCTGTCGTGTGTGGGCAATGAAACCGATCCTTTCGCCGCAGGCCGGGAACTCGGCGTGGATTATTTGCTGGATGGCCGCGTGCAACTGGCGGGCGCGCAGATGCGGGTGACGATGCAGTTGATTGCGTTGCGCGAACAGGCGGTGTTGTGGGCAGCGCAATTCAACGAAAACCTCACCGATATGCTACTCGTGCAGGATTCCATCGCCGCGCAGGTCGCCGAAGCGATCATTCCACATCTGACGGGCGAAGAGCGGGCGCGGCTGGTGCGGCGCGGCACCGAAGACCCGCGCGCGTATGACGCCTACTTGCGCGGTCGTTATCACTGGCACAGCTACACGATGGCGAGTCTGGCGCAGGCGCTGCTGCACTTCAACGAAGCCAGCAGTCTTGATCCGTCCTACGCCGCACCTGTACGGGCATTGCAGAGTATTACAACCGGCTGGCGACGTTTGGCATTTTGCCGTCGGGCGAATGTTTTGCAGCGGCGAAAGAGGCGGCGCTGAAAGCCGTGCGGCTGGATGAAACGCTGGCCGAGGCGTGGGGCGCGCTCGCTTTTGCGACGCTCGGCGCGGATTGGGATCGGCAGGAAAGTTTGCGGCTCATCAATCGCGCGCTGGAATTGAATCCGCATTCTGCCGTTGTGCTGGAATGGTACACGCATATTCTCGCCACGGCGGGGCGCTTGCAGGAAGCCTATACGATCATCGAACGCGCGCTGAAACTCGATCCCGGCGCGGCGGCTACGCACGTTTTGCAGAGCTTTTACGCTTACCTGTTGCAGCGCGATGAAGTGTCATTGCGGGCCGCGGAACAGGCCATCCGTCTGGATCCCAATTCGTTTTGGTCGCTGTTCGGCAAGGCGATGAGCCTGATACGTCTGCATCGCAACGCCGAAGCGCACGCTACCGCCGAGGCGCTGGTGGCGGCGAATGCGGAAAACCCGCTGGCCAAAGTGCCGCTGGCGTTTCTGCAAGCACAGGGCAAACAGCACAACGACGCACGCGCGTTGTTACAGCAAATGTCAGCAGAGTCGAACGGGTATGTGACACCGTATTATCTGGCCTTATTGCACGAAGCCCTGACGGAACGAGACGCGGCGCTACGCTGTGTCGAAACCGGGCTGGCTGCGCACGATTGGTGGATGTTGTATTTTCCCTACGATCCGTTTTTCGCCTCTTTGCGTAGCGATCCGCGTTGCCAGTCGTTGTTCCAGCGCGCGGGACTAAGCACCCTGACAGAAAACGCTGCGACCCTGGTGGACTCGGCAGCCGTGACGCGCGCGCCCACACCGTCTTTCCGTTGGCGTGGTGCGGCGCTGACGTGTTTATTGGTGGTGTTGCTGGTTGCTATCTGGTGGCGTTTGATGCCCGCGCGTTCTGCCGTGCCCTCTTTTCAGGCCACGAACCTGACGAAACTTACGACCTCCGGCAATGCCTGGCTGGCGACCATTTCGCCTGATGGCAAGTATGTGGCGTATGTGACGGAGGACGGCGGGCGTCAGAGTTTATGGTTGCGGCAGGTGTCGGTGTCGAGCAGCGTGCGGCTGGTGCCTGCGGCAGAAGTCGGCTATCGCGGCCTTACGTTCACGCCTGATGGCGCGTATGTTCGTTTTGTGCGGCAACCGCAGCCCGATGGCCCCAGCGCCTTGTACGAAGTGCCGACGCTCGGCGGTTCGGTGCGCCAGATCAAAGAGAACGTCGCCAGCGCGATTACCTTTTCGCCCGATGGCAAACAGTTTGCCTTCGTCCGTCATCACGAGGAACAAGGCGAAGATGATTTGTTGATTGCCGCCGCCGATGGTTCGCAGGAGCGGCAAATTCAAACGCGCAAATACCCCGAACATTTTTCCATCCGCTCCGCGCCGGCCTGGGCACCGGACGGCAGCGCGCTGGCCGTCGTCGTCGAAACCGCCGATGCGCAGGGCTTTTTTATGAAAGCCCTGCAGGTGCGCGTGGCCGATGGGCAGGAAACACCGCTGACCACCGAGCGGTGGATGACGATAGATCAAATGAACTGGTTGCCGGGCAGCAATCACTTCCTGTGGTCGGCGCAGGATGCGGAATCGCCCTTTCTGCAACTCTGGTTGATTGCCAATGGGCAGGCGCGCCGCCTGACGAATGACCTGAGCGATTACAAAGGACTCAGCCTGCCTGCGGATAGGCAGAGCCTGGTGTCGGTGCAGCGGCAAGTGCTCATCAATATCTGGGTTGCCGCGAAAGACCGGCTGGATCGTCTGACGCAAATCACGACGGGCGCGGGGCGCTACTTTGATTTGTCGTGGACGCCCGATGGCAGCGTCCTGTACGCCTCGGATGCGAGCGGCAGTGCGGACATCTGGGAGCGACAGGCGAATAGCGCCGAGCAGATTCAATTGACTGCCGGTGCGAGCCGCAACTACGCGCCGCAGGCTTCGCCCGACGGCAAATACATCGTCTTTCACTCCAACCGTTCCGGCAATTGGCAGGTTTGGCGTATGAACCGCGACGGCAGCAATCAAGTGGCGCTGACCAGCGGGAACGAAGAGTCGAACTGGCCGAGTCTGACGCCCGATGGCAAATGGGTCGTGTATGAGCATTTCGGCGCGGGCACGCAAACGACCTTATGGAAACAGCCGCTCACAGGCGGCGAACCGGTGCGGTTAACCAAGAGCCTTTCCATGCGCCCTTCGGTTTCGCCGGACGGCAAATGGATTGCCTGCTGGGACAAAGCTGATGCGCCGGGCGCGCCGTGGCGTATTGCGTTAGTGCCAGTCGCAGGCGGCGAAGCGCGGCAGCATTTCGATGTGGCGCAAAGCGATGCCAGCGGTGGCAGCGCCTTACGCTGGATGCCCGATGGCAGCGGGATGGTCTACATTGACTTTCGCAAAGGCGTGGCGAGTTTGTGGTTGCAACCGCTCGCGGGCGGGCCGCCGAAAAAACAACTGGAATCGGCCAATGACGTGATCTATTCGTTCGACATTGGACGCACGGGAGATTTCGTTTTCTCGCGCGGCCTGCGCGCGAATGATGGTGGGTTGGTGAATGAAGCGGGCAAGGCGAACGGGGAATAGACGGAGGAGGTACGGCAAAGATTCAAAGGGGCAAAGGTTCGAAGAGGATTTGATGACCTCTTTGAACCTTTGCCCCCTTGAATCTTTGCGGTAAAAACCAGCCTCACGGCAAATCAATCGGCGGGCAGAAATGCGCGTCTTCGACCCGGCGGCGTTTCTTTTCCTTTCGCGAAGGCTTGCTGACGGGCGGAATTTGATCTTTCGTAAAGTACGGAATGTTGCGCACTCCGCGATCTCGAATCAGCGGGTCGCCGTTCTCGCGGTCAATGAAAAGGAAGTCAATGTCCACAGCTACTTTCCTTTTATCCCGCAGCCCGCCCTGATCTTTCGGATGCCCGACGGTGGTCACAATTACTGAGCAGATGTCAGCTTCAGCGGCACTGTCAATGTCGCCCGTTTGTGCGCCGCGCCAGCCGCTCGGCCCGGCATAAATGCCTGTGTCAATCTTCAAGGCGTGGAAATGCCCGATGGCACAGGCAGCGGCAGAACGCGCGACAATTGAGGCTTTGTATTTGCGATTGGAATCCTGTTCGGCAGGCACGGAAACAAATAACGCCAGATCGCGGTCGTAATCAAAATAGCCGCCGCCCTCGCGCGTGTTGTCGTGAATGTCTTTCGAGACTTCCCAGCCCAGGAGTTCGTCTAAACCCGGAAAATCGAAGGAGCGTTCCAGAATGTGCAGTTGCAGGAGTTGGATGTTCTTGAATTTTTTAAAGTCGGCTTCTTCCGTGTACTTGGCTTTGATCTCGTCGCGCAGCCCAGAGAGGCGGCGAATCAGCCGGACAAAGCCGTTGGTATAGGCGGCGTCTATCTTACCGCTCAGGTCTTCCACCTGATCGTTGCGGCGACGTTTGACGATGCGCTTGATTTTGATGCCTTCGACCTGTGCGAGCAGCTTCTCTCGATTCAAGAGGAGCGCCGTTTCATCGGGGTTATTGCAGATGCCGTTAAGGAACACGAGGTCGGCCAGCGTGACTTCTTCGTTGAGTTGTCGAATCAGGGCCGGAACTTTGTCACGGTCGAATTTTTGTGCAAGCGAGACGACGCGCGCCATTCCCCAAATCGTAGACGGCACCGTCACGCCGATGCGGCGCACATAGGCTTTCGTTTCGCTGTACTGCGGCGAGAGGAAAATCCGCAACTTTTCGCCGTCGTGTTTGAAGTCGTAATAAGCGTTGACGAACAGCGGCGCTTTCAGCAAATCAATTTCCTGTCCGAATTCGTCCAGCACCTTTTTCACATACGCCGAAAACACCGGGCAGCCGATGTCCACTTCGTGATTGTGTGCCCAGAGCGTGTAAACAATGGATGTGAAGCCACGAAAATGTTCCGGCCCCAACTTCATCCGATGCACAAAGGAAATCACGTTGCCCACCGGGATTTCCTGCTTGGTTGCCAGCACCAGCAATTCCAGCGCGGGCACCAGCGCATCGTTGCGCTTGTCTTCGGGCAGCGGCGCGGAAATCACATCCGCCAGTCGCTGAAATTCCTCCGGCCCCGATTTGCGATAGAGAATATTCGAGAGCATCCGCGAATCGCCGACGCTCGCAAGCAGCGGCCCGCACAATTGGCGCGGCATATTGAAGCGCGTATGCAGCAGTTCCGCATAAATCACAAACTGCTTGCGCATAAACGGCCCCAGCCAGTTCGTCGAAGCAATGTTGACGAGCGTTTCCGTGCCGATTTTGCCTTCGCGGTAATAGCCGCCGAAATATTTCGGCAAGTCGCGGCGCACGCTCTCATCGTTCAGCATTTCGTAGTAGCTGAGCAGCTTTTGTCCGAATTGGAGGAGCGTTTCCAAATCGTCATCGTCCACACCGCCACGCCGCCCCTGAGAAGCCAAACCGTAAATCTTTTTCAGCTTCAGATAGCGACTAGCATAATAGCCATCAAGAAAGAAATGCAGCTTCTCATCGTTTTCCGGTGCTAACAGTGATTCGATTTGATGCGGGCGGACATCGGGAAACTTCCATTTGTCGCGCAGGCTTTCTTCTAATCGCTCCTGCATCGGGCGCGGCGGACCGAGGCCAAATACTTTGCGCCAAAAAGGTGTCTTCTGTGGATTCGCGGGCGCACCCTGCTGGGCAGCCGGTTTGGGGTTAGTCGTTTGATGTACCACGATGTTGGAACCTTGTTAGTAGGCTTGTGAGCCGGACAACAGCGTAGGCAAAAAACGCAGAGGTTTCGGCAATTCGAGCGTGTGTAGTCTCTGGTGTGTCTCCCGCGAGAACCTACGAGCAACCTTCAAGCAACATCCAACTTCCTCCGCGTCCTCCACCCCTAAATTTCAGAATTTTTGTTATTGGCAACTGGGGTGGATTATAAGCGAAACGAAGGCAAAGACAACCTCTCTAATGAAGCCCGCGGTTTTTTTCTCTGCTTGTCAGCAGCGAGAAGGGAGGTTGTTCAGCAGTTCCGCTGCACCTTCTCGCAGCACCGCAAAAAAATCGCGGACGTGAGTATTTTTTGTGTGCGCCTGCGCGTTAGTGGGTGAGCAACACTTGCACAACAACCATCGGAGAACACTATGAAACGAATTCTACTCTCATCTATGCTAATCGCGGTCGTGGCGTTGGCGTGGAGCTGTGCGGCAAGTGATCCGCAGGCGCGCAAACTGGCACGCGGCAAATATCTGGTTGAAAACGTGGCGGGCTGTGTTGATTGCCATTCCCCGCGCAATGCCAAAGGCGAATTCGATCAGGCGCGTTCGTTGCAGGGCAGCCCGCTCTTCTTTGCGCCGACCGTGCCGATGCCCGCCTGGGCTGGGGCCGCGCCGTGGATCGCAGGCTTGCGAACATTTCCGACGCCGATGCCATCAGCTTATTGGAAACCGGCAAAACCACGACGGGCGCGATGAAACGACCGCCGATGCCGCTATTCCGCTTTTCACACGAAGACGCCGAAGCGGTTGTCGCTTATTTAAAATCACTCGGATCAAAGCAGCGCTAACCCGCTCTGCTTGCCGTAAAAGAACCAATGCTTACTCATCCAGTTGTGCGTAATCTGCTTGGGATTTTGTTGTTGGCGGTACTGATCGGCGGTTGCCAGGCCGCTCCGGTATCAGGGCGCGCAGTTGCGCCTGCGGTGCTGGGCACGTGGACGGGCGAATCCATTTGTGTCGGCAACCGTCCGGCCTGCAAAAATGAAGTCGTCGTCTATCGGTTTGAAGCCGTTCCTGGCAAGCCGCAGGTTATCGCGTGGCTGGCCGACAAAATTATCGAAGGGAAGCGCGTGCCGATGGGCAAGCTGGAATTTCAGTACGATGAAGTCAAAGGGCGACTCTCGTGCGATTTCAGGTGGGGCAAACCCACGGATTATGGGAATTCAGCATTGCTGGCGACACAATGACCGGGACACTCGTTTTGTTCCCGAACAAGGATTTGGGACGCGTCACGGTGGGCGAGTGAGCGAAGATGTTCCGGCGGCTCCTGCCAGAACCGAATACGAGGAGCATTAATGGCTAATCAGGCGAACTCTCTTTCGTGATTTCACGATACAACCACGCGCGAGTCGTCTTCCATTGCCGCACAAAGGTGGCGATGCTGATGTCTAAGACCCGCGCAGTTTCCTCCACCGACAAGCCCGCAAAATAACGCAATTCGACCATCCGGCTTTTTTGCGGATCGAAGGCTGCGAGCGCCGTCAGCGCATCATCGAGCGCAATCAAGTCTGCCGCGCGGTCGGCGGACAGATTGATTGCATCCACATCATCCAGCGCAATTTTTACGCCGCCGCTGCCGCGCTTTTCGGCCTGATGCTGGCGCGCGTGATCTACCAAAATGCGCCGCATCATCTGCGCCGCGACGCCCAGAAAATGCGCGCGGTTTTGCCACGCGACATCCTGCCCCAGCAGACGCAAATACGCTTCGTGGACGAGCGCCGTCGGTTGCAACGTGTGATCTTCACGCTCGCGCCGCAAATAGCCGGACGCCAGCCGCCGCAGTTCGTGATAAACGAGCGGGAAGACCTGTTCCAGCGCGGACTGGTCGCCGTGATTATAGGCAGTCAGCAGTTGCGTGACAGTTTCTGTTGTTGTCGGTATATCAGACATAACAGAGGTTTTGCTCCTTCCGGGAAATCATCAAACCTTGCTGGCGAGGAGTTGTCAAGCTGCGGCTCTTGTATCATCATTTCCGCGCACGTACACAAACATTCCGAAACTCGAATCATCTTTTCTGGAGGATCGCATGAAACCCCGTCTCGCCCGTCTTGCTTTGGCTTTTGCCTTTGCCTTGTTATTTAGTGTCACCGCCTGGGCACAAAAACGCCCATTTTCGCATCAGGATTTTGATAGCTGGAAATCCATTCAGGCGCAACAGCTTTCACGCGATGGCAAATGGGTTGCCTATGCCTTAGTCGCGCAGGATGGCGACGGCGAAATCATTGTGCGCAACCTGGCCAGCGGTACCGAATGGCGCGTCGGGCGTGGCTATCGTCCACCCGCTCCGCCGCCGGACGCGGAAGGCGGGCCGCCCGTCGCTTTCGGGCAGGTCAATCGTGCCGTTCGTCCCTTTTTTACGGCAGACAACAAATTCCTCATCTTCACGATTGAGCCAACCAAAGCAGAATTGAATCAGGCGAAGAAAGACAAAAAGAAACCTGAAGAAATGCCCAGGAATGCGCTTGCCATTATGGATTTGAGCAATGGGCAGATCACACGCATCGAAAAGGTCAAAGGCTTTCAGGTGCCGGAAGATGCTGCCGGTTGGGTTGCCTATCAACTTGAAGCGAAACCCGAAGAGAAAAAGCCCGAAGCCGAAGCGACGAAACCTGGCGACGATAACGAAGACCAACAGCGCGGCGGCGGTGGCAGAGGTGGCGCAGGTGGTGGTGGCCGACCAGCAGGTAACCGCAAGGAATTCGGTACCGATCTGGTGCTGCGCAATTTGACGACCAGCGCGGAACGCACATTTGCCAATGCGCTGGATTACAGCTTCAGCAAAGATGCGAAAGCTTTGGTCTTTACCGTCTCCGCGCGTAAGGAGGAGTTGAACGGCGTGTTTGTGGCAACGCCGGGCAATGATGCTGCGCCGGTTGAATTGCTCGCGGGCAAAGGCAAATACGCGCGTTTGACGTGGGACGAAGACCAGACGCAACTTGCCTTCACAAGCGACCGTGATGATGCAGCAGCCAAACAGCCCAAACTCAAACTTTATCACTGGGTACGCAACGGCAATGGCAAAGCGGTAGAAATCGTTTCCACGGCGAGCGCAGGTTTTCGTTCCGGCTTTGTCATCAGCGATAACGCGGCACTGAGCTTTTCCGAAGATGGCAGCAAACTCTTTCTGGGTACTGCGCCTCCGTCCGATCCCGAACCGGAAGCGAATGCGGCAGACAATGCGGATGACAAGGTGAGCGTTGATCTGTGGCATTACAAAGACGATTACATTCAGCCGATGCAAAAGTGCGCGCCACACAGGAACGCAATCGTTCCTACCGCGCGGTCTATCACCTGAAAGAAAAGAAATTCCTGCAACTGGCCGATGAAACGATGGATGGTCTCAACCCAGCCAGCAACGGCCAATGGGCAATGGGCACGGATGACCGTGAATATCGCCGTTTGGTTGGTGTAGACACGAACTACTCGGACGTCTACCTCGTCAACACGACGGATGGCACACGTAAGCCGCTGCTGAAGAAAAATCAATTTGGTGTGACGTGGTCGCCGAACGGCAAGTACGGTTTGGTGTTTGACGGCAAGGACTGGCAAACGATTTCTGTGCCGGATGGCAAGCTGACGAATCTGACCGCGAAACTTGGTGTCAATTTCTGGCGCGAAGATAACGATTCGCCCACCACTGCGCCCGCTTATGGCAATGGTGGCTGGGTCAAAGGTGACAAGTATGTGTTGCTCTACGATCAATTCGACATCTGGCAAATCGCGCCTGATGGCAGCAGCGCGAAGAATCTGACCGATGGCGTGGGGCGCAAAGAGAAAATCGAATTTCGCTATGCGCGTCTCGACAGCGAAGCTCGGTTCATTGATCCCGCACAACCGTTACTGCTGAGCGCAGAAAATGTCGAAACGCGGGATTCCGGTTTCTACCGCGATAAAATTGATGGCGGCTTGCCCGAAAAATTGCACTGGGCCGCCAAGAATTTTACGAACCCCGCCAAGGCCAAAACGCCGACGTGCTATTGCTGACAGCTTCGCGCTTTGATGAATACCCCGATTTACTCGTGACGAATGCGAGCTTCAAGGACTTGAAAAAAGTCAGCAATGCGGCGAACAGATGAAGCAGTTTACGTGGGGCAAAGCCGAGCTTGTGCGCTTCCGCAACACGGATGGCGTGCCGCTCAGCGGCATTCTCATCAAACCGGAAAACTTCGATCCCAAGAAGAAGTATCCGATGATCGTGTACCTTTACGAAAAGCTCTCGAACACGCTGCATTCCTTCACGCATCCGACGCCGACGAATTCGATCAATCGGTACGTCTACGCCAGCAACGGCTATCTCGTGTTCATGCCTGACATCGTTTACAACATCGGCTACCCCGGCCAAAAGCGCGATGAAATGCGTGTTGCCGGGCGTGCAGGCGGTGGTGGATCAGGGCTTCGTGGATGAAAACGCCATCGGCATTCAAGGCCATAGTTGGGGCGGCTATCAAATTGCGTATATGGTCACGCAAACCAACCGCTTCAAAGCCGCCGCGCCGGGCGCGGTCGTTGTGAATATGACCAGTGCCTACAGCGGCATTCGTTGGGGCACGGGGCTGTCGCGGCAATTTCAATATGAACACACGCAAAGCCGCATCGGCGGCACGCTGTGGGAATACCCGATGCGCTTTCTGGAAAATTCGCCGCTCTTTCGCATGGATCGCGTGCAAACGCCCATCCTGACGATTCACAACGATGCTGACGATGCCGTGCCCTGGTATCAGGGGATTGAGTATTATCTGGCGCTGCGGCGGCTGGGCAAAGAAGTGTATATGTTCACCTACAACGGTGAGCCACACAATTTGCGGCGGCGGCAAAATCAGAAGGATTACACGCGCCGGATGCTGGAATTTTTCGATCACAAACTAAAAGGCGCTCCGATGCCTGAATGGATGGAGAAGGGAATTCCATACCTGCAACGGGAAAAGGAAAAAGAGAAATACAAAACAGCAGGTGATGGGCGCTAAGGTCAGATCGCCTGTTCCTGTTAACGATAGTCATATTGCTTCCGTCTCTGGTTTTTGTGCTGCCGCGCCGCGCTTCTCTACGCATGGTGCAACGGCAGGAAACAACCAGGTTCAACTTTGAGGTGAAACTTATGAAGCAATTACGCAGGGCCACATCCCTGCTCTTGTGGTTCTCGCTCTGTGCGATTTCGCTTGCGGCGCAGCAGACAGGTTTGGCGGCCAGGCTCGAACGCATTGAGCAAACGATTCAGCAGGAGCTACAAAAGAGCGGCGCGCCCGGTGCTGCCGTTGCCATCGAACTGGACGGGCGCATCATCTTTGCCAAAGGCTTTGGTTACGCTGATGTCGAGGGCAAAGTGCCATTCACGGCGCAAACGGTTTCGCGTATCGGCTCCATCTCGAAAACCTTCACCGCGCTCGCCGTGATGCAACTCGTCGAACAGGGCAAGATCAAACTGGATGACGAAGTGCAGGCGTATGTGCCGAGCTTCCCGAAAAAATCTGCGCCCATCACCATTCGCCAGTTACTTGGGCATCAGGGTGGGATTCGGCATTATCAGGGCGATGAAATGCTGAGCAACAAACATTACGACACAGTCGAAGCGGCGCTGGCGATTTTCAAAGACGATCCGCTGATTGCTGAGCCGGGGACGAAATATAGTTACACGACCTATGGCTACAACCTGCTCAGCCGTGTCGTCGAAGCGGCTTCCGGGATGAGCTTCTGCGACTACGTGCAACAACGCATTCTGACGCCCCTCGGATTGAAGCAAACGTATTTCGACGAACCCGCACGCATTATCGCCCAGCGTGCCCGCAATTACACGAAGCGCAAAGACAGCCCGCTGGAAAACGCGCCTGCTGTAGATCAGAGCAACAAATGGGGCGGTGGTGGATTGGTGTCAACGGTGGAAGATTTGTTGCGCTACGCCGATTCGTACGATCAGCGCAAATTGCTCAAGGCCGAAACTATCGAGTTGATGTTCACGCCGCAAAAGACGCGCGATGGCAAACCGACGGCGTACGGGATGGGCTGGACAAGTGCGATTGACAATGGCCATCGCCGCATCGAACACACGGGCGGTTCGGTCGGCGCTACGTCCGCACTGGCGATGTATCCAGCGGACAAGATCAAAATCGCAGTGCTCGTGAAACAACGATTTCTTCACCGGCCCGGCGATTCGAGGACTGGTGGCGAAAATCCTGTTCGAGCCATAGCGCACGGATTGCCTTGGGGGCGCTACCGCGCACCGCCACGAACAATAATTAGGAAGAAGGGAGACGAAAAACAACAACTCACCCGGAAACCGTAACTGAAGTCGCGGACGCGCGGAAGATTGTTGAGGCCGGGAGAGGCGGCGCGCGCAGAGCCACTGTAGTTGCGCCACGAACCACCCCGCAGGACGCACGCATCATCCGTCTGTAGGTGTTCCTTTTGTGCCTTTCGCGCAGGCTTGTCAGACTTGCTCAGACACCATTCCCGCACGTTGCCGCTCATCTCCAATACACCGTACGGCGAGGCTCCATTGGGGAAGATGCCCACCGCGTTCGTTTGCCGAGATGTCGGTGTCATTCGTGTTGGCTTTCGTCGGGTCGTATTCGCCTGCGTACGGATACTCTCGTCCGTCCGTCCCACGCGCGCCGCCTTTTCCCATTCAACTCGGTAGGCAATCGTACGCGCCACGCATCAATGCTTTGCAAATCGTAGCCGCACCCAAACGCCACGACAGCCAGCGACAAAATGCCATCGCCTGATACCAATTGACCATTTCGCGTGGGTGATTCGCGCAGCGGATATTCGTAATATTTGAATCGCTGTTCCTCCATCCGCCGGTCATCGTCATGCAGTTAAGCCTGCAAACCAGCGCGCATCCTGAACGCCGTGAGGATCGTCGAGAAACGATTGAGTTGTGTGTAGGTGATGGGATAACGGCTGATCCAAAACGTAGGCGGTCAATTTTCTTCGGCTTCTTATCCCCATACTGAAATTCGCCGCCTGGAATTTCGACCCAATCAATATCGGGTAAGCCATTTTTCACCCCAACGCCTGTGCGCGTGTCGCCGATCAAGCCCAGCGCCCGCCCCAGCGCCGCCCGTGCCAACGGTTTCGGTTCGCGTCGTAAATCAGTCAGGCGTGGCGTCCAGCGGGCGCGCAAGTCTGCTTTGGTCGCGTCGGGTGTATAGGAACCGCTGCGGACAATACATTGTGCGGCGACTTCGGGATTCGCTTCGGCCAGCCAATTGACGACAGCAGTGCAATCATCGGTGTACAGTCCGGCCCACAGCACTGCCGACTCTTCCCAGTTTGTGCGCTCCCACCAATGCTCGCGCGGCCAAATTTGCGTGGCGGACAAACGCCCGGCCTGATATTCAATGTCCATGAATTTCGCAGCGAAATATTCCTGCAAGAGTTGATGCGAAAAGCGCACCAGTTCGCCCGTGTTGAGCAGACTGGCATTACCCGCCAGATAGAGCTGCCGGTCGTTCAGAATGCGCAACGCCTCGGCTTTCGGAAGCGCCGTCAACGCGCCACCTTCATCATTTTTGCTGTGACGACTCTGCATCTCGAAACCCGCCAGATAGAGTTGCCGGTCGTTCAGAATGCGTAACGCATCGGCTTTGGGCAACGCCGTCAACGCACCGCCTTCATTATTTTTGCTGCGACGACTCTGCATCTCAAATGCGAGTTGTGCCAAGACGGGAATCAGCGCATCCTGTTCGCGTTGCAATGCGTCTTGTTCGGTTTCATCCGTCAGAAACTCACGCTCACGTTTCAGCAAACGATTGACAAAGGCGCGGAACAACTCGCCGCGATTGTCCGGCAGCTTGCCCGCATCAGCAAACTCAGCGTCCAGCATCGAAAGCAGGTACGGGTTGCGCGCCATCAACATCAGGCTGGAAGGTGTTTCGCGCAGCCTCAGCCACTGTTCCCAATAGTGGTATTTATAAGCTTTGTCATCGAAGCCCCAGTACACGCCCGATGGTAACTCTGGCTCGTTCCAGAAGGTCTGTTCCGGGTCGGACAATTGGCCAGCAAACTGTTGCATAAACTCTTGGTAGGTTCGTTGTGTTTCATCGCCAGCCAATTCCCAAAACATTTGCTCACCCTGTTCGTCGCCTAAATCGCGTTTGACGAACTCACGAATCCGCAGCGGGTCAAGCGGCAGGATGTTGATCGTGTCGAATTTCAAATCCAGCGTGTAATCCAGCGCGCGACAGGAAACGACCGCCAGCAACTCTTTATGCGTCTGGATGAACTTTTGCACTTGCGGATATTTGCTGACGCGTTGATTGACGGGCAATTCGTTCAGCCCATCCAACAGCAACGCCGCTCGTTTGTCTTTGAGCAGCGTTTCCAGATGCGCCCCCAAGTCGCCCACTTGCGCTGCAATGAAGGCCGACAACGATTGTTCCGCTTCTGTCCAACGCCCCAGCCGAATCAGCAGCGGCAACGGCGCTTGTGGATTTTCCCGCGCCGCTTCGAGCAGGTTTGCTGTTAGCAGGCAGAGCGTCGTTGTCTTGCCGCTGCCCGGTTCGCCCAGCAGCACGGCCTGGCGCATGGATACGAGTTCCGCAATGGCATCGTCCACTTGTTTCGGTGGCAGCGGTTCGCCTTCGCGTGCCGAGCGGCGTTCATACGCGGCGCGCACTTCAGGACGCCGCTTTTGCGCACGGCCTTCCAGATTGGTGTAAAGCCTGGCTTGCCGTTCCTGATTCAATTCTTCCTCTTCTTGCAACCGATCCAGATAGTCCAATTCCAGTTTGCGCTGCGGCGAAGAAGCTTCTGGCAGCGTTACGCGCAAGACGGCAGCCGCCAAGCGCCGGATCGTTTCTTCGTCATCCAACCCGTTACGCAAGTCTATCCAGGTGTAACGGCTGAGAAACCCGTCGGCCTGATCCGGCCCACCCGGCAGGATGATCGGAACGACGGGAAACAGACTGCCATTTTTTTGAGCAGACTCCGCGCGATCCAACAACAGGTCTTTTTCGGCGATGTGCGTTCTGCCGTAGCCATCACTGCCCAGAAAGATCGCCGCCGCGCGAGCCTGTTGCGCAATCGCTTTTTCCAACGCCTCACGCCAGGGCAATCCGGGCGTCAGGTTCTCGCAATCCAGAAATGACGCGATGCCGAATTGCTTCAGCCGCTCTCGAATTTGCAGCACGGCGGCACGATCCTTCGTGTTGTAGCTGAGGAATAGATCGTAATTGGGATGATTGTTCGGCGGGGCGGTTTCCGCACTCATAGCATCGGCTTTCAGGGCAACATTCAGGCTTTTTCTTGTGTGACAGCGGCGAGAGCGTATCGTGAATCAGTTTGTTGGCGATTGCAAGATATTAGTAAGCGGCCATTACAAATTGCCTTTCTTGCGTTCTGCTGCGATGTGGCGCGCGGTGCGCACGGAAAGTGCGGCAATCGTCAGCGTGGGATTTTTTTCCGGAAACGTCGTAAAACAACTGCCATCCACGACAAACAAATTGCGCACCTCGTGCGCTTGATTCCAGCCGTTGAGTACCGAGGTTTTCGCATCTTTGCCCATCCGAATCGTGCCGACTTCGTGACTGGCAAAGCCGCTGGGTGTGGTGTTGCCCGTCAGCTTATGCGCGACGCCGATGGTGTTGACGATCTCGTCTACGTGCTTGCGCATATCCTGAAACAAGCGGTGATCGTTCTCGCTCCACTGAAATTCAATCACGGGGGTGGGGATGCCCCATTTGTCCGTACGATTGGGGCTGACCGTGACGCGATTGCTGGCACGTTGTTCGACTTTACCGAACGCGCCCATCTGAAATTGCGCGTAGTGCAAATCGCGCACGCGCTTTTTCCATTCTTTGCCAAAGCCCGGTAATCCATTCGTCTGTGCGGGCGAACGCCAGCCGCTGTAATTCAATTGCACACCGTATCCGCCGACGTATTCTTGCTTGCCCTGCTCGTGATTAAAGCGCGGAATGTAGGCGTGATCGGTCATGCCGTCGCCGGGGAAATCGTCTTTGCCCGTTAAATCAGTCAAGTAACCGGTCGTGCCATATGTGACATGGCCGCCAAGGTAGCGGCCTACGTTGTCACTGTTGTTCGCTAACCCGTTCGGGAATTTTTCGCTTTTGGAATTTAGCAGCAACCGCGCTGATTCAATCGAACCGCAGCCGAGGATTATGATGCGTGCGGCGATTTCCTCTTCTTTTCCGGTCGTGCGATCAATGATCGAAACGCCGCTCGCAAGGCCGTCTTTATTGACGATAATCTGTCGGGCCAGTGCGTTCATTCGCAACGTTAGCCGCCCAGTTTGCAAGGCTTCAGGGATCACCGTGACATCGCTTGACCACACGGCGCGCACGTCGCAAACATCCATGCAATGCCCACAGTAATGACAGGCACCGCGACCCGCACGGCTTTTCAGCAACACGGCCTTGCGCGTCGGGATGATGCGAATGCCGGTGCCCGCGAGTTTCTTTTGCGCGAGCCGTTCGCTGCACCGCAGTTGGGGAGTCGCCGCCACGAAATTGCCGTCGGGCAAAATGGCCAAGCCTTCGCGCGTGCCAAAGACGTGCATTTCGCGTTCGACGTAATCGTAATACGGTTCGAGTTCTTCGTACGTGAGCGGCCAGTCTTCTTCAAAGCCGTGCAGCGAATGTTCGCGGAAGTCCACGGGCGCGAAACGAAACGTTGCGGCGTTCCAATGAAACGTGCGCCCGCCGAGCACGCGAATGCGATCCACGCCGATACCCGCGCCGCGATATTCCACGTCGCGCGCGATGTTGTCGCTGTACAGCGAGGCTTGTTTGTTCAGCCCGAACCCATGTTTGGGTAAATCATAGGGCCAGTCGTGAATCCGCAAATCTTCCAACCGACCTTTCGCACCCGCTTCGAGCAGAATTACGTCAGCACCAGCAGCAGTGAGTTCTTTGGCGGCAAAGCCTCCGGCTGCGCCTGAACCGATGACGCAGACATCGTAGATTTTCTTTTGCATATCGTGTACTCAGCAGAAATTGGTAGCGCGCGTCAGCATAGCAAGGCATAAGGAGAACGAAAAGGGCGCGACGGGCATTCAATAGCCTTGATTTTCTGCGGCAGGCTCGCCACGGGCCGCGTTCAGTTGTATGATCTTGCGCCAGGAAAAACCACTATGAAATTACGCATCTTTGTTCTGCTGTTACTCACGGCTGTGGGAGCCAGTGCGGTGTTGGCCCAACAGAAATATGACCTCTTGCTCAAAGGCGGTCACGTCATTGACCCCAAAAACAAAATTAATGGCGTGCGCGATGTTGCCATCGTCAACGGCAAAATCGCCGCCGTCGCTGCGAAAATCAATGCGGCGGACGCCTTCAAGGTCGTGGATGTCGCGGGTTATTACGTCACGCCGGGGCTGATTGATATTCACGTTCACGTCTATGCGGGCACGGGCGAACGCGGTTCCTATGCGGGCGACAACAGCCTCTATCCCGACGGCTTCACGTTTCGTGTCGGCGTGACGACGGTGGCGGATGCGGGTTGTGCGGGCTGGCGCAACTTCGAGGATTTCAAACAACGCATCATTGATCGCTCTAAAACGCGCGTGCTGGCGTTTCTGAATATTGTCGGTAATGGCATGCGCGGCGGCAAATACGAAAATGATTTGAACGACATGGAAGCGCAGCCAGCGGCAGAAATGGCCAAACGTTATCCAGGCGTGATTATCGGTATCAAGACGGCACATTACGCAGGGCCGGAATGGATTCCTGTTGAGCGTGCGGTTGAAGCAGGGACGGCGGCGAATATTCCGGTGATGGTGGATTTCGGCACGAATCACGCCGACCAGCGCCCCGTTAGTGAGTTGGTCACGAAAAAGCTGCGGCCCGGCGACATTTACACGCATCTGTATTCGGGGTTGCGCAACGAATTTCTGGAAACCGGACAACCGAATCCCGGCTTGGTCGAAGGCCGTAAGCGTGGCGTGATTTTTGATGTCGGGCACGGCGGCGGCAGCTTCTTGTGGCGTGTGGCGGTGCCAGCGATGAAGACGGGTTTTATCCCCGATTCAATTTCCACTGATTTGCACATCGGCAGTATGAATGCCGGGATGAAAGACATGCTGAATGTGATGGACAAGTTTCTGGCAATGGGGATGTCAGTGGAGGACGTGATTTTACGCTCGACGTGGAATCCAGCCAAGGAAATCAAGCGCGAAGAACTCGGCAACCTTTCGCCCGGCGCAGGCGCGGACATCGCCGTCTTTAAACTGGAAAAAGGCTCCTTCGGTTTTGTGGATATGAACGGCGCGCGAATGAAGGGAACACAACGGCTCATGTGTGAACTGACGCTGCGCGATGGCAAAGTGGTCTACGATCTGAATGGCCTGACACGCCCGGACTGGACGACGCTGCCGAAGGATTATGCGCGCATCGGAGACGCCCGCTGGGATGCCCTGACGCCCGCGCCACAGCCGCGCAAACCGCGATGATTGAATGGCACGTACGAAGACAAAAGGATTTAGCAAGCGGGGGCAAAAAATGGCCCCCGCTTTTGCGTGGCACCTTTTTTCTTTGCGCGTGAACAAAAGCCGCCGTGCAAGCATTTTCAGTAGTGTCAACGCGCAAACGCACTAGACCCGATCACAATATAAGCAAAGGCGCTCCTGGAGTGGACGAACAACGAGCCATCGAATTGTTCTTAACGCAGCGCGACGAAGAAGCTTTCTGTGCTTTGTTCGTGGCGGTCTATGGGCGTATGCGTCGGTACTTTCTTTTGCGCGGCGTAGACCGGATGACCGCCGAAGATTTGGCGCAGCAGGTAATGTTGGCAGTCTATCAAAAGGCGGGCGAGTTTGCGGATCATCGGTTGTTTCAAGGCTGGTTATTTGCTATCGCGCGCAATGAACTCTTGCAGCATTGGCGACGCGGCCAAGCGCGTCCGCAAACCATCGAACTGGAACCGATGCGCGCGGCCATTGAAGAACAATTCGCCGTCGCCCCGGAAATCGCGTTGCAGACGGAACTGGATGACTGGCTCACGTTGCTGGAACCGAACGAACGCGAACTGGTGCTGCTGCGGTTTGTCGAAGGGTTGAGTTACGAAGAACTGGCGCTGGTGCTGGGCATTCCGCTCGGCACGGTCAAATCGCGTCTGTTCAGTGTGAAAGAAAAACTGCTGGCGCTGACCGGAGCAGGCAGTGCGAAGCAGAGCAAACAAAAGATTCACTAGCTGGGATGAAAGTAGTATGAAACACGGAATTACGGCTGAACAGTGGGAAGATTATGTGGACGGCACACTCGCGCCGGACGAACACGACCGCATTGAGGCGCATTTGATCGGTTGTTTGTCGTGCTGGGAATTTCATGACCGCCTGGCCGGGCTGACTGCGCGCTTGCAAACCGACGGCGTATTGATGAACCACCGTTATCCGCTCAGCAATGAAGCCTTGCAAACCGGATTGCGCATCACCTACGCGCGCATTTGTGCCAGTCAAAACGGACACGCCAAGCCGAGCGCCATGCAGCAACGATTGCAGGAGCTGGAAGCGGTGATGACCGTATGTTGCGGCACCCAAACGGCGGTGAACGCCCTGCAAACCGCCGCCGAACATTCGCCTGCGCGTTCACTGAAACAGATGACGCGCGAAAACTGGGAGCCGTTTTTGCAGCGCCTGAGCGCGCTGGCGCATGTGCTGTGTGGACGCACGGGCGCGCGGCTGGTGGTGGAAAGCGGGAGGTTGTAAGGATTATGTGGACGACTCGACTTACACCACGTTTGATTTGGTGTGCGCTGGGTTTGCACTTGAGCCTACGCCTGGTTGCGTTGTTGTTGCTTTACAGCGGTTCTGAGGCCGTCGGGGGCGGCATGTTGGATGTGCTGCGCGTGGTGGGTTCGTTTTTGGCGTATGCGTTGGCGTTTTTCATTTGCTGGAATGTGGCGGAAGAATATCGCGGCACGCACTGGATGCGCTGGGCGTGGCTGGCCCTTACGCTGGATGCCGGGCTTTCGCTGCTGCGCCCCTTCTCTCGTCCGATGGCGTTGCTGGGGCAGGCGGTAGATTTGTATGTGACGCCCCCACATTACGCGCTGTTTTTGCATCTGGTGCTGGTGCCAGCGAACCTCTGTTTGCTGTTGGGGCTGCTGGCGATTTGGTGGGCGTATCACGAAACCAAGCTGGGCTTTCGGTTGCGCCGCCGCGATGGCGTGGCCATCACCGCACTCTTCGTCCTGATGCTGTTGTTCTTTCTGTTCCGCGAACTCCTGACCGAAGCGCAGGCGGTGTATCGGCTGACGAGCAATCTGCAACTCTTCGAGCAATTGCAACTGTTCCTGATCGCGGCGGCGAGTTTGCTCTTACATCGCGTCTCGATTCAGATGGGCAGCGGACGGCTGGCATTGGTGCTGCGTTGGATGACGATTTATGCGTTATTCCGGCTGGGCATGGTGCTGACGGTTTCGCTGGCGCGCTTCTTTTTCCCGCAGCAATTGCATTTGATTACTGATCTCGCAGAGTTTGGCTGGCAATCCGCGCCGTGGCTGTTTGCCGTCGCTGTAGCGTATCGCGCGGAGTTAACGGCGTTAGCGGCGGCCCGATTGAAGCGTGTGCGCGAAAATGCGCCCGCATTGGTTTCTGGTTCCCTCTAAAAACCTTCCCCGTATGACTGAAAAACGAATTTTCTTCTGCTTTCTGTTGACCGCGCTGCTCGGTGTTTCTGTGGTGGCGCAAACCAACTCACAATCTTCGCGTAAGCCGAATGTGCTGTTTATTGCGGTGGACGATTTGCGCCCGGAATTTAGCGTGTATGACGCGAACTACATCCATTCGCCCAATCTCGACCGCCTAGCTAAACAGGGCGTGACGTTTGATCGTGCATATTGCCAACAAGCCGTCTGCTCGCCGTCGCGTTCGTCGCTACTGACGGGCACGCGCCCCGACACGACGAAGGTGTGGGATTTGGTCACGCATTTCCGTGCGGCGATTCCTGATGTTGTGACGCTGCCGCAGCATTTCAAAAACAACGGCTATTTCGTGCAAGGAATGGGCAAGATTTATCACGGCGGCTATGACGATCCGCAATCGTGGTCAGTGCCGTGGAGCCGTCCGAAAGTCGTTACGTATGGTTTACCGGTAAACGAGACACGCCAGAAAGCCAGTCAGGCGGCGAGCAAGCAAGAGCAAGGGGGTGGTGATGAAGACGGCACCCGTGGCCCGGCGTTTGAAGGCGCGGACGTGCCGGACAATACTTTCCACGACGGCGCGCTGGCCGAAATGGCGATCAAAGCGCTCGGCGATATGGCGAAGAAAAATCAGCCGTTCTGGCTCGGCGTCGGCTTCACGAAACCGCATCTGCCGTTTGTCGCGCCGAAGAAATACTGGGATTTGTATGATCCCGCGAAAATTCAACTTGCGCCGAATCCGTTTCGCGCGAAAGATGCGCCGGAATTTGCCGTGTTGCCCGGTGGTGAGTTGCGCAATTATCAGGGGATTCCCAAAGCTCAAATCCCCGATGATCTCGCGCGACAATTGAAGCACGGTTATTACGCCGCCATTAGCTATATGGATGCGCAGCTTGGCAAAGTGCTGGACGAACTTGAACGGCTGAAACTGCGCGACAACACCATTGTCATCCTGTGGGGCGATCACGGCTGGAAGCTCGGTGAACACGGCGCTTGGTGCAAGCATAGCAACGTCGAAAACGACACGCACGCACCCCTGATTATTTCCGCTCCGGGAATGAAAACCGCCGGCAAACACAGTCGCTCGCTGGTCGAATTCGTAGACATTTATCCGACACTCGCGGAACTCGCCGGTCTATCCTTGCCCACGCACTTAGAAGGCACGAGCTTGGGGTCAGTCTTGCGCGATCCAACGAAGACTGTGAAGACAGCGGCGTTCAGCCAATATCCACGCCCGAACAAAGGTCGCCCGGTGATGGGGTATTCGATGCGAACGGATCGTTATCGTTTCACGCGCTGGGTCGAACGTAACGATCACACGAAAGTCGTGGCAGTCGAACTCTACGATCACCAAACTGATCCGCAGGAAAATACGAACATTGCGAACGACCCAAAAAACGCGGCGCTCGTTTCACAATTGACCGCACAATGGGAAAAAGGCTGGCGGGGCGCGAAAGGAAAATGATGAAGCTTACCAGAATGCTTACTTCAGGCTGGGTGATTGGCGTAGCACTCTTAATCAGCACAGTTTGGCCTGCCGCCGGACAACCCGCACGGCCTAACATCGTCTTTATTCTCGCGGATGATTATGGCATCGGCGAAACCAGTGCCTACGGCGCGGATAACTACAAAACACCGAATATTGATGCGCTCGCACGCGGTGGTATGCGCTACACGCGCGCATACACGCCGTCGCTGTGCGGCCCTTCGCGCGCGACGATTCTGACTGGGCGTTATTTGTTTCGCACGGGCGCGACGAATCAGGATGCCACAGGCCGCTTTACGCCTGAAGCCGAAACCATGATGCCCAAGATTTTGAAATCAGCAGGCTACGTCACTGCCGCCGTCGGCAAATGGGGGCAATTGCCGTTGGCACCGGGCGATTTCGGCTTTGACGAATGGCTGAAATTTCAAGGCAGCGGCGTGTACTGGAACACGCAGGACAAGGGAAAGAACTATTTGGTGAACGGCAAAAAAACAAAGCTGCAAGATAAGGAATACCTGCCCGATGTGATGCATAGGTTCGCGGTTGATTTCATCACCAAACATCACGACCAGCCGTTTTACTTGTATTACTCGTTGTCGCACGTGCATGCGGAAATCCTGCCCACGCCGGACAGCGCACCGGACAGCAAAGACATTTACGCCGACAACGTGACCTATATGGACAAGCTGGTGGGCAAGCTGGTAGCCGAACTGGATCGCCAAAAGCTGCGCGAGAAAACCTTGATCGTGTTTTTCGGTGACAACGGCACGGCCAATCCTCGTTCCAACCGTGCCACGATTGGCGGGCGGCGGTTGGATGGGGCGAAAGGCTCAATGCTGGAAGGCGGCAGCCTGGAACCGTTGATCGTCAACTGGCCCGGTGTCACGCCAGCCGGAAAAGTTCGTGCCGATCTGATTGATTCATCCGACTTCGTGCCGACATTCGCCGAACTGGCAGGGGCGAAATTGCCGGAAAAGACTGTGATAGACGGGCGCAGCTTTGTCGCTTCCATACGGGGCGAAAATAAACAAGCGCGCAACTGGGTGTTTCTGCAACTGGCGAACAAGTGGTACACACGCGAAGCCGAATGGAAGCTGACGCAAGCCGGAGAACTATTTGATATGCGTGACGCACCGTTTGCCGAGAAGCTGGTTGCTGCCGATACGAAAGACGCCGCCGCTATTGCTGCACGCAAGCGATTGCAGGCTGCACTCGATCAACTGAATCCAGCGGGCGGCATCGTGGATGACGGCGACGGTTCAGGCCGCCACGCATCGAAACAGGCAAAGAAAAAGAACAACTAAATCATGCATGTAGTACCGCCTTCAGGCGGAATGCTTTGAAATCGAGTACATTCCGCCTGAAGGCGGTACTACATGCCGTTCCACTCAAAGCCAAACCACCACAGGGGGCATTGACGGATTCTCGCAAGAATCGGAGCGAACCATGAAACGAACGATGAAATGCCAAGCACTTGTTTTTGCCATATTGCTGGCAACGGTTACGGCGATTGCACAAACGCCGACGGCTGGCGTCACCGGTCGGGTCACGGATACCACGGGGGCCGCCGTGCCGGGCGCAGCGATCAAGATCACCAATCTGGACACGAATATCAGCCAGCAAACGGTAGCCAACCAAAGCGGCGAATTTGCTGTGCCGTATCTGTCTCCGGCGCGCTACACGCTCGAAGCCCTGGCCAACGGCTTTCGGTCGTATCGGCGCGACAGCTTCAGTCTGGAAGTCAGTCAAACCTTGCGGCTTGACATTCGGTTAGAGGTCGGGGCGATGACGGAAACAGTGACGATCACCGATGCGCTGCCTGCCCTGAACACGGAAACCGGAGCGCGCGGCGAAGTGACGACAAGTGCCGAAATTACCGAACTGCCGCTGGATGGGCGCAACTTTAGCGATCTGGCTTTGCTGACCGGCGGCGTGATCCCCAAAGGCGATGGCGGCGACGGTTCGTTTGCGACGAATGGCGGACGTGGTGACAACACGGGCTTTTTGCTCGACGGGATGAACAACACGCAGCGACGCAACACCAACGTCGTCATCAATCCGCCGATTGAAAGCATTCAGGAATTCAAGATGTTGACCTCCGGCTTTTCGGCGGAATATGGTCGGTACGCGGGCGGCATGCTCACAGCAGTGACCAAGAGCGGCACGAACCAGTTGCACGGCTCGCTGTATGAATTTCTGCGTAACGACATCTTCGATGCCAAAGGCTATTTCGATCCTGAACGCCTGAAACTGCGGCGCAATCAGTTTGGCGCGACGGTTTCCGGCCCGGTCAGAATTCCCAAACTGTACGATGGCCGCAACCGCACATTTTTTATGTTTTCCTGGGAATCGTACCGCCAGATTGATGGCGAATCGGAACGCGCGCTGACGCCGACGCCCGAAATGTTGCGCGGCGATTTTTCCAAAGCGACGGACGCCAATGGCAAACCGATTGTCATCACTGACACCGTGAACAAGGTGCCGTTTGCCAACAATCAGATTCCCGCTAATCGAATTAACCCGGTCGCCGCGAAACTGATGCAGTATTTTCCGAAGCCCAACCTCAGCGGCAGTGCCTTCAATTTCATCACGCAGGGCAACGTCATCAGCAATTACGACAGTTTTGGCGTCAAGGTTGACCACACGCTGTTTGCTAATAATCGGTTGACGGGCGGCGTGTTCTGGCGCAGCCGCGATTCGTTTGACCCGGTGAATACAGGGCGTTCGCCGTTGCCGCTGTTTGGCTCGGCCAATACGCCGAAAGAATTGCTGACGTACTTCCGCTACCTGCACACTTTCACGCCGACGATGTATCTGGAAGTTAGTACCAATTTCTCGCGCCGCACCAACCGCGAAGTCTGGCCTTACAGTCCCGACAAAGACTGGGCGTTGGAAACGGGCTTTCTCGGTACAACGAACAATCCGATTGCCGCCGGGCCGCCTTACGTGACGCTGACGGGGTATGTGCCGATTGGCCCGGCCTACGACATCCCGAAAATCTGGGCCTGGAATAACTATCAGACGACGGGTACGCTGACGTGGATTCGCGGCGCGCATTCGTTCAAATTCGGCGGCGATGCCTTGCGCATGCAATATTTCTCGCGCAGTTACGGCGATACGCGCGGGCGGGCGAACTTTCTGGGTCGTTACACCGGACATCCCGTCGCGGATTTTGTGTTGGGTTGGGTGGACAGTTCGCGTCGGCAACTCAACGCCGCCGGGCCTTATGATCTGGTGACGAATTACGCGGGTTTTGCGCAGGACGACTGGAAAGTTAGCCGCAACCTGACCCTGAATCTTGGCTTGCGGTACGACCTGATGCCGCCAGCCAAGGAAAAATTTAATGCTTTTGCGCAATTCATCCCAGCGCTGGGCAAAGTCGTCGTCGCCGGCATCGGCACGCTGACACAGGCGGATTTTGACGCGCGCCTAACCAACACCGGCCTCGCTGCACAGGTCGTCAAAGCCCCTGATGTGGGCTTGCCCGACACCATCGTCAAAGCTGACAAAAACAATTTCGCGCCGCGCTTCGGTTTTGCCTGGCGCGTGTTCGGCAACGAGAAAACGGTGCTGCGCGGCGGATACGGCATTTTCTACGGCTCGTCTTCGCTCTATCGCATGGACGATTACACCGACACCTTCCCGTTTTCGATCACGGAAACGTACAGCCGCGTGACCGCCGACCCGCTGCGTCTGACGCTGTCGAATCCTTTCCCCTCCGACCGCCGTGCCTTCAGTGGCGTGACGGGCAGCTTCGGACAGGAAAACGTACAACCGGCGACGCAATACCTGCAATCGTGGAATCTGGCGATTGAACGCGAGATCGGACGCGGCACGGTGCTCGAAATCGCCTACGCTGGATCGAAGGGAACACATTTGCAGCGGCGCTACGATTTGAATCAGGCAGGTCGCACACAGGCCACGAGTACGATTCGCCCCTATCCCGCTTTTGCCTCGATCCAGATCATCAACGATGGTTCCAATTCAATTTACAATTCTGGCCAATTGACAGTGCGGCGGCGTCTGTCGAAACAGCTCTTTGTGCGCAGTTCGTATACGTACGCGAAGTCCATTGATGAAACGTCGAATACGGGCGGCACAATTGCTTACAATTTCCCCATCGCGCAGGACTCGCGCAATCTGAGGCTCGAACGTGGGCGTTCCGACTTCGACATCGGTCACACCTTTGCAGGCAGTTTTATCTGGGCACCGAATTTTCCCCGCCACTGGATGACACGTGACTGGCAGTTGTCGGGCACCAGCACGATTTACAGCGGCTCGCCGTTCACCGTGCGCGTCGCCACCGTGAGTTTCGTCAATGGCGAAGCTACACGCCCAGACCGCATCGCTTCGGGCAAGATAGACAATCCGACCGTAGACCGATGGTTCGACCGCAGCGCGTTTCCGGTTGTTCCAACGGGGGCGTATCGCTTTGGCACGTCCGGGCGCAACATTCTGGATGGCCCCGGCACAATCATCGTCAACACCTCGCTTTCGCGGCGCTTCCGTTTTTGGGAGTCGAAAGCGGTGCAATACCGGCTCGAAGTTTTCAATCTGCCGAATCATCCGAATTTCGGCTTGCCGGAAAACAACATTGACACGCCGACCGCAGGCACGATCAAACGCGCGAAAAACAATCGCAATTTGCAGATGAGTTTGCGGTTTGAGTTTTAAGGAGAAGTCGTTTGCACAAGATCAGGAAAAGTAGTTTTCACGCGAGCCGCGTTGTGCCGCGGAAACGCAAAGCGCCTGGGAGCGCACGCGGCTCGCGCGCCAAGACTGATTTGCCACAGGTTTTCTCGGAGCGGATTTGCCTTCAAACCTCAGCACGCGAGCCGCGTGCGCTCCCAGGCGCTTCGCGTCTCTTTTGCTGCTGATGTTTAGCTGTCTAACCGCAACGGCGCAATCGTTGCCGCGCGTCTTTGCTCTTGATCCCGCCAAGCTGGCACAAACAAAAGCACGCGTCAACGATAAGGCTTTCACGGCGGCGCTGGCTCGCTTACGGCACAACGCAGACAATGCAATGACGGAAGGCCCGTTCACCGTCACCGCCAAACAACGTGTTCCGCCCAGCGGCGACAAACACGATTACCTGACGCTTGCGCCGTACTGGTGGCCTGATCCGACGAAGCCCGACGGCTTGCCGTATGTTCGCCGCGACGGTGAATTGAATCCCGAAAGTAAACGTGACACCGACAATCCGGCGCTGAACGCGATGGCCTCGGCGGTGGAGACGTTGGCGCAGGCGTATTACTTCACGGGCGAAGCGAAGTATGCCGAGCGGGCGGCAATGCTTGTGCGCGTATGGTTTCTCGATCCGGCCACGAAAATGAATCCGAATTACGAATATGCCCAAGCCGTGATGGGCCACAACAACGGGCGCGGCGCGGGATTGATTGATGCGCGGCGACTGGTAGATGTCGTGGACGCGGTCGGGTTGCTGGCCGGAGCCAAAGCGTGGACAGCACAAGATCAGCAAGGTTTGCAGAATTGGTTTCGTGCCTTCGTGAAGTGGTTGCAAACCAGCGCCAACGGCAAAGAAGAAGCTGCTGCACACAACAATCACGGCACCTGGTTCGCCACAGATTTGGCCGCATTCGCTTTGTTCATCGGCGATGAAGCATTGGCGCGCAAAACCGTCGAAGCCGTCAAATCGCGTATCGCGTGGCAAATCGAACCTGATGGCCGCCAGCCATTGGAACTCGACCGCACCCGCGCGATGAGCTACAGCCTGTTCAATTTGCGCGCCTTGGTTATAGTCGCAACCATCGGCGAAAAAGTGGGCGTAGACCTCTGGCATTACCAGACGAAAGACAATCGCAGTTTGCGGCAGGCGTTGGAATACCTTGCGCCGTTTGCCTTCGGCGAAAAGGACTGGGAATACAAACAAATCATCAAATGGTCGCCGGAGGAATATTACACACTGCTCCGACAAGCGGCAGAGAAGTTTCAGGATGATCGTTTCAAGGCATTGTTAGCCAAAGTGCCAGCCGTAAACGTCGCAGATCGCTTTGTGTTACTACACGGGGAAAACCGCCCCACGAAAAATGAGACTAAATGATGATGAAAAAACTGCTTCTTGCGCTCTTGCTTGGTCTATTTTTTTTACCCTATCACGGCGCTGCGCAGCAAAGCGCGCCACAAAAAATTCGCTTCGCCAATGAGATCGAAGCCTTTCTCAAGGCCGATCAAGTGAAACCGCCGCCACAAAACGCGATTCTGTTTGTGGGCAGCAGCATTTTTCGGCGCTGGGAAAAGCTGACGGCGCAAATGGCTCCGCTGCCAGTTTTCAATCGTGCCTTCGGCGGCTCGCGTTCGGAAGAAGTGTTGTATTACATGGACAAGATCGTCTTGCCGTACAAACCGAAGATTATCGCGTATTACTGCGGCAGCAACGACATCAACGCCAAAATCACGCCGCAGCAGATTGCCGACAACTTCAAACAATTCGTCGCGCGCGTTCACAAAGAATTGCCGAACACAAAAATCTTTTTTGTCTCAATCAATCGCGCGCCTGAAAAGATGGACAAATGGGCGCAGGTGGACGAAGCCAACAAGCTCGTGCAAGCCTTCTGCGCGACGAACAACCGGCTCGGTTATATTGATGTGAATCCGGCGCTGTTCGACAAAGAAGGCAAGCCACGTATGGAATTATATTTGCCTGATAACTTGCACTTTCAGGAACCGGCGTATGTTGAGTTCACCGCTATTATTAAACCGATTTTGACGAAAGCGTGGCAACAGAAATAAGGCCGCGTATTTCACTACATCCACAACTGAACAACTTCAACTGGAGATCAACCATGAAGAACCCCCTGTCCCTCCGCTGGCTCCTTTTTGCCAGCTTGGTGTTCAGCCTGACGGCCTGGGCACAAATTAAATCCAGCACGATTACGGGCACGGTGACAGACAGCACGGGCGCTGTGATTCCGGGTGCAACTGTTACGGTCATCAACCAGGAAACCAACGTGCCGATGACAACGACGACGGACGCTTCGGGTGGCTATACGGTGCCCTATCTTGCCCCCGGCATTTACACAGTCAATGTCGAAAAAAGCAATGCGGGCTTTTCCAAAGCGAGCCGCACGAACGTCCAACTTTCGACCGCGCAAACCGTCAAGCTGGATATTGCCATGCAAGTTGGCGGTGCGGCAGATACCGTAACCGTGACGGCAGATGCAGCGGCGCTCCAAACGACGAATGCAACCGTCGGCGGACAGGTTAACGAACGCATTGTGCAGACGTTGCCGAACATCACGCACAATCCATTCTCGTATGTTGCATTGCAAGCCGGTATCACTCCGCGCGGTGCGTTTAATAACACACAAAGCACGACTTCATTTGGCATCGGCATTGACGGGCGTCGGCAAGCGTCAGCCATCGGCATCAATGGCGGTTCGGCCTTCTCAAACGACATCGTGTTGGACGGCGTGAGCGTGCAAGGTTCGGCGTGGAATGAAGTCGCTGTATTGCCGAATCAGGATGCGTTGCAGGAAGTCAAAACCATCACGAACAACTATTCGGCGGAATACGGTCGCGCGCAGGGCGTGGTTGTCTTCACGACGAAAGGCGGCAGCAACGAATATCATGGTTCTGGGTTCTGGCGCATTCGCAACGAAGCGTTGAATGCCAATTCGTTCAGCAATAATGCGGCGAACATTCCGCGTGGCCCGTTCAAATCGCACACCTACGGTGGCACGTTTGGCGGGCGCATCATCCGTGACAAAGCGTTTTTCTTTGCCAGCTATGAAGGGCTGGAATTCAATCGTAACTACGACTTTTTGAAGACGGTGCCGACGGCGAAAGAACGCAACGGCGATTTCAGCGAAACGTATGTCAGTGTCGGCGGCAAGCCAGTACCCGTGAAAATCTTTGATCCGTTCAATGTCACGCGCATCGGCACGACCTCGCAGTACAACCGCGCGCAATTTCCGACGTTTGTCGGTACGGATGGGTTGGTGCATACCACCGCATTGCCAACCGCGCGCCTGAATTCACAGGGCCTGGCGTTGCTGAAAGCGTATCCGCTGCCGAATCGCACGCCGGATGATGTTTTTAATAACAACAACTTTTTCTATCGCGGCTTGCAACAGTTCAGCAAAAACAACGTCAATTCGCGGGTGGACTGGAACTGGCGCAACCATAATTTCTATTCGACGGGCGGCATTCAACTTGGCAACATTCTGACGCCGCGTTCGTGGGGGCCAGACAGCCCGTATTACAGCCGCAACGAATTTGTCGGTAACACGCAGCCGGACAAGAACCCATACATTTCTTTTGGCGACACGTGGTCAATCCGCCCATCGCTTGTATTGGACGTACGCCTGGGTGTGAACCGTATTCAGAGCGACAACGAAGCGGATGCGTTCAAGGATTTCGACTTCAATCAATTTGGGATTCCGAAAGAAATTCAGGCGCTGGATTTGACGGGCGGTTCGCCGCCAACGTTCATTCCGGGCCGCATCAGCGAACTGAGCCAAAACACGTTCCTGCACAAACGCGAACGCCAGACGAATCCTTGATTTCAACGGCAGTATGACGTGGACACGCGGCAAGTGGACGCACAAACTGGCGGGACGCGTGCTGTTATCGAATTACAACGACCTGTTTGATTCGGTGAACATTGTGACCGGCGATCAGTACACGCGCGTTAACATTAATGCCGACGGCTCGACTACGGGACTGCCTGCGACGCCTGATGCGACGTACAATGGTCTCGTTTCCGGTTTCGATTGCGCTCGGCGCGGGCTTTGGAAGTGCGTCTGGGGCTTCACGGTGCTGGCTGGCGTTGGCGCAGAAATATTCGGCGCTCTACACACAAAACGATTGGCGCGTGAATGATCGGTTGACGCTGAATCTGGGCTTACGCTACGACGTGCGCCGGGGCCGACCGAGCGGTTCAATCACATCAGCGCGATTGACCTGAATCAGAAAATCCGTTCGGAACGGCGGGCAGAATTATCTTCCCCGGTGTCAATGGCGCGCGTCGTGCAATATGTGGCCGACGGAGTATAACAACTTCTGGCCCACGGTTCCGCGGCGTATCAAATCACGCGTTCGCTCGTGGCGCGTGGCGGTTATGGGTTGACGTATGTGCCGTCGAATACGGGTTACAACGATGGCCCTGGCTTTTACGGTGCTGGATTGCCGTTTCCGCAACGATTACTTCTGGGCTGAACGCGGGCAACAACTCTTCGCCGTATGGCACTTCGCCCGCTGGCGTCATCGTCGCGCCGTTCAATAGCCTTTCCATTAACACCATCGTGCCGCCTCTTGGCGCGGATGAAAGCGCGCCAGGCATTTATATGTGGTCTCGTGCGCCGCTTCCCACAGGATTATAAGAACGGCTATTGCGCAACAGTGGAATGCCTTCTCGAACAAAAGTTCGGCAACAACTGGATCGTGTCGGCAGGCTATGTCGGTTCGCACGGTGCGAATCTGCAAGTCACGTTTATCCCGATCAACAGCGCGCAGCTCGTGGATCAGGCATTGCTGAACGATTGGCGCAACACATTAGCTATCCAATCCAACGGCGCGACAAATCCTTCGACGCAGCAAATCTGGTGAACTTGGCAACCGGCAACCGGCGCATTGATCTGCCCGCGCGGGCAACATCCGCAACCGCACCATTCAGCGCATCGAAGCCGCGTTCCCTATCCGCATCAGGGCAACAGCATTCACCTTACCGTGGGTACATCGGATTACCACGCGATGCAGTTGCAAGTGACGCGGCAATTCGCCAACGGACTGCAATTCAACGCGCATTACACGTGGTCGAAGATTCTGAAATGAGTAACTACAATGCGCAAAGCAACAACGGTTATGCCGATAGCAACGCGAATTACTTTGCGAACATTCGGCCTGATTTGTACGCCACGAATCGCAAACCTTCGACGAATGCATATGCCGCACGTTTGTCGCCTCGTGGGTTTCTGACCTGCCCATCGGCAACGGCAGATTGCTGGCGCTGAAGAGTGGCGTGCTGGATTCTGTGCTGGGCGGTTGGCGCGTGGGTGGCTCGGCTTCGATTCAGAGCGGTTAGTTCTCGCAGATTTCGGGTGGCGGCAATAAACTCGATCAACGGCTTGCCTGATCTTGTCTCCGGCGCAGCGTTTGAAGTGCCAAAGGAATTGCAGAAATGGTACGACGGCAAAACTGGTCACGTTGCCGAGCGCGTCATCACGCCGTGCAATCGCTGCTTCCTGAAGTACAACATTGATGCCTTTGCGGGTCGTGTCGTGACCACGCCGAACGGTTCGCAGGTCGCGGATTTGTTCTGGTACGGCACGGCGGCAGCCGGGTATACAGCGATTCGTTCGCCAAATACGTGAATGCGAATCTGGCGTTGGAGAAGAATTTCAAGTTCCTGAGAAATACGCGATCAATATTTCTGCTCAGGCGACGAATTTCTTCAACCACACGCAACTGCGCGGCAGCATCGAATACCCGGCACGGGGCGGGGCAATGGTGTTGCCCGCGACGGTCACAGCGAATCCGACGCAGAATCTGAAGGTTGGGCAATTGCAGTTCGGTTCGTTCGGCACGGCCGGGCAGCGCGTATGACCTGCGTCAGATCGAAGTCGTGATGAAGTTCCGCTTTTAAGAGAATCGGATAAAGGCCGGAGCAGGACAGCCACCTGCTCCGGTTTGTTTTAAACTGCAAGCAATGGCCTCCGCTGATTGTTTGCGATACACCCATAACCAAGAGGGCAAGTTGAGGTTTACTCTGTGCTAAGACCCGATGGTAAATGAGGGCCGATTGTGGTATTTGTAAGTCGCATTGTTTTTGTTCACCAGTGAACATTAAGCGATAAACAATGTCCCCCGAAATGCACTAAAGGTATAGTCCTATGGCTTCCGCAGAGCAGATCAAGGCGCTTGTTCACAGTCATCTCGATGGTGATGAGGAACAGTTCTATTCAGTCGCCATGCAAATGGCTGCTGCTGCTGCGCGCAAAGGCCAGGGCAAATTCGCGCAGGAACTGCGCTCGTTGATTGATCAGGCGCGCAGCACGCCCGCAATAAAGCCCGTTAACGCGCCTACTCCGATTTCAAAGCCACGAGGCGAACTCGCTGATTTACTCGCCGTTTCTTATCCGAAAGTTCGGCTGACGGATATGACGTTGGATGAGCGGCTAGCCAACTCGCTCCAACGTATGCTGAATGAGCAACGACATTTTGACAGGTTGCGTGCACACGGATTGTCTGCGCGTCGCAAGCTCCTCTTCACAGGGCCGCCAGGCACGGGCAAGACGATGTCAGCAGCAGTGCTGGCCAGTATGCTCAACTTACCGCTGTTCACGGTTCGCCTGGATGGATTGATTACGCGGTATTTGGGCGAAAGCATCGCCAAGCTGCGTTTGATTTTTGACGCCTTGGCGCAAACCAGGGCGGTTTATTTGTTTGATGAGTTCGACTCCATTGGTACGCATCGCGGATTTGGCAATGACGTAGGCGAAATCAAGCGCGTGCTGAATAGCTTTCTGATGTTCATCGAACAAGATCATTCCAACAGCTTGATCATCGCCGCCACCAATCACCCACAGAGTTTGGATTATGCGCTCTTTCGCCGCTTTGATGAATTGGTAGAGTTTTCTTTGCCTCAGCCGGAACTCATCATTGCCACGCTCAAGCAACGTTTGGCCTCAAGTGATTGTGTCAAAGTGGATTTTAATGAATTGGCCGAGGCTGCCAGCGGCTTGAGTTTTGCTGAAATCACCCAAGCTTGTGATGAGGCAATGAAAGAAGCTTTTCTGCAAGAGCGGAAGTGCATCCAAACCGCCGATGTGCTGACTCCTTTGGTGGATCGCAGGCGGTTTCATCAACGTTTTGTTGTCCCACTGCATAATCCGGTTGAATAATGGCCCAACGAACTTCTCAGCCACTTCGTCATTTCCTCTTCACCAATCAAGCACGCACCGAAAAATATACGAGACCGGGCGGCGGGAGCGATAAGTTTTCGTTTCTGTTACGCAGTGACCGGCAAAAGCATGGCGAAATGCTGCGCGACCAGCTCGAAGAGGTGGCGCGAAAAAGCCAAGCACAGCAGCAAGCCGTGCAGGCTGTCGAAAAAGGCTTCTATGTCGAGTTTGAAGGTGAGCCGGGGCATGACCTCAAAGTCGAAAGCCTCAAGGACAAGAAAGCTGGCATCAAGCTGGTTGCAGTTACTGAGATTGAGAGGGATGAAACCACTCAAAAACTGACTCGCGCGATGGTTTTTGTGCCGGAAGGAAAGATCAGCCACTTCATCAAAAAGGTCGAGGAGTATCTTGATCCAGCCAAAAAAACGCCAAAGCTCAAGCCGAAAAATCAAAAGCTGATTGAAAGCATCTCAAATATTCGCCTTGCTACGCTCCGATCCTTGTGGACAGAAGCAGAACCTTTTCCGCTTCCTGACGAATTGCTGTGGTGGGAGATATGGCTGCGCACAGATGGCACGCCTGAAGAGAATTTAGAAGTCGTACAGGTCGTGCGCGAACAAGCTGCGCAAGCACAACTGACGATCAGCGAAAGCGAGTTAGCGTTCCCAGACACGACCGTACTTTTGCTCAGAGCGACCGCAGCGCAACTGACACAGTCGGTGTATTTGCTCAACGCACTCGCGGAAGTGCGCCGAGCCAAGGAAACGGCGGAGTTCTTCATCAACCTCAATGACAGCGAGGAACGTGAATGGGTGGAGGAGGCAAACAATCGCATCATTCCGCCACCAACGGATGCGCCCGCTGTTTGCTTGTTGGACACAGGCGTTAATTGGGAACATCCGCTGCTCCAACACGGTCTTCGCCTAGCGGACATGGATGCGTATAAAAAAGCTTGGGGTGTTAGCGATCATCACCCACAGGGACATGGTACGGGGATGGCAGGTTTAAGCCTGTATGGCGACCTGACAAAGCTGTTTCTTTCAAATGAACCTGTGTTGCTCCAACATCGGCTTGAGTCGGTCAAGTTGGTACCACCAACTGGAAAAAATGATCCGCCACTTTACGGCGCGATTACTACCGAATGTATGGCCCGCGCTGAAGTGTTCGCTCCAGAACGGCCTCGTACTTACGCGCTGATGACTTGTGCAAAAGATGATCGCGACCGGGGCCGCCCTTCTTCGTGGTCGGCGGCACTCGATCAATATATGTCGGGCGCGCAAGAGGAAGATCAATCACGACGGTTGATCGTCATCGCGGCAGGGAACGCTGATGACAAGGCTCCCGGCAATTACCCTGATAAGAATCTGACCGATGAAATTCATGATCCCGGACAGGCGTGGAATGCGCTGACTGTGGGTGCCTACACCGAGAAGGTCCGTCTTGGTGCAAACGCCTTACCCGGCTGGATGCCTCTTGCGCCTAATGGTGGTTTATGTCCACGCAGCACTACTTCCTGCAATTGGGCAGCCAATTGGCCTTTTAAACCAGACATCGTTTTTGAGGGCGGAAATCTTGCTCGACACCCAGACGAATCTGGACTGTGGGAACTCGATTCCTTGCGCTTGCTAACCACATACAGCAATTGGCAACAGCATCTGTTGGCACTTACCGGTGACACCAGTGCTGCCACTGCACTGGCGGCGCGCATGTGCGCCCAAGTCATGGCTGAATACCCACAATTCTGGCCTGAGACGGTGCGCGGATTACTCGTAAACACAGCAGAGTGGACGCCAGCAATGCTGCCCTTTGATTTATGGTCAGCGCCTCAACGACAGATACAGACTTTATTGCGGACTTATGGTTACGGCGTGCCGCGTTTGGAAAAGGCTTTACACAGTGCACGCAACTCGCTCACACTCATTGCGCAGGACGAAATCCAGCCTTTTTATCTGGCAGGCAGCGAGGTCAAAACCAATGAGATGAAGCTGCATGAACTACCGTGGCCGCGCGCTGCATTGCAAAGCTTGGGCGAAACGCTGGTAGAGATGCGCGTGACGCTTTCCTATTTCATCGAACCCAAACCGCAACGAAACGAGCGCAATGCCAAGCACCCTCCTAGCTACCGCTCTCACGGGTTGCACTTTGATGTAAAAAGGCCAGCGGAGTCAGCCGAGCGATTCTTAAAGCGCATCAACCAAGTCATGCGCGATGAGAATTTTCTCCATACTTCAACGTCCAAAGATACTGAAAACTGGGGAATTGGCACCCAACTTCGCAGGCGCGGCTCATTGCATTCAGACATCTGGAAAGGTACTGCTGCGGACTTGGCTGATAAGGGGCAGCTCGCCGTTTTCCCCGTTAGTGGCTGGTGGCGAAATCTGCGTAGCAAACAAAAATACGACCACCGAACACGCTATTCCTTGATTGTTACGATCAAAACGCCGGATGTTGGAGTTGACCTTTATGAAGCCATCAGGGTCTCAATTCCTGTTTGATAAAGGTCAAGGCAATACTCATAGGACTTACGCCAACGACGTACAGCCGACGGTCGAGTCGCCCAACACGTGGGCGGCAGTCTCAACGGCGGCTTTCGCCCCTCTTCCGCAGCTTGGACAAGCGGCGGTACGCTTTTGCGTAAGTCCTAGCTCACAATTTTTCAGTCATGCTGCTAAGCCAACACCAACTCGGCAATATGGCCCGTGCTGCTGCCGAAGGCATTGGTTTCGATGCCCAGACGATGCAGCATTGAGACAAACAGATTGCTGAGCGGCGTGTTGTGTTGGCGGCTGAACGCGATGTGCTGGCCGTGTTTGAAACCGCCGCCCGCCAGAATAATCGGCAGGTTCGTGTTGTCGTGAATGTTGGCTTCGCCCATATTGCTGCCATACAAAACCATCGTGCGATCCAGCAATCGTTCGCCGCTTTCGGATTTGCTGGCGAGACTGGTTATCAGTTTGTTCAGCACGGTCATTTGCTGGCGGTCGGCGGCTTCCAGTTGAC
>JAXLQQ010000055.1:0-37046 GCA_046331525.1 Blastocatellia bacterium
TCCGTCGCCCTAGCCCTACAAGCGAAAGTCAAAGTTATGAGAAACCAAAATAAGTTCCGTACTGTTACCACACTTCTCCTCACCGTGTGTCTCAGTCTTCCCTTCTCGGTTTTGGCGGATAAAGAGAAAAAAATCGATACCAAAAAAGCCAAGAAGAATTATTCGGAAGGACTGAAGTACGAGGTTGAGCAAAAATGGGATTTGGCTGCCCAGTCATTTTTACTGGCCGCCGTCGCCGATCCCGGCAATGTCGAATACCAGTTGCACATGCGCCGCGCGATGGAACAGGCCTCGCGGATGTATGGCAAACGCGGCGACGCCTTCGCAGCGGAAAATGATTTCGCCAGCGCCTACACGGCTTACAAACAATCCTACGCTTATGACCAGACCAACGAGGTAATGCTCGTTAAAATGAGGCGGATGGTGGACTTGCAAAGAGCAGCTGCTGGATTGACCGAAGCGCCGAATATCAATCCGACCAACGGCAATATTCTGCCGGCCAAAGATGACATTACGACCAAGACACCGCAGCGCACGCGCTCGAAAGACCTCGCAACCGTTATTCATTACAAAGATCAACCGCTCAAAGGCGTTATTCAAAATATCGCTAAGCAACTGAATCTCAACGTGATCTTTGACGAAACGTTCCGTGATGAGCCGAAGTACAACCTGGAATTGCAAAACACGACGCTTGCGCGTGCGCTGGATTTTATCTTTATCCAAAAGAAACTGACCTTCGAGCAATTGGATCGCCGCACGATTCTGATCTACTTCGACAACCCCACCAATCGCCAACGCTTTGAGCGCTTGATGGTGAAGACCTTCTATATCAACAACGCCAAATTAGAAGAAGCACGCCAGGTCGTCCAGCAAATGTTACAGGGCGGCGGCGCGGGACTGATGCGGCAAATCGCGGCTTCGACGCAATTGAATGCGTTGATCGTACGCGCGCCAGCCGAAGATTTGAAGATGGTGCAGGATGTATTGGACAGCATTGACAAGAACCGCGCAGAAGTCGCGGTAGATGTCGAAATTTTTGAAGTCAGCCACAACGCCAGCCAGCAAATCGGCAACCAGGTGGCGATGGATCCCACCACTTACGACGCCGCCATCAAAACTTATGACAGTCGTGGCAACGTGATTTCGACCACTTCAGAAAAAGTGCCGGTCGGTGGACTTAACAATCTTGGCGGCCTCGGCTTGAAAACTATCACCGCCGCTGCCTTAGGAGCCGCTGCGGGCGTCAATACGCTGGGCTTAGGAACCGGCTTCGGAATGCTGTTGGCCGCGCCGCCCACGACGCTTTCACTGCTGCAAAATAAAACCAATGCTAAATCAGTAGGCCGTGTCAACATTCACGCCATTGATGGGCAGTCGAACAAAACCAACGTTGGACGCCGCGTCCCGGTTAACCTTGGTTATTCGTACCCGGCAGGCTATTACCCGCAAACAACCGCCGGGGTTCCTGGCACGACCGGCACCGGCACGATTGGCAGCGCCTTGGGCGGACTTTCCGGACTTGGTGGACTTGGTGGCGGCGGGATCAGCAGTTTCCAATACCAAGATGTCGGGTTGAATATTGACATCACGCCGACCGTGACGGGCGAAGGCTATATCGAAATGAAGATGACGTTGGAATCGTCTTCGGTGGTGCCGGGTTCGGGCGGTTCGACGCAAACACCGGAATTTACGCAACGCAAACTCACGACCATTTCGCGCGTGCTGGATGGCCGCACAGCAGTCGTCGCCGGGGTGCAACAACAAACGAAATCCGATGGTCGCAGCACCATTCCGGTGATTGGCATGCTGCCGATTTTAGGTCGCTTCATCACAACGCCCAAAGAATCGGCGGATATGAGCGACATTGTCATCACGGTGACGCCGCACATCATTCGCGCGCCGCAACTGGAAAAGAAAGACCATCTTGCCAAAGACAGCGGTACGGGCCTCGGCGGCAACTTTGTGAGTATTGAGCAAGTCGTGATGCGCGCGCAGGATGAAGACGATCAGGATCGCCGCATCATCGCCGCGCAACAGGGACAACCGATTGCGCCCGCGCCAGTCGAAACCGCGACGACGGTTTCCGCTCCGCTGACACAACCCGCCGTTGCGCCGGTCATTCCGGCAGTCGCACAGCAAATGCCGCCCGCGCCAACGCCGGCTTCGCAACCGCTGCAAGAGCCGCAAGTAAAACCGCAAACCGCCAAAGCGCCGCCCAAGCCGGAAAAAACACCAGAACCGGAACCGGAACAACCCGCAGGCGCAATTAACGGCAACAACACAGATGACGGCGGCGTCCCTGCGCCAACATTCGAGCCGCCCCCTGGCTACACGCCACGACTGATGCCGCCGTCCCTGACACCGGAACAACGCGCCAATTACGAAGAAATGCGGGCGAAAGCGGCAGAGGAAGCGAAGAAGAATCCGCCGCCTGCGCCCACAGCGCCGACGCAGGATCAGGGCGTTCCTGCGCCAACGTTCGAGCCGCCCGCAGGCTACACGCCCAAACTGATGCCGGTCGTTCCGCCCAAGAAGGAAAAGGAAAAAACAACCGCGCCACAAGCTGCCAAAAATGACGCTAAAGAATTAAGCATGGCCGCGCCTAAATCTCCCGTGCTGGAAGTCCGCAGCAATGAAGCTGACGCCAGCGCACAGCCCGCCGTGGGCTTGAGCCTGAAGCTGAACAAGGAAAAGAAATTGCAGATGGGCGAAACCTTCATTGTGGTCGTCGCGGTGGATGGCAAATCGAAAATCACTGGCGCGAACATCGCGTTGAACTACAACACCAACCTGCTGCAACTCAAATCCGTGCGCGATGGCGGGATGCTGGGTCGCACGCCTGATATGACGCAGCAGGAGAAAAACGGCAACCTGGTCGTGAGCGTACAACAGGTCACTGACCGCGTGACGCCAGTTGCTGCCAACGGCAAGTTACTCATTCTGGAGTTCAAAGCCATTGGCGCAGGACAAACGATGATTGGCTTCAATGCGGACGAAACGCGGTTCCTGCTCGCCGACAAGGCAAGCCCGTTGTTCAATACGACACCAGTGCAATTTGAAATCACGCGCGAGACGATTTCCAAGCTGACGAAGTAAGCTACAGTTTCGTTATGCCAAACAGAAAAACCAACTACTTTCCCTGCACATCGTCCGGGTTTTCCTTGTTGGAACTGATTATCACGCTGGCGATTCTTTCCATTCTGGTGACGGCAGCAATTCCCCTGACCAAGAACAACCTCAAGCGTCAACGGGAAGCTGAACTGAAACAGACTTTGCGCGAAATTCGTCAGGCAATTGACCGCTACAAGGTGGACTGCGAGCGGGGGATGGTCGGCCCCTTAGACCGCAAGGTCAATGACGAATGCTATCCTCAAAATTTCGAGGTGTTGGTGGAAGGCATCACTCCACCTAACACGACGACGAAACGACGCTATTTACGGCGCATGCCGCGCGACCCGATGACGGGCAAAGAGGAATGGGGCTTCCGCTCGGTGCAAGACGATCCCAAAAGCGATTCGTGGGGCGGGCAAAATATTTATGATGCGTTCAGCAAAAGCCCTGACACGGCCCTGAATGGAACCAAATACAAAGACTGGTAAGTAGTATGCATCTTCAACCGAGAAAGAAACAGGCGGTGCGTGGCTTCACGCTGATGGAACTGGTGATTGTGATGACCGTCATAGCCATTCTGGTTTCCGTCGCCGTGCCCGTTTACGTCACCCACGTCAAACGCGCCAAAGAGATCGTCCTGCTAAATAATCTGGACGAAATGCGGCGCGCGATTGATAAATACACCGCCGATAAAGAACAAGCACCGGGCAGCCTGCAAGACCTGGTGCAAGGTGGTTACCTGAAACGGATCCCTGTCGACCCGCTCACCAAATCGGAAAGCACCTGGGAACCGGAAATGGATAGCGAACCCTTTCGCCCCGGCGTCCCGGCGGGCTTAAAAGATGTTCACAGCGGCGCGGAAGGCACAGGAACAGATGGTCGCGCTTACAAAGAATATTAATTTATGGCTTCATCGATCTGGAATTATTTAACCGCGCCGTCGCTGCCGCGTACCACGCTGGCGTTGACATCTTCGCACGTTGCCTTGCTGGAAATGCAAAAACGTAGTGGCGAATTCACACCGAAAAAATTGGGCGTACAATCCCTGCCGACAGGTTTGATCCAGACTTCCCTGACCGAACCGAATGTCACACGCGAAGCGGATTTCGTCTCACTCTTATCCGCCACCGCACAACAAGCGGGCTTTAACCGCCGTCTCAAATTATCCGTCACCTTGCCCGAAGGCAGCGCCCACGCCAGTGTCGTTACGCTGGAAAGCACACCCGGTTCGCGCGCCGAAGTGGAACAGATGCTGACCTGGAAAATTGGCCGCGCCACTAACCTCAAAGCAACCGACGTAAAAACTACGTTTCAGTCGCTCAGTCCCTTGGGCGGGCAACCACGCTGGCTCGTGGCGGCGGTACATAAAGACGTGTTGGCACAATACGAGCGGCTCTTCGCGCAACTCGGCTGGCAAGCCGGCGTCGTGTTGCCGCAACATATCGGCGAAGCACAATGGTTGCTGCGCGGGAACGTAGAGGCACAGGAAGATCAAGTGATGGTCAGCGTCAATCCCACAGGATTTGTTGTCGTTGTCGTGCGCGGGCACGAGCCATTATTGATCCGCGAAGTCGTCTGCTCACCTGCCGAGCGCGAAGATGAGTTGTTCCGCCTGATGATTTTCTATCGGGACCGCCTCGCGCCGACGCAACCCGTCAAACGATTACTGATTATCGGCGAGCCAAACGAACAGGCCCCCTTTGCACAGGCACTCACCGCGGCACTCGAACAAACGCCGCAAAAGCTGGCACCGCTTTCGCTCGGTTTGAGCCTTGAAGCGAATGCGCCGTTTCATCGCCTGGCCGCTGCTGCCGGATTGGCTACGTTGGCCTTTTAGAGCGATCAATGCGCAACAAACATCTTATTTGCTGCGCAACGCAAACTGCCCATTGTGACTGCCCGAAAGAGCACGGCAAATAAGATGTTTGCTTGACATCCACAAGATTTTTTTCCAATAAGCCATGTTCGCGTTATAATCCGCGCTTTCATGCGATGCCCCGCATAACCTCACACTCGGAGAAGATAAAAGTTTATGTCCTTACCTATTCGCCTCACTCACCGTCCGCGCGTGGTTTTCCTCTGTTTCCTGCTGGGTTCCTCGTTGCTGGCCTTGGCTTGTCATAAAAGTTCCGTTACGGAAGTTGCCAACGCCGGAACAAGCGCTAATGCCAATGCAAGTCCCAGTGCCACGCCTAATGCTACCGATACACCGCCAACGGCCATTCCGGGACAACCGGGGGCTTCCCCTAATCCCGGCGCTATTCAATTTGGGCCGGATGGGAGAGCCGTAGCCGTCGGGGTTGCGCCAGATTATAAAGCGGGACAAGCCACGCCCACGCCCGCACCAGGCATAAGTACCAAACCAGCTGCATCGCCCACGATTCAACATCTCGATAATGGGAAAATGGTAATCGTCCAGGGAAAAAATTTGCCGCCGGAAATGATGGGGCCACCGCCGACACCGACACCGACGCCAGCACCGACACCCGTCGTGGAAATGGTCAATGGCAAGGTCAAACAAAAATGGGAAGCGCCTGCCGAAGCCGCCAGTGTAAAAAGCCCGCTCAAGGTCAATGCAGACGTTGTCAAAAAGGGCAAATACCTGTACGAAAATCGCTGCTCCATTTGCCACGGTTCCGAAGGCAAAGGCAATGGCCCATACAACGATCCCAAATGGACGCAGTCCACAAACCTGGCCAGCAAAGCCGTGCAGGCGAATACGGACGGCGAGTTGTTCTATAAAATCTCTACCTCCCGTGATCGCCATCCTGCCAGCAAAGTGCTGTATACCGAAGAAGAACGCTGGATGGTGGTCGCGTTCTTACGCACGTTGAAATAACGATTCCAACGGGCGGGGCCAGTCGCGAAAGTGGCCCTGCCCGGTTGAGTTTGCCGGACTCTTCCCCGACTACTGCCATCCAATCCAGCCCTTATGGATTGATCGAGATGGAAGAAAATATTGCTGAATGGGGCAAAGTCTTTGTGCTGGGCTTGCCCGTCCAACCGCCACGTCGCACCCTTTTGCTCAAAATCTTCACCCCCGCGCGTCCTGCGCGCCCGCTTTCGTCCTCCCACACAAGAACTGCTGTTGCTCAGGCCATTCCCTTATCGCAAAGTTTGGCACGCCAGGCGTTGCCGTTGCGTTTGCGCCGCGCATCGTTGGTGGCGGTGAAAGAAGTCGAGGCGTTGGTGACGAATTATCTGCATCCGCGCGTCATTGATCCGCCGCTTGCTGAGGAAACCACGCCTGCCACCTACAAACCGCTGGTTCCAGCTTTGCTGCTAACAGCGGTTTCGGGCTTTACGGCGTGGTATGTTTATCGTGTAACCGGGCAGCAGTTGCATTTGCAAACGCAGGTCAGGAACTATGCCGAATCGCTGCAACAGGAGAAGCTGGCGCGCATATCACTGACTGCTCCTCAGACCCAAATCCTGACCTTCGAGGGAAATACGCCAGACGGGGTGCAGGCGAAAATTTTCTGGCAGCCAGAGAGTCAAACCTGTCAAGTGTACCTGCATCATTTGCCGACGCTCACGCCGCAGCAGTTTTTTCAATTCTGGTTTTTCTCCAAAGATGAAAGATTTCTGCGGGCCAGAAGTTTTTCCGCGGAAAACGGGGCGGCAGAATTAAATGTACAGTTGCCCGCAACCAGTCGCGGGCAACTGCAACGCTTCCTGGTTTCGGTGGAAGCCAACGCGCGCTTATCGTTTCCAGAAGGCCAGATTTTAGTCAAAGGCAGGCTGCCCTAAAAGTAGCGCAAACGTCTCGTTTGCGTGCCTTACGGTAGGCTTCTCCGCCCACAACACACGCAAACGAGACGTTTGCGTTACTTTTCCTGGAACGCAAAATAATTGACCGTTTGCTCGCCAATGCGGGCGATGGCGTTCTTCCAAATTGGCACCGATGCCAAAATGGTTAGCGGTGAAAACGCAAATTACGACATTGCGCTTCGGGCTTTCCAGGATGCCAACATCATTGCCGATGTAGGGCAGAAAATCGCCCGTTTTGTGCGGCACGCGAAAGCCGGTCACGTACTTGGGCAGGCGCGAGCTGTATACTTGTCCGCGCATAATCTCCAGCATTTGCGTACTCGCCTTTTGACTCACGGCTTCGCCTTTTTTGATTTTTTCGAGCAGCTTGCCCATCTCACGCACCGAGGCCAAGCCGTAAGGCGATTTCCCTTCCCGATGAAATTGCTCAGCACTCGGTGCGGCGCGCAATGCCTTGAACCATTCGGCAGACGGGCGGGTCGCGCGAATCGTCTTGAAGCCATAACTATCCATCAGCTTGTTCACCGCTGCTACGCCGCCAACTTTAGCAAAGAGGAGGTCGGTTGCCGTGTTGTCACTGACGATATTCATCAGCATAATGGCGTCTTTCATCGTGATCGTCGCGCCCGCGTCGAGCGAGCGCAGAATGCCAGTGCCGGGCAGTTTGTCGGACTCCTGTAATGTAATGCGGTCGGTCAGCGCGAATTGTCCGGCTTCGATTTGGCGAAAAGCTTCGACCATCAGCGGGATTTTGATGACGCTCATCGTGTCCATTTGCGCATCGGCATTGATGGCAATCTCTTCGCCGGTTTCCAGACATTTGATGTAAATGCCCCACGTTGCATTGACGGATTTCGTGATGCGTTCAATGTTGGCCTGCAAACGCGCGAGCGGCGGTGGCGTCGGCTGAAAAGCCGGGCCAGACACGGGGCAAAGTGAGAGGAACAGGACGGCGAACCAGAGAGTCTGTCGAGGGTGCATAAGCTTTCTCCTATGTGAGCTTGGGTCTTTGGTTACGAGCCGTCATAGTAGCAGGACAAAGTTTTTTTTTGCCAGCGGGAATAAAATGAATTGCAGCGGCGATTGTACCAGTGACAGGACAAAGATTTTCTGACGGAAGGAAAGGGTTCTCCATTGTCCTCTACACTTCGACTCGCAGAATTTGAAGAATTGGCGTTTGGCTACACCGATCAGTTGTTTCGCGTGGCGCTGCGACTTGTGCGCGATTATGGCCGGGCGGAGGATTTGGTGCAGGAAACGTATTTGCAGGCGTGGAAGTCGTTTCACCGTTTTGAGACGGGCACGAACCTGCGGGCGTGGTTATTTAAAATTATGTTCAATTCGCATTACAGCGATTTGCGCCGCCAGAAAATGACGCTCGTGCCAGTCGAAGAAACGATTGCTGCGACGCTGGCCTATGATCCACCCACGCCGCAGCACATCACGGAAGAGGAAGTACAGGCCGCGCTGGAACGACTGCCGCGCGAATTTCAAGTGCCCGTGTTGCTGGCTGATATTGAAGAATTGTCTTACAACGAAATTGCCGACGTGATGCAAATCCCCAAAGGCACGGTGATGTCACGCCTGCATCGAGGGCGGAAACTTTTACGGATGGAATTGGTTAACTACGCCCGCAGTTATGGTTTGAAAGTAGCGGAGCAATGAAGATAGAAGCTATGAATTGTCACGATTTCAAAGAGGTGCTGGATTCGTATCTGAGCGATGAACTCGCGGTCGAAACCAATCACGCCGTGTTACGCCACGCAGAACTCTGCGGCACTTGCCGCAGCGAAATGGGCGCGCGGCGCAACCTGCGGCAGGCGTTGCGAAGTGCGGTGACCGCCACGACAGCTCCCCCAGATTTCAAAGATCGCCTGCGTGCACGGTTGCGCGAGGAAGCCACAGCTACAGTTCCGGCGGCCAGCCCGCGCCCAGGCTTTTTCTCGCACTGGTTCGCGCAACTGGCGATGCCGCGCCTGGCGTTGGCGGCGGCAACGTGCAGTTTGTTGCTGATGGGCCTGCTGTATTTGGTGATTGCTCCGACGAAATCGGTGCAGGCAGCAGAATTGAGCGACGCCATTTTGAAGCAGGCAACGAGTGATCATAACGATTGCGCTGGAATTTGGATGTCTAAAACCTATCAGCAGGACGACCCCGTACATAACGCGGAAAAATTCGATCCCCGGCTGGCGGACTTAGGTCAATATTCCACGCATCAGGCGCTGGGCTTAACATTTCATTACGCGCACCTGTGCGGACATCACGGGCGCAAATACGTGCATTTGATTTATTCGCGCAATAGCGATTTGATTTCGTTATTCGTCGCTGAACGCGATGCCGCCGCGATGAAAAATGGCGTGGTGCCGCAGGATAACGGTGCGGAGTTGCAACAGTATTTGGTCGGCCAGGAGAAGGCAACCGTAACGGCGTACCAGACTTCCAAACGCATCGTCCTGGTCGTATCTAAGTTGTCGGCGCAGGAGAATCAGGAACTGGCAGAAAAATTAGCCAAACCGATCAGCCTGCATTTGCGTACCATCGAAAGTACGAAATAAACCCACGAGGCAACGCGGCTCATCACCTCCAGCGTCGAAGGGTTTCCCAAAACAAAAAATAAACGACCCGACCACGAGGAGGAAGTTATGAATAAACCGAGACTGATCAAACGAGGCGAAGCGCCTCCCGCTAAACCGGTCAAACCAGTGGCCAAAGCCGTTACCATTCAAAGCACTATGCAAGGCGTCAAAGAATGGATTGGTGCCCGCCACGCCAGCACCAAACACAACGCGCGCGAAGCCTTTGCTAATTTGTTCGCGCCGCCGCAGGAACCCTGCACCGAATGCTAACGCTATGCGTCCCTGGAGTGTTTTATTCTTCACAATTCTTTGGCTTGCCCTGTTGACCATAGCAGTCATCTGGGAAACGGCCCCTATGTCCTGTGAAGCAGTGACAAGACCAGCGAAAACGCCCGTGATCGTCGAGCTTTTCACCTCAGAAGGTTGTTCAAGTTGCCCGCCTGCGGATGCCGTACTGGCGGAATTGGAGCGCCAACAACCGGTCGCCAATGCGGAAATCATTGCGTTGAGCGAACATGTGGATTACTGGAATTATCTGGGCTGGGCCGATCCGTTCTCGGCTCCTGTTTACAGCGCGCGGCAACAGGAATACGCACGCTCGCTCGGTGCGGATGTTTACACGCCGCAAATGATTGTGCAGGGACGCACGCAATTGCTGGGCAGTCAATTAACACAGGCGCGCGAAGCAATTACGCAAGCCGCACGCGCCCCACAAGCAAACGTACAAATCAAACGCCTCGCGCCCACACAAATTGAAGTGACAGCCACGGAACTACCGAAAACTTCCAACCCGCTCGACATCGTGCTTGCCATCACGGAAAACAATCTCAGCACGAACGTCGCGCGCGGCGAAAACGCCGGACGACGTCTGCCCCACGTCAGCGTAGTGCGACAATTACAGGTGATCGGAACAGCACCCACAGCAACTGCCAAACTAACGTTTGCAAAAAACTGGCAACGCGATAATCTGCGCCTCGTCGCCTTCTTGCAGGAACGTAAGAGCCGTCGTATCGTAGGCGCTGCCGTCCTGGCTGGCACGGATTTACAACCCTGAAAACGGAGAGAATAACGTATGAGAAGACAGTTTCTGCTCACAGGCATTGCTTCATTGGGAAGCTTACTGATGATGCCCAAATCGTCCCACGCAGCGCAGAAATCCAAAAAGAATGAACGCCCGGATAAAGTCGTCAAAACCGAGGCCGAATGGAAACAACTGCTAACGAAAGAACAATATTACGTGACGCGCCAAAAAGGCACCGAACGTGCGTTTACCGGCAAATACTGGAACAATCACGAAAAAGGCACCTACCTATGCATCTGCTGTGATTTGCCGCTGTTCAATTCAGATACCAAATTTGAATCTGGCACCGGCTGGCCAAGCTTTTGGGCACCGTTGAATAAAGCCAATATCATCGAAGAACGCGACACCAGCCTCGGCATGGTGCGCACCGAAACGATGTGCGCCCGCTGCGATGCACATCTCGGCCACGTCTTTGATGACGGGCCGAAGCCGACGGGCTTGCGCTATTGCATGAATTCGGCGGCGCTGAAATTTGTAAAAAAATAAGAGCGCCGCACATTGATATAAAGTAAAAAAGGCTCAGCCAGTTTCTTTCCGGCTGAGCCTTTTTGCGTGTTGGTAAGACGAAGCAACAAACAGGATATTTGTCGTACAGCGCCTATTTTTTCGTAGCGGGTGGATTGTCTTTTTCAGCAACGACCGTCGCAGTGTTGTCCGCTTCGCGGAAAAACACGTTGACTGTCATGCCGTTGGTCATATCAGCGGCTTTCAGATTTTTGCGTTTGCCGATTTGGAATTTGGTGTTGGTGTCCAGCTTGATTTCGCGTTTGGCACCGTAAGGGTTTTCGATAACAAGCTTGGAATCATTCACTTCTGCTACTTTGCCGACCACCATTTTCGTATCGGCAAAGGTGCGGTCGTTCTTGGCTTTCGTGACTTTCTGCGTCGTGGTTTTGTCTTGCGCCCGCCCCAAACTGATCAGGCCGAGCAACAGAATAACAGTGATTGTTGTACGTTTCATCATCGTGGAATCTCCTTCTTAGTTAGTTGTTTTTGGTGATGGCATCAGGGATTGGTCACAGGAGATGGCGTTGCGGCTTTCTCTGTGTCCCCAGCTTTCTCCTGCGCGTTCAAGGCCCAATTATACTTGAGCCATTGCGCTTCCATTTTTTTCACGGTGAGGAATTGCGACACATCGGCGGGCATAAATTTTTTCGCCGCCTCCAACATTTCCGGCTCGGAAGCAGTGGTTTGCCCGGTGATAAAGTCCGCGGCGTACCATTGGAAAATCGGCGAGAGAAAGACCATGTTGCGGCCCGGATCGTAGTTCATCCCGCGCGTCATATCGCCCAAAAATTCCCGCCCGGCGCGCGTCAATTGCAAATCCAATTGCGCGCCGTTGTAGGCCGCGCGTTGCAGCTTTGGACAACTCAGCGAAGCACAATTCACGGCAAAATGAATACGCGGGTCTTTCAGCGCGCGTCCGCGTGTTTCGATTTCTTTGAGCGATAATGTTTCGCCCGCGATCCGGTGCGTTTTCTGGTCAAAAAACCCCTTCACATCCTGCACGCTTTTGACTTTGCCGTACACCTGATCCAGCACATCCGCCACTACAAAGGCATTATAACTGTTGATCCAAAAGGCCAGCCGTTCCTGATCGGTCGCAAACGTCTGTGGCTGCGCCGGGCCAAGCGTCGCCAGGTATTGATCCAACCGCGCGCGCGCCTGCCGCAGCCCCGCGTAATCCACTCGGCCCTGCTCGTCTACATAGTCGTGCAACAGCTCATCCAGCGCGCGATGCGAGAACGCCGCCGCGGGTGTGGCGGTGGCATTCGGTGCGGTGGGTGCAGCGTTTTTTGCGCAGGCCATAAACGCCAGCGTTATTCCCATAATCAGCGCAAGGCAAAGCCCAGCTTTCATTTCGATGGTCTCCTGTATTGGTTTGCAGCTTCCATTTACCAGTTTGCTGCCGTTTGTTGCAAGCCGATTGCCACTTGCGCGCTACAAAATCGCGCTGACTTTCGGTACACTCTTACTTCTCCTTTTGTTCACTTCATCTCACTTTTGAGGTCATCATGAAACGGAATGTCCTGGTAACGATTCTCGTTGTCTGTTTGTTTGCACTTGTCATCGGCTACTGGCCCGGCCACGCCGCCCAGAGCATTGATTTCGCGCGCGATATTCAACCGATTTTGGCGACGCATTGCGTGAGCTGTCACGGCGCGAAAAAAGCAGCCGGGCAATTACGACTGGATAGTAAAACTGCTGCGTTACGCGGTGGCCTTTCCGGTGCTGTAATCGTTCCCGGTAACAGCAAAGGATCGCTCCTGCTGACGCGCGTGCGCGGCGAAGGCGGCCAAGCCCAAATGCCAATGGGCAGCGCGCCGCTCACGGCGCAGCAAATCGCACTGCTCCAACAATGGATTGAGCAAGGCGCGGTTTGGCCCGGCGCAGACGAATCCCCAATTGCCAATCTCAAATCTCCCATTCCAACCCACTGGGCTTATGTAAAACCCACGCGCCCCGCTCTTCCTGCCGTCAAAAATCAAGCCTGGGTGCGCAATCCGATTGATGCTTTCGTCCTCGCACGCCTCGAAAAAGATGGGCTGCAACCATCGTCCGAAGCGAACAAAGAAACGCTCTTGCGCCGCGTCTACCTTGATCTGATCGGACTGCCTCCGAGCATCCAAGAGTTGGATGAGTTTCTGGCTGACAAGTCGCCGAACGCCTATGAAAAGGTCGTAGATAAATTGCTGACCTCGCCGCATTACGGCGAACGCTGGGCCCGTCCGTGGCTTGATCTGGCGCGCTATGCCGATTCCAATGGCTACGAAAAAGACCGCCCGCGCCTAATGTGGAAGTATCGGGATTGGGTCATCAACGCGCTCAATGCCGATATGCCTTTCAATCAATTTACGATTGAACAACTCGCGGGCGATATGTTGCCCAACGCAACCATAGACCAGAAGATCGCATCCGGCTTTCATCGCAATACGCTGCTCAATCAGGAAGGCGGCGTGGACGATGAAGAAGCGCGCTTTGAAACGATGGTGGATCGCGTAAACACAACGGCAACGGTGTGGCTCGGCTCGACAATGAATTGCTCGCAATGCCACAACCACAAGTACGATCCGTTTACGCAAAAAGACTATTACCGGCTGATGGCGTTCTTTGATAATCACGAATACAAGATTATTGATCTCGGTAATTCTGAAGGCTGGGTCGTCGAACCCGAACTCGAATTGCCTACGCCCGAACAAGCTGCCAAACGTCAGGCCCTCCGCGACGAAATCGCCGCACTCGAAGCGAAAATCAAAGCAGACACACCCACCATTGCTGCCGCGCAAACCAAATGGGAAAGCGAACAGGTAACAGAAGCGAATCAATGGCTCCCGCTCGATCCAATGGAATTTCAATCGTCCGGTGGCGCAACGCTCACGAAGCTCGAAGATAAATCCCTGATCGTAAGCGGCACAAATGCCGAACGCGATGATTACCGCATCGTTGCCAACACGACCGCGCGCACAATCACAGGACTGCGCATTGAAGCCCTGCCCGATGCGCGGCTGCCACGCGGCGGCCCTGGACGTGATCCGTACGGCAATTTTGTGCTGAGTTCGGTTTCCGTCACGGCCAACGGCAAAAGCGTTAACATCGCCACAGCGCGTGTGGACAACAACGCGATGTTTTTTGATGTTGAGAAATTTCTGAAGCCGCCGCAATCAATGGCCGTCAACGACAATCCCGGCGGTTGGTCAGTGGACGCGACGCGCGATCAAAGCGCACGCCTGCCACGTCAAATGGTGCTGGAATTTGCTGCGCCGCTTACGAATGCTGGCACGCTTACAATCACGCTCAAACACTTTGCGGGAGGCTTAGCGCAAGGGTTAGGCCGCGTTCGCCTGTCAGTTACGAGCAGCCCCGATCCACAGCAAATTGCGCGAGTGCCTGCCGCGCTGAAACCTGTCCTGGCAACAGCGGTAGCCAAGCGAACGCCACGGCAAACAGAGGATGTCAAAAAGCTCTTTCGCGACCTGACGCCGCTTTTCAAAACCGAACGCGACCGCCTGACGGCACTGAAAAAAGAACTCGACAACATCAAAATCGTAACCGCGCTGATTATGGGCGAGAAACAAACCTATGATCGTCCCTCGTCCTACTTTCATGAACGCGGCGCGTATTTGAACAAAGGCGAAAAACTCTATGCCGCCACGCCTGTGTTCCTGCCGCCACTGCCAGAATCCGCGCCGATCAATCGTCTGGGGTTGGCCTACTGGCTCGTAGATGAAAACAATCCGCTGACCGCGCGCGTCACCGTGAATCGCTGCTGGGAGCAATTCTTCGGGCGCGGGATTGTTCTCACAAGTGAAGATTTCGGCACGCAGGGCGAAGCGCCTTCGCACCCGGAATTGCTCGACTGGTTAGCCAAAGAATTTATCCAGCAAAAATGGTCAATGAAAAATATTCACCGGCTCATCGTCAACTCGGCAACGTATCGTCAAGCTTCGACCGTGCCGCCCGCGTTGCAGGAAAAAGACCCGTACAACCGCCTGCTCGCACGCGGCCCGCGCTTTCGCGCCGAAGCGGAAATGGTGCGCGACATCGGCTTGCGAATCAGCGGTCTGTTGAGCAATAAGATCGGCGGTCCCAGTGTGTTCCCGTCGCAGCCCGAAGGCATCTGGAACAATCCCTACAGCACAGACAAATGGCTCACGAGCAAAGGCGAAGATCGGTATCGGCGCAGTCTCTACACCTTCATTCGCCGCACGTCGCCGCATCCCGCGATGTCTACATTCGATCAAATGACACGCGAAGTCTGTTCGGTACGACGCCCGCGCACAAATACGCCGCTGCAATCGCTGACGCTGCTGAACGACGAAGCTGCGATGGAAAACGCCCGTGCACTGGCTGAACGCATGCAGCGCGAAGGCAGCAGCGAGTTGCGTGCGCAGTTAACCTACGGCTTTCGCCTTTGTACTTCGCGCGTTCCAAAAGCAACGGAGTTGGCGCGACTCGTGACCTTGTATGAGCAACAACGCGCGTTGTATCAGAAGAATGACAAAGATGCGCAGAAATTGACGCAGGCGGCGGCGGGGTTGAATCAAGCGGAGGGGGCGGCGAGAATTATGGTGGCGAATGTGCTGTTGAATTTGGATGAGACGTTAACGAAGGAGTAGTTATGAGCGCAGTTTTAGATATGGTGGTTGACACAAACAAAATAGCCGAAGAAGTGGCTGGCCAAACAGAGGAAAAGAATATGGCAGGCGCGCGGCACAGTGGCGTAGGAACGCGTTTAATTATCAAGCTCGGAAGGTATTTAGAAGAAAACGAGATTGGCGCGGTTTACGGAGCCGATGCGACTTTTAAGCTAGGTGTCCGAGATCGCTTGCCAGATGTGTCCTTCATTTCTGCGGCGCGCATCCCACCTGATGGTGAGCCGGTAGGAAGTTGGGAAATCGCACCGGATTTAGCGGTTGAAGTCATTTCCCCCAACGATGTCTATGATCAAGTCGTCGGCAAAGTCGCCGAGTATTTTGCTGCTGGAGTAAAACAGGTTTGGCTCATCAGCCCAGAGTACAAATCCGTCACCGTCTATCATTCTCCGGCGCAATCAATCATTTTATTCGAGGATGAAGAACTCGCTGGCGAAGACCTGTTGCCCGGTTTTCGTTGTGCCGTTCGTGATTTATTCAAACAGCCCAAACACGCGTAATGCGTGCGGCAGGCAAACCGCCTGCCCACCACGAAACCAAGTTAAGTCCAGGACAGGTGACCTGCCTGTCGTACATTTTCAGAGGAGAAACCCAACATGCAATTCAGTCTCAAAAAAACAGCGGGCTTCATTGCGCTCGCCTTCGCAGCCGGCCTCGGTGCTACTGTGATTAGTCAAACGCTGCAAGACCTAAAACCGTTTGATCCGCCCGCGAAAGAACCGACGATTATCACGCCTGCCGCGAAGGTCGGGGACGCGCCGTCAGATGCCATCGTGCTATTTGACGGGAAAGATTTGTCCAATTGGAAAAGCCTGCGCGATGGCGGCGAGGCGAAATGGGCAGTGCGCGATGGCTATATGGAAGTTGCAGGCCGCACTGGCGATATTGCCACCAAACAGGAATTTGGCGATTGCCAGTTGCACATCGAATGGGCGACACCCGCCGAGGTTAAAGGCTCTGATCAAGGGCGCGGCAACAGCGGCATATTTTTGATGGGATTATACGAATTGCAGGTGCTGGATTCGTACAACAACAAAACCTACTTTCACGGACAGGCCGGTTCGATTTACAAACAATATCCGCCGCTCGTGAACGTCTGCCGCAAGCCGGGCGAATGGCAAACGTACGATGTAATTTTCACGAAACCGGAATTTGACAATATGGGCAAACCGGCCAAGCGCGCTACGATGACCGTGCTGCAAAACGGTGTGGCGGTGCAAAATCACTCGGAAATTTATGGTGAAACCTTCAATGACAAACCGGCGCTTTACGTTGTGAAAAAGGATAAAGGCCCGATTAAATTGCAGGATCACGGCAATCCCGTGCGATATCGCAACATCTGGATTCGCTCGTTGTAGTCTGTAAATTTGAGATTGGGAATTGGAGATTTGCGATGAAGAAGGTGCCGCCTTCCCTGCGCAAATTTCTAGTCTCCAATCTCCAATCCTAAAACTTATGGATCCAATCCCGGCATTAGGACTAGGAGAAATCAGCCTTCGTTTGGGCATTGCCATCGTCAGCGGCAGTGTGTTGGGGCTGAACCGCGAACTGCATAACAAACCGGCAGGGCTGCGCACCCATGCGCTCGTCACGCTGGGCGCGGCAATCATTACGCTGTCGAGCCTGCATTTCACTCCAGATGGCCATTTGACTAATCCCGATGCGCTTAGCCGCGTCATTCAGGGCATCATCACGGGCATCGGTTTTTTGGGCGCAGGCGTGATTTTGCGCGATGCGAATGGGCGGCAGGTTTACGGTCTGACGACGGCGGCGACGGTGTGGTGTGCGGCAGGATTAGGCATTGCCTGCGGGATGGGATACTGGCGCTTTGTATTATTGAGCGTGGGAATCATCCTACTTGTGCTGGTCACAGGTGGCCCGCTTGAAAAATTCGTCGCCCGCCATTGGCATCATCGAAACCCGGAAGAGACACAGGAATAAACACGGCAAACAACTATGCAAACCGAAAGTTTACGACAACTCACGCGCCGCCATTTCTTTCAGCAATCCGGCTTCGGCATCGGGGGGCTGGCGCTGTCTTCGCTGCTCAACGACAAGCTGCTGGCACAGTCGCAGCGCAAGGCCAAAAACATCATTTTCCTGTTTATGGCGGGCGGCCCCTCGCAATTGGATTTATTCGATCACAAACCGGCGCTGACGAAACACGATGGGCAGGATTGTCCGGCGGAATATTTGCAAGGCGAACGCTTTGCTTTCACGAAAGGCGTGCCGAAATTACAGGCGACGCCATTTCAATTCAAAAAGTACGGGCAAGCGGGTAATGAACTTTCCGAAGTGATTCCGCATCTGGCCCAACACGCCGATGACCTGACGATCATTCGTTCGATGAAAACCACGCAGTTCAATCACGCGCCCGCGCAGATTTTCATGAACACCGGTCACCAAATCGCCGGGCGTCCGAGCTTTGGTGCGTGGATGAGTTATGGCCTCGGCAGCGAGAACAAAGACCTGCCCGCTTTTGTCGTGTTGATTTCCGGCCAGGCCAATCCTGATGGCGGGAAATCATGCTGGGGCAGCGGCTTTTTGCCCACGGTGCATCAGGGCGTTGAGTTTCGCTCGAAAGGCGATCCGGTCTTGTTCGTGTCCAATCCCGAAGGCATTTCGAGCGACGTGCGCCGCAATTCACTGGATGCGCTGCGCGATTTGAATTCATTGAATCAGCAGGAAGTTAACGACCCCGAAATCAGCACGCGCATCGCCGCCTACGAAATGGCCTATCGCATGCAAACCAGCGTGCCGGAACTGAATGACCTCACGAAAGAACCTGCAAGCGTTCACGAAGCTTACGGCACACAGCCAGGGCAAACGAGTTTTGCGAATAACTGCCTGCTTGCGCGCCGGCTGGTCGAACGCGGCGTGCGCTTTGTGCAGTTATATCATTGGGGCTGGGATATGCACGGCAACGCAGTCGGCACTGACATCGTGACCAAGATGCCGCGAATGTGCCGCGAAACGGATCGTCCGATTGGCGCGCTGCTGACCGACCTGAAACAACGCGGCTTGCTGGACGAAACGATTGTCATTTGGGGCGGTGAATTCGGTCGCACGCCCGTGAATGAAGCGCGCGGTGGATCAAAGTTAATCGGACGAGATCACCATCCGCGTGCCTTTACGATGTGGGTGGCGGGCGGCGGCTTCAAACCTGGTTACACGCATGGCGCGACGGATGAAATCGGCTATAACGTGGCGGAAGATGTGGTCGAGGTGCATGACCTGCACGCGACGGTGCTGCATCAAATGGGACTGGATCACTTAAAGCTGACCTATAGATTTCAAGGACGGGATTTCCGGCTGACGGACGTACACGGAAACGTAGTGCGGAAGTTATTGACATAATACAGTATGGGAGCGTCAGCGACCTGCGCCGTGATTGAGAAACCTTCTCATCACGGCGTAGGTCGCTGACGCTCCCCGTACCACGTATAAGCACTGCATCTACTTCGTCACTGGCTTCAGATACAGTTCAGGATTTTTCTTCACCGTTTCCAGACAATCTGCACAGCAAGCGTAGATCGTCCGTCCGTTGATTTCGGCTTTGATTTCTTTGTTGATCGGTTCGCCGGTCACAGGACAGGTGGTGATGCCGTCGCCTTTGCCGAGGAATTTGACTTCGGATTTGCCAGCATTATGCTCGCTGTGATCGTGTTCTTTGGCAGCGATTCCCTTCACCGCTTCCTTTTGCTCAGCTTCAGTTTTCTTGACGTACAGTTCAGGATTCTTTTGTGCGGCGGCTAGGCAGTGTTCGCAGCAAAAATAGACGGTGCGACCGTAAAAGTCGGCCTTGAAGTCTTTGCTTTCAATCTTTTCGCCGGACACGGGGCAGGATTCAATGCCATCACCTTTGCCTAAGAATTTGGCTTCGGTTTTCTGCCCCGCCTTCTCCTGATGATCTGAGTGCTGCGCAAAAGCAGCAAGCGTCAGCCCAGATAAAAGTAGGCAGGCAAGCAGCAGTGTTAATTTTTGGTATGTCTTGTTCATCGTTATTTCCTTTCCTAACAAACTAAACATTGATTTCGTTTGCGAAGGCATAATTTACAACGTCCACTGCAAGATTGAAAACTGAAACTTCAGAACGCGGATTTCCCTTTTTCACATAAAGTCATTACTATGTCCGACTACATCCTAAATCCCAAATCCTAACTCCTGCTCTATGATCAAAACACTCGAATGGACGGACGAAGGCGTGGTAATGATTGACCAACGCCTGCTACCTGCCGAAGAACTCTATCCCGTTTTCAAAACCTACGAAGAAGTCGCCTATGCGATCAAGGAAATGGTTGTGCGTGGCGCGCCTGCAATTGGCGTTGCCGCCGCAATGGGCGTGGCACTGGGGGCGCGAGATAATGGCGCAAACGATCCAGCGGAATTTGTGCAGTCGTTCGACCGCATTTGCGATGTCATCGGCTCTACGCGCCCGACGGCGGTGAATTTGTTCTGGGCGATTGAACGGATGCGCAATCTGTATCAAACCCTCGCACGCGATGGCGCAACGCTCGACGACATTCGCACTCGGCTGATCGTCGAAGCCAAACAAATGCACGACGAAGACATTGCTATCAATCGCAAAATGGGCGCGAACGGCGCGGCATTGATCCCGGATGGTGCGACCGTGCTAACGCATTGCAACGCGGGCGCGCTCGCTACGGCGGGTTACGGCACCGCGCTCGGCGTGATTCGGGCGGCAATCGAAGCAGGCAAAAACGTCGCAGTTTTTGCCGATGAAACGCGCCCATTTCTGCAAGGCGCGCGGCTGACTGCGTGGGAACTGCACAAAGACAATATTCCCGTCACGATCATTACTGACAACATGGCCGGGCATTTTATGAAGGCTGGTAAGATTGATTGCATCGTTGTCGGAGCAGATCGCATCGCGGCCAATGGCGATGTCGCGAACAAAATCGGCACGTATTCAGTGGCAGTGCTGGCGAAGGAAAATAACATTCCGTTCTACGTCGCCGCCCCGATTTCAACGATTGATCTGAACACGAAGACCGGCGCAGACATCCCGATTGAGGAACGCCCGACCACCGAAGTCACACACGTCAAAGGCGCACAACTCACGCCCGACGGCATCACGATTGCGAATCCTGCGTTTGACGTGACGCCGAATCGCTACGTCGCTGCCATCATCACAGAACGCGGCGTCGCGCGGGCATCGTATGAAGAAAGCCTGCAAAATCTGGTCAACGGCGAAGCATGAATTCTCTTTCCCAAGCCCTGAAAACTGAATTTACCAAAACCATCCGGCAGCGTGGGCTGGAATACTTTCAGCGCCAAACGGTCACGCTCAAAAAAGCCGATCAATGGAATGTCACCGCCGTCGTGCGCGGCAGCACCAAGTACGATGTAACGCTGCGGCGTGATGACGAAGGTGTGATTATTGCCGCCTGCTCCTGTCCCTACGTCAACACAAATCAAGAACCGTGCAAGCATTTGTATGCCGTCGTGCTGGCGGCGGAGGACAAACATTTCCTGCAAGGTGATGGCGATAATTCTGATCTGATGCTTGACCTCGAAGTTAACGACGACTACGAAGACGACTACGAAGAGGAAGAAGAGGAGGACGATGATGACTACCGGTCGAGTTATCAGTTGAGGCGCAAGATGTCAGAAGACGCGCGCCAACGCATCATCGAAGCACAAAAAGCGCGCTGGGGATTGCAGCCTGCCCGTACCGCCGCACCACCGCCACCACCTGCACCCGCTTGGAAACAAACACTCACCGGCATTACCAAAGCCAACTCCAATAAACATACACCGCCGCCGTTTCACTGGCCTGCCGGACGGGAACTGATTTTCATTGTGGATTTGCCTGCGATGGTCGGCAATGATTCCGGCGTCGTGATCGAAACGCATTACCGCGAAACATTGAAAAGCGGTGAGTGGAGCAAGTTGAAATCCATCGGTTTGCGTGCGGCACAGATTCCGCATATTCCCGACGCGGTGGATCGGCAAATTCTGACGTACCTGCTCGGCGGGCGCGAATTTTACGGGTACACGTATTTTTACGGCTCCGGCAACAATCGTTATCAAATCAGCGAACCGCTCGCGCTCCAAATGCTGCCGCTAGCGAGTCAAACGGGACGATGCTGGGTGCGGCGTTTTAGTGGGCAGACCGAATGTCAGCCGCTGGTCTGGGATGGCGATGAGCCGTACGAATTCTGGCTGGATGTGCAGCCGGAAGCCGCGCAATATCGCGTCACGGGCGCGATTCGCCGCGCAAGCGATCAGGCCGTGATTGATCTGCGCAGCATCGTCCTCATCACGGGCGAAGGGTTATTGTTCACCGCCGAAAGGGCTGCGCAATTGGCCAATCCTGAAGCGACCAAGTGGCTGAATTCGTTGCGCCAAACCGATGGCTTTCGCGTGCCGCTCGAACAGGGCGGCGAGTTTTTGGAAGCCTTGCTGCAAATCACGGGCGCGCCCAAATTGAATTTGCCAGAGGCGTTGCACTTTGAGGAAATCACGGTGCCGCCGCGTCCCGGCTTATTGCTGCGCCCGCACGAGCAGAAAATCTATTCCGACCGCGTCATCGGCGAATTGCAACTGGATTATGCCGGGATGCTCATCAAGCAAAAAGACGAACGCACGTCGTTTTATCAACCCGAGCAGCGCCGCCTGATTCGTCGTGACCCAATTGCCGAACGTGCCGCGCTTGATCACTTGCAGCAACTTGGATTTAAGGAACAGCGCGACTATTACAATCCGACATACCTCGTCCTGAAAACCTATCTCGTCCCCAAAACGATTCAAAAGCTCCTCGATAACGGCTGGCACGTCGAAGCGGAAGGCAAATTGTACCGGCGTCCCGGCAAATTCAACCTCAGTGTTTCGTCCGGCATTGACTGGTTTGAATTGCACGGTGAAGTGGATTTTGACGGAGCGACGGTGAAATTGCCCGAACTACTCGAAGCCCTCAAACATGGCCAAAGCACGGTGCAACTCGGCGATGGCACGTTCGGCCTGTTGCCCGAAGAATGGATGAAAAAGTACGGGCTGATCGCGGCCACGGGCGACGCCCAGGAAGATCACGTTCGCTTCACGAAAGCGCAAGCAGGATTGCTGGATGCGCTACTTGCTGCGCAGCCCGAAGTCACATTTGACGCGACATTTGCCAAAGTACGCGAGGAGTTGAAAAACTTTGCGGGCATCAAGACGCAGGAACCTCCCACCGGCTTTGTCGGCGAACTGCGCGGCTATCAAAAAGAGGCCCTCGGCTGGTTTGAGTTTCTGCAAAAGTTCGGTTTGGGCGGCTGCCTCGCGGACGATATGGGACTCGGTAAAACGCCGATGACGCTGGCGCTGATGGAAGCGCGGCGGGAATTACGTGCGGACAAGAAAGCCAAACAATGTTCTGCACCGTCGCTGGTCGTCGTGCCGAAATCCTTAGTCTTCAACTGGCAGGCCGAAGCCGCCAAGTTTACGCCACAACTGAAAGTGCTGAATCACACGGGCACCGAACGCGCGAAGGATACGGCAGAGCATTTCGATGACTACGACGTGATCCTGACGACGTATGGCACGCTGCGCAATGACGCGATTCTCTTCAAAGACAAGCTGTTTGATTACATCGTGCTTGATGAGGCGCAAGCGATCAAAAACGCGAACACGGAATCGTCAAAAGCCGCGCGCTTGCTCCGTTCCAATCACAAACTCGCGCTGAGCGGTACGCCGATTGAAAATCATTTGGGCGAGTTGTGGAGCTTGTTTGATTTCCTCAATCCTGGTTTGCTCGGTGCGTCTTCGGTGTTTGGAATGAGCGGAAATGCGGCGCGTAATCCCGAAGAGGAAACAAAAAAGGTTTTGTCGCAAGCCTTGCGCCCGTTCATCCTGCGCCGTACCAAAGCCCAAGTCGCCAAAGACCTGCCGCCAAAGCTGGAGCAAACGATTTATTGCGAAATGGAAGCGGCGCAGAGCAAGCTCTACAACGAGATAAAACAGCATTATCGCAGTTCGCTGTTGGGCCGCATTGACCGCGACGGCATGAACAAATCGAAGATGCACATTCTCGAAGCCCTCCTGCGCTTACGCCAGGCGGCGTGTCATCCCGGCTTGCTCGATCCAAAGAAAACCAAAGCCGCGAGTGCCAAGCTGGATGTACTCTTCACGCAGTTGCAGGAACTAACGGAAGAAGGTCACAAAACCCTCGTCTTTTCGCAGTTCACGTCATTCCTCGCCATCCTGCGCGAACAACTCGACAAGACAAAAATCACGTACGAATACCTCGATGGCAGAACGCGCAACCGGCAGGAAAAAGTCGAGCGGTTTCAAAACGACCCGGATTGCAAATTGTTTTTGATTAGCCTGAAAGCAGGTGGCCTCGGATTGAATCTCACCGCAGCCGATTACGTTTTTCTGCTTGATCCGTGGTGGAATCCGGCTGTCGAAGCACAGGCAATTGACCGCACGCATCGCATCGGGCAAACCAAACAGGTTTTTGCCTATCGCCTCATCACGCGCGGCACGGTTGAGGAAAAAGTATTGGCGTTGCAAGACACCAAACGCGATTTAGCCGATGCGATTATCAGCGCAAATAATAGCGTTATTCGCACACTCAAGCGGGAAGATTTGGAATTATTGTTGTCGTAAGCCTTGGGTACGCACGCGGGAGGCGTGCATACCCAGTTAGTTGCGCCGCATCCCCGGCCCCATTCGTCGTTGCGGGACATAGCCGGGGGATTTTTCGGCAACTTGTTCGCGGGCGGTTTCGATACGTTTGGCGATAAACGGTTTGAGCGGCAATTGCGCACGCCCCATCCCGCCGGGGCCACCGGGCGGCCCAAAGCCACCGAAACCACCACGTCCGCCAAATCCTCCGTTGTCCGGGGCAGCCTGCGGATCAGGCAATGTCGTACTCATCGCCTTCTCAAACATCGCTAAAGCATCAGCGGATTCATCGGCAATCGCCGGGCGAATCGCTTTGCTGAGCGCGTCAATGCGCGCGTTGATTTTGTCGGCGCGGAAGGCGGTATCCAGCAATTGCCGCGCTTCATCCAGCCACAGCTTTTTCGTCCCCGGCAGCGCTAGCACGCGATCAATCAATTTGTGTTCGCCAGCGTGCGGGTGCAACAAACTCAATTCCATTTGCTGCCACGCCGACCCCGCCATCGGGAACCCACCAAACGCCATATTCAAATCCCAGGGAAAGAAGTGAAAGCGATTCGTTTCGGGATTGTGATAGATGTAATAGTTCTGCCCCATCGAGAGAATACTATCGAGGTTCGCCACCAAACTATTTAGCACGATGAAGCGCGCGAACAGCGGCAAATCCAGATACGAACCAATCTCTTTGGCAAACGTCTTGTCGTCCACTTCGTTCACCAATTTCGTGAACGCAATGAAGCGTTTGGCTTCCGCTTCTTTGCCTTCGTTGCGTTCACCGTAGCGTCGTTCGTAGGCCTGCCAATCTTCGCCGAGGTACGGTAAGCCCTGCACCATTTGTGGCTTCAGCAATAAACCGTCTTTCTCTTTGAAAAACCGCGCGAGCATACGCGGTTCTACCTGCTCCACGATGGTGTATAGACCGAGATACTGCTTGTCCTTCTCGCCCTTCACTGTCAGGTAGACGCGGGCATAAGACGTGCGCGAACCGGGCAAACCCGCCGTGCGGAAAACCTCATACGCAATGGCCTCGCGCATCATTGATGGATCAGCAAAATTGTTATTCAGGTTCAGCTTCTTTAGCCCATAAAACCGCAGCTTTTTGTCGAACTGATTGAAGTCCAGTTTGTAAGAACGCTTGTCATTGAAGCGAGCGCCGCTGAAGCTGGAATTGCCTTTATAGCGCAGCCCGATTTCGCCGACCGTCTTACCTTCAAACGCGAACGTCGCGCGCACCTCCGGGTACTCGCGTTGCATTGGCGGTCCCATCGGCGGCCCGCCTTGTCCGGGGCCACCGGGCGGCAGATTTGGCAAACGACCAATGCGCGGCAAGGTTTCCTGTCCATCGGGCGGCGGCCCTTCCGGCGGGGCAATAAACACGACATCGCGTCCGTTCGGCGGTGGCCCTGGCGGGCCAAAACCACCGGGCGGGCCAAAGCCTCGGCCTCCCCATTCCGGCATCATTTTCTTGTAGTCTTCCGGCGTGACGGTGAGGTGAACCGTCCAGACCTTATCCATCACGAACAAGTCATCCGAAGTTGGTTCAGCTTTCTTTTTCGCTTGCGCCCATAGCGGGACGGCGAAGGCGACAAGTAATAGGAAGAACAGTAACCGTCTGCGAAGCATGAATGACCTCCTCCAAGAACAAAATCGGAAGGATTATGCGCGCGGGTCGCCGGAAAAACCTACCGCACCGCGCAAAAAGTTTGTAAAGGATGTAAATCCTCCGTGCACCTGCTGGCAAAGGGGCTTCATAATCGCTTAGCAGGATAGTCCGGCGGCCACGATTTGTTGCTCGGAAATCAACACCAGATTTGCGGCGGCAGCCAGTGGCACGTACGAATCCACCGCACGCACCGAACGCAGCGCACCTGTAAATCCCCCTTCGACTAACATAGCAAGCACGGCATCGGCAATGCCGCCGCCCGTTGCGCGGCATTCATCCGCAATTACCACTCGCCCACAGTCTTCGGCGTGCTGTCGAATGGCAGTGAGTGGCAGCGGATTCAGCCAACGCACATCCAGCACGCGCGCTTTGATCTGGTGCTGTTCCCCCAACACGCGTGCGGCACGCAATGATAGCCGCAGCCCGTTACCGTAACTCACAATCAACAAATCGCAGGCCGTTTCGTGATACACGCCAACGTCGCCGGGTAATAACATTTGTTCCGGCGCGGGGTAATCAAAGAGCCATTGATTGTCGCCGTCCGCATATAAATCCTTTTCGTGATAGAGCGCGATAGGTTCGAGGAACACTGCCACGCGGCCACAAGCTTTCGCAGTGGCAAGCAAGCCGCGCAACATCAGCGCTGCCTCATCGCCCCGTGACGGCACGGCCAGCAATAGACCAGGAATGTCGCGCAATGCACCGACTGAGTTGTCGTTGTGAAAATGTCCGCCGAAGCCCTTTTGATATGCCAGTCCCTGCACGCGCACGACCATTGGATTTTGAAACTGGCCGGACGAAAAGAACTGCAACGAACACGCTTCACCGCGCAATTGATCGAGCGCGTTGTGCAAATAGGCGAGGTATTGGATTTCAGGAATCGGCAGGATCCCTGCCATTGCTGCGCCCTGCGCAACACCAAGAATCGTGGTTTCATCCAGCAAGGTATCAAAGCAACGCTGCGCGCCGAATTTCTTTTGCAGTCCCGCCGTGACGTAATACACACCGCCTTTGCGTCCCACATCTTCGCCAAAGACGATGATTTCAGGCCGACGCAGCATCTCATCAGCTAATGCGGCATTAATATGCGCAGCCATCGTGCGCCGCGTCGGTGCCGTGGCGTGTTCGGGCAAGGCACTGTTCCAAAAGTCAGCGCGGAGATGTGGGGCAATGGCAAGCTCTCCCGCCAGCGCAATCGCGGATTCATCGTAGGGGGCAAGTGGTGCAGTGACTTCCGCCACACTACGCAGTTTCGGACGCTCTAACACTTCGGCACAGGCATCATCCACTTTAGCTTGCATGTCAGCAATGATGGCTTGCAATTCGCCAGGCGTGGCGGCACCAAGGGCAAGCAGACGACGCGCGTTATGTAGCAGCGGATCATTCGCTTCGGCGGCTTCGATTTCTTCCAGGGTGTGATAGGCCGTTTCGACATCCGTTCCGGCGTGGCCCCACAGACGCACAACGGGCAGGTGCAAAAACACGGGCGCGCGATGCGTGCGACAATAATTGATCGCCTCTTCGGTCACGTTCCAAATCTCATCCAATTCGCCGGTCGCGGCAAAGTATTGCAAATGCGGTTGCTGATGGAACGAATCGTGAATCCAGCCGCGCGGCGTTTCGACCGAAATGCCGATGCCGTTGTCTTCGCACACAAACAGAATTGGTGCGGTGCCCCCGCGTCGCATTGTGTAACGCGCTGCATTGAAGCCCGCGAGCGCCGTTGCGTGATTCGCCGAGGCATCGCCGAACGAACAGCACACAATCGAATCATCGCTGAGATTTTTCGTCACCTTTAGCTTGCGCGCATGGCGCAGCGCAAAGGCCATCCCGGCAGCTTTCGGCAAATGCGACGCAATCGTACTGGTTTGCGGCGGCACCCACAGCGGCAAGCTCCCCCAGACCTTATGCCGTCCCTGAGCAATCGGATCATCCGACGAAGCGCAAAATGACAATACTGTATCCAGAATCGGCGTCGTGCCCGGCAACTTGCGCGCCCGTGCCATCATCAGGCCGCCCGAACGGTAGTGCAAAAAGCACGGATCATCCAGACGCAGCAACGCGCCCAGTACCGCATTCTGTTCGTGCCCGGCACTGGAAATTGTGTAGAAAGATTGATTTGTTTTGCGCAGTTCGCGCGCAGCAACATCCAACAACCGGCTGGCGACCTGATCCGCGAAGAGTTCGCGCGCACCTTGTACTGTCAAGCTGCGTGTAGCGGGCAGCAAAGCGCCTTGCGCCAAAGGTTGCGGTGCGGCACTGGCAGCAGCGATGGTTTGTGCAAGATGTTCCTGAACAATTTCGACTCGTGTTTTGGTCATATGTGTATTTTGCAGGGCGATGGGTGAATGCGTACCTTGCCATCAAACCCGTAATCAGGTCAAAAGATTGGCGAGGAAAATTGCTCTCTCCGATTTCATAAACCGCCCCCCACCCCTTATAATCCGGCCAGACGTAAGAACGTCGCTTCGACCTGCAAGCCCCCAGAATTTCCCTTCAAACAATTGATGATGCATGCTGACAATTATTTTATTGATCCTCTCAAATGTCTTCATGACAGTTGCCTGGTATGGGCATTTGAAATATAAAAGCGTTTCTCTTTGGAAAGTCGTGTTGGTGAGCTGGCTGATTGCGTTGCCGGAGTATTGTTTTCAAGTACCGGCGAATCGGTTGGGCTACGGGCAATTCACGGCGGCGCAACTCAAAATCATTCAAGAAGTCATCACCCTCACGGTCTTCTGCATCTTCTCTGTGCTGTATCTGAAAGAAGCGCTGAAATGGAACTACCTCGTCGGCTTTGCGCTGATGATTGGAGCCGTTTTTTCATCGTCAAACAGTGGTAAGAAAGGTACGACAGGCGGCGCGCCTGTCACGGCTTTATATCTTTTCACTGACTGACAGGTGCGCCGCCTGCCGTACCTTTTTGAGGAGCAATTATGGACGCAACGACTATCGGTTTTGTCGCCCTCGCCACCGTAATCCTGATCGTGATCGCGCGTGGGGTGTATCAACTCGTGCTCGGTCTTTCGATGACCGAAGCGCTCATCACACACGACAACAAAGCGGCGGCGATTGCGCTGGCGGGCTTTTTGCTCGGCGTGATGCAGGTCATCATTCCGGTCTTCAGCGGCCCGGCGCATTCGTTCTGGAACGATCTGGCGAATGTTGCGGCCTATGGCCTGATCGGCATCGTCGTGCTGACGATTTCTGGCTTGATCTTTACCGGTTACTGCAAGGCAACAGGCACCGATCTAAAAGGCCAAATTGCGCAGGGCAACGTGGCGGCGGGTATCACCACTGCCGGGGCGTATCTGGCTGTTAGTGAATTAACGAGCGGCATACTCACCGGCGATGGCGGCGCGCTGCTGCCGACGATTGTTTTTTGGGCGGCGGGATTGGTTGCGATGATCGTGCTGACGCATTTGTTTCGAATGCTGACGGCGTATGACGATGCCGCGTTGATTGGACAAGGCAACATCGCCGCCGCGCTGGGCTTTGCCGGATTGATGATTGCGATTGGGATGATGGTCGGTTATTCGGTTGCGGGCACCTTCACGGGCTATCGTGAGGGGTTTATCAGTTTTGGGTTGTTTCTGCTGCTGACACTGTTGTTTTATCCAGTGCGGCAAATCATCGTGCAAATGCTGCTGCTGGGCGGCGGTTTCAGTTTGTATAACGGACGGCTCGATCACGAAATTGCCGAAGACAAAAATGTCGGCGCGGGTGTGCTCGAAGCAGTTGGATACATTGGTACAGCGTTGTTGATTACACGGATATGAAATATTTGTCATTGGTCATTGGTCAGATGTCAGTTGTTTGTTGTTTGTTTGCTGGCGCGTTCGCGCAGGAGGTACCAACAGCGGATCGTCGGGCAGCAGAGGTGCGGCATTTGGATTTGAAGTATGAATTTACGCCGTACAAATCGAAGGAAGAATGGCAGGCCCGTGCCGCCTATTTGCGCGGGCAGATTCTGTTTGCTGCGGGGCTGTGGCCGTTGCCGGAGCGAACACCACTCAATGCACAAGTGTTCGGCCTGACAGACAAGGGCGATTACACAGTGGAGAAAGTGTACTTCGAGAGCTTCCCCGGCCATTACGTCACAGGCAATTTGTACAAACCGAAAAGTATCACGGGCAGGTTGCCGGTCGTGCTTTGTCCGCACGGACATTGGGCGTATGGGCGGCTGGAAAATCAGCAATTGAATTCGGGACAGGCGCGGGCGGCAAACTTTGCGCGGCAGGGCTACGTCGCATTCACGTGGGATATGGTCGGCTACAACGACAGCACGGCGATCACACATAACTTTGCGAGCCACAAAGAAGGTTTGGTGCGTGAATCTTTGTGGGGTATTAACCTGCTGGGCTTGCAGCTTTGGAATTCGATGCGCACCGTAGACTTCATCGAAACCCTGCCCGAAGTGGATCGCACACGCATCGGCGTGACAGGCGAATCGGGCGGCGGCACGCAGACGTTTTTACTTTACGCCGTCGAGGATCGCATTAAAGTTTCCGCGCCCGTGAATATGATCTCTTCGACGATGCAGGGCGGTTGTTTGTGCGAGAACACGCCACTCTTGCGTGTGGACACGAACAATATGGAAATCGGCGCGTGTATGGCACCGCGTCCGATGATGATGATTGCCGCAACGGGCGATTGGACGAAGCTAACGCCGACGGTGGAATTCCCTGCTGTGCAAAGCGTCTACCAGCTTTTTGACGCGGCGGACAAGGTGAAGTACACGCAATTCGACGCGCCGCACAATTACCATCAGGGCAGCCGCGAAGCCGTCTACGGCTGGTTTGCGCATTGGCTGCAAGGCCGCGCGGAAATCACGCCGATCAAAGAAAAATCCAGCAACATTCCGACGCTGACGGAAATGCTGGTCTTTTACGGTCGTCCGCGACCGGCAAATGAATTGAACGAGCAGCAATTGGCCGAAACCTTGGTTGCCGCGCGCCAAAAGCAATTCGACGCCGCGCTGCCGAAAGATGCAGCAAGCCTCGAAAGCTTCAAGGCCAGCTACGGCAAGGCGCTGCAATACGCGCTGCTGGCCGAGACGCCGAAGCCGGACGATTTGGTTTCGATTTACAAAGACCCGCCCGGCATCCGCATCATTTCGCGGCGCGGGAAAAATGATCTCGTGCCGCTGCAAATCTCGCGGCCAACGGCGAAACCTGCCGTCCGCAGCAAACGTGCACCGATGCAGAAGCCGCTGGATTCTTACGTGCTGATCGTTGCGCCCGACAGCCAATTCGTTTCCGGCAGCCAGGCATTGATTGACCAGTTGACGCAGGCCGGGCACATCGTCGCATTTCTGAATTGCTTCCCCGGCAAAAACGGCGCGGCGGAAAACACCAAGTTCAAATTCATCTCGACCTACAACCGCCTAAACGATGCGCATCGCGTGCAGGATGTCGTCACCGCCATCAGCTATCTGAACAAGGTCAAAGGCAATGGGCGATTGAATGTAATTGGACTGAAAGAAGGCGGTTTGTATGCGCTGCTCGCGCGTAGTTATGTGACCGGCGTAGATCAGATGGTCGTGGACGCCGCGCAATTCGACACGAACAACGATGACGATTTTCTCAAGCACCTGAACATTCCGGGCGTGCGTCGCGCCGGTGATTTCACCACTGCCGTAGCGGTGTCGCCCCTCACGCCGCTGCTCATTCATAACACCAACAATCGCTTTCAGACCGCACGTATCGCCGCGCTGTATCAGGCACTCGGCAATCCGAGTCAGTTGCAGGTAAAAGCGGAAAAATTCGCGGATGCGGCGCTGGTTGAATGGCTCACGCCAGCGGCGGAGGCGGGAAAATGAGACAGAAAAAGGGAAGAAAATACGGCTGGCAAATGCCGCGTTTTCTTCCCTTCGTACCGTAGCCTACTTCTTGTACTGCTTAATCAACGCATCCAGCCCAGTCAACGAACCCTTGCGGATTTTGTAGGTTTCCTGCAAGACAGGCAGCACCTGATCGTGCAGTTGCTTAAATTCCGCCTTCGATTCGGTGAGCGCTACGACGTGCGCGTAGTGGTCAATCTCTTCGTCCAGAAAACCATAGGCTTTTTTCAGTGCAGCATCCTTGTTGGCCCCCGATGCCGTGTTGTAATCCATTGCCGCACGTTGGTAATTGGCGTCGGCAAGGCTGGCCAGCATCACATAGCCGTTCGGATGTAGCGGATTGAGTTCGATGGATTTCTGAAAGCGTGTTTTGGCCTCAGTGGCGTCGCCAGCGGTCAAAGCGATGAAGCCCATCGTCATGTGCAATTCCGGCAACCATTGTTGCTTGAAATTGTTCCAGTAGGCTTCATCCACATTGGCAGGCCTTTTGTTGGCTTCGAGCAATTCCAGCGCCTTCGTGGCATAGCGTTTCGTCGGTTCAAGATATTCCTTCTTTTCCTGGCGGATCGCGTTGGAGCCACGCAGCGCCAGTTGTGTCAGGAGCAACGCATTGTCGGGTGATTTTTCCAATGCTTTAGGCGCAAGTTTGAAGGCTTCTTCAACTTTGTCCAGCATAGCCAGGGAATCTACTTGATACGCCAGTACCAGGTCTTTTTCATTCTCGGCGTTGAAAATCTTATTATAGCTTTCGATGTTATTGAGCCGCTGCTGCGCGTCCATCACATTGCCGATTTCATTGGCAATGTACTCCGCCAGCTTCATGCGCAAAGAACTCTTGGCATTCTTTTTCATGAACTCTTCGGCCTGTTTCAGCTTGGCCGGCACGCCCTGTGCGGCTTGCACTTTTTTGGCGGCGTCTTGTTCTGCACTGGACGGCGGTTTCTGCTCCTGTGCCACTGCGAGGGCAGAGAGGAAGACGAGGCTGCATACGATTCGCAAATACAAATTGAAAACTTTCATTGTCGGTTCCTTAACTTTCCGAAGCCAGCCCGAAGCAGAAAAAGGAGTAACGCTCGAAGCTGACAGCTTGATAATTGAAGTGGTGTGTAGTGAGTCAGTATACGAGAGAAGCGACAAAGGTCAAATCAAGTGGTAGCGCAAACGTCTCGTTTGCGTGTCTGACCGCGCGCTGTCTCCGACAGCAACGCAAACGAGACGTTGCGCTACTCTTCAACGAGCCGCGCGCGTAGTTGGGGCAATATCGCTGCGGCTGCTGGCTGTGTCACCAAATTATGTTCTTCGCGCGGATCCGTCCGCAGTTCGTAGAGTTCCTCCGCCTGTGTCGCGGTGCTGCGAAGGTATTTCCACACTTGCCCGGCGTGGCGAAAAATCACGGCCCGTTGTGGCGCAAATCCTGCCTCGTGAAACGAAAGCGCCGATGCTTGAGCCTGTAATAGCGAACGCCCTTGCCACGAGGCTGGCACGGGTAGGCCGAGGCGCGCGAGAATCGTTGGGGCCACATCCAACTGCACCGCCGCAGACAAATCGCCATACTGCGTACCCGGCACATCAACCACCAACAGCGGGATGCGCAAATCTTCTTCGTACAAACCCAGCCCGTGACTGTAATGCTGATGCTCACCGAGCGCCTCGCCGTGATCGCCCAGAATGACAGCGAACGAATCGCGCAAATAGCCCTTGGCCGCAAGCGTTGCAAAGATTTGCTCAATCATCGCGTCCGCCATCCGCACGCCGTTGTCATAGGTGTTCACATTCACTTCGGGCGAGTTGTACACACGCAACTTGCTCGACGCCGGTTGCCATTCGGCATATTCCGCCAGGCGCACACCGAGCAGATGCGGCGACATCAGGTGAAAATAAAAAAACGCAGGCTGCGCGGCAAACGGCGGGATTTCCTGCAACCGCGCCAACACACCGCGATCATCATTCGCCGTGTAATCGCGCGCCAGCGTGCCGTCAAAGTAAGTGTCAATACTCGTGCCGTAAAGTTGCCGCAGGTTGTACCACGCCGTATGCATGCCCGAAAGCAGAAAATGAACACGATACCCTTCGTCTCGCAGCACGTCCTGCAATTGGAACAAGCCCGCGCCCAAATCCGGCACATTGCGCGAGGCCAGCACGCTCAACACCGCACAATACGTCGCATTGCACGTCGCGTGCGCATCCGCCACTTTTTGCAAACGCCCCGCTGCGGCGAGCTGTGACAAAAACGGCGTCGTCGGACGCGCATAACCGTAGAGCGGCAAATGATCGGCGCGCCAGCTATCAACGGTAATGAGAATGACGTTGCGCTTCGGCACCGCCCCGCGCGGATACGATTGGCGCAACTGCTGATCGCGCGTGGCCTGGCAGCGGCGCGGCGTCGCGGGCAAAAATGCTTGCGCCTGTTCGGGGAAAAGCCAATGCGCGCGTGAGAGCAGCAGGAAACTCACCAGCGGTTCGCGCTGCCAGTAATTCCACCGCACCATCCACGGATGCCAGAGCGCCGCAAAGAGTAGCGCATAAGCAATCAGGAGAGCGACACAAGCCAGACGGAAACCTGGGCGCGGCAGGCCTTTCATAAGTACGCCAAAACTCGGTAGGAATTTTGCAGCCCAAGGCACGTAAAGCAACCACAGCAACAGCCCTGTCACGCCCAGCACCACATAGATTTTCAGGGGCAAGAGTCGCGCATAATCTGGCCAATGCCGCAGCACCTCCCACAGCAATTGATCCGACAGATTGCCGCCCCATTGCAACGTCGTCACCCAATCCGTCACCCACAACAACAACACGAGCACAAACACGACTCCAGCAAACCCAACGATGGACTGGCGCAACCAGGCGTGACGTTGCACCAATGCCGAGCGTAACACCTGCCCACAAACGACAAATAGTCCAAACCACAAAGCGCCGCACACAATCCAGTGATAAACGACAAACAAGACACGATATTTCCAGCCGCCCCATTGCTGAGAGGTACTGAACGAGAGAATAAACAATGCGCCAAGCAAGAGATGAAAGCCGAACCACAGGCCGACCTGTGGCAGGGAACGAGAAAGGAAGTTGTCAGGCGGTGTCGTTGGCGATGCAATCATTTTGGCGTGGCGTACATTTCGCTATTCAAAATCTGTAGACAACGAATTACTCTGGCAGCGGGCAAAGATTATGGCATTGCCCCACGCTACGACCAAATGTCCACGTATGACTGAGTCTTTTGCACCGCCTGCCACGTCAGAATCCATCGGCTTTATTTTGCGCCTCGGACGCGCGTTGCATCAGTTCGGCTATGCGTCTGACCGGCTGGAAGAGTTGCTGGCGCAGGCGTCGGCACGGCTGCAATTGCAGGGACAATTTTTCTCGGCTCCGACTTCGATTTATTGCGGCTTTGGCGAACTCGAAGCGCAACGCACCTTCTTAATTCGCGCCGATCCCGGCAGTTTGAATCTGGGTAAGCTGGTGGATTTGGATCGCGTGCTGACGGAAGTGTTATACCAACGCCTGACGCCGCAGCAAGGCTCCGACGCGATAGACAAAATCGTCGCCGCGCCGCCAGAACACGGGCGCGTGTTGACAACGATTGCTTGCAGTCTGGCGTCCGCCTCTGCTGCGCAATTCATCGGCGGCGGCGTGAAGGAAGTGTTGATTGCCGGGGTGATTGGGTTGGTGATTGGATTGTTGTTTCTGTTCGCCGCGTTGTTCCCCAGCCTCGGTAAAGTTTTGGAGATCGTCGCCGCAACCCTGGCCGCCGCGCTGGCCGATGCGTTGAGTCATGTTTTTGGCCCGTATTCGGTCTTCATCGCCACACTCGCGGGTCTGATTTTATTGATGCCGGGCCTGACATTGACGGTAGCGTTAACGGAACTCAGCACGCGCAATCTGGTGTCCGGCACGACGCGTCTGACGAGTGCGCTGATTATTTTTTTCGGCATCGGATTTGGCGTCACGCTCGGCACACGGCTGGCAGTGCTGGGGCTGGGGGCCTCGCGTTACGGCGCATCGCTTCCCTTGCCCGAATGGGCACCGTATGCATCGCTGCTCATCATCCCGCTGGCGTTCGCCATTCTGCTGCAAGCGCACTGGCGCGATAGCATCTGGATTCTGCTGGTCGTCGCGCTGGGCGTTTCGGCCAGTCGTGCGGGCGGGGCGTTCTTTGGGGCCGAGATCGGGCCTTTTATCGGTGCGCTGACGGTCGGCATTGCCAGCAAAATTTATGCGCAAGCCCTGCAACGTCCTTCGACCGTGACGCTCGCGCCGGGCCTGTTATTATTGGTGCCGGGCAGCCTCGGCTTTCGCAGCATCGCTTCACTGTTGGATCATCAGGTCGTTCCCGGCGTCGAAATTGCCGTGCGGATGATCCTGACTGCGATGGCATTGGTTGCAGGAATTTTAATCTCGAATATGCTATTACCTGTGAGGAGAAGATAAGGTGGTTGGTGGTCGGTGATCGGTGGCCCGTCGTCTGTTACCGGAAGCTCAAGCCATATTACAAGCAGTCTATATTCACTGGTAGCACACGACCAGCCACCGACCACCGGCCACTGACCACCAACCACCACTTTATGCCTAAAACAGCACCCTACGGGACGTGGAAGTCCCCGATTACTTCTGATTTGATTGTGGCCGGTTCGATTGGGTTGGGACAGGTGATGTTGGATGGTGACGACATTTACTGGATCGAATCGCGGCCTGCTGAAAAGGGGCGCAGTGTGATTGTGCGCTGCAATGCCAAGAACAAAACCGAAGACGTCACGCCCGCGCCGTACAACGTGCGCACGCGCGTCCACGAATACGGTGGCGGCGCGTATCTCGTGCAAAACGGCGTCGTATATTTTTCCAACTTCGCCGACAATCGCATCTATCGCCAAGTCATCGGCGAAGACCCGCAGCCGTTGACACCCGAAATGAAAGGCGTGCGGTATGCCGATTTCATTCTCGACTCGCTGCACAACGCGTTGATTTGCGTCTGCGAAGACCATCGGGTCACCCAATACGAACCGATCAATTCGCTGGTCAGCATCAACCTCGACACCGGCATTTCCCAGATGCTCTACTCCGGCGCGGATTTCGTCGCTTCGCCGCGCCTGAGTCCTGACGGTCATCGGCTGGCCTTCATTCAGTGGAATCACCCCAACATGCCTTGGGACAATTCGGAACTGATGCTCGGCGATTGGGAATTCGGCGGCACGACGATCCTGGCGCGGCGCATCGCAGGCGGCAAAGA
>JAXLQQ010000056.1:0-36854 GCA_046331525.1 Blastocatellia bacterium
GCCCAGTAAAAAGACTTGCCCTTCATCGGGTTTGAGCAAGCCAATCGCCAGTTTGAGGAGCGTGGATTTCCCGCAGTTCGAGGGCCCGATCAAAATACGCATCGCGCCACGCGGCACCGAAAAACTGATGTGATCCAGCAACAGCCGGTTGTCAAATGACAATGCGACGTGGCGGAATTCCACAGCAGCAGTTGAGGGAGCGGTTGGCGGTGTGGGGTGTGATTTCATAAGCTCAGCCCCCAAGCTGCAACCGCTGTTCCGCGCGTCGTTGCGGGATTTTTCGCACCTGTCGTTCAGGAACGCGAGTTGCCCGTGTAGCAGGCATGCAGGTTGAAAGCACAACCCCCAAATCGCTCACCCCGCGCGTGGAATTTCGCCACGTCTGTCTGGCATTTGGCAGCAAAGTCGTGCTGGATGACGTAAATTTTCAGGTCTATCCGGGCGAAATGAAAGTTGTGTTGGGGCAATCGGGGTCGGGTAAATCCACGATTTTGCGCTTGCTGTTGGGACTGCTGAAACCAGATGCGGGCGAAATTTTTATCAACGGCGAGGAAATCGCGCATCTTGACGAAGAGGCACTTAGCAAGGTGCGCCAGAACATGAGCATCGTTTTTCAGGAAGGCGCGCTGTTCGATAGTTTGAGCGTATACGAAAACATTGCCTATCGCCCGCGCGAATTAGGCTGGGCCGAGGAAAAAATTGAAGCCCACGTACAGCGCGTCTTAGCCTTTGCCCGCCTGACCGAGCTGGCCGATGCCTATCCCGATGCGTTATCGGGCGGCACGCGACGCCTCGTTGCGATTGCGCGAGCGATGGTGGATAACCCCGAAATCATTTTGTTTGATGAGCCGACAGTAGGGCTTGACCCGCCAACTGCGCACCGGCTCTGCGAAGCGGCCATTCGGCTGCGCGATGTCGAAAACGTAACCTCGTTGTTTGTGACGCATCGGCTGGCAGATGTGCGTTATCTGGCTTCGCATTACGCCGAAGCGCAAGCGGATGGCACGATTGTGCTGCGGGAAGAAGGCGAGCGGCTCTGTCTGACGAACACGAAATTTCTGATGCTGAATCAAGGGCGCATTGTGTTCGATGGCACGGACGAACAGTTGTGGACAGCGGACGATAAATTTCTCCACTCCTTCACACACGAAGAGGAAGAAGCGTGAAGCCAAAGCGGGTAGCGCAACAACCAGGATCGTTGTGGTACTGCGAAAGATTTTTATTATTCTGCGGCGTGATTGATTGACAGTGTTTGACGTGACCGCTACTATGCCGAGCGCGGTCACAGAACCTCATAACACCGGCAACAAATAGCATTACTACCCGAAGAAAGTAGCGGATTTCTTTGCTTGCGGCGTTCCCCACAGACGACCCAAGCCCCCCCTTGCGCAACGGCTGAGCAAGCCTGCGTGACGATAACCACGGGAGTACGGAGAGCACTGGATTTGAGGTGCTGTATAGTAACGACTTGAGGTAGCTGCGCTCAGGAAGCGCGCCAAATGTGGGGTCGTTGCTTTCCTCTCTTTCTCTGGCTCCCGTGGTTCTGGCTACAATTGCAACAGCATAAACTTGCCATCGCGTTTCAGCACAGTTGTTCCCTCGGTCAAAAACGATTTGAGCAGTTGTAACTTGGCCTGATTTTCGGCCTCTGATTTGCGCTCGTCTACCAGCGGCGTGCGCTGATAATCCAACAAGACATCGTGACGTAGCAGGATATGCGTGATGCCCATTGCTTGCACACGCGCGCGCAGTTCTGCCAGATTCGACGCCTGTTGCACGAGTTTCGTGAGCGTGTAATCTTCAAACACGTAATCGGCAAAAAACGCGCGTTCCAGATGCACCGTGTCGTTGCGCGTGTTAATGAGCCAGACGCGCGCGGAGGCGGGCAGGTCGTGATTGATGATCTGATAATACGGATAATGCTCCAGCCGCCGCGTCAAATACGCCTCGCGCGCTTCGCCTCCCAGCACGACGCGCAGCGGGTTTTGTTCTAGCCACCACGCGCCAATCACCAGCAACCCCGGCACAGCGCACGCCAGCCACAGCCCTTGCAGGAACATTTGCGCCGCGTTGATCTGCGCGGACACGGCAATGATTGCCAGCGCGAGCAGCGGCAAGGCCGGAAGCACAAAGCGGAGCTGTTCACTGGTGAACAGCCAGCAGAGAAACCACCCACCCGCGACCGCGCAGGCGATTTTTTGTTCCGGCCTCAACCACCATCGCCAACTGCCCCACAACAGCAGCGGCAAGCCCAACAGCAACGCGATGCCGATCACGCCGTCATAGTTTGCGGGCATTTCCGGTTGCGCCTGGAACGACAGCTTCAGCGGCGCAGCGACATAATCCAGCAGCGTTTTCTGCTCGCCGCCATAGCGCGACACCCACACCTGAAACAGGCGTGAGCGGTCAGCATCCCAATTCGCCGAACTCCCCGGCCACAGATGCGCGTAGAACGGATAAAGCGGGCTGCCCGTGCGCAGCCACGTCCGAATGTACCAGGGGCTTGCCAAGAGACCCGCCAGCACGAATGCCAACAGGCCGCTTAGCAGCACCCTATTCGCCTCTGCTGCCTCGTGCTTTTGCGTCTCGCGCGCTTTGCCCAGCACGACAAGCGGCAGCGGAAGAAGGCAAACAACGCAATGAATTTAATCGCCAGCGCGCAGCGAGCGCAAGCCCAGCCCGACCAGGTGCACGCGCCGCAACGATGCCCACCATTGCCCCGCTGACTGCGCGGCTAGCACGACGTACAAGGCCAGCGCGTGATCCACATCCCGTTGCTGCAACCTGATAAAAACTGGGAATCGTCGCAACCAGCACCGTTGCCAGCACCGCCCACACGCGCGACAATTGCCAGTCACGCGCGACGCCGTACACCGCCAGCAACAACACTGGCAACCAGACAAACGCCACCACACCAAACGCCGCTTCGGCCACGCGCGCGTTGATGAACTGGCCAAGCAACATCGCCCACACGCCGTGCATTTCTGCGCCGAGGGAAAGATAGCCGTACACATTCGTTCCCACGTCCACGATGCCGCCCGCCGCAACGTAGGCTTTCGGCACGGCGAGGCGATAGACCAGCGCGTCTTTGCCGGTCGCGGGCGCTAACGCCGCCAGCAGCCCGCAGCCGAGCGGCACGGCCAACCACGCAAACGCGCCGCGCCACAGCCACGAAGTTTCGCGCTCGCCGCGACTCCAGGCTTTCTCCTGCCATGTTTTCGCCGCCCACACGCCGAGGCCGAGTCCCGCGAGAAGCAATCCCAACGCTACGCCTCGGCGCAACAGTCCCGCTGTGCCGAGCGCGAACCACGACAATGACCACAGCGCCGCACCCAGCGCCAACTGCCAACTGAGCAGGAGCGCAAACGAATTCGTTTCCGGCGGAATCATCCGCGTCACCAGATTGCCGAGGCCAAACCAAGCGAAGACGAGCAGGAGCGCAATCAGCACACTTACTAAACTTCCGCCTAACACTGTCATCTGCAACAGCGGCTCGCGTCGAGCGTGCTGATGAAAGACGACAACAGCGCGGCAGTTGCCCTACATCCTGCGCGCGATACGAAAAGAAAATGACCGCGCAAATGAGGAAGCCAAACAGCAGTCCTGCGATTAAAGGAAAAGACGGAACAGCGGGCGTCACGGACACACTGGTCGCCGGTGCACGCAGCGGAGAGGAACGTTTCATGGCAATTCAAAATGAGGCAGGGGAGCGATGCTTGCGGGGGCGAGCTACTTCGGCGGTTCGTGTCGCGCGCGATCTTAGCACAGGCGCGCTGTTTGCGTGGCAGGGTTTTTCGCTGAGCGATTCTTTCCGCAAAGTGCTTCTATTGCTTTACCGGCACACGGCACTTAGAATTCATGCACCATTGGCCATCTGTTTTCGTGCGTTACGCGCGGTTTTTATGATCTCACACGCGAGCCGGAAAGAGCACAGGTCGATGCCCAACACAAATGACTCAACTGGAGGATAAGCCCATGAAAAACGTGCCGAAGCTACTGGCCGCGGCTCTCGTCTTTACCTGCGCCACGACTTTGCTGATTCAATCCACGTCTGCACAACCAGGCCGCTCGCAGGCGCAGGCTCCCGACAACCGGGCGGCGGATGCGCGCCCGGCAGCCAATGAAAACCCGCGCGAAGAATGGTCAGTCACGGATCACACCATTCAAATTGGCGGTCAGACGATCCCCTACAAAGCGAGCGCCGGCACCACTCTGCTCAGGAATGATGCGGGCGAGACAACCGGCCTGCTGTATTCCGTTGCCTACACGCGCAGTGATGCAAAAGACCCCGCCTCTCGCCCTGTGGCCTTTGTTTACAACGGCGGGCCGGGTTCCGCCTCGATGTGGTTGCATATGGGCGCATTTGGGCCGCGTCGGGTTTGGACAGTGAATGGCGAATTCACGCCGCCCGCACCCTACAAGCTGGTGGATAATGCCGAAAGCCTGCTCGACAAAACCGACCTGGTGTTTATTGATGCAATGGGCACAGGCTACAGCCGCATTGCAGGCAAAGGCACGCCGCGCGATTTTTATGGCGTGGATGAAGACGCCGCAGCTTTTGGGCAATTTATTGCTACCTATATCAGCCGTAATGATCGCTGGAATTCGCCGAAGTTTTTGCTGGGCGAAAGCTATGGCACCTTCCGTTCCGCCGTGCTCGGCAATCTGTTGCAGAGCCGCTATAACATGCACCTGAACGGCATTTGTTTGATTTCTTCTGTGCTTGATCTGGCGACGATCACTTTTGCGCCGGGCGATGATCGGCCTTACGTATTCTATTTGCCGAGCTATGCCGCTGTCGCGTGGTATCACAAAGCGCTGAAGAACCGTCCGGCCAATCAAGTGGAATTTATCGAAGAAGCACGCAAATACGCCCAGGGCGAGTATGCCGATGCGCTTTTCAAGGGCAGCACGTTGACCGCTGCACAAAAAGCAGCCGTAGTAAAGAAATTATCCTACTTCACCGGACTCAGCGAAGACTATTTATTAAAAGCGAACCTGCGCCCCGCGCTTGGTCAGTTCAATGTCGAGCTGTTGCGCAGTCGAGGGCTGACCAGTGGTCGCATTGATGCGCGGTTCACCGGTTACACGGGCAATTTGCTGGCTGAGACAGCGCAGGGCGATCCCGAAGACCCGGCGGTAGGCGGGGCTTACACGGCGATCCTCAATATGTACAATCACGATGAGTTGAAATTCGGCAAAGACAAGCAATACAACAACCGTTACAACAACCCCGGCGGCGGCTGGAACTGGACGCGCACTGGCGGCGGCGGTCGTGGTGGTGGCGGTGGTGGCGGTTTCCCCAGCGCTCCGAGTTCGCAGCGTGATCTGATGCAGGCGATGATTACGAACCCGAAATTACTGGTGCAGGTCGAAAACGGTTACTACGATATGGCTACCCCGTTTTTTGCGACCGAATTCACGATGACCCATCTTGGCTTGCCTGCCGAGTTGCAGAAAAACGTCAGGCTGAATTACTACAATTCCGGCCATATGATGTATCTGCGGGATGAAGACCGCGTGCTGTTACATAACAATGTAGCGGATTTCATTGAGCGGGCAACGAATGGCGCGACCAAGCCATAACGAGGCAGAACAGATTACCAAGAGAGGTGGCAACTAATTAAGTTCGCCACCTCTCTTGGTTTCGCCTTGTCCATTGGGGTTATTGCATCTTCTTCAACGTTCCTGTCGAAAGCTCACCGTCTTCGGTCACGATGTAAGTGATTTCGTTCGTCACTGGATTCAGCACGAATTTCTCCTTGAAATCAAAGCCCTGCTCCACCGAGTGCCACGTCATAATCCCGGAGTAATCATCGTTGATGATATACGTGCCGGTGTAATGCGCTTCAGGAATGATCGTGCCATTGAAGCTATGCGTTTCCGTCGCCTTGAAGTGGCCGCGTCCGTCGAAAGTGGCGATGCCCACGCAAGCCGCAGGCGCAAAGCCACCCGGCAGCACTGTGGCCGTCGCGTAATCAACGTAGCGCCCGCTCAGACTGCGCAAGCTGGCAAATTCCGCACGCCGCGATTCCTGTGCGGCCTGTGATTCCTGGTGGCCTAAGCCAACGATGCTCAAGGCGGCGAGTAACAGCAGGCTCAACAGCGCGAGGTAAGTCTTTTTCGTTAGGTTTTGTGTCAACATAATGGTTCTCCTTTTAACTGAGTGTGGGTAAAGAATTCGGACAGACGAGCGTTTGCCCTTTCTCTGTTTCGACAAAGTGCAATTGCCCGGTTTCGATCCAGTGAAAAATGGTACGGGTGGTCGTGCGCGCAATGGTGGCAGCCTCGTCCGGCGTCAGCAGCACGTTGGCCGCGCAGTGCGGACACGACGTGAGGACGCGAGTAGAGGTGCGGCGAAAAACCATTGTGCGGTTTTCGACCGTAATCTCTATTTTGCGTTTTTGTGTCATCACGCCTCCGCGTCAAGTTTTCAGTCGCTGGTGATCGGTCATACAATGACGACCATCGGGGCAACAATTGAGGTGACTCGCTTGAGTCGTGCTGATGATTCACGAAAGCCGTGCTGAAAATCCTTAGCAGCGCGGCTGAAACTTCTGAAAGTTGTGAAAAACTATGGCTGTACCCGAAAAAAGGCTGTATGAATTCGACGCTTACCGTTTTGATCCCGCCGCGCGCACGCTGTTGCGCGACGAGCAACCGCTGACGCTGACGCCGAAAAATCTGGAAACGCTGCAAGTCCTCATCGAACAGCGCGGGCGCGTGCTGGAAAAAGACGAGCTGTTGGAACTGCTCTGGCCCGATTCGGTCGTCGAAGAAAATAATCTGACGCAAAATATTTCCGCCCTGCGCAGAGCTTTGGGCGAAAAGCCCGGCGAACAACGCTTCATCAAAACCATCCCCGGACGCGGCTATCGTTTCGTCGCTGAAGTACGCGAAGTGGCGGACGGCACTGAATTGATCGTGCAGGAATCGGTGCGCGTGGTGATTGAGGAAGACAGCGGGGTGGAGAGACGGAGCGACAGAGCGAAAGAGAGACGGATGCGATAGCGTCTTTCCTGTTCCTGCCGTCTGCTCCTGTCTCTCCATCGCTCTCTCACCTCTACTCTTGCTCGCCGCATCCTACTGGTGGCGCACGCGACAATCTCTCCAGGCTCCCATCTCCAATGTCAAATCCCTCGCCATCCTGCCGTTCAGATCACCGGACACCAAAAGCGGGCGAAGAATATCTTTGGCGTCGGTTTGGCCGATGTGGACATTACGCGCCTCAGTAATTTGCAGCAGTTGATCGTGCGCCCGACCAGTGAAGTTGCCGCTGGGCGAGAAAGACGCGCTGCAAGCCGGACAGGCATTGAAGGTGGATTCCGTTTTGGAAGGCAGAAGGCGCAACAGGTCGGTCGCGTGCGGACCGTGCGATTGCTGCGCACGAGCGACGGGCAACAGCTCTGGGTTATCAATGCGATCAGCAGTGCAATGACGTGTTTCAATTGCAGGATTTGGTTTCGACCAACGTGACGCAGGCTTTAGCGTTGCAGTTGACGGGCGAAGAAAAACAACGCCTGCAACGCCGCTACACCGACAACGCCGCCGCGTATCAAGCCTATTTGCGCACGCTATCACACGCTGCAATACACGCCGGAAGGCAACAAGGCAGCGGTTGCCGAGTTGCAGGAAGCCTTGCACCTTGATCCGAATTACGCGCTCGCGTATGCGGGATTGGCGGATGTGTACACGTCCGCTTCGGAATGGTTGCTGCCGCCGCGTGAAGCCTTGTCGCAGGCGCGCGAAGCGGCGGAAAAAGCCCTCGCGCTGGATGACACGCTGGCCGAGGCGCACGCCGCGTTAGGTCACATCTACGTGCATCAATTCAATCCGGCAGCCGAGCGCGAATTTCAGCGCGCGATGGAACTCCGTCCAAACTCGGTCGCGGCGATGTTTTTTTACGGCGAATATTTTATGGGCAAAGATGCCGACAAAGGAGTCGCCGTACTGCGGCGCGTAAGCAACTTGATCCCCTTTCACCGACCGCTGGCAGCTTCTACGTTTCTACTCTATTGCTGGCGCTATGCAAATGAAAGCGTTGCGCGAAGCCTGCACCACGCTTGATCCGCACAATCCGTTCTCGCGCGACCGATCGCGCTGGCGTATGCGGCACAAGGCAACTATGCGGCGGCGCTGACCGGAAGTCGAGAAAGTGGAACAACTCGCCCACGACGCAAGTATTAGGCGAAATGGGAATGACGTATATGTTGGCCGGCGCGCCGAAGAAGCCCGGAAAATATTGGCTGAAATGCAACAACGTAGCCCGGCAATATTGCCCGCTACACTGCGCTGATCTACACCGGCTTGGGCGAGCAGGAACAAGCGTTTGCGGCGCTGGAGAAAGCACGCGCCGATCAATCCGAATGGATGGGCTGGCCGTACTGGATGCCCGCTTTGATGCGTTGCGCCGATCCGCGCCTGGCTGATTTGGTGCGGCGCGTCGGGTTGCGCCAATGACCTCTTTCACGCCCTGGCACATACTCAAAATCAAACGATAGATTGATGCCACTTTGGGCGGCGCGATCCAGCTGGGGCTCTGGTTCTGGCGCAGTTACGGGCGTCATCGCTTTGACGTATTCACGGTTCGCCATGCTGCGTTACCAGGCGAATGTTGAGCGAATGCTTCGGCGGGAGAGCGGATTGCCGAACACGTCAAAAGATTGCCCGGCATACGCGCCGATGTGCCGATGAAAACGGCGGCTTTCAGCAACAGCAGACGGGCGGCATTGCCTTCGTCCGCAAAGCGTCTTGTTCCACCGTGCCAGGGCGCGCCTGCAGTCTTTGCGGTATTCGTCGCGCAGCACTTTCGTTCAGCGCATTGCGCAGCGGTACGGCTTTGCTTTGCCACTGTCCGTCTTCCAGCACCTCGATGTCATAACCGCCTTCCGCCGCGACGCGGCGGTATTTGCGTTGTTCCCAGCGGCCTTTCAATCCCGCCGCAAAAAGTCTGCCGAGTTGGAGCTGATCTCGCTGCCGAATAGATCAAGCGAGTAGCCGTACCAGTAATTGAGCGTATTTCTGGATGATGTCGAGCGGATGCCGCCGCGTTCGCGCACGTCTTCGTTCGTGCTCTCTTTCATCAACTGCGCCAGGCGGTGGACGACGCGCCCGATGCCGGTTTCGCCGACGAACAAGTGATGCGCCTCTTCGGTCAACATAAAGCGGCAGGTGCGCTGCAACGGCGCAAAGCCTGATTCGGCCAGCGCCGCCAATTGATATTTGCCGTCGCGGTCGGTGAACATTGTGAAGGCGAAAAAATTCAGCCAGTCATCGCACGGCTGATTGAATGCTTGCAGGATGCGCGGTTTGTCAGCGTCACCGCTGCGCCGCTGTAACAACTCCTCCGCCTCTTCGCGTCCATCGCGTCCGAAATAGCCGTGCAGCAAATACACCATCGCCCACAAATGCCTCCCTTCCTCGACATTCACCTGAAACAGATTGCGCAGGTCATACAGCGACGGACACGTCTTGCCGAGTTGCCGTTGCTGTTCCACCGAAGCCGGTTCCGTATCGCCTTGCGTGACGATGATGCGGCGCAGCGCATTGCGAAATTCGCCCGGCACTTCGCTGTACATCGGCTTGCCGAAGTTATCACCAAAACCAATCGTCGCGTCTTCGTCCGCTGGCGTCAGGAAAATGCCCCAGCGATAGTCCGGCATTTTCACGTAGTCGTAATGCGCCCAGCCCGATGGCTCCACGCTAATCGCCGTGCGCAGCCACACGTTTTTTTGCTGAAACCCCTCCGGCCCCATCTCGTTCCACCAGTCCAGATAATTCGGCAACCATTTTTCCAGCGCGCGTTGCAATCGCACGTCGCCAGCCAGATTCACGTTGTTGGGTATGCGGTCGTAAAGGCTCATAAGAAGGATGTAGGATGTAGGAGTTAGGATTTAGGGAGGAGTTGGATGCAGGCTAAATCCTACATCCTATCTCCTAAATCCTGCCTTTCAGGTTCGACGATAATCAAACTTCGCCTGCGTTGGTTTGCCGTAATTGGTCAGCGCGCCGTGTTCGCCAGTGGCGTTGGGGCGTTGGAAAATCCAGTTTTGCCAGGCGGTCAGGCGGCCAAAGATTTTGGTGTCGTGGTTTTCGGCTCCGGCAAAGCGCAGGTTCGCTTCCAGGCCGGTGAGCGCGTCGGGTGAAAGGGAAGTACGTTCTTCGATAGCCAAACGGATTTCGTCATCCCAATCAAGATCATCGGGCGCGGCGGTAATCAATCCCTAGCTTCGTTAGCGCTTTCAGTCATCAAAGCGGGCGATTTTCAGTACAGTTTGCACTTGTTCCGGCGCAGGCGAGAAAGCGCGATTGCAACCGCGTTAAGCGCGTTGCTCATCGGCAATGCGCCCGCGTTCAAGTCGCTCGTTGCCAGTGCGATGGGTTGTGCGGGATCGTTGAGCATGTAGCAGGATCAGCGGCCAGCGCGAGTTCCATCAAGCTGCCCGCAAAACAACTGCCCGGTGTAATGAGCGCAAAGAAACTCTTCGCCAAGTCAGGTCAAGCCGCCTGAGATAGCGCGCCATCAAGAGCAACGTTTCGCGTAGTCAGCCAGTGCTCGGCGCTGTTGCGTCAACACCTGATCCACCGCCAACACGTTTGCTATTTCGCCTTCGTGCGCAGCGTTACCAAGCCAATTCTGGTTCGTTCACGCGCAAAATGCAGCAGCGAATTGTCGAGTTCACGAAACGCTGCGAGCGGCCACCACACATCGCCGAGCTGTTGATTTTCGCCGAGTCAGTCGGCAATTGCGTTTCCGGCGCACGCACCGTCAACTCGGCATCGCTTGTCAGATGCAGCCAAACTGACGTGCTGATATTCGCGCCCCTTCCGTTGTCGCCTCACTCAGCGCGGGTTTAGTCTGATGCCGCGCGCTCCATCTCTCCCCTCACTCCCATCGCTCCCAGTAATCTCCCGCGCCCGTGCTGCAATGCCTGATGCAAATTTACTTGTTGCAAAAGAACCATCAATCAGCCCCCATTCCTGCGCCCGTTTCGCTTTCAAACCTTCGGCCAATGTCGAGAAAAGATCAGCGCGGTCGCGGCGCACCTTGCGCTTGTCCACGAGGCGCGTCAGTCCGCCTGTGCCCGGCAACACGCCGAGCAACGGCACTTCGGGCAACGACACCACCGCGTTGCCATCGTCCACCAGATAAATCTCCTCGCAGGCCAGCGCCAACTCGTAGCCGCCGCCGGACGCTGTTCCATTCAGCGCCGCGATGTACCGCTGCCCGGAATGCTGCGAAGCGTCTTCTATCGCGCAGCGCGTCTCATTCGTGAATTTGCAGAAATTGACCTTGTGCGCGTGCGAAGCGCCGCCGAGCATATAAATATTCGCGCCCGCACAGAACATACGCGGCTTCAGACTGGTGACGATGACGACGCGCACTTCGGGATGCTCAAAAGCGCAGGCGTTCGACGGCATCGGCGAGTTGGTGTCGCCGAGGTCGTAGGAATTCAGCTTGAGTTTGTAGCCGTCAAATCAACGCGTCGCCTCTTCGTTAACATCCATCGCGAGCGTCGCCGTCGCGCCGTCAATCGTCAGTTGCCAGTGGCGATACTGTGCAGGCGAAGTGGCAAAGGTAATCATAATCTTTAGGTCATGCGTTCTGCGTGCGCGTTGCTGATTCCTCCACGTTTTCGTGCCGGAGGCACTGCGGAAATTAGCCGGTGAAGCGAGAGCGCAACCACCGGAATCGTGACAAGTACCGCCCAAGCCCCGACAGGGCGTGAGACGCTGACGGCATCTGTCGCCCCTGCGGGGCTGGAGGGAATTTCGGCTGCTACCCGGTGGTTGCGCGCAACGCTCCACCAGCGGCTAATTTCCGCCGTGCCTCCGGCACAAAACAATACTCCCGCCACCGTGTTACTCGCGCAATTTGAAGCGTTGGATTTTGCCCGTCGTCGTTTTGGGCAGCGCTGTGACGAAATCAATGACGTGCGGATATTGGAAGCGTTGCAGCCGTTGCTTGCACCATTCCTGCAACTCCGCTTTGAGCGTTGGCGTTGCTTCGCCGTGCAAAATAATCACGGCGCGAATGCGCATCACGCCATCGCGCTGCACGCCGACAACGGCGACTTCATTGACAGCGGGGTATTCCATCAGCGCGTTTTCGATGTCAATTGGCGAAGCCCATTCGCCGCTGACTTTCAGCAAATCATCCGCGCGGCCTTCGTACCAATAAAAGCCGTCCTCATCCACGCGGTAACGGTCGCCCGTCACCATCCATTCGCCGAGCATCGTGCGCTGTGTCTTTGCCCGGTTGCGCCAATAAAACGCGGCGGCGCTCGCGCCTTTGACGTGCAAATGTCCCGTCTCGCCAACCGCAACCGGACTGCCGTCATCATCCACCAGCCGCAATTCGTAGCCCGGCACCGCTTTGCCGCTCGAACCCGGCTGGCAAGCGGCGGCGGTATTTGAGCAAAAGATGTGCAGCATCTCGGTCGAACCGATGCCATCCAAAATCGCCAGGCCGAACCGCTCCTGCCACCGCCGCCACGTTTCCGGCGCGAGCGGTTCCGCCGCCGAAATGCAACAGCGCAGCGAAGACAAATCCGCCGTCGCGCTCGCCGGATCGTTCAGCAGCGCGTTGTAAAGCGTTGGCACCAACCCCAGCACCGTCGGACGATGCTTTGCAATCGCCGCAAAAATGCTTTCCGGCGTAGGTCGTCCCGGCACTAACACCGTCGCCGCGCCTGCGTGCAGCGGAAAGCTCAACGCATTGCCCAGCCCGTAGGCGTGAAACAACACACGCCCAAACACCACATCGTCTTCCGTTATTTCCAGCACGTTGCGTCCGTAGGTTTCACACGTCGCCAGAATATTCTCGTGCCGATGCACCACGCCTTTTGGCTGTCCGGTCGAACCGGAACTGTACAGCCAGAACGCCATATCCTCACGATGCGTGCGCGCGGGCGAAAGTTCGGTCGGCTGTGTTGCGAGCAGTGCGGGCAAGTCTTCCGCCAGCACGACGCGCACGGTTTCTTCGTATCCCGCCAACGCCTCCTGCACTTTGTCCAGATACGCCGCATCCGTCAGCACGACGCGCGCTCCGCTGTCTTCCAGAAAAAAGCGATAGTCCGCCGCCTTGTACAGCGGATTGATCGGCACCGGCACCGCCCCAATGCGCAGCGCGCCAAAAAATGCGAACGGAAACGCGGGCGTGTCACCGAGAATCAGCAACACCCGGTTTTCGCGTGCGACTTGCCATTCCCGCAGCAACCAGCCCATCGCGCAAACCTGCTGATACAAGGTTTCGTAGCTCAAACACATCTCGCCAAAATAAAGCGCCGGACGTGCGCCCCGCCCCGCTGCCAGATTGGCATCAAGTAACGTGCTGGCGTTGTAATATGTGTTGTCTGTCATTTCAGTTCTAACAAGACTGAGACACGGTACAGTACAGGGAGCGGTAGCGACTTGGTAGAAGTCGCTACCAGGTCGCTACCGCTCCCTGTACTGTACCCTTAAGGCGTGTTGAGCAAGCCTTGAATGCGTAGCCATTCGCCAAACCGCTCTACCCAACCATCTACCGGCAGGCCGCGTTTGGTCATCCCGAAGCCGTGACCGCCTTGCGAATAGATATGCAGTTCGGCGCTGCGTCCGGCGGCTTTCCATTCCAGATACAACTTCGCGCTGCTGACCGAAGCGACCGGATCATCGCTGGCGACGGCAATAAACAGTGGCGGCGCATCTGATGTGACGGCTGTGCCTCCCGTGCTGCCGCCATAAATCGGCGCGGCAAAGTTCGGCATTCCGGCAGCGTCGTGTTTCATCACCACGCCCATCGTCAACATCCCGCCTGCCGAAAAGCCCATCAGCCCGATGCGATCCGGCGCGATGCCCCATTCCGCCGCGCGCCCGCGCACGAGCCTCACGGCCTGCACGCCATCGGCAACGGCCATTGCTACGGCTTTATCGCGTTCAGGATTGGGCGCGGGCGTGGTCGGCCTCGTCGGTGCGGGAGCGTTTGACGCGGCGGTTGCTCGTGCCATCGCGGCGGCGCGTTTTTGGTATTCTTCTTCCGTGCCGGTGTCCTGCAAACGATATTTCAGCACGAAGGCGGCAACGCCGCGCGCCTGCAACCAACGCGCTACGTCATTGCCTTCTTTATCAATCGCCAAGTGCATAAAGCCGCCGCCCGGCGCAATGATAATCGCCGTACCGTTGGCCTTGCTGCGTTCGGGCAGGAAGGCTGTCAGCGTCGGTTGCGTGACATTGCGAAGGCGCGGTTTTTGATCGGCTCCGGGCGAAGCCGTTTCTTTTTGTTTGGCGTTTTCTGAGCCGGGCGCGACGCCGGGGTAAAGCGGAATCACAGGCGCTTGCGCAAAGGCTGCGCCCACACAACACAACAAGGCTGTCAGACAGCCAGCGAGATGAATTTTCATGCAGGTTCCTCCGAGAAGATGATTGCTCAGCGACGGCATTTCACCACAAACCGCCAGCCGGGCAAAGGGAGCCAGCCGCGTTTGGCGCAATTCCTCACGGTTAACGAGCCGTTGGCCGCGCAATTTTTTTGTTGGAACCCCGCATTAAAGTTGCATCTGCCCGCCAACTATCGAAGTATAAGCACCGTGATGGAAAGTACAGAACCCGTGAGCCGCGTTGCTCAATCCCTTGAAACAAAGAAAACTACGCTGCGCCGTCCCCTCGCGCTTTTCCTCGTTAGCGCGCTAGTGTTGATCGGATTGATGTATGGCGTCCGCGCCTTTTGGCACGCGCGAAATTACGAAGGCACGGACGATGCTTTCATTGAAGGGCAGGTCGTCCAACTCAGCCCGAAGGTCGCCGGACACGTGCTGAAAGTTTACATCCGCGAAAACCAGCAGGTGAAGCAGGGCGATTTGTTGCTCGAACTCGACCCGCGCGATTTCGAGGCGCGTTTGGAACAGGCACGCGCCGCGCTCCAATCCGCCGAAGCCAAAGCCAAAGCCGCGCAGGCTGGCGTTTCGCTCACCCGCGCCGTCACGCAGGGCAACGTCGAACAGGCTACCGCAGGCGTGTCTGCCGCCCGTTCTGGCGTTGAATCTGCCCGCGCCCAGATGACCGCCAGCCGCGAACGCGCCACCGCTGCGCAATCCGCCATCGCCACCGCGCAAGCCAACGCGCAACAGGCGCAGGCGCAAGTCACCGCCGCCGAAGCCGACGCCCGCCGCACGCGCGCCGACGCCCAACGCGCGCAACAGCTTTTTGCCAAAGGCGACATCGCGCGCCAGCAGTTGGAACAGGCACAAGCCTTCGCGCAAATGGCTGATGCGCAACACAACGCCGCGCGCCAACGCGCCGCCGCCGCGCAAGCTCAGGTCAACGAAGCGCAAGCCAACGCCAACGCCGTCGCCGCCAACGCGCACCAACTGGAAACGCAGGTCGAACAAGCCAAAGCTCAATCCGGCCAGGCCGCCGGACGCTTGACCGAAGCTTCTGCCGCGCCGCAGCAACTCGCCGTCAGTCAGGCACAGGCCGGCACCGCTTCCGCCGACGTGCTGAAAGCCCAGGCCGATGTCGCGCAAGCCGAACTGCAACTGTCCTACACCAAAGTCTACGCGCCAGCAGACGGTCGCGTGACACGCAAAGCCGTCAACATCGGCAGCTTTGTGCAAGCCGGACAAGCGATGTGCGCGCTCGTGCAAGGCGAACTGTGGGTCGTAGCGAATTTCAAAGAAACCCAACTCAATCAACTCCGCCCCGGCCAGCCCGTCGAAATCAGCGTAGACGCCTTCCCCCGGCAAACCTTTCGCGGCCACGTAGACAGCATTCAGAAAGGCGCGGGCGCTCGCTTCAGTATGATGCCGCCCGAAAACGCCACCGGCAATTTCGTCAAAGTCGTGCAGCGCGTCCCGGTCAAAATCGTCTTCGACATCGCGCCCGATCCATCTTTTCCGCTGGGGCCGGGCATGTCGGTCGTGCCGGAAGTGAGAGTGCGTTGAGGAGTTGAGGATTTGAGATTTGAGGATTTGAGATTTGAGATTTGCTGGGCAGATGATTCGCTTGCCATCACAACTGGCAACTAACCAATGCCCAACGATCAGCAACCAACGCCCGACAACTAATGGCAATGCTCAACGACAACCAACAACCAAACACCGACCACCGACCACCAACCACCACACCAATCAATCCAGGATGAACACGGAACCATCTCCCATCTCCCATCTCCAATCTCCAATCCAAAAGCCCTGGCTGATTGCGCTCGCCGTGATGTCGGCGACGTTTATGGAGGTATTGGACACCTCCGTCGCCAATGTCTCGCTGCCGCACATCGCGGGCACGCTTTCGGCCAGTACGGATGAGGCAACGTGGGTGCTGACGAGTTATCTGATCTCAAATGCAATCATCCTTCCGGCGACCGGCTGGCTGAGCAGTTTCTTTGGGCGCAAGCGGCTGTTAATCGCTTGCACGATCATTTTCACCGTATCCTCGGCTTTGTGCGGAGCCGCGCCGAGCCTCAGCTTTTTGATTGTTGCGCGTATTCTGCAAGGCATTGGCGGCGGCGTGCTGCAACCGACGGCGCAGGCGGTGATGATGGAAAGCTTTTCGCTGGCGAAGCGTGGACAGGCGATGGCGATTTATTCCATCGGTGTGATTGTTGCGCCGATTGTCGGGCCAACGCTGGGCGGATGGATTACCGATAATTATTCGTGGCGCTGGATTTTTTATATCAATGTGCCGGTCGGCATCATTTCGGTGCTGCTGACGCAAAAGGCGTTGATTGATCCGCCGCATCTGCGCCGCATCGCGCGCAACAACATTGACTACATCGGCTTTGGTCTGATGGCGTTGGCGCTGGGCGGCTTTCAGCTTGTGCTCGACAAAGGGCAACACGAAGACTGGTTTGCTTCGGCGTTCATCCTGTGGCTGACGGTGATTGCGTGCGCGGCGCTCGTTGGCTTTGTCATTCGTGAATTGCGCGTGGCGGAACCGATTGTGGATTTGCGCATTCTGGGCAACCGCAACTTTGGGATGGGAACATTGCTGGTCGCAGTCGCAGGGGCGGTGCTGTACGGCGTGATGGCGCAGTTGCCGATGTTTTTGCAGTCGCTGATGGGCTACACGGCAGTCGAAAGCGGGATGGCGGTCAGCCCGCGTGGCATTGGCGCGATGATTTCGATGCTGAGTGTCGGGCGGATGATCGGCAAACTGGATGGCCGCTGGTTGATGGCGTGCGGCTTCGCTACGCTGGGCGTGTCGGTCTGGCTGCTCGGCGACATCAATCTGGAAATTACGCAGGCGACGGTGATCTGGCCGAATATTGTCAGCGGGCTGGCGATTGGCTTTGTGTTCGTGCCGCTGACGACGCTGACGATGAGCACGCTGCGCACGGAGCAAATTGGTTATGCGACGGGACTATTCAGCCTGCTGCGCAACCTCGGCGGCGGCATCGGAATTTCGGTTGGCGCAACGACGCTCGCGCGCGGCGCACAAATCCATCAGGCAGCGCTGGCCGCACATCTGACGCCGTATGACGCCGCGTTTCAGCAACGCTGGCAACAGGTGCAGGGCGCGTTAAGCACACAACTCGGCGCGCTCGGCAGCGAGCAGGTGACGAATGCGACGATGTACGGAACGCTGTTGCGGCAGGCGCGGCTGCTGGCGTTTATTGATAATTTCCGCTCGCTGGGACTGCTTTGTCTGCTGTGCATACCGCTCGTGTTTCTCTTCAAAAAAGTCCAGCCGCGTGGCACCAAAATAGACGTGCATTAAGGAGGACTGACCCATTATGAAACTACTTTTTCTAACGCTTCTGCTGCTGGTCGCTGTGCCGCTCTGGGCTGCGCCGCAGCAACCAAATGTGATTTACATTATGGCTGACGATCTTGGTTATGGTGACCTCGGCTGTTATGGGCAGCAGTTGATTCAGACGCCGAATATTGATCGGCTGGCGCGCGAAGGATTGCGCTTTACGCAGATGTACGCAGGTTCGACGGTCTGTGCGCCGTCGCGCGCGGTATTGATGACGGGAAGGCACATGGGACACGTCAGCGTGCGCGGCAATGCGGGGCGCGAGAATCTGGCGCTGCAATCGTTGCATCAGGGCGAACGCACCATCGGGCATGTTTTCAAAGACGCGGGCTATCAAACGGCGCTCTTCGGCAAATGGGGACTCGGCGAAATCGGCGCGGAAGGGCATCCGAACCGGATGGGCTTCGATGAATTCTTTGGCTTTCTGAATCAAACGCACGCGCATAATTACTATCCAACGTTTCTGGTGCATAACAGCGAACGGGTGCCGCTTCGAAACATGCCAGCTAACACCAAATCAGAACAGGGCGAAGGCTGGGCGCGCGAGAAGTTGGATTACGCGCCAGACGTAATCTTTGACAAAGCAATGCAGTGGCTGGAGCAAAACAAAGCAAAACCGTTTTTCCTCTATTTCGCTTCGACGCTGCCGCACGCGAACAACGAAGCCGCGAATAACGTCGGCGACGGGCAGGAAGTGCCTGATTACGGCATCTACAAAGACAAGCCCTGGCCGAATCCTGATAAAGGGCAGGCGGCGATGATTACGCGGCTGGATACACAGGTAGGGCAAATGCTGGCGTGGTTGCAGGCGCGCGGGCTGGCGCGCAACACACTGGTGATTTTTACTTCTGACAACGGGCCGCATCAGGAAGGCAAAAACAATCCGCAGCTTTTTCATCCGGCGGGGCCGCTGCGTGGCATCAAGCGCGCGTTGTATGAAGGCGGCGTGCGCGTTCCGTTTGTTGCGCGCTGGCCGGGACGGATCAAAGCAGGAACGACTAGTAACCACATCGCGTACTTCGGCGACGTGATGGCGACGGTCAGCGAATTGACGAAACAACCGCTGGCGACTGGCCTGGATTCGATCAGCTTTTTGCCTACGCTGCTGGGCCGCTCAAAGCAGTCGCAGCATCCTTATCTTTACTTTGAATTTTACGAACAGGGTGGGCGACAGTCGGTGCGCTTCGGCAACTGGAAAGCGATTCGGGAGCCAATGTTGACGGGGCCGGTGCAGTTGTTTGATTTGTCGAAGGACGTTGGCGAACAGCACGATCTGGCCGCCACCAACCCGCAGCTGGTGCAGCGAGCCATCGCGTATATGAACGAAGCGCGCCGGGATGATCCGCGCTGGCAGGTAAGAAAGTAGCGCAAACGTCCCGTTTGCATCGCTGTAAGGGACCGCACTGTCAGGCACCTAAACGAGCCGATTGCGCTACCTGCGCCAACGCCTGTTTGACGCGCAGCAACTCGGCCACGCTCCAGGCTTGGGCGATGCAACCGCGTGGCGTGAATGGCGGCTCGGCATCGTAAATTTCGGCTATTTGCCCTAATCCGGCCTCGCGCATGCGGGCGTGCCAAGCGGTCAGCCATTGTTCGACTTGCACGCGCCCGCTGTTGCCATGAACTTTCAGATACGCCGTGAAGAATGGCCCCAACAGCCACGTCCATACGATGCCCTGATGATATGCTCCATCGCGTTCCAGGATGCCGCCCTCATAATGCGGAATATAACGCGGATCGCTGGGCGCAAGGCTGCGCAAACCAACGGGCGTAAGCAATTCGCGTTCGACTGTGGCAAGCACACGCCGCGCTTTTTCGCCTGTTATGAGCGCGTGCGGCAAACTCAGCGCGAGGATTTGATTCGGACGCAGCGAGCTGTCGCGCTCTGCGTCATCCACCACGTCGTAAAGGCACTCGGTCGCCTCATTCCAAAACTGATGCTGGAAACTGCTGTACACTCGCGCAGCCAGTGCTGCGTATTGACTTGCGCGAGCTTCGTCGCCAAAGCGCAGCGCAAAATCTTTCATTATGCACAGCGCGTTGTACCACAGTGCCTGAATCTCAACGGGTTTGCCCGTGCGTGGCGTGACGACCCAATCGCCGATCTTCGCATCCATCCATGTCAACTGCACACCCGGTTCGCCTGCGTGCAGTAACCCATCCGTATCCACGCGAATGCCGTAGCGAGTGCCGCGTATGTGCCAGTCCACAATGTCTGTCAGCACCGCATAAAAATTGGCTTGGACGAAATTGTAATCATTCGTGTGCGCCGCCCACGCGCGAATGGATTCAAAGAACCAGAGCGTTGCATCCACCGTGTTGTATTCTGGCGCTTCGCCCGCGTCGGGGAAGCGATTGGGCAGCATGCCGCGATCCACATGTCGTGCGAATTCCAGCAGGATGCTTTGCGCTACGTCCGCGCGTCCGGTGGCGAGTGTTAAGCCGGGCAGCGCAATCATCGTGTCGCGGCCCCAATCGCTGAACCAGTGATAACCGGCAATCACGGTTTTTTGCGCGCCGCGCGCGACAATGAATTGATCGGCCGCTGTGACGAGTTGCCGGGTGAAATCATCCGTGGCAGATGCCGCCGCTAACACCTTCCGGCGGCGTTTCATTTCGCGGCGTTGCATGGCGGCGCAGTCGCGCACGTCGCGGACTTCCGTAGAGGCGATGATGACCGCGCGCGCGCGTGCTGCCAGCGAAAACGTTAGCACCAGCGGCTGAAATAAATCCTCCCGAAACTCCAGCCCGCGCGCCTGTTCCTGCGCGTATTCAAAATTGCGATACCACTCGCCCGTCGTCGCCACGTCGCAGGCATTGTGCGCGAAATGCAGTTTGGGCAAGGCGGCATACGGCTGCACGGTCGCCACTCCATCGCTGATGGCAACGTGCGGATTCAGCGCACTGTTTTCGTGCGTGGTGCTGTGGTAATCCCGAAAGGCGAGCAGTGGGCGCGCTTCGAGCGCAACGTTTTTGGCCCCGATTTTATTGGCTCGATACTGAATGACCGTCGTGTTTTCGCCGTGCGGCATAAACACGGATTTTTCGATTTCGATGCCCGCGACTTCATAGGTGAAAATCGGAAAGGGCGCGAGGCGAAAGCTTTTCAAATACTGCTGACCACTCGGATGAATTGTGCCGGGATATTGATTGACCGCAAGGTCAAAACGTTCGCCATCAATCACCACCGTTTCTTCCAGCTTGGCGAGCAATAGCAAACGTCCGACGGGCGGCTGTGTTGCCGCTGTTAAGAGTCCGTGATAGCGGCGCGTATTCAGTCCTGTAATCGTAGACGACGCGAACCCGCCTATTCCATTCGTTTCCAGCCATTCGCGCCGATTAGCCTGTGCGAGATCGCCACAAATTTCCTTTGCCAATTCGATCATCTCGACCTCCCCTTGTCGCAGGGTGAGTTGGAGATTTGAAATTTGAGATAGGAATACTTGCGATCTCCAATCTCCAATCTCCAATCCCTAACGCCTCATTCTCCGCTCTGTTGAATCAATTTGGCGACCAGTCCTGTCCAGCCGGTTTGATGGCTGGCACCGACGCCGGAGCCGTTGTCGCCGTGAAAGTATTCATAAAACAACAGCAAATCGCGCCAGTGCGGATCGTGCTGAAATTTGTCACAACTTCCGTGGACGGGCCGCGTGCCGTCGCCGTTGCGCAGAAAGATATGCGTCAATCGGCGCGACATTTCTGCCGCCACTTGCCACAGCGTCAGCAACTGGCCGGAACCGGTCGGGCATTCGACTTTGTATTCGCTGTTCAGATAGTGATGGAATTTTTGCAGCGATTCGATCAGCAGGTAATTCACCGGCATCCAGATCGGGCCGCGCCAGTTCGAGTTGCCGCCAAACAAGCCTGATGTAGATTCGCCCGGCTCGTAATCTACGCGATGCGCTTCACCGTTGACCTGCAGGATGTACGGCTTTTCTCGATGCACCCGCGACAGGGCGCGAATGCCATAAGGCGAGAAAAATTCCTCCTCGTGCAACATCACGCGCAACATGCGGCGCAATTGCTCCTGATTGACAATAGACATCAGCAACCGCTCGCCTTTGCCCGGCGTACACATCGACGCCACATTGCTCGTCAAATCAGGCCGATGCGTGATGAACCAATCCATCCGGCGGCGGAAATTCGGCAGCATCTCCAACACTTCCGGCTCAATCGTTTCGACGGCAAAAAGCGGAATCAGCCCGACCATCGAACGCACTTTCATTGGAAACAATTTGCCATCCGTCGTGTGTAGCACATCATAGAAAAAGCCGTCATCATCATCCCACAACGACATCTCGCCGTGCCCGCGATCATTCATCGCTTTGGCAATGTAGAGGAAATGCTCCCAGAATTTACTCGCCACGTCCTCGTAGGCAGGATCGTGTTGCGCGAGTTCCAATGCAATCGCCATCAGGTTCAGCGAATACATCGCCATCCAACTCGTACCGTCGGATTGTTCAATGTGCCCGCCGGTCGGCAACGGGCGCGAGCGATCAAAAACGCCGATGTTGTCGAGGCCGAGGAATCCACCCTGAAAAATGTTGTTGCCCTCAGCGTCTTTGCGATTGACCCACCAGTTGAAATTGAGCAACAACTTGTGAAAAACGCGCTGCAAAAATTTGATGTCGCCTTCGCCGCGCCGCTTCTTTTCGATTTTGTAAACGCGCCACGCCGCCCACGCATGCACAGGCGGATTCACATCGCCAAACGCCCATTCGTAGGCGGGCAATTGGCCGTTCGGATGCATATACCATTCGCGCAGCATTAGCACGAGTTGTTCTTTCGCAAACTCGGAATCCACCAGCGCGAGCGGCAAGCAGTGAAAGGCTAAATCCCACGCGGCGTACCACGGATACTCCCATTTGTCAGGCATCGAAATCACGTCGGCGTTGTAGAGATGCTTCCATTCGCTGTTGCGCCCGCGTTGGCGTTCGGGCGGCGGTGGCGGTTGTGTGGAATCACCCTGCAACCAGTCTTCGACGACGTAGTGATAGAACTGCTTCGACCACAGCATTCCGGCAAACGCCTGCCGCATCACGTTGCGATTGTCGTCGCACACATCGGCAGGAATGACCGTGTCGTAAAACTCGTCGGCCTCGTGCAGGCGCTGCTGTAAGGTTTCAGCAAAGCGGGCGAAAGGGGAGGGAATCGCTTCGTGTGCGAGGCGCAGGCGGAGCGTGGCGGTTGCGCCCGGCTCAACTGTGACGAGGTAATGCGCGGCGGCTTTTGTGCCCTGCTGCGCCGGATTCACGGCCTGGCTCGCGCCATTGACGACGTAATCATTGATGCCGTCCTTGGCATAGCCTTCGGCCTCGATACCATACAACCGCCGCGCATTCGTTTCGTTTTCGGTGAACAGCAATTCCGGCGCGCCTTCGCAATACAGATACCGTTCGCCAAACACGTGATGCAGGATTTCAACTGCGCCATCTTTCGCGCGCAGCAGCGGCTTTGTCGCGTTTTGTCCGCCGTTTTCACCTTTACCATTTCCCCAGCTCCAGCGATTGCGAAACCAGAGTGTTGGCAGGACGTGCAACGTTGCGGCTTCCGGCCCGCGATTGGCAATATTGATTTGAATCAGAATGTCTTCGACATCGGCTTTGGCGTATTCGACAAACACATCGAAATAGCGGTTATCCGCGAACACGCCCGTGTCCATCAACTCATACTCGCCCTCGTACTTGCTGCGGTGGCGATTGCGTTCGATCAGTTCGCTGTAGGGAAACGCGGCCTGCGGGTATTTGTACAGATATTTCATGTACGAATGCGTCGGCGTCGAATCGAGGTAAAAGTAATATTCCTTCACGTCCTCGCCGTGATTGCCTTCGCTGCCCGTGAGGCCAAACAACCGCTCTTTCAAAATCGGATCGTGGCCATTCCAGAGGGCGACGGCGAAACATAAATTTTGCTTGCGGTCGGAAATGCCGGCCAATCCATCCTCGTTCCAGCGATAAGCTTTGGAGCGCGCGTGATCGTGCGGCAGATAATCCCACGCCTCGCCGTAACGGCTATAATCTTCGCGCACTGTGCCCCACGCGCGTTCGCTCAGGTACGGCCCCCAACGTTTCCAGTGTTTTTGGCGTGTATTCGATTCTTGTAAGCGGATTTCTTCTGCGGTCATTAGGTAGCCTCAACTTATTTTCACGGCAGAGGCGCAGCGTTGGCACAGAGCGTCGCAACGAGGATAGCTGAAAAAACTCTGTGTGCCTCTGCGCCAACTCTGTACCTTTGCCGTGAAAAGAACTTCTCAAAACAACTTCATCGCCACGACCTGTTGCCAGGCTTGTGCGCGGAGCGTTTGCTGAACATACGTTGCATCATTGGGAGTGGCGGTTTGGCCACACGCGGGGCAGGAATAGAACTCGTCTAGGATACCACTAAGAAGCTGTTCTTCGGTCAATAAATCTGCCCGCGTAATCGTGTAATCCGCCGTGACCGGATGGAATTGCATTTCAACGTTGCAATCGGGGCAATAGAGTTTTTCGCGCATATTCACCTCTCAATCAATTGCAGCACGTGTCCATCGGGATCACGCACCAGCAGGCTTTTCTGAAAATTCATCTCGCCGTTCGGCAGCGCTACGATGCCGGAAGAAACGAGCGAATATTTATTCATCAACAGGCTCTGTAAGATTGCCGTGGCGTCGCGTGTCACGAGTTTGGTTTGCCAATGCAGCAAGTCGTTCGCGCCAATTTCCAGCGGCTTCGGGCGGCCATCGCGCGGCGCGAGGTATTCCAAAAACTCGATGCCCGGCCCGCGTTCGGCCCGCAGCCCTGTGATGTGTAGTCGCGCGCCAAAGACGTTATTCAATCGTTCCTGTTCAATGCCGTAATTCTCGCTCTCGCCCGCGACTTGAAACCCCAGCACATTTCGATAAAACCTCAGACTCGCTGCCGTATCGCTGACGACAATCGCCGTGTGATCTATGCCAAGAAAGAGCCGGTCAGGGTGCGCGGCGGCGAGTTGGTGCCATTTTGGATGCCCCTTGTCCACCGGGAATGCGAGGATTTCCAGCACGTGGCCGTCCGGGTCTTTAAAGTAAAACGCCTTGATGCCGCCCGCGTTTTTGTTCCAATCCGGCAGGCGTTGCGGCCCCGTCGAAGCGTGCGTGACTTTATTTTTTCGCAGCCATTGATACGCCTTGTCCATATCGCTGACGATGATGGCGATATGTTGGAATGCGTGATCATTGCTGCGAAAATCCGCCGGAATCGGTTTGCCTTTGGGCGCGAGGTATTCGGTCAATTCCAGGAGTTCGTCGCCGAGTTTCATCACCACGATCCGCATTCGCACGCCGAAGACACCTTGCAGATGTTCGTATTCTGTACCGGTGACTTCAATATCGGAGACTTTCTCGAATGATAGCACCTGCTGCATAAACGCGACCGTGCGATCTGCATCGGAAACAGTAAATCCCGGTGCGCCTACGGCCACGACCTGGGCCTGAAGGAAGGGGTACGCGGGCAAGCAGCAAACCAGCCACAAGACCCCGCGCACGACGCTCAACATTCGTTGGTGTGTCCATTGCAATTGCTTCATAACGTCACCTCGCGCGCCCACGTAGCTTTCTGCCAAGTTGTTAGAGGGCGCAACTGTCAGCTACTTAATCCTGCGATGCGAAACGAAAATTCCCGTGGGTTGTGATTTTTTGACTGGTGCCAGGAAAAAACGAAGACGGGACCTGTCGCATGAAAGACTGCTGCGCTACCAATCCAAAAGAGGCTCGGCCATCCCCGCTTTACCAGCCCCAAAGCCTTTTTCCCTCTGAATTCGCGTAGACAAATCGCCGCCCGTTTGCCTATAATGCCCGCACCATCTGAGCATTCTCACATTACCGGCAAACTGATTGACTTAGGCGGAGGGATCGTTTCACACAGGAAACGCTAGCTGCGGGTTTAGCCTCGGAAGCAAAATTTCTGGCGTGATTCGTTCTATCTACTCTCCTGCCATCTGTGACATAAAGAAATACCGAAAGGATTGACCACACATGAACCTCACACACACTTGGACACTGCGCCAACGCGGCTGGCAGGTTGCACTTTTCCTTTTCATATTGCTCGGAGGTTGTTTCTCGCAGCCCGTGCAGGCGCAAAATTGCGCGATTGAATTCGTCTCGAAAATCACCAACATTCCTAATCCGCTTGGCGTAGCCACGGATAGCAATGGCAATGTTTATGTGTCGGATGGGGCTAGCGGGACGATCCGCAAATATTCTCCGACAGGCGTACTGCTCACGACCTTTGGCGCGCCCGGCCAATTCTTGTTTCCATTTGGCGTGGCGATAGACAGTAACGGCAATATCATTGTTGTTGATAACGGCACGAACCAGATTCATAAATTGTCGCCTGCGGGCGCGACGATCTTTACTATTGGCGCTATGGGCATGAACAATGGTGAATTTATGATGCCTACCTTAGTCGCGACAGATGCGGCGGGGAATATTTATGTTTCTGACCAGGACAACATGCGCGTGCAGAAATTCGGTCCTGCCGGTAACTACCTGACGCAATGGCCAGTGGCCACGCCTGCTGGTATTGGCGTAGACCCGGCAGGCAATGTGTTCGTAGTGGAACAGGCAACCTTGCTGGTGCGCAAGTTTACCAATACGGGAGTGCCGATTCTTTCCTGGGGCGGCGCGGGTACGGGGAATGGGCAATTCGGCGGCCCTCCCAATGGCCCCATTGGGTTGGCGATAGATAATAACGGTAATGTTTATGTCGTAGACACCGTCAATAATCGCGTCCAAAAATTCAATAACAATGGCGTATACCTCACACAATTCGGTACGCCGGGCGCTGCTGATGGGCAGTTTGATCTGCCTACCGGGATTGCGGTGGATTTGGCGGGCAATATCTATGTCGCCGATTTGGTAAACGAACGGGTTCAGAAATTCCGGCAAATCTGTGGCGCGGGTGGCCCCAGCGGACAGCGTGCAGGTTCCGTGCTGGTGTTCCCGTATTACACTTCCAAAGCCGCCACCAACGCTGACACACGGATGACGATCAGCAATATCAGCAATGCGGCGACGATTGTTGCCAATACCGCGTACGTGCATTTGTTTTTTGTGGACGGCGCGACCTGTCAGCAAAGCGATTTGTTCCTGTGCCTGACGCCGAACGCGAGCTTTTCTTTCAAGGCATCTGAATACGACCCCGAATCCACGGGCTGGGCACTTGCCGTAGCAGTGGATCGTGAGGGGCGTCCGATTCAGAACAATACCCTCATCGGCAATGCTTTTGTCAGTGACGGCAACTATGTGGACAATTATGGTGCCGAAACCTTCTGGGCGCATTTCGCGCAACCAGCTACGCTGAACGCCAATGGCACCGCCACACTGCCTTTCAACGGCGCGGGGTATGATCGTGCGCCCAATGAATTTGCCGTGGAAATTCAAAGCCCGGTGGATGTCGTCGGGCAACGCATTGTCACCTCCAGCTTGAACGGCGATTTGACGACGGGACAGCTGAACGGCGCGGCGCAATTCGGCACCGCGTTGGTGTACAACGGCAACGAAAAACCCTTCGGCAGCTTCAGCGCGTTCCTGAGCGGAAATTGTCAGGCTGCTGCAACGATCACCACGACCCAGCCGCGCGTACCAAATGGGATGGCGGTGATGATTCCTTCGGGGCAGACGGGCTGGATGCGGGTCAAAGTCGGCGGCGCTGTCGGCTTAATTCTGACGCCACGCACCGCCGCGTGGAAAGGTATCCGGGCGTTGCACAAGACCGCTTTCGCAGATGCGGCGCTGACGATTCCAGTCTTCCGACCCATTTGCTAAAGTCGGAAAGCCACCAGACGGGCGGGAGCGTTCTCAAGGTTCGCTCCCGCCTTCTTTATTTTCCTCGCCGCTTAGCTCAAACGTGCCAACAAGTGATCGCCCACGCGCAGCGCATTCGCCATAATCGTCAGCGCGGGATTCACCGCTGCACTCGAACAGAAAAAGCTGCCATCCACGACATACAAATTATCTACATCGTGCGCCTTGCAGTTGCGGTCGAGTGCGCTCGTCTTTGGATCGTTGCCAAAGCGAATCGTGCCGTTTTGGTGCGCTACGCCCGCGAGCGGAATGCGTTCGGCCAGAAACAAATTGCGCGCGAACAAGCCCTGATGACAGTCGTGGCCGTGCAGTTCGCATTTCGTTTGCTGCTTCATCAGGCTTTGCAATTTGGCCTGCAAGCGTTGGTGCGGCTCAAGGTTGTTCGGCGTGTACGCGAGCACGATGTTGCCGCTGCGATCCAATGTCACGCGATTGTTCGGATCTGGCAAATCCTCCGACGTAAGCCAGAAATCCAGCGAATGTTTCGCCATCAAATCTAGTGTAAAGCCGGGCGCGATGGCAGGCGCTCCCGCCGACAACGCGACGCCGTCCAGCTTGCCAACGAACGAAATATGCCCCATCGGAAAATCGTAATCGGGCGCACCGAAATAAAAATCATTCAGCGCCAGCGTCTTTTGAAACACCGTTGGGTTTGGGCATTTCGACACCGCGAGCATCACCGAATTCACGTGGCCCATATAATGCCGCCCGACCACATCGCTGGCATTCGCCAAGCCGTTCGGGTGCTTGTCATTCGCGGACTTCAGCAATAACGCAGCCGAGTTAATCGCCCCGGCAGACACGACAACGATGCTGGCCGAATAAACTTCATACGAGCCGTCGCGTTCGACACAGACTTTGCTGATTTCGCGGCCTGTTACATTGGTTTCAAGCTTTACAACTTTGGCCTCGGTAAGCAGCGTCACGTTCGGATATGCCAGCGCCGGTTCGACCGCGCACGTGTGCGCATCTGACTTGGCATTGACGAGGCACGGATAGCCGTCGCACGTCGCACAACGAATGCACTGACTGCCCCGATCTACTTGACGCTTGTTTTCTTTCAGCATAATGCCGAGCGGCACGTGGAAGGGTTGACAGCCGAGGCGCGCGAAATCTTCGCTCAAATGCTGCATCCGTGGTTCGTGACTGACTGCCGGATGCGGATACGGCACGCTCGCCCACGGTTCTGTTGGGTCTTCGCCGCGTGTGCCGTGGACGTGGTACAGCCGTTCGGCCTCAGTGTAATACGGTTCTAAATCCGCATACGAAAGCGGCCATGCGGGCGAGACGCCGTTGGCGTCGCGGTGGCGCAGGGCTTCCCGAAATCGCGTTCACGAAAGCGAAACAAGGCCGCGCCGTAAAATTTCGTATTGCCGCCGACGTAGTAATTCGTGTGCGGATGCTCTTTGCCGTCCTTGTCGCGCCAAACTTCTTTCGTGTGATATTTGGCCCGACATTGACGGCGCGCGATTCCCAGTTGTCTTTCTCGCGCGGGGCAAACGGGCCGCGTTCGAGCAGCAATCTTTTTGTTCGACGGCAAGGAGTTTGGCGGACGCTGCCTCCGCCTGCGCCCGTGCCGATGATGATGACGTCGTAATGGTTTTGCAATGGGATAACTCATTCGGTACGCACGCATCTTGCGTGCTGATTTCTTCTCTGCCGAGCACGCAGGGATGCGGCATTACCCAGCGTGACTCGCAACACTTCGACGCTATAATCCCGGCGCTCGCAAAATTTATTCCCATTGTCGTTTGGTTTTGTTGGGAATAATCATCTGTCATCCAGCCGATATAGCCAGCGTAAAGGAGAACCGCATGACGCTGCTGGAAACTTTGAATTTGCTGCTCCCCACGGCTTCCAACTCCCGCGCCCCGCACATCGAACTGCGCGCAGGCCGCTATTTACTGCGGTTTGCACAGAACGCGATGGATTTGGACGCGGTATGGAAGTTGCGTTTTGAGGTTTTCAATCTGAACTGGGCGAAGTGGCCAGCATCATATCGCGTACAGGACGCGACCGCGACGCCTTTGATGCACAATGCCATCATCTGATGGTCGAGGACACGGAGACAGACAATGTGGTGGGCACTTACCGATTACAAACCAATGAAATGGCGGCTGCTGGCAATGGCTTTTACTCCGCCGGGGAGTTTGATCTTACGGCTTTGCCAGATGATGTTACTCTGAATGCCATTGAGTTGGGACGCGCCTGCATCGCGCCCGCACACCGGCACACAAACGTCTTGTATTTGCTGTGGCGTGGCATCGCGGCGTACACCTTAGCGCAACGCAAACGCTATCTGTTCGGCTGTTGTTCGCTGACAAGTCAAAACCCACTGGAGGGCTGGGCAGTAATGCAGCAATTGCGTGATAGCGGCCACGTGCGTCGGGATTGGTTAGTATTGCCGCAACCAGATTTTATTTGTGGAGAAACGGAGGAATCGCATATGCGCCTGCCAAAATTCCTAAACTGTTTCGCTCGCATTGCGCTTCAGCGCGCAGGTTTGCTCGCTGCCCACAATGGATCGGGAATTCAAAACGATTGATTACCTCGTACTGCTGGACTGTCATCAACTCAGTCCGGCAGCGTATCAGATGTTTTTTAGCCTGTAGTTATTGAGCAGTCTGGGAGCGCACGCGGCCAGCGTGCTGAGGCGTGAAAAGCGTATCCGCTTCGAGACAAGGAAACGCTTTTAATGTCTCAGCACGCGGGCCGCGTGCGCTCCCCAGACGCTCCGCGTATGTAGGAGGCTGGTTCTGCAAACTCTTTTTCGCCATTATCAAAGCCCTTGCCTTTTCCGTCGTTACCATTGGTTTCTATGCGCTCTGGCTGCCTCCTCGCGCCTTTCATCTATTTCTTCTCCACGCCGCGCCGCCGCTGGCGCAATTTCATTTTTCGCAACTGGGCACGCACGCTTTTACAGGTGCTGGGAATAAAAGTGCGGACGAATGCGATTGTACCTGCGACACCGTTTTTTCTGGTGTCCAATCATTTGAGCTATCTGGACATTGTGGTTCTGGCGGCGCAAATAGATTGTGTGTTCATTGCCAAACGTGAAGTCAAAAGCTGGCCGGTGTTCGGTTTGCTCAGTCGCAGTATGGATACGATTTTTATTGATCGCGCACGCGCCACCGACATTCCGCGTGTGAATGCGTTGATTGAGGAAACGTTGCAGAGCGGGCAAAACATCGTTGTCTTTCCCGAAGGCACGAGCACCGCTGGTGCAAGTATCCTGCCTTTCAAACCGAGTTTGCTCGAACCTGCCGCGCGCGGTAACTTTCCTGTTGCTTATGCCAGCCTGAGCTATCGCACGCCTCCGCAGGAAACACCCGCGTATTTGTCGGTGTGCTGGTGGGGCGTGATGACGCTCCCGCCGCATTTGTGGGGTGTGTTTTGCTTGTCGGAAATTGAAGCGACGTTGACGTTTGGCGCAGACACTTTGCACGCAGCAGATCGCAAAGACTTGGCCCAGCGGTTGCACGCGGCAGTCAGCGCGATTTTTACGCCAACCACTGATACGGAGGTCGCATGCCATTCGCAGACGTTGCCATCAACCCTTCTACCGAAATCCTGATTGCCGAAAATATCAAAATCCTGCGCGAGACGCAGAAGATGCTCGCAGGTTTGGATGACCGCGCGTTTATCCATATAGATGCGCCCACTTTCACGAGCAGCATTGGTGCGCAGTTGCGGCATTGCCTGGATTTTTACCAGTGCTTCCTGCGCGGCATTAAAAACGGCAAAGTGGATTACGACCTGCGCGAACGCGATGAACGAACAGAACAAAGCCGCGCGCACGCCATCGAACGCATTACCTCGACGACCGAAATGCTCTGGAAACTTTCGCTTGCCGACGACACGGCGACGCTCTGGGTCAAACAGGATTCGCCGTATTGGAGCACGTCATCGCTACGTCGTGAGCTCCAATTTCTGCTCAGCCATCTGGTTCATCATCAGGCGCTGGTCGCCGTGATGCTGCGCGTGCAGGGCGTGGTTCTGAATGAAGAAGTTGGTGTTGCGCCCGCGACCCTGTCCTATCGGAAAGAGCGTCAGCGGTTCGGTGTACTGCGCCAGCGTCAGCCGCGTTTAGCGGTTGTGTTGTGAGCTGAATTCGTTATCATTTCCACTCATGGAAACGACCGCTACAGCCGCAAAGAAACTTCGCTACCGTTGGTGGGTGTGGCTGTTGGCGATGTATTCCGTCGCTTTGCTGGCCTCGCATTTGGTGCGCTGGGAACAGCGGATTAACGGCGGCAAGAGCGAGGTCAAACAGATTCGTGTCGCTGTAATTGATCGTGACCGCGTGCGCACCAATCGTATTCATTTTGCTTATCAAACTTTTCAATCTACAGAAGACGACACGCGCCCTGTCATCGTGTTAATTCACGGCAGCCCCGGCCACAGCGGTGATTTTGACTCGCTTGCGCCTATCCTCGCGCCGAACTTTCGCCTGATCGTGCCGGATTTGCCGGGCTTTGGCGATTCGGCGCACCGCATTCCTGATTATTCCATTCGCGCCCACGCTCGTTATGTGCTGGAATTACTGGATCAACTGCACGTGCAACGCGCGCATCTGGTTGGCTTCAGTATGGGCGGGGGCGTAGTGCTGAATATCGCCGACATTGCGCCGCAGCGGGTTGCTTCGATCACGATGCTGTCAGCCATTGGCGTGCAGGAAATGGAATTGCTGAACGAATACCGCATCAATCACGTCTTGCACGGTTTGCAGCTTGCCGGGATGTGGTTGCTCAACGAAGCCGTACCGCATTTTGGTGCGTTCGACGGGATGATGCTGGGCGAATCGTATGCGCGGAATTTTTATGATTCCGATCAGCGCCCGCTGCGCCGGATGCTGTTGCATTACGACGGGCCAATGCAAATCCTGCACGGGCGCAGCGATGTGCTGGTGCCGGTGGAGGCTGCGATTGAGCATCATCGGCTGGTGCCGCAAAGTGAATTGCATTTGTTCGACGACGATCATTTTATGGTGTTTACGGGCGGCGAAGAACTGGCTCCGCTGATTGACGATTTTGTGCAGCGCGTTGAAAAGGGAAATGTGACCACGCGCGCGACCGCTGATCCGCAAAGCATCGCGCTGTCGCTGCGCCCCTTCAATCCAAAGAATCTGCCGAAGATTATGGGCGTCGTCGCGCTCGTGATGTTGCTGATGATTCTGGCTGCAACACTCGTGAGCGAAGACCTGACAACCATCAGCGTGGGCGTGCTTGTCGCGCAAGGGCGCATTGGCTTTCTATTTGGCAGCTTTGCGTGTTTTCTTGGCATTTTTCTGGGCGACATTTTGTTATTTCTGGCTGGACGATATTTGGGGCGTCCGGCAGTAGCGCGCGTGCCGCTGCGTTGGTTTGTCAGTGAGCAAGCTGTCGCAAAAAGCTCAGCGTGGTTTGCACGACAAGGCGCGAAAGTGATTTTCGCCAGTCGCTTCGTCCCCGGCGCACGTCTGCCGACGTATTTTGCCGCTGGGTTGCTGCATACGAATTTCTGGTGGTTCACGTTTTATTTTGCATTGGCCTGTGCGGCGTGGACGCCGCTGCTGGTGGCATTGTCGGCGTGGCTCGGCGGCAACTTCATCGAACGCGTGTATTTGGGGAACCAACATTTCCTGCTGATCGCGTTGTTCGTCGGCTTTCTTTTGCTTTTGCTCATCAAACTGGCAATGCGCCTTTCGACGTGGCGCGGGCGGCGGTTGTTGTTGGGGCAATGGCGACGGCTGCTGCGCTGGGAGTTTTGGCCGATGTGGGCGTTTTACCCGCCGGTCGTTTTTTACATTGCCTATCTCGCGCTCAAGCACCGCAGCCCCACGCTGTTCACCGCCTGCAATCCCGCAATTCCTGCCAGTGGTTTTGTCGGCGAATCAAAAACGCAAATCCTGCATGGCCTGCACCACGCCGAAGAATTTCTGCCGCGCTATCAACTCATTCCTGCCGCCGATAATGTAGACGAACGCATTGCACGGGCCCGCGCATTTTTGCAAACACACCAACTCGCCTACCCCGTCGTTCTCAAACCCGACGCCGGAGAACGCGGCAATGGCGTGCAGGTAATACGCTCCGACGATGATCTGGCGCAATATTTTCGCACCTTCGCGCACGATGCGATTTTGCAGGAGTATGCGGAGGGCGAAGAGTTCGGCGTGTTTTATTACCGTTACCCGAACGACGCACACGGCCAGATTTTTGCAATCACCGAAAAGAGATTTCCCGTCGTCATCGGCGATGGCGAACATACGTTGGAGCATTTGATCCTGGACGATGAACGCGCCGTTTGTATGGCTGAGTTTTATTCGGACAAACAGGGCGCGCGCTTATTCGATGTGCCCGCCACAGGCGAAAAAATTCAACTCGTCGAAATCGGGGCACATTCCAAAGGCACGATTTTTCTCGACGGCACGCATTATAAAACCGACGCACTCGAAGCAACGATAGATCGTATCTGTCAGAGCTTTGAGGGCTTTTACTTCGGGCGTTTTGATTTGCGTGTGTCCTCGCTCGAAGCGTTGCAACAAGGCCGCGATTTCAAAATCATCGAATTGAATGGCGTTACGTCCGAAGCCACGAGTATCTACGATCCAAAGAACAGTGTGTTTGATGCCTACCGCGTGTTATTCGCGCAATGGCGTATGGCGTTTGAGATTGGCAGGCAAAACAAAACTCGCGGGACAAAACCGACTTCGCCCCGCGAGTTATTAAGTATTATTATGGCCGCTCGCTAAATCTGTTAGGCAGGCAACAATCCTTTGATCTCTTTGACGACCTTCTGCACTTCGTCCTGATCGGCCAGCGCAATCATAAAAAACTTGTATCCTTCGGTGATGCAAATCACGCCGTTGGCAAAGAACCAGATGCCGTTCAGCAACGGATTCGCGCCGAGAATCAAGCTGAGCGGCAGGCTTGTTACGGTCGCGCCCGACACCGCAGCGCCAATTAACGTCGCGCCTGCGGCCACGCTGAAAGCGCCCAGCAACGGCGCGCCCACGTATTTGGTCATGTTGCGCTGGAATTCAATGCTGGCGCGTTCGGCTTCGTCCATCTCGCCTTTAGCTAAACGGGCTTCTTGTTCTTTCAGGTACTCGTCGTATTTTTCGGTGAGCTTGCGCAAGCCAATGATAGGCAGGGCGCTGCTGAACAAGAGATCATTCACCAACCCCGCGCCGACAACCGTTGCGCCGAGCGAAGACAGGGCTGAACCTGCGCGAATGCCTGCGATCAACGAAAAGGTGACAGTTGCCGTTTTGCCGGGATTCTCTTTGATCCAGGCACGCGCTTTGTCAAAGCCGGACAGCGTCGCTTCGGCTACGCGGGCGCTGCTGGCGCTGAAGTTGTAAGCTTGTTCGGCGCGTTTGTAATAGCCTGCCGCGCTGCCGAACACATCTTTTGCGGCTTGCTCGGCGTTCTTCGCTACTTCGCTGGCCACGGTTTGTGCGGTTTCGCCTGCCTGTCCTGTCGCGGCTTTAACTTTTTCGCTGACGCCGAATTGCTCGTCTACTTTGCCTGCCTGTTCGCGCGCGGAGTTGACTGCATTGCTGGCGACTTCGACGCCTTTACGTGCGGCGTCAGAGGCGGCTTTCATGCCTTCGTCGAGTTTTTCTTTGAGTTTATATTTTTCGTCAAACTCCTGCGTTTTGCGGCGCGCGGCTTCGAGCAATTGATCTAGCGTGTTCATAATAAGTACCTCTTCGGAAATGCCGGATTGGCCCGGCGGACAATTTCTGTACGCCAGGGAAGCTAACGAAGTTCAGCACGATTTTCAACCGTGCAATTGACCTGCGCCGCCGCATCCATACAATCGGTGTATGAAAGTGACCTTGGAGACAGATCGGTTGTTCCTACGCGAACTTACGCCCACAGACTTTGACATGATGTTCGAGATTTTTGGCGATGCCGAAACGATGCTGTATTACCCGCAACCCTTTAGCCGCGAGATGCTTGAGACCGCACTGCAACGGCAATATAAAAGTTATGCCGAAAATGGCTATGGTCTGTGGGCAGTGATTTTGAAGAGTGAAAACAAATTCATCGGCGATTGCGGTTTGTTACAACAAGAGGTCGAAGGCGTGCAGGAATTGGAAGTCGGTTATCACGTGAACCGCAAGTTTTGGGGACAGGGCTTTGCACCCGAAGCGGCGAAGGCATGCTTTGACTATGCCTTTGACGTGCTGGGTCGCCAGCGAATGATTTCGATGATTCGCCCGGAAAATTTGCCGTCGCGTCGCGTCGCCGAAAAGAACGGCTTACAGATTGAAAAGAAAGTGTTCTGGCGCGACCTTTGGCATTATGTTTACGTGCTGGAACGACACTGAAGGAATATCCCCGCGCGGTTTTGCGTTATACTGGCGGTTCTGCCGGACGCAGAACCTATCGCAACCCTAGGAGCTGAAGCTTATGAGAATATGTTTGACTCTGATCGCGTTGCTGGCCCTGAGCCTGAGCACCGCACTTGCCAAAGACACCAAGCAGGACAAAAAGGAGAAGAAGAAAATGAAAGAAGTTGCCACCGTCGCGGGCGGATGTTTCTGGTGCATCGAAGCGCCGTTTGATGAACTGGTCGGCGTCGAAAAAGCCGTTTCCGGTTATTCCGGCGGCCACGTCAAAAATCCGACCTACGAACAGGTCAGTTCCAAAACCACGGGCCACGCCGAAGTCGTGCAAATTACGTTTGATCCCAGCGTAATTTCCTTCCGTGAAATTCTCGAAGTGCTGTTCACCTTGCACGACCCGACGACTCTGAACCGGCAGGGCAATGACATCGGCCCGCAATATCGCTCAGCGATTTTCTATCACTCGCCGGAACAGAAAGCTATCGCCGAAAAATTCATCGCCGATCTGACAGCAGCGAAAGCCTACAAAGACCCGATTGTGACGGAATTGAAGCCGTTCACGGAATTCTATTCTGCCGAAGCCTATCATCAGGAGTTTTACGTCAATAATCCGAATTACGGCTATTGCAGTTATGTCATTGCGCCGAAGATCAAAAAGTTCCGTGAGAAATTCGCCGCGAAACTGAAGGTCAACCAGGCGAAAGGACAATAACCACTGCTCAACGCAAAGGGGCAAAGGTTCAAAGAGACTTTCACCGACGATGTTTTCTTTGCGCCTTGGCTCCTTTGTTCCTTTGCGATAATCACCAACCCCCTATGTACTATCAACCCAGCGAAGGTTACGCCATCACCCTACGTTTGAAATTAGCGAATAAGCCCGGCGTACTGGGGCAGGTTACTTCTGCCATTGGCCAAGCGGGCGGCAATATTGGCGCAATTGATATTGTCGATGTCGGCAACAATCAG
>JAXLQQ010000057.1:0-35511 GCA_046331525.1 Blastocatellia bacterium
ATCCCTGCAATATAAACCCAAGCATTGCGATCCAGTGAGTTTGCCCACAAGCCAGTGATCCGCTTGTCATTCAACCAGCCAGTCTCCTCAATGCCGTCAATAGCATACATCTTGGCGTCAATGCCACCCTCGCCATAGGCGATTTTGAAGAACCCTCCTTCTCCCCAGGCCGTGCTCCAAGAGGTCTTGCAAATCCAGTACCCCCCAGCGTCATTGTAGCCGACACAACAAACAATCATCCCCCCTACGCTGCTGCCAGTGACGTGGCGGTAGACCCCGCTCTTGTAAGAGTAGAAGTCGCTGTAGACATTGAAGGCTGTCACGAGCGGCCCTCGCGTAGAAAGCCAGGTTTTCATCTCTGCGGGCGAGGTAATTGTGTGCCAGGCCGTGATCTTGGTCACGCGTGATTGCCAATCTTCACATAAGTTACTGCAGTTTTGATCGCCGCCCACATACGGGTAACAAGCCTCATCCGCAACGCCAGGATTTTTGAAAGCGTCCAGCGCAGGATCTATCCACCAGCCGGTACTACAGGTGCGCCCTTGCGCTCTGGCATGGCAGTAAAATAAGTGAGCTTCCGACAGGTCTATCGCTAAGTTCGGATCGCCCCGCTGAACACGAAAAGTACCTTCGACTGCCGCTACAATGGCGAAGGCGACGCCCGAACCACAAGCGCCCTGGTTTTTTACCGAGGTAATGAAGTTTTTGCCGTCCACATTGCGCAAGTCATAAGCCGTCGGCGCACCAATGCCGTGCACCTCGGTGCCAACTGCTGCAAGATTGGTATGCGTGACCTGCCCGCTGGCGTCGAGCGACGGTTCGCCGGGACCGGGAATGTAGCCGAGATATAGCCGCTGCTCTTCCTCGGAAAGTTCGGACACTGAAGTTACGCCTGCCTGCCATTCAGCATCTGACTGCTGCAATTCGGCTTGTAATTTGCTGAGTTCGAGTTTTTCGAGAGCCATCTAAGTATCTCCTCGTTGAGTTTTCAGTTGCCCGGAAATCGCTATCGCGCTTATCCATATTCTGCTCTTAATATCAGGAACTGATCTGGGTCAGAGCAGGCACACAGTGCCTGGAAAGAGATGGATAAAATGGGTATGGATTACGTTGGATAGAATGGATGCTAGCGTGCAATGGACTTGGCAATTGGCTCCTGAAGTGTAGAGCATTTACGATAGCTAAGTGCGATGGCCCAATCCGGCCAAAAGCACCAGAAATCATCGGTGCTTTTGGCCAAGCGGATTTGGCAGGTAGTACGCAGGCATCCACCTGCGCTACCAGATAGACAGCACAGGCTTGTTACCAAATATACATTTCATAAATCATGCCATCAGCTTCCTCACGGTAATCCACCCGCCTGTTCAACTCGCGCGCATGGGCTGCCAGCATTGTGAGAGCGGTGTTCGCGCTGGAAGAAGTATTGATCAGCTTCTTCCAGCCAATACCATCAATATGAGCCCAGGAATTGCGATCTTGGTTGATACCCCATAACCCCGTAACGCGTTTGTCACTCAAGACCACCGTCACCGCCGTAACGCCTGCCCCTTGCGGCGGGGCCAGAGAAGGCGCGGCAGCTTCCACCTTGCTACTTTGCATTTCTGCCATCTCCTCTGGCGTGATGTCACGCGGACTGGATTGTCCCGCACCGGAGAACTGTTCGCTGCTCTGGCTGGCAGCACTCGGCTCCCTGGTCGGTCTCATTTCAGAGTCGCTGGTTGATTTCGATTTTGCCATGTTCAATTTTCCTTTCTTTTGAGGTGTGTCCTCAATGGGATATTTGCAAAAGTATAATGTCTGACGTGTCGGAGCCAATCTGGAACATCGGTCATCCCGACCTCAGCCCAGGCGGCGATCAGGGCAAACAGGCGACGGTTCGGTACATGATGCTTAGAGTACGTAAACCTGTTTGATCACGCCGCTCTCCTCGAAATAGTTGACCGGTCGGTTGGCAGCTTTTGCCGCAATCAACTGTGCCAGCATATTAAGGTGAATGTTGTCATTGTCCCCTGTGATCCGCTTCCAACCGATGCCGTCAACGTAAACATAGGCATTCCGGTCGGCATTGTTCGACCACAAGCCGACAATGCGTTTATTATTTTGCCAGACACCAGTAACAAAGCTATCCACCGCGATCATGTTGGCGTCAATGCCGACCTGTCCATAGGCGATGCGGAAGAACCCGGCCTCGCCCCAACCTGTGCCCCAACTGTTTTTGCAAATCCAACAGCCAGCCGTATCGTCATAGCCAACAACACTGACGCAATGCCCGCCTTCAACTTTGCCGCTGACCTGACGATAGACGCCGCTTCGATAAGCAAAGAAATCGGTGTAAACCGTGAAACAAGTCTCCAGTGGCCCGCGCGTGGAAAGCCATTCTTTCATCTGTGCCGGATTAGTGATGGAATGCCAAGCGCCGATTTTAAACACACGATTGGCCCAATCAGCGCACCGCCCGGTGCAATTCTGGTCGCTAGCGGTGTAGGGATAACAAGCGTCGTCCACCACGCCGATATTTTTGAACGCATCAAATGCCGGCTCCGGCCACCAGCCGTTACCGCAGGTGCGGCCTAAGGCACGAGCGTGGCAGTAGAAGAGATGTGCCTCGGAAAGGTCAATCGGATAGTTCGGATCATTGATTGACCAGCGCAATGTGCCTTCCACAGTGGCGACGGTGCCGAACGAAACACAGGAACCGCACCCGCCTTGATTCTTGACCGCTGTGATGAAGTTCCTGCCGCCCACATTACGCAGGTCAAAAGAGGCAGGAGCACCAAACGCCCCCAGCGCGCCACTCTCATGTGCGGCCAGCGAGGCTTTTGCGGCTTGCTCGCGCTCCGCCAACGACGGTTGTCCCGGTGGGGGATTAAAACCAAGTCGGAGCTTCAATTCATCCGGTGGTAATGCGGTTAATTCATTCGGACTGGCCTGCCAACCCGCCTCCTGAGCGGCTATTGATTCCTGAAGCTGAGCGATATTGATAGTCTCGCCATTCATAAGCCATTTCTCCTTTATGCTGAGTTAATGCTGCTGTTGAGTTTAGAAGGAGCAATCCCAAACGGCTGAGGGGATTGCTCCCGCTGAGATTAGGGACGGAAAGCGTGATCTCGACCCACTCCGCTTTGGTTATCGCCAGAAGTCATCTGCCGCGCCGCGAAGGCAAGTAGTCATAAGGCAAGTACCCATAACCATTCAGCCCCCAGCCTGTACCCCACGAGTTACGAATCAGTAAGGCACCGGTAACCGTGCTGCCATTCGTCGTATTCGTTACCGTCACGGCGTCATCATAGCCAACCGCCATGATGGCGTGCCCGCCAACGATCTTTTCACCTACTACGGGAAACGGAATTTTTCCTGTTGTTCCAGCTTGCGAAATAGAAGAGTAGACCGTAAAGCCGAACATCAAGGGTAGCCCACTGTTGAGATGGTTTTTAATATTGGTGAGGACATCCGATTTCGCCAGACCGGGTGTATCCAAGCGATAGTAGGTGAGTGATTGGAAGCTCTGTGCGTATGCATAGAGGAACGCCGTCGGTTCTTTGTCGAAGTCCGCGATGACATACGGCCAATATTCCTCCGGCGGCACGCCAAACAGCGCCAGCGCGCCCATCGTCGAGCGCAGAAACGCCCCTGTATCCCCCGTCCACTTGAGGAGATTGCGGGTCGCTTTGTAAAGGAAGAGCCGCGAGGCGTCGAGGTGCCTGCCGAAAGCGCGGCGCTCAAAATATTCAACCATTCCGACTCCGGCATTCGCGGTGCAAGAGCCTAGAGCACCTTGATTCTCAATGGGCGAGCACCAAGGGCGTAAATCCGCACTAACCGGGAGCTTCAGCGGCGCTTTGGAAGCTTTCTTAAGACCGGTCTCTTTCAGACTCGCCGCAACGACGGCTGTTTCCATCGTGTAATCCCTAAAGTCCGGGTAATCAGGACACCACCCCAGGCCATATTGATCATCTACCAACGTTACTTTATCCATTATTTTTCTCCTATTAATCGTGTCGAATTATCTCGTTTCTGATCGGTTAATCATCTTCAATTCACATTTCTACGCAGGCTTATTGGCCCTCAAAAACACTACGGACAGGATGGTGATGGACTTTCATTTACTTCCGTAATGTCCCTCGTGGCTTAGCCTTTGGTACGCTTGTTAGCTTATGCTACCCGCTGCTGACGATGGACGCGCGTGTGCCGACAATGCCATCCATGTTCGGCCCCAATACTCAAGGGTACAGCGTCCAGTAAGGTATGCGGCAAACCTTGCAGACCGGCGTTCAGCAAGGCGGGCGCTCCTATTGCTATTTCCTCCGGCGTACTGCTAATCAAGTACCCCCAACCTTGTCGGACTTGGGAGTATCCGCTCGCATCTTGCGCCTCTGAACTTTGGCTTATTTGGTTGGCTTTGCATTGCTGACAGTCGCAGGGTAAGGCGCTACTGCAATCGTGTCACTCCCCTATTCAGGTAGGTATTATGTTTATTGGCTTCGGTTACGTTAGGCGATGCACCTGATTGGACGGCGCATATACTGTTGCTGAGCGCCTGACACACGCCAAGCCCTCATTCTTTCATAAAGTGATTCATCAGCAGCGCTGCCGCGCAAGCAGAGGCTTGTGCGGTTCCTAATTTCTCCTTGACGTCGGCTAAATCCGCTCTCGCCTGTATCAAGCGTACAGGGTCTGTCAGGAAGGAGTTAATCTGTTGGGCTAAGGCAGCGGCAGTCAGGTTGTGTTGCAATAATTCCGGCGCAATCTCTCGTCCAGCAATCAGGTTTGGCATCCCAACGTAAGGAACTTTGATAAAAGGAGTGAAAAGCTTCCAATTCAAGGCTGAGGCGCGATAACAAATAATAAGCGGTGTGCCGAGAAGCGCCGTTTCTAAAGTCGCCGTCCCACTTGCTACTACTGCCAAATCTGCTGCTGCGACCGCGTTGTAAGTGTCGTTTTCGATCAGGTTGAGAGAGGGTACGGATTCGCTCAACGCTATCACTTGCGCAAGCGCAATCGTGGGCGCGAGGGGAAGAATAAATTGCCAGGTAGGGTTCGTCTGACGCAACTGGCTAATGGCCTCCAGCATGGGCGGTAAAATGTAACTTGCGGCGACTGCCTGGCAATAACGCAATAAGTGGGCGCGCGGCATCCAGATTATACTGCCGACAAAATTCATCACGATTTTATCACGCGCACGCTGTCCAGCAGCGGATGCCCAACGTATTCTACCTGTACGCCATGTTGTTCATAAAAGCTTTTCAAACGGTAAAATCACCAGCATCCGTTCGACATCGCGTTTGATTTGCTTGACCCGATAACTGCGCCACGCCCAGACCTGCGGGCTGATGTAATAAAACACGCGGTGTCCATCGCGCCGGAGCTTTTTGGCCAGACGCAAATTGAATTCCGGCCAGTCCACTAAAATTACCGCAGCGGGTTGGCGCGCATTTGCCGCGGTGCGCAATTGATGAAAGACCCGCAGGAATTTGGGCAAGGCTACCGCGATTTCGAGTACACCCATAATCGCCAACTCGCGCACATCTACAAGCGTTTCGACGCCGACAGCACGCATCTCGTCGCCGCCGGAGCCGAAGCATTCCAGCCGCAAGTCCGGACGCAACGATTGCAGCGCTGCAACCAAGTGCGCGGCGTGTTTGTCGCCCGATGCTTCGCCCGCGACGATCATTAAGGAGATAGGTGATGGCATCAATAAATTTCTGGTTCTCCTACGGGTCTTGTGCGCCAGCGGCGATGAATCCAGAGCCATTGGTCAGGATGGCGGCGAATGACGTTTTCCAGCACCTTTGTATAACGTGCAGTGTTTGTCAGGATGTCTTCTTTTTGATTGCCGGTCGTGATGGTTTCGAGCGGTGGTTCAAAACAAAGCCGATGGATTTTTCGCTGCTCGTCCCACAGTAAATAACCAGGCAAAACCGTCGCGCCCGTGCGAAGCGCAAGTGTCGCTACGCCTGCCGTTGTACAGGCCGGGAGGCCGAAAAAATCCACAAACACGCCTTCTTCGCGGGCGCTGTTCAGATCAGCCAAAATGCCAACGACCCCACCGACCTTCAAGGTTTTCAAGACTTCGCGCAAGCTGCCTTTTTTATCAATGCTGCGGTTGCCGAAGCGCGCGCGATTTGTTTCGGCCAAGCGTTCGACGAGCGGGTTGTCCACACGCCGTGCCAGAAACGACATCGGATGGCCGTAAATCGAATGCGCATAGACTGACAGTTCCCACGCGCCAATGTGCCCGGTCAGCAAAATCACGCCGCGTCCTTGCGCAACGGCTTGCTGATAATTTTCCAACCCTTCATAAACAACAATGGATTCGATGTTTTGACGATTGAGTTTCGGAAACTGCGTCACTTCGCCGAGTGCCCGACCGAGGTTGCGAAAGGTGCCACGTTCAAGCTGCGCGCGTGTTTCGCCATCTAACCCAGGAAAGGCTAATTGCAAATTCGCCTGCGCGTGCCGACGCAAATGCGGCAAAAGCCAGCGCGCTACAGTGCCCAGCCCTTGCCCGGCACGCAACGCGAGCGCACGCGGCAACAAACCAAAACCGCGAAAGACTGTCCAGGCCAGAGCAAATTCGCTGTGCGTGCGCAACCAACTGCGCTGCTTGACGCGGGGTAAAGCCGGTTGTGTCGGGGCGATTTCGTTGTTTAGCAGTTCGTTTTGCAAGCACGCGAAGCTATCACGCAATTTTATCTACTGTCAATTTTGACCACCGCTTGACAGCCCCACAGATGCCCTGTAGTATAGCGCACCTTGTGAGGCAGGCACGTACTGTCAATGGTAGACGGTCTCCCTTACACGGAGAAGGTTGGGGGTTCGAGTCCCTCCGTGCCTACCAAGCTTGCCAAGTTGAAATTCACTCGTGACGGAATTTCAAATGTTTCATTGAAAATGCGGAGTCGTAGTTCAGTTGGTTAGAACGCCGGCCTGTCACGTCGGAGGTCGCGGGTTCGAGTCCCGTCGGCTCCGCCATTTATCATACAAGTTATACATAAGTCTTCTGTTCAGAGCCGCCCGCCTTGCAATCCGGGCGGCTCTCCTATTTTCTTAGGTACAGTTTCGTTTTTGCGGTAGCCGAATCATCAATTCCCTGCTTCTGATTGCGTTCAACCGTATGCTCCGAATCGAAGACGCACTCGATATCATCCTGACCCATACACCAGCGGCAGCAAATAACAAAGAAGAAGTGCCGCTCGCCGATGCGTTTGGGCGCGTGCTCAGGCAAGAGGTGATTTCTGATCTTGATCTGCCGCCCTTTGATCGCGCACGGATGGATGGCTACGCCGTGCGCTCGGTGGATGTGAGCGTCGCCACTCCTAGTCAGCCTGCCATCCTCAAAGAAATCGGCGAGGCTGTTGCAGGACAAGCGTTCCGCGGCTTTGTCGGGGTTGGCGAGACCGTGCGTATAATGACCGGCGCGCCGGTTCCGCCCGGCGCAGATTCTGTGCAAAAAATTGAAGTCATCCACGCCCAAAACGGCCTTGTCGAAATTCAGGAGCCAACCAAACCCGGCCAAAACATCACGCCCCGTGGTGTCGAAGCCAAAGCGGGCAACGTAATGCTTGCGGCAGGTGCGATCATCACGCCTGCCGCAGCGGCTATACTGGCAAGTTTTGGTTACGCGATGGTTGAGGTTAGTTTGCGCCCGCGCCTGGTCTTGCTTTCGACCGGTAGCGAGTTGGTTGAAGTGTGGGAGAAGCCCACCGCCGCACAGATTCGCAATTCCAACACGTTTTCGCTCGCAGGTTATGCCGAAGCTGCTGGCGCAGAAGTATTGAGCGCCGGCATTGTGCGCGATGATTTCCACGAAACGAAAACGGCGATTGCCGAGGCCGCCGCAATGGCAGATGTCGTGATGCTGTCGGGCGGCGTTTCAATGGGCGATTATGACTTGGTCAAACCGGCGTTGCAGGAACTCGGCGCTGAAATTTTTGTTGAGAAAGTCGCCATGCATCCAGGCAAACCAACCGTGTTTGCGAAACTTGGCGAGACGTTGATTTTCGGCTTGCCCGGCAATCCGGTTTCGGTCGCCGTGTCGTTTCATATCTTCGCGCGCCCGGCGTTGCTAAAGATGCAAGGCGCAAGCGAGTTGCAGTTGCCACGGGTGTTTGCCTACACTGCTAGCGCTGTCAAAGGCGCGCCGCCGCGTCGTAGTCATCAACCCGCCCGGCTGGCGATTCGTAACGGACTAGCCGAAGTCGAGCCGCTCAAATGGGCTGGCTCCTCAGATGTTATCGCGTTTATGCAAGCTGATGCCTTGATCATTGTGCCAGAAGATCGCAAGAGCTATGACGCAGGCGAAGTGGTCGAAGTAATTTTGCTGAGATAACTAACCATAAAAACTACAAAAGACACAAAATGTGCGGCTGGCCTTTGCGTCTTCTGCGCTTTTTGTGGTGAATATTATGTCGAATCAGCTCTCACACGTTGACACTGAAGGTCGCATCACAATGGTGGATGTGAGCGCGAAAACGGTGACGACGCGCACCGCCGAAGCCAGCGGGTTGGTGACGATGTCGCCTACTACCGTTGCTGCGATTCGTGAACGTCGCACGCCGAAAGGCGATCCGCTCGAAACGGCGCGGCTAGCGGGTATTCTGGGGGCGAAACGCACAGCGGATTTGATTCCCCTCTGTCATTCGCTGGCGTTGGCGCACGCGGATGTGCAGATTGAATTGACTGACACGGGTGCGAAAATTCGCGCGACGGCAACCACAAGCGCGCAAACCGGTGTCGAAATGGAAGCGATGACCGCTGTGTCTATTGCGGCGCTAACACTCTATGATATGTGCAAAGCAATTGACCGTGAGATGACGATTGGAGCGATTCAACTGGAACGCAAAGTCGGTGGCAAATCCGGCGAATGGAACCGCAGAAAACCATAATTTCACCCGCATGCCCCAATGATCGAAGACAAAGCAGCACTAAAAAAATTGGAAGATGCGCTGAGCGAAAATTACGGCTGGGCGATGCATCACGGCATTCGAGAAAAAGTTACTGCTGCGGTGCTGAAAAAATCCGCCCGCCTGAAAGTGGCACCCGATCAATATTGCCTGCTGGCCGCAACGAGCAGTAGCGAACTGCTTTCTTTAGTCGAAGAAATCGCCGTCACTGAAACGTTCTTTTTCCGCGAACCGCAACAATATGATTTTTTGCGCTCGACCGTGCTGCCCGAACTGTTCGAGAGTTTTGCCAAACGCGAAACCATCTCACGCGATGATCGCTTGCGGCTGTGGAGCGCAGCCTGTTCGACGGGCGAAGAAGCCTACTCACTTGCCATCACGTGCAATCAGGTCAATCCGAAATGTAATTCGTCAACGGTCGAAGTGTTTGCGACCGACGTGCGTAATCGCGCCTTGCTTGAAGCCAGTCGCGCGAAATATCGCTTGTCGGCGTTGCGCCGCTGCGACGAGGAAACGCGCACGACTTATTTCGAGAATTATTACAACCCGCCCGAAGCGCCGCTCGATAGCCGCTACACGGTCGTGGCGAACGCACGGCGGCTGGTGATTTTTCGCCGTGCGAATTTGATGGATGGAATGTTTTGGAAAGGCGTGAACAATCGCTTTGATTTAATTCTCTGCGCCAACGTGCCGATGTACTTGCACACTGTTGCGCTACGCCAAATTATCGAACGCCTGAACCGCTCACTGCGTCCTGGCGGCTATCTGATGGTCGCCCCAGTCGAAACCTCGCTGATCGTTCATCCCCGCCTGAAATTAATTCCGGCAGGCGAGGGATTCTTTCAAAAGGTGTAAGGGAGGTGTCAGGAAACAACTCTCACCTTTACTGTCTCGTTTGCAGCACGATTTCTAACGCTCTGGCGGCAACATCGCGGGTGCGTGTGCTCCAGCCCATCTCTTCGCGGTTTTGTTCGTAATCGCGCAACACGCGATCTTTCAGCCGTTCAATAAAGGCTTCGGCGTTGGGCGCTTCTTTGATGGCATCGTCAATTTCACGAAAGGCGTTGTTGATCGTGATGAGCCAATTGGAGGCGGTGTATTCGGGGGTTCCGGGGTCGTGCGTGAATTTTGCAGTGGGCATTAACGAATTTCTCCTGATGTTTCCAGCCACGAATTAACACGAATTTTCACGAATTACTATTACGGTTAAGCCATCCGTGACGAATGATCTGATAGTCGCGCAGACGCAAAATAATTCGTGCTAATTCGTGTCAATTCGTGGCTAATAATGTTTTCGCCAAAGTAGCGTATGTGGCGACTGCCGCTTTCAATTCGTCCTTGCGAATAAATTCATGCGGCGTGTGGGCATTGTGAATTGAACCGGGGCCAAACAGCAACGGCGTGCCCCAATTCGTCAGGCACGGAATGTCAGTGCCAAAGCGCATCACGCCTTTGGGAATACCATCGCCGAGCGTATGGCAACGAATCGGCACGAGCGAAAAGCCACGTTTGATTTCGGCCCGCGTGCCGATGCGTTCGCAAATCAAATCGTACAACTCATCGGGATGCGTCACGGTGCGAAACATCAATTCCGACGAAGCGAAATCCGGCACCACATTCGCGCGGCGTCCACCGGAAATCGTGCCGATGTTGTAGGTCGTCGCGCCCAGCACCGGATCAGACGGCCAATCGGCAACGCGAATTTCATTGAGCAAATCAATCAACTTTTCAATCGCCGATTCGCCAAACTCAGGATACGCGGCGTGCGCTGTGCGTCCTTTCGTTTCCAGCACCACGCGCAACGCGCCTTTCGTCGCAATCGCCTGCTGGCTTTCGGTCGGCTCGCCGTTGAGCAGGAATTTATTTTGGTTCGGGATTTCGTTCGCCTGCACCGCGCCATCGCTGCCGTCCTCTTCGCCCACAACATAGAGCATGCCGAAATCCGTCAGCCCTTCGGCGCGCATTTTCTTCGCCGCAAACACCTGCGCGGCAATCACGCCCTTCGCATCGCATGCGCCGCGCCCATAAATGTTGTTTTCATCCTCGCTCGGCGCAATGTACGGCGGCACCGTGTCAATGTGCGAAGAGAACGTCACGCGCGGCTCGCCAACTTTTGCCACAATATTGAAGCAGTCATCGCGCACGGTTTGCGTTTCGACCGCAAAACCCTCGTGCGTCAAATAATCGCGCAACCAACGACAACCCGCGCCCTCGCTCCACGTGGTCGAGTCAACCGCAATGAATTCGCGTGTGAATTGAAAAATGTCCATAAGCTTTTGTGCGGAAGCGGGATTATAGTGGGCAAGGAAGCAAAGGACAACGGATGGCATCACCAAATCACATTCGCCCCATACGCGGCAAATTTCGTATCGTTGCTCAGCAGCGAAAAGCCTTCCGTCCTGGCCTGCGAGATTAGCAAGCGATCAAATGGGTCTTTGTGATGAAACGGTAGCTGGCCTACGTTGTAGATGTGTTGTGGAGTGATTGAAAGCAGTTGCAAGCTATTCACCCGCTGTTAATCGGCGATGATTTGCGGCAAAGGAAGCTGCAAGTTCAGCTTGCCCAATTGCAACTTGATTTGCAGTTCCCACAGACTGGCCAGGCTCAAATACAGATCGTTGGCTTGGTCACGAATTAATGTCTGTGCTGGCCCGGAAAGGCTGGTCGGCTGAATCGTCAGGTAAATCAGAACATGCGTATCAAGCAAGGGCTTCATCCGCGATCTCCCCAAAACTCATCGGGCAACTCATCATTGAAATCATCGCTAATCCATCCCTGCCCTTCGTGCAACCCTAACACGCGGCCTTGAGGAAGAACGCTTTCGGAAGCACCGGGCGCGGCTTTTTCTGTGCCTGCCATTCCCAGCTTGGCAATCAGCGATTGCAGCAACTCTTTCTGCTTCGGTAATGTCAGCTTCTGAAATTCCGTTTCAATCAAATGGAAAACAAGATCGGCTTCTGCCTGCATAAACACCTCCAGCCTGAATTATAGTGCGGGGGCAAGCGAGAAAACAGCATTACGGCGTGTCTTTCGGCAGCGGCACATAAATCTTCAGGTCTTCGCTCGTCAACAGCTTCGTGGCGAAAATGATTTGCCCGGTATGCTGTTGGAAATGGCCGACAACTTGGTAAATCGCTTCCAGCACCGACACGTCGTAGTCCTGTGGTTTGATGCGTTCGACTAACCGCTCCGGCGTCACACGTTCGAGAATCGCCAGGTTATGCGCCAACCGTTCCTGCAACAATTGCAACAGCGATTCCTTTGACACCTCGCCCCGCGCGGCAAATTCAGCCTCGCGTGTGCGCGTGTCCTGCTCGCCGCCGACGCCGGAGCCGATCCATTGCTGCATATTGCCGCACAGATGCAGAATCAAATTGCCGATGGCATTTTCGTTGTCGCTGCTGCGGTGCCAGAGTTGGTCTTCGCTGAGCTTCGAGAAACAAAGCGCAATGGCTTCGTGCATCTTCTTCAGCTTGGCAATCGAGTAAGAGACAAACAAGGTCGTAATTTCGGCATCAAGACTCATACGCTACCTCAAAAAATCTTCCAACTGCACAGACGCTTCGGTTTTGTCGTCGCGGTATTTGATGATGACAGGCGTGTACACTGACAAGCCCCAATCCTTCGCCGGGCCAACGTTGATCGCGCGCGAACCAGCGACAACAACAGCTCCGGCAGGAATTTCGAGTGGGTTCTCTTCCGTGCGCCGATAAACTTCGCCACGCACGGCGTCATAAACCGGTGTGCCGCCGGTCAGAATCACGCCTGAAGCCAGAATCACTTTTTCGCGCACAATCGTGCCTTCATACACGCCGCAATTGCCGCCGACTAAAACTTCGTCTTCGATAATGACCGGAAGCGCGCCGACGGGTTCCAGCACGCCGCCGATTTGTGCGGCAGCCGAAACGTGGCAGCGTTTGCCGACCTGCGCGCAACTGCCAATCAGTGCGTGCGAATCCACCATCGTACCGTCATCGACGAACGCGCCAACGTTGATGTACGCGGGCGGCATAATCGTGACGCCTCTGCCCAAATACGCACCATCGCGCACGGACGAACCGCCCGGCACGACACGTACGCCGTCGTTCACGCCAATGGCTTTGAGCGGATAGGTTTCTTTATCGAAGTAACGAAAGTTGTCGTTGATCGAGCAATCCACAATGCCGCCTAGGCGAAAGCCGAGCAGGATGCCACGCTTCACCCAGGTATGCACCGTCCAGTTGCCGCTTTCGTCACGGCTCGCCGCACGAACTTCGCCACGATTTAAGGCGGCTTTGAATTTGGTGAAGGCGGCGAGCGCGGCGGGTTTGTGATCGGATAACAGTTGGTCTACAGGCAGAGAAAAGAATTGGTCAATTTGTTGTGCGAGTTCAGTTGTCATGAAGTTTTACGCTGCGAAGATACACGAAGAATCTTTATCCTTCGTGCAACTTCGTGTGGCTTCGTGGATGAGAAAAAAGTTAGGCCGCTTGCGCGGTGAGTTGGAATGGCGCGAGCACTTCCGTCAGTTTTGCGCGGCTCGCCTCACTGATCGGCACCATCGGCAACCGCAATGTTTCGCCAATCAACCCTGCTGCCGCCATTGCTGCTTTGACAGGCGCAGGATTACTTTCAATAAACATCGTCTTGAACACGGGCGTCAACTCGCGTTGCAACTTGCGCGCCTTGTCCCAATCGCCCGCTAAACAGGCGTGCGAAAGATCGCTGACAAGCTTCGGCAGCAAATTCGACGCGACCGAAATCACGCCGACTCCACCGAGCGCAATTGTCGGTAATGCCACACTGTCATCACCCGCGAAAACAAGAAACGATTCGTCCGTTGCGGCGATGACTTCGCCGATTTGCGAGATGTTGCCCGACGCTTCTTTCGTGCCGATGATGTTCGGCAGCTCGGCAATGCGGACGGTCGTCGGCGTTTCCATATTCACGACCGAGCGGCCAGGAATGTTGTAGAGAATGATCGGCAATTCAGTGTTTTCGGCAATCGCGCGAAAATGCTGATACATCCCTTCCTGCGTCGGTTTGTTGTAATAGGGCACGACCGACAAAATCGCGTCTGCGCCGAGGTCAGTGAAGCGATGAATGCTTTCGATCACTTCGCGCGTGTTGTAGCCGCCCGCGCCCGCGACAATCGGCACGCGGCCCTTGGCGGTTTGCACACAAAGTTCGACGACGCGCGCCTGTTCGTCTGCCGTCATCGTGACGCTTTCGCCCGTCGTGCCGCACGCGACGATGAAGTCCACGCCGCCCGTGATCTGAAATTCGACCAGGCGTTTCAGGCCGAGTTCATCAATGGATTCGTCTTTGTTGAAGGGCGTGACGATAGCCGTGCCACAGCCGCGCAGTTGAGATAAGTTCGCCATAATTGCTCCAAACGGTAGTTAGGGATTTAGCCACGAATTGACACGAATTTTCACGAATAAACTGGCATCGAATTCGGGCTAATGGGCACGACCGCTGCCTAAAATAATTCGTGAAAATTCGTGTCAATTCGTGGCTAAGATTCTGCAAATAACAATTCAGGAAATTCAAAGCAGCCCTTGCGCTCGACAATCATTTCCGCCGCCACCACCGCGCCGACGGCAAAGCCCTGCCGCGAGCGCGCGGTGTGCGAAAAGCTCAAAAAATCGGCTTCGGAATCAAAGCCGACTTCGTGCATGCCGGGTTGATAGCCCGCGCGAATACTCAGTGATTTCGGCGTGCGCTCACCGTAGCTTTCGCGCATTTGCCGTTCGATGATAAACGCTGTGCCCGACGGCGCGTCCAATTTGAATTTGTGATGATGCTCAATGATGAACGGGTCGTATTGCTCGAAGCGCGCAAAGAGTTCCGAGGCGTAACGAATTACTTTGAAAAACAGATTCACACCTATCGAAAAATTCGCGCCCCACACCAGTGCGCCCTCGTACGCAACGACTAAGGCTTTTACTTCCTCTAGCTTTTCGTACCACCCGGTTGCTCCGACCACCGTCGGCACGCCCAGCGCCAGCAGCTTCTGCATATTTGGCAGCACCGCATCCGGCACCGAAAAATCAATCGCGACATCCACGCCTGCCAGACTTTCCGTCGTCAAGCCTTCGCCGTTTACGTTGTTGTCCACATCAAATTTCGCGACGACTTCATGCCCGCGCGCGTGCGCCGCCTGTTCCACCATCTTGCCCATTCTGCCGTAGCCAATAATTGCAATTTTCATTTGGGTCTTGGGTCTTGGGTCTTGGGTCTTTGCTCTTAACCAAGGCCAAAGACCAAAAAACCAAGACCAGATAATCAAAAAGGCTGACGAGTAGACGCTCGCCAGCCCTGATTTTCTTACGCAAAATGCAGGATCGCCGTAGCGCTCCACCGCACGACGGCGGTGACAATTGCAGGGATTTAGCCACTGCAACCAGCCCGTCGAAAGGCGAAGGACTTCGACCTGACTTCGGCGACACTTCCCTTTCCTGCTGCTTCCCAGAACCTTCGCGTTCTCAGCTGCATTACTCTTGAAGGCCGCGCCTCTACTCGAACTTTCAAAAAATCACGAAGCGGCATTGTGCCGAACGCGGGAAGGGGTGTCAAGGCAAGGTAATGGACAGGCGGGCAAAGGATTTTTTTGCTTGCAAACATTCCCCCGCCGAGTATAGTGCTCGGCTTTCAGTCACCTTTACGCTGCTGCGCATCCCCTGCGAAGCTGAATCGAAAACTTTATGCCTCAGGAAAACTTATGAATTTCTCACGTTCTTGCCTCTTTCTCCTCGCGCTCATCCTGACGAATGCGATTTATGCGCAAAACAAAGAATCCGAGTACCTTTTCATCAATACCCAGGCGTCCGGCACGCTGGAAAAAGAATTGAATCAACAGGCCGCGCAGGGCTGGCATTTGTTGCTGCTGCCGAAAGGCTACGGCGCAGATTCGATGGGCGCGCTGCTCGGTCGCAACGAAGACGAGAAAAAATTTGAATACAAAGTGCTGGCCGCCACGCGCATCGGCACGCTCGAAAACGAATTCAAAGATGCCGTCAAACAGGGCTTTGATTATCGCGGCGTGATTACGACCCAGCGCCTCTTAGTCGGCGGCGAAACGCTGCTCGTGCTGGAACGAGTGCAGGGGCAAACACTTGCCCAAAATGAATACGTGTTTCTGAACACTAAAAAAGAATCCACGCTGGAAAAGGAAATGGAATCCACCGTGTCGCAAGGCTACGTGCCGGTGGGTTTTACACGCACAGAAGATCGCTCCGTCAAGCAACAAATGTTCGGCATTATGGCCGGTTCGCCGATGGAATTGACGATGATCCTGGCGCGCAAACGCGAAACGCCCGCGAGCGAAATGGGGCAGCGCGAATTCAAAATTCTGACGACCTACAAAATCAGCACGCTCGAAAAAGAAATGAATCAGGCGGCGAAAGAAGGCTATCGTTTTTTCTACGCCGCACCGAACACTATAGCCATTGTGGCGCGCGACCCGAAAAATAAAACCGCGCAGTACGAATACAAATTGCTCGGCACACACAAAGTTGGGACGATGGAAAAAGAGATGAACGAACTCGGCGCAACCGGCTTTTCCTATCGCGCAACGAGCACAGGCGCAGGCGGGCTGACGACCGTCTTTGAAAAGAAAATCGGCATGCCAGCGGCCAAATACGAAACCAAACTCGTCACCAAGCTGACCGACACGTCCACCAATAAAACGATCCAGGACATGAAAAAATCCGGCTTCGAGTTAATTGACATCAGCAACCTCGGTCAATTCCTCATGGTCTTGCAAAAAGACCCCGAAAAATAAGGCGACACCGATGAAACTCCTCACCTTGCTTTTGTTTCTCTTCAGTGCGGTGGCAGCGGCGCAAACGCCTGTCTGGGTGCCAGAGCCGACAGCACGTCCCAAAGTTGCGCCCGCCGTCAGCAAAGAAAAACCGAGCCGTGATTTCATCCTGCGCGACGGCACGCCGCTGAAATTGAAGCTCAAACGCGAACTGTCTTCAGCGACAGAACAGGTTGGCGCAACGGTGGATTTTGAAGTACTGGAAGCGGTCGTGCTGGATGAAAAAGTCGTGATTCCACCCGGCGCTATCGCGCTCGGCACCGTGACTGAAGCCGTGCCAAAACGACGGATGGGACGCACCGGCAAACTGGAAGTGCGCATTGATTCGGTGACATTGCTGGACGGTCAGCGCGTGCCGCTGCGTGCGGTCAATACGGGCGCAGATGGCAGTCGCGTGGGCACGGTGGCGACGACGGCTTCGATTGTCGGCATCGTCTTCTTTCCCGCCGCGCCGCTCGCGTTGCTGATGAAAGGCAAAGACATCACGATCCCGAACGGCACGTTTGTCACAGCTTACATCAACAACGACCTCAAACTTGATCCCGAAAAATTCACGATGGCTGCCGAAAAGCCTGTCGCCACCGTGCAGTTCAAGGCGGAGAAAGCCGAATTTGAAAGCGCCGAAATTTGGATTGAAGCTAAATTTGTTGGCAATCTGCCCGCGACCATCAAACTGCCCGAAGGCGAATACGAAATCGTTGTGCAAAAACCAGGCTTCCAGAAATGGAAACGCACGGTTGCGGCGACGGCTGGCAGTTTGATGAATCTAACGATTACGCTGGAAAAACTCACCGAGCGGTAAGCTTCAAAAACTGTACTGAAAAATCAGATTCACGCGGTTATCCGCGCCTGTTCGCTGGGCTTTGTAATCCGTGCGCCAGCGCAGAAAATCAAAGCCGAACATAAAATTGCTGCTCGGATTCAGGCGCGTGCCGACATAGGCCGTGCGATTGCGGGTGCGTGCGCCAGCGGGCAGATCGCTGTCGCGCGGGTCGTCATCGCTAATGCCGGAGTGCAGCGAATAATATTTATTGCCGGTGAACTTTAATTCTGTCCAGCCGCCGCGCGCCCGATTTCCTGCCCAGTCGTCAAATTCACGGCTTGGTTGATGCCGCCGCGAGGTGGTCAGATGCCGCCCACCAATTCTCGCCCCGCCAATCCAGCCTCGCCGTCAGTGGCACGACGTAATCAGCGCCGCCAGTTTCGGATGAAAGTCCAGCCGCCCTGCCACCGCGCGAATCGTTTTTCCCAGCCGTACAAGCCACCGAAGCCAATCGTCAGCAGTTTGTCTTTGACCCCACAAAGAATGCACTTGCCAGCGATGCGTCCTTCGAGATGCGGGCGGCCTGAGGTTTCGCCGTCACGGAAGCCATCGTGTTCAAATCTTCGGCGTCAGACGAACCGGTCAACCAATGCCGCCTTGTAAATAAAGGGTTCCGGCACCGGCCTTTCTGCTTCCATTCGGTTTTGATGAGCGGGCGGCGATCTCCGACATTGCCGACATAAAAAACATATCCGATTGCTGATTGGGGACGGGCAACAACGGCGCGGTGAGTTGCCAATCCTGCCCCATCGTGATTGAGGCGTGTTCCCAATTCAGCTTCAACCACGCGAAGCGGATGCGCGCATTCGCCGCGATTCGGTGCCGAAATTGCCGAAGAAATCCATTCATATTTCCCGTCAGTTTCACGCCAGCAGCCTTTCCACGCGCGGCCCGGTGAAATCAATGCCGAGCCGGGTGAAGCCATGAATCAGCGAGAAATTGCCGACGCCCGCTTTATTGCCGCTGGCATCCGGCGAGAGAATGAATTGCGGCGCTTGCGGCGCGTTGGGGCGTTGACTATCCGCAAACAAATCCAGCCGCAAAAACCCGTGAGTTTGACCTTGCTACCGCCCGCTGCCACTTCGTTCCATTTGACAGTTTCTGCCGCAGAGCGATGCTTGTGGAACAGGGGACGGAGCGGGTGCGGTGTCCAGCTTCGCCATTGTTACGGCAACAGCTTTCGCTGGGGCATCCGCACGGTTCTCCAGCTTGGCATTGATCGTTTGCAACAGTTGCAGCATCGCCTGATTTTGCGCTTCGAGCACGCAGCCACGCGGCGTTTGAGCGCTTCGACTTCGCTTTCTGCCGTCGTGGACGCAGGCGAATTATTGACTGGCGAAGCCGCAAGGGGCTGATCTTGTGCGGGCGCGACACGAGAACAAATTGGTGCCGCAAGTGCCAATAAGGCACAGAGAAAATGTTTTTTCATATCATCTGGGGATTAAGAAAAAGCGAGTAATGACGACGCTTGCAATTACGCTGCAGCAGATGAGTGCAGGAGCTGAAACGCAGCACCGACGAACGCAAGCGATAGCTGCGGGGGATTCCGGCTTCCGGTTAATAGAATGTTAGATTCCTGTAAAGCTGACGGCCTCCATTGACAGTCAGCCTCACTGCCACTTAAATACGGCGGCACTCACAATCACAATTTTCATCAATGAAGGAGTTCACCATGCCATTACCCGAACGGTTGCCCGCATTCGACGAATTGCCGATCAAACCTGACTATCCACCGCATTCCGCGTGGGGCGTGTTTGGCGATGATGATCAAATCGGCACGATTAACCTGCTTACGCCCGAACGTGTCGCCGCCGCCGCCAAGCTCGTACGCACTGGACAGGTGTTTGCGATGAACTGGGAACTGGAACAGCCGAATCCCCCGCTGTTTTTCCGCGAGACAATTCGTCACACGGTGAAGCGACGGCGGCGCAATGTCTTTGATGATTTGTACGACAACTTCAACACACAGTCATCAACGCAATGGGACGGGTTACGGCATTACGGGCATCACCGCTACGGCTTTTATAACGGGGTTCAGGAAGAGCAAATTACTAATGAAGAAGGTTCACCCAACGGCATCGAACATTGGGCGCGACGTGGTATTGCGGGACGTGGCGTGTTGATTGATTATCCACGCTTCGCCGCTGCACACGGCATCGAATTTCATGCGGGCGAGCAATCGCCCATTACGCCGGAACAGATGCAGGCCGCTGCCGCGTGGCAAGGCGTGCAGTTTCAAGTCGGCGACATCCTGTTGCTGCGCACGGGCTGGATCAACTGGTATATGTCGCTCACCGCCGAAGCACGCCACCGCCTCGCCTATCACGGCCCGCTCGAAATTGGCGGACTGGAACCGGGCGAAGATTCGTTGCGCTTCCTCTGGGACAATCATTTCGCCGCCATCGCCTCCGATTGCCCTGATTTTGAATGCTATCCGCCAACCAAAACTGACAATCCGAAAGAAGGGATGATGCACAACACGATTATCGGTTTATGGGGAATGCCGATTGGTGAAATGTTTGTGCTGGATGCGTTGGCCGAGGCGTGCGCGGCAGATCAAACGTACGAGTTTTTCTTTACGTCCGCACCGTTGAATAAGCGCGGCGGGGTGGCATCGCCGCCGAATGCATTGGCGATCAAATAAGAGGGCAGTACGAGGAGCATGAGCGACCTGAGCTTAGAGCAAGGAAGCCCCTCAGCAAGGCTCAGGTCGCTCACGCTCCCCGTACTGCATCTGCCAAATCGTCAGGATGCAACGACACAGCAGCGACTTTGGCCTTGCGTTGCGAGAGCGCAAAGATCAGCGGCACCACCAGCAACACGGCAAACGTCGAAGCCACCAACCCACCAATCACGGCGCGACCAAGCGGTGCTGTTTGTTCGCCGCCTTCGCCGAGCGCCAATGCCATCGGAATCATCCCGGCAATCATCGCCAAGCTTGTCATCAGAATCGGGCGCAGGCGTGTGCGCGCAGCTTCCAACGCGGCAGCGACGGCATCCTGACTTTGCTTGCGGTATTGCTCGGCAAACGTCACCAACAGAATTGCATTCGCCGACGACACGCCAATCGCCATAATCCCGCCCATAAATGATTGCACGTTGAGCGTCGTACCCGTCAGCCAGAGCGCAATCGCTACGCCTGCCAGGACGGCAGGAATCGAAGACAACGCGATGAACGCGATGCGCCACGATTGAAAATAGCCCGCAAGCAAGAGGAAGATCGCCACAATCGCCAGCAACAATCCCGTCCCCAAGCCCGTCAATGTGTTTTGCATCGCTGGCACCTGCCCGCGCACATTTACGCTGACGCCGCGTGGCACCTCGCCTGCACGTTTGATCGCCTCATTTACCGCTGCTGAAACACTCCCCAAATCCGCGCCCGCAATATTGCCCGTAATCGTCAGCATTCGCGCCTGATTGTAGCGGTCATACTCGCCCGGCGCGGTGCCGTAACTCAGGCTCGCCACATCGCCCACGAGCGGCGTTGCGCCTTTGCCAGTCGCATTGCTCGTTGCAGGCAGCGTTTGCAAATCTTCGAGCGACGCGATGCGCGCCTGCGGGATTTCAACTTGCACTTGATAGGCCACGCCGCTCGCCGGATCGCGCCAGTAATTCGGTTGTGTAAAGCGGCTGGAGGAAGTCGCGGCGACGAGCGAGCGGCCCATGATCCACCGTCAAGCCCATTTGCCCGGCGCGTTCGCGGTCAATGTTGATGTTGACGGTTGGGTAATCAGAGCGGCTGTGCAAACTGTAAATCGCGCAGACTCGGAATCTTTTTCATCTCGGCCAAAATCTTTTCGGCAAACGCGCGGTTCGCCGCCAAATTCGGGCCATTCAGCGCGACTTCAATCGGCGTCGGCGCGCCGAAATTCATCACCTGCGTCACAATGTCGCCCGCCTCAAATGAAAATGCAGTGCCGGGCGCAACGGTCGCTAATTTGGCGCGCAACCGTTCTTTGAATTCGTTCAGATGAATGCCGGAACCGGCGTTGAGTTTAACCAGCAAAATCGCTTCGTGCGGGCCGCTTGTCCATTGGTGAATCGTGTTAACGGGAAAACTCGGCGGCTGCGTGCCGACGTAGCCAATCGTGATTTCGACTTGATTCTTTGCTTCTTCGCGGATCGTTTTCAGCACGTTCAGCGCGATAACTTCCGTGCGTTCGACGCGCGTGCCGGTGGGGGCGCGCAAGCGCAACGCGAACGCGCCTGTATCTACGTTCGGGAAAATATCAGTGCCGAGTTTTCGGCCAATTAACCCCAAGCCAAGCGCAATCACAAGCAAATAACCCACCAGCACCAGCCAGCGCAGTTTCATCAATCCCTCTAACCAACGGCTAAAACGTTGCTGCCCTTTGTCCAGAGGCTCCGCTTCGTGCTCGTTAGAACGATGTTCCTTCAACCACCAAACCGACAGCACCGGCACGAGCGTGTTAGAAAGGAAGTACGACGCCAGCATCGCAAAGCCGACCGCCAACGACAGCGGCACAAACAGCGACCGCGAAACACCGACCATCAGAAATGACGGCACAAATACAGCGAGGATTGCCAGCATTGCCAACAGTCGCGGCGTGATCGTTTCGCGCGTCGCGGCCAGCACCGCTTGCGCTTTTGTTTCGCCGTGCATCAGATGCGTATGGATGTTTTCAATCGCAACGGTAGATTCATCCACCAGAATCCCAATCGCCAGCGCCAGCCCGCCCAGCGTCATCACGTTAACCGTTTGCCCCGACAGCCACAAACCCACCAACGCCGCCAGCAACGCGACGGGAATTGTAATGATGACGATCAAAGCGCTGCGCACATCGCGCAGGAACAACAACACCATCAAGCCCGTCAAAATTGCGCCGAGCGCACCTTCGAGCGCCAAGCCGCGCACGGAATTTTTCACGTATGCAGACTGATCAAATTCAAATCCGACCTTGATGTCTTCGGGAATCAGCTTTTGAAAATTCGGCACTTCAGCCTTGACGCGATTCACCACTTCCAGCGTCGAAGCCTCTGCGCGCTTCGTCACCGGAATGTAGACCGTACGCCGTTCGTTGATGAGGCCGTAGCCCGTCAAAATATCCGCCCCCAATTCGACGCGGCCAATATCCCGCACAAACACAGTCGGCCCATTGCCGGTGCGAATCGGCAGCGCGCTTAGCTCGCTCGGATTCGACACAATCGAATTGATCGGCGCGAGCCGTTGCAGATCGCCGATGCGCACATTGCCCGCAGGCAAAATCGTGTTGCCGGACGCGACGGCTTTGACAACTTCTTCGGGCGACATCTGATATTGCCGCAGCTTGTCAGGATCGGCGCGAATAATCACCGTGCGCTGATTGCCACCAAACGGCGGCGGCGCGGACACGCCCGGCAACGTCGAAAACACCGGGCGCACACGAAACAATGCCAAATCGGAAATCTCGCCTAAATCGCGCGTCTCACTCGTAAACGTCAAATAACCCACCGGCACACTGCCCGCGTCGTAGCGCACGACAAACGGCGCGACCGTTCCCGGCGGCATGAACGCGCGCGACCGTTCGACGTACGACACGACCTGCGCCAGCGCCTGACTCATATCTGTGCCAGGGTGAAAGAAGACTTTGACAAGTCCCGCGCCCTGAATGGATTTCGATTCGACATGCTCAACGCCCGAAATGTACAGGAAGTGGTACTCATAATAATTTACGAGAAACCCTTCCATCTGCGCCGGGTCCATTCCACCATACGGCTGTGCGACGTAAATCACAGGCAGGTTCAGATTCGGAAACGTATCCACCGCCATCCGTGCCAATGCTAGCCAGGACAGCAGCGCAACGCCAATAACTGCCACGATGATCGTAATCGGACGACGTAAAGCAAGATTGATTAACCACATAGATTTTATATCCGTCGGAGCGCGTAGCCCTGGGAGCGCAAGCGTCTCGCTTGCTGAGAGGTGCTGAGCGATCACTTTCTTGAAGTGGTTTGCTATTCGACGCCTCAGCAAGCGGGACGCTTGCGCTCCCAGGGCTACGCGCTTTCAGATTATTTCTTCAGCAAATTCAAAAATGGTTGCAGATCGCCGTTGGCTTTTGCCTGTGCCAACAGGGCGCGCCAGACGCTCAATCGGGCCAAAGCATTTTCAACTTCAGCTTGTGCAAACAGGCGCTGCGCTTCGGCGACTTCGGTGACGGTTGCGAGTTCCGCTTGATAACGCGCACGAATGCGTAGTTCGGTTTCCTGCGCGGCTTTGAGTTGCAGCGGCGCATTCGCCGCCAATTTGCGCGCGGCTTCCAGACGAACTTTGGCGCGGGCATCTTCGGCTTTCAGGCGTTGCGAGGTTTGTTCATAACGCGCTTGCTCGGCAGTGAAATTAAAGGCTTCGGCGCGCTTCTTCGCACGCAACGCGAAAATATCCGTCGGCGAAAAGGTTAGCGAAAGGCCAGTCGCCCAATTCGCTGTGTCGGGATAAAAGCCACGCGAATATTTAATTTGCTTGTCGAGCTGTGCGCCGCTGCCACGGGCGAAGACGGCGGTTTGCCAGTTGAACTTCGGATAATAACTGCGCTCCAGCACGTGCCGCCGCGCCTGAATTACATCCAGCGCGGACTGCTGCGCGAGCAGGAAGGGGTGACGTGCGATGTCCGTAGTGGCAGGCGGCGCATCCGGCGGCAGTTCCAATAATGCGCTCGCCTCAATGTTCAAGTTTGTCCCCGCCTGCCCAATCGCTTCGGCCAATGTTGCACGCGCGAGCGCAGCGGTTTGCTGGGCTTGAATCAATTGATTGCGCGCGGCGGCTAATTCCGCTTCGGTGCGTGAAGCATCGGCACCGGGACGCAATTGATTTTCGACCAGCACGCGCACAGCATTGGCGAAGATTTCCATTCGTTCGACGTTCGCCTGCACCGCGCGCACGGCTTGTTCGCTCGCTATCACAGCGAGAAACGCATCGGCTGCGGTAGCCGCTACGTCAAGTCGCGTGACAGCGATTTGCGCTTGTGCCTGAGTGCTCACCGTACGCGCCAAATCAATGTTGGCCTGGCGCTGTCCGAAATCCAGCGGCTCCCACGACAGTAGCACTCCGGTGGCACTGCCAAAGGCGCTAGCGAAAGACCCTGTTTCCAATACCGGGCCAGAAATCGCAGGGACCGTAGCTTGCGGCAACAACAACCCAAACACGTTGTTGCGACTGGCGATGTTTTGTTGCCACAGAAAATCTACTTTGGGTTGTAACGCCGTGCGCGCAAGATCAACACCCGCCGCCGCCGCCGCCGCCTGTGCTTGCGTCGCGCGAATGACGGGATAGTTTTGCAGCGCGGTTTCAACTGCCGTCGGCAACGTCAATGCCGCGCGCGTGTCTTGTGCCAGCAGCAATGCAGGCAGGGCGCAGAGCCACAAAGACAGAAAAATCGGTAGCAGAATTTTTTCCTTCAACGTCACATCACTCCCAAGATTTTTTTGCGAATAGAAAGGTGAAACGCCGAGAGTCTACCGTAGCCTGCGGACTGATTCAAACGCGCCTCTGGAACTTTGGTTTTCCGCTCGTGTCCAGTATTATCAAAGTGTCTTTCGGTTCACATTTATGCAGATCAAACCTATCGCCCCGTTGCTTCTCTTTTGCTCGTTGCTTGCCGCCGCGTGCACCAAAACCGCCAGCCCTGTTGCACCTGCCACTGCCGCTATGCCCGCGACGCCGACGATTGCGGTGGCCACGGTCACGTCGCAGGAACTCTCGCGGCAACTGCGCTTACCCGGCGAATTGCAGCCATGCTCGGGAGGTGCAGTTATCCGCGCGTCAGGGCTTCGTCGAATGGATCGGTGTGGATCGCGGCTCGAGTCAAAGCCGGGCAAGTGTATGCGTTTGACTGCGCCCGAATACGCCGCGCAACGTAATGACCGAAGCAAAAGTCCAAGTCCCTGCCGCCCAAAAAATCAAGCCGAAATGCCTCACTACACTCCGCGCGCAACGCCTCGAAGCCGAAGCCAAACTGGCCGCGAGTGCCGCCACCTACAACCGCCTGAAAGCCGCCTCCGCCGCCCGGCGTGATTTCCGGCAATGAACTGGAAACCGCACAACACACGATGGAAGCCGATCAAGCGCGTGCAATTTTTCAAGGACAGTGAGCGATTCTGGCCCAAATCAACGCGCTGGCCGAAAGCGAAAAAGCCCAACGCGCTGCCATACGCACCGTCCAGGTCAATCAAGCTTACCTGCAAATAACGGCTCCGTTCGCAGGCGTCATTACCGAACGCAATGCCCATCCCGGCAGCTTTGCTGGGCCATCAGGCGGCACCAGTCAGGCCGTCTTGCGCTTCAACAAATCACCCGCCTGCGCCTGATCGTCAACGTTCCCGAAGCCGAACTGGCTGGCGTAGCGAAAGGCACGCGTGTCGAATTTACGGTGCCTGCGTTTCGATGAAACTTTTGCTGGGGCGATTACCCGCCTCGGCAATGCCGTGAACGCCGACAAGACACGCACGATGCCGATTGAGTTGGACCTTGATCTTTCGCGCGCAAACTCACGCATTTCCCGAACGTCAATTGGCCAAACCGCACGCCCACGCCCGTCGTTATTGGTTCGAACACATCCGTAGCGACAACGACCGAACTGCCTTCATCATTCGGCTGCGCGATAATGTGACGGAATGGGTGGATGTAAAACGTAGCGTTTCGATCAATCAGGATGGCAAAGATTTGGTGGAAGTATTCGGCGCATTGGCCGCAGGCGATACCATTGCCGTACGCGGCACCGATGAATTACAGGCAGGAACAAAGTGCAAATCAAAAAATAGCGCGGCGCATCATTCAGCACCAAAGCACGCGCGCAATGTCAGCAGCGGTGTTGTACAGATGCGGCGCGAGGCGCAGTTTGCCGACGCGTTGGGCAACAAAGGAAATTTTCTCTTCACGCTTCCGTTCATAAACCAACCGATTGCGCTCTCGCTCGCGCGCGCCGAAAGAAACACGAGCGTCGAGCGGGCAGCTCCTGATGCCGGGCTAAGCAATTCGCATTTTGTTCGATCCAAGCCTTCCTTCAATTGCGTCACCAACGCCCCGTTGTGCGCGGCAATCGCTTCAATTACTGCTCAACAAAATATTCTGCAAAGCCGTCCACGGTTTGAAGTTGAAAAAATTCGCGGTGCCGAACACATCATAACGCCGCGCGCCCAGGTCGTGCCGCAACGTCGGAATACTTTGCTCATTCGCCAAATCATCCGCCGTTTGCAGCGCCAGCCAATACGACTGATTGTAATGCAACGATTCCCGCAATTCCGGCTTCATCCACACGAAACCTGTGCTGTATGGCCCGCATAGCCATTTGTGACCGACATTCACGACGGCGTCTACGGGCATCGTGGCAATGCTGAAAGGGCGAGCGCCGAGCGCCTGCGAGGTGTTCAGAACAAACCGAACGCCGCCCGCCTGACAGATTTCGCCGAGCGCCGCCGCATCCACCGCGTAGCCGGAAAGCGAATGCACAAGCGTCGTACAAAATAATCTCGTGGCGGGAGTAAGGTGCGCACGCAGTTCATCCGGCTGCACAACGTGGGCGCGCGGTTGAATGAAGCGCACCTGCACGCCGCGTTCCTGCAAGCCGAGCCACGGCAAAATGTCGCACGGGAAATCGCCCTGCATCAGCAACACTTCATCGCCCGGTTGCCAACGAATGCCGTTCGCCAAAAGGTGCAAGCCATACGACGCGCTGTTGCCCAGAATCATGTCCGCTGGATCGGCTTCGATCAATCGGGCGAGGGCTTGTTTGAGGCGTTGCGGAACGTTGGTGAAGTGGGCGGAATTGGTCAAATGAACCGGTAAGATTTTCCAGGCAATCGCTTCCTGCGCGGCGGCTACGGCAACTTTCGGCAATGGCCCCTGATGTGCACAGTTCAGCCACACCGTGCCGTCAAAGGGGCCAAAATCTGCCGCGTAGTTTTTTTCGGTCATATTATCGAGTCTCTCGCAAACAAATCTTCGTTCAACGATGGATGGGGTAGATAAAGCGTAGCCCGCGTGTCAGCCCCAGCGGAAAAATGGTGTTGTGCGTTTCGTCGTCCATCACCTGCGCTTGCAGCGCTAATCCTCGATACGAACGACGTTTGATTTGGGCGGTGAAGGCTTGTAAGTCGCGCACCATATCGCGTTCGTCATTCACTTCGTGTGACCCAACGGTCAAATATACTTTCGCGGATAACGTACGTTGCCGAGCGGCGAATTCCTGCTCGACGTGAAACATCAATTTGCTGTCGTACCACAATGACGGACTGACCAGAATATAGTGGTTGAATAGCTCTGGTTGCGTGAACAACACCCACGAGCCGAACAGCCCGCCGTACGAATGCCCAACCAAAGTACGTTCTTTGGTGACGCGATATTTTGCTTCGATGAACGGGATCAATTCGGTTTGCAGGAACTGGCGAAATTTCGGCGCGCCGCCGGAATGCTTTTGATATTCGGGGCCGTAGCCACCGTCTGGAACATAGGTCGGAGTGTAATCGCGCGTACGATTCAGGCGATATTGCAACGGGCCGTCGTACGCGATTGCGACCAGGACAAGTTCGGGCAAGTCGTTGCGGTCGCTTAAATGCTCGCTGATGTTTTTGGCCAGCGCGAACGAATAATCGGCATCGAGCATGAATACAACCGGATAAGACTTTTTGCCCTCGGCATAACTCGGCGGCAGGTTGATGTAGAGTTTGTAAGTGATGCCATTGCTCTTGGCAGGCAACAGGTGAACCTCTGTATTGGGCAATTCCACGCGGCGTGGCGCGTCTTGCTGCGCCGCGCGTGTGCAAGGCAGCATGGCGATCAACAAAGGCAGGAAAAGTGCAAGCAATTTTATTCGGTTCATTCTACTTTGGTAAAGGATTCAGCACCTCCAGCACAAGTTGCCATTGGGCCTTGTCCAGACAGCGCCAGTAATGTGCATAGTAGCCCTTCCCTTCGCCACTTTCATAGCTGCCATAGCTGTAACCGAAATCGCCGGAACGCGCAGCCTCAATTTTGAGCGTAGCCAGTTTCGCCGTTTGTTTTCCCGCCCACGTGATCGCCGCGGCGCGCGTAGTGAACGGCATCACGCCAGGGCGATGCAGCCGCATTCTATCGGCAGCATAACGCTGATAGGCAGCGGCAAGGGTTTGCCCACTTGCCAATTGAATGAACGATTGCTCGGCTTGCTGCAACGCGGGCCACGCGGTTTCGTATTTGAGCGCACCTGACTTTGTTATTGGTGTGATAACGGTGGCATCTAGCGGAGCGACGGCGCTCGGTACAGGCACGCCAATATCAAGCACGACTTTCCAGGTGCCGTCTGACTGCTTTTTCCAGACCGATGAATACAGTCCGTGGCTCTTCTCTTTGGTCTGCAAATTCTCCTGCACGAACGGCCCGGTTGTGTAACCGATTTCGCCCGACTGCGCGACTTCCGCTACAAGCGGCGACCAATTCAACACGCCACGACGCGGCCCTGGTTGCGCGGGGCGCTTTTCAAACTCTTCTTTAACTTTGGTTGGATGCGGTTGAAAGCCGATGCCGTCGGGGGCAAACGCGGCAATAAAAGCATCGCGCGTGTTGCGTGCGACAGAATCTTTCGCAAAATCGCGCTCGGCTTGAATAAGCGTTTGGAGAGGCGAGGCTTCCTGCGTGAGTGCCAATACCGTCACGGCGCTGATGAGCAACAGGGCAAACGAACGAATCTGCATACAAAGCTCCTTTGAGGGTTTCTGGAATGACACTCAATCGCCCGCTTGGTCGCGCATTAGCGAAGCGACCAAGGCAACCCTTGCCTACTACCCACACAAACAAATAGGAGCGTGCGGTAACCTGACGTGGCGCTCTTCTCCTGCGGTAGCGGCAAGCACAACAGATCGAACTAACGTCGGGTTACCGCACGCAACCCTATTTAGCTCGCGCGATGCGTAACTTAAAAATTCAAGCGCAGTGCAAGCTGAAAGTAGCGCGCGGGTGGCTGCTGAAAACCAAATCCGGGCACGTGCGATTGAATAGCGCGCGATTCAGGCCAATCGTGACCAAACTTGTCGCCGCGTCGCTAACCTGCGCAGTCGGCTCAACGCCGTTGACAGAGCCGGGCACGAATTTCGGTGTGTTCAGCAGGTTGAAGAAATCGGCGCGCACTTGCAGCTTCACGGTTTCGGTCATCTGGAAATTCTTGAAGGCCGAGAAATCCAAATTTTGGATGCCTGGCAGCAGCAACGTATTGCGTCCCGCTGTGGCACGCGCGCCTAAGCCCGCTTGGATGTATTGCGCGTTTGGATCAGAGGCCACATAACCGACAGTGCGCTGCGCCGCCGTCAAACTGCAAGGCGTAGGACAAGACTTCAGCAAAGCGGTCACCGTGCTGCCTGTTCCTTTCGCGCCGTTCGGATTCAGGATTGTGCGGTCGCCTGCATTGTCGCCGTTCAGATTGGAATCAATGCCGCTGCGCACCGTAGCGAATTCGCCCGACTCCAACGACAACGTACCTGCAAAGCTGAAGCCGCCGAGTGTGGTACGCACGAACCGATTGCTGCTCTTGGTGAAAAACGGCAGATCGTAGACGCCTGACAGCGAGAAGCGATGGCGATGATCGAGCGCCGAGTTTGCGCGTTCGGCGCGCAGGTTGCGAAAATCCTGCACGCGGCGCGGGCTGAGGACGGTGCTGAAGACTTCCGCCGTCGTGTCATCAATCATATGGCTCCACGTGTACGCCGCCGATAGCATCAGCCCTTGCGAAAAGCGGCGATTGAGTTGCGAAGAAAAGCCGTGATAGGTCGAATTGCCATTCGGCAAAAACGTGATGACGTTGTTGGCATTGAACCCAGCGGCCTCAAAGCTCGGTACAAAGCGCGAACGCGCCTGCACCGTCGCCAGCGTCAGAGGCAAGGCATCAATCTGCGCTTGTGTCGGCGCGGTGAAATACGTCGGCAGGAAACTGGTGTCGGTGATGCGATTTTGCACGTTCAGCCGATTCTGCGTCGGCAAATGCACGCCGCGCGTGCCGAGGTAGCGCAACTCGGCTGACCAGTTTTGATGGAATTGGCGCTGATAGCTCAGCGTGTAGCTGATCGCATACGGCACCTGCTGATCGGGGATGTATGCTGCGGTGGCCGCACGTGCGAGCGCGGGATTCGATCCAACGGCAACCGGTGTCGGCGGGATGCCACCGTTCTTCAGAAAGTTCGCAAGGCCGGGATCAGCATTCACGGTTTGATTCGATTGCGGCGGCAACGTGAGGATGTACAGATTATCGAAGATCACGTCATACGCCAGCGAAAAGCCCGCACGGATCGAGCTTTGCCCGTTGCTGCCAAAGAGTAACCCACGCAAGCCGCCCGTGTGATTTGGCGAATAAGCCAGGCCGATGCGCGGGCCGAAGTTTTTCTTCTGCGCCTGCGGCTCGCCAAACGTGATGACGCCGGGCACGGACGCGAGCGCGTTGACTTTCTGTTGCCGCGCGCCGTACGGCAATTGCTGCCACGAATAATTCACGCCCAGATTCAGCGTCAGATTCGGACGCACGCGCCAATCATCCTGCGCAAACAGAAACGCCAGCTTTTGATCGCCGTAATAGGCCGACGTGCCGACCGAACGCTCGGCAAATTCGGGGCTGAGGTCGCGCAGGAACGTTTCGACGTTATTGTAAAGATAATCGCCGCGTTGCCGCTGCACGAACGACTGTGGCGAAATCACTTTGCGCAGGTCGCCGCCGAATTTCATCGAATGATTGCCGACGAGATACGACAAATTGTTCACCAGTTGATAGTTGTTTTCGATGGTGAACTGCGGCGCGTTACCGTCGGGGCCGATGTTGATGCCGAGTTCGCCAAGACCGATGTTCGGGAACTGATCAAGGCCGGGATATTTGAAATCCCCGGCAGGCGTGACGGTATAGCGACGCCGATAGCCGACGCGCATTTCGTAATTCACTTTTGACGAGAATGTGTGCGTCAACGTGTACGCGAACAAATGCGCGTCGTCCGGTTTCAGCAAATAAAACACGGGCAACGTCGCCGCTGTGTCAATGAGGCGCAGTTGGTTTTTGATGTAGCGCACGCGATGCTGTGTCTTTTCGCTTTGCGTGAAATCGAAGTTGGTGACGAGGTTGTTTTGATAGAAATAATTTGGTGACGGAATGTTCACATTGCCGACCGGAATGTTGACGCCATTGACTGTAATCACGTCTTTACCGCGCTGCGCAGGCGCAGTCGGCACGTATTGTTTGAAGATCGCCAGATTCGTCGTGGACAAGCCAGGAATGCGATCCAGCGCAGCCATTCCTGTCGCCGTCGGCGCATCAATCGCGCCCGCGCCCGCCGCATTGCCGTTTTGCAAGCGTTCACAGCTCACGAAAAAGAACAGCCGATTTTTGCCGTTCCAAACCGACGGGCCGCCTGTGCCAAAGCGCGGCAAAATCAGCGGGCCGCCAACGTTGCCGCCAAAGCGTCCGGTGTCTGAACGCGGCAAACACAGATCGTTGCCGAGCGTGGTGCAGCGGGTGATGCCGCTGGTTTTCTGCAACGTGTCGAGCGCGTTCAAATGACGATTTTGGAAAAAGCTATACGCCGTGCCGTGAAAATCGTTCGAGCCGCTTTTCGTCACGGTAATGAATTGCCCGCCGGTCGAACGCGCGAATTCCGCACTGTATTGATTTGCCAGCAACGAAAACTCGGTGACGACTTCGGGCGAAATATACCATTTGCGGCCAGTCAGGGATTTGTCGTTGTTGTCTATGCCGTCCACGACAAAGTTATTGCGCGGACGTTGCCCACCGAACCGAACCGCCGACGCCTCCTACGCCGCCGCTGGTCGAAACGTTCGGCGCGTTCAAGGCGAGGTTGTACACGCCTGCCGGTCGAAGTCTGCGCGAGTTCGACGACTTGGCGTGCAACAAAGCCTTTGGACAGATCGTCGTTGTCGTATCCACCAACTCTGCGCCAGCGGCGAAACTTCGACGGTTTCGCTTTGCCCGCCGATGACTAGATTCGCGGGCACATCGGTCGTCAGTTCAACTGCACGCGCACGTCATTTAGCGTCTCAGCGTTTTGAAGCCAGCGGCTTCTATGGTGAGTTGATACTCGCCCACTCAGAATGTTTTTGAATTCATACTCGCCTGCGCCATTGCTTTGCGTGGTGAACGTAGAGTTTGTCTTTTTTGTCGAGCAAGGTCACTTTGGCATTCGGCACGACGGCTTTAGTTGGGTCACTGACGATGCCGCGTACGTTGCCAGTGGTTTGTTGCGCCAGCGCAACGCCGGGCAAGCAGAACAAGGTCAGGAGAAGTACAATAAATTTCGAATGGATTGACATAAAATTCCCTTTCCCCAAATGAGCCACACGCCGTATGCGTGCGGTGTTTTTTGCATAGTCCCAGCAAAGCCCTGATCGTTGATCGTTAGGAGAAGTCCCGGAAACAGCGCTTTTGCGTTGCGCTCGCAGTGACGACTCGCAAGTTGTCGTAGGGCAGGCGGAAGTGTAAAAACACGGCGCTGTAAAAATCCTCAAGCGGCTGTAAAAGGGCGTAAAAGATGTCAATGTTTTGTAAAAATCCGATTTTCTGAAGCAGAAGGACAAACCAATGGCTGTATATTAGCGGCAGGAGCGGGCCTCTATGTTGAGTGTCAAAGCATTTCTCAAACGTCATTTGCTCGTGGTCGGATTCGTTGCGGTCATCGTGCCGCTGCTGGTGCTGCTAGGGTTGCAATATCGTTCGTTGCGCACGCTGGAAACAGCGCTGCCCGCGTGGCGTAAAGAGGAAATGACGCGATTTCTGCGTGAGGTCGTGCAAGAATCCGAAGCGCGGTATCGGCAGGCAGCAGAAGCTGTGCTGACAATGCCTGCTACCGCGATTCGGAACCGGACGCACGGTGTCGTGATGGTTGCGGGCAGACGCGAAGCAATTCTGACGCATTTGGCAGAGGTCACGGCGCATTTTCAACGACAGCCGTTGCGCGGCGTTAAGCATTATTTTGTGGCCGTATCCGCGATGCAGGCAGGGCATTCGTGGGCAGCGATCCTGTTTTATGATCCGGCCAGCCACAACCTGAAGGTTGATTCAACGGTGCCGGAATGGTTTTCCCTTCACCTCGCTTTTGCTTCATATAACCTGAAAATCCTGCGGCAGCAAACCGTACGCGCTGAGGCCGTGGGAATTGAACAGCCACCCGATCATCGGTTCATCTTCAAACCGATTCTCGACGAAGAACAACGCATCGTCGGCATTACCGGGATGGTTGTGGAGCCGCAATTTTTTACGGAAACGATTTTGCGCGACACGTTGCCGCGCGTGCTCGCTAAACACTTCCCGTCTGAACAACATGAGGTCGCCGTCACGTTGCAGGATGCCGACAATCGCCTGCTCTTCAGCAATCAACCGGGCCAAACCGCCGCGCCCGAAGCGCAACTTAAATATGGATTTCTTTTCCGCGATTGGTCGCTTGGCGTGCGGGCACGCGGCGCGAGCGAAGCCCAAATGGCGCGGCGGTTGTTCGTGCTGAATATTTCACTATCGGCGCTAATGGCCTTGCTGGTGAGCGGCGGTTTATGGTTGGCGCTGCGCACGGCAGCGCACGAAATGAAGCTGTCACAGATGAAGTCCGATTTTGTCTCGAACGTTTCGCATGAACTGCGGACACCGCTATCTTCCATTCGCGTGTTCGGCGAATTGCTGCGGCAAGGGCGTGTAACAACGGCGGAGATGGTGCAGGAATTCGGCACTTACATCGAAACCGAAAGTGGGCGGCTCACGCAGCTTATCAATAAAATCCTGGATTTTTCGCGCATCGAATCCGGGCATAAAGCCTACGACTTTGTGGTAACAGACCTGCGCGAAGTGGTTGCCGAAACCTTTCGCGCCGAAGCCTTACGCTTGAAGCCGGAAGGATTTGAACTGCGTCTGGCTTTGCCGCCAACACCGCTGCCGCCTGTGCGCATAGACACCGAAGCTATTGCACAAGCCTTCGTCAACTTGCTGGATAACGCTGCCAAATATTCTGGCAACGCACGCAACATCGAGGTGCAGTTAGCACAACAGGCAAAATACGCGACACTCGCCATCACGGATCACGGCATCGGCATTGCTTCCGCCGAACACGAAAAAATCTTCGAGAAGTTTTATCGCGTCGGCTCCAGCCTCGTTCACGATGTCAAAGGCAGCGGCCTCGGCCTGTCCATCGTACGCCATGTCATGGAAGCGCATCACGGGCGCATCACCGTCACCAGCAAACCAGGCCAGGGCAGCGTCTTCACGATGTGGTTACCGTTGGAAGCGGAAGCTGCGTCCGCGAGAGACGTTAGAACGGCACTTGGCCTGGAGGGGCAATAAATGATCAAACTGCTTTTGGTTGAGGATGACACGTCGCTCGCCGTCGCGCTCAAACGCGGCTTTGAACTGGAAGGCTATGCCGTCGAGGTCGTGCGCGACGGAGAAACCGCCGTGCGCCGCGTGTCCGAAACAGAATTTGACGCGATGATTTTGGATGTGATGCTGCCTAAACTCAGCGGCTTCGACGTGTGCCAGCAATTGCGCGCGGACGACAATCCGATTCCCATCCTGATGCTGACTGCGCGCGGACAGGAAATTGATAAAGTGTCGGGGCTAAAATTAGGCGCGGACGATTACCTGACCAAACCCTTCAGCTTTATGGAACTGGTCGCCCGCATCGAAGCCCTGGTACGTCGCATGAATCGCCGCGTGATCCTGATCGAACAATACCAATTTGGCGACGTAACCGTGAACTTCACGGCGCTCGAAGCGACCAAAGACAGCCAGCCGCTCAGCCTGTCGCAACGCGAATTCCGGCTGCTGAAATATTTCATCGAACATCGCGGCGAAGTCATTACGCGCGAGCAACTGCTGGATGCCGTCTGGGGCTATGATCGCTTTCCGCTGTCGCGCACGGTGGACATGCACATCGCCAAATTGCGGCAAAAAATCGAAGCCCTGCCAAGCCATCCCATCTGGCTGATTACAATACACGGTTCTGGTTACAAGTTCGTGGGCTGAAAAGCCGCGTAGGAG
>JAXLQQ010000058.1:0-35519 GCA_046331525.1 Blastocatellia bacterium
GTTTATACCGCAGGCAAACTGATCTTGAACCGTGTGCCTTGTCCAACGGTTGATTCGACATCAATGCTGCCGCTGTGCATTTGAATCGCGCGAAAGGCTTGCGCCAGACCGATGCCGCTGCCTTTTTCTTTCGTCGTGAAATACAAGTTGAAAATCTTCTCGCGCATCTCTTCAGGAATGCCTACGCCCGTATCGCCAATCGTTAGTTCGACGTGGTTGTTTTGTCGTGCAGTTGTCAGCGTTAACGTGCCGCCGTTGGGCATTGCCTGGCAGGCATTGATTATGATGTTCAGCAAGGCTTGTTTCATCAAATCAATATCTGCCTCCACCCATTGCGGCTCGCGCGCATAATGCGTAACGACTTCAATCCGACTGCCTGGCGCAATCGGGGCGAGCAGCATGACTTCGCGGAGCAATTCATTCGCGTCGTATTTGCGCGTTTGCAATTGTAACGGGCGCGTAAAATCGAGGAACGTTTGCACGACGCGATTCAGCCGATTGACTTCTGAAGTAAGCACATCAACGTGCTTGCTAGGATCGCGCCCCGCATCCACTTTGGCGCGCAGCAATTCAAGATGCAGCACCATCGCGTGCAAGGGATTTTTGACTTCGTGCGCGACGCCCGATGTGATGCGGCTCAGCGCGGCCAGCCGCGTGGCGTAGTCCAGTTGCGTTTCCAGCCGTTTGAGCGATTCAAAATCACGCAGCGTAAGCAAGGCTCCGGCCAATTGCCCGCGTTCTTCAAATACCTGCACTGACGCCAACAGTTTATGTTCTGTGTTTTCCGTCGTGGGCAGCACCAACGTTTCTTCGCGTGGTTGGCGGGCCGCAAAGGCGCGGCGCGTGAGGCTCATCAACGGATGCTCCTTGCTTAGCACTTCGCTGAGCCGTGCGCCTCGCAGCGTTGGTGCCGCGTGCGTTCCGTTGCTGCCATTCAGGTTGAGTAAGAGGCGCTCCGCTTCCGGGCTGGCCATCATCACGCGCTGCTCGCGGTCGAGCAACAACAAGCGATCCGGCAGGTTGTTGACGACCTGTCGCATTTGATCGCGCATGGTTTCGATTTCGTTGCGGTTGCCTGCGAAACGCCGACCAAGTTCACGCAACCGTTGCGCCGCGCTTTGCAAATCCTGCCCTGACGCTTCGTTGGTTTGCGATGCGCTTTCGGCTTCGAGTTGTTCGATCACGCCGAAAAATTCGCGCAGCGGGCGCAGCACCAAATTCGACAGCAGCACGGCCAGCAAAATACTCAACAACGCCGCGACCATCGCTACGATCAATGTGATGCGCAAACTCGGCGCAATTTCGTTGTAGAGTGTTTGCGCGGGCAAGCCAACGACAAGTCGGCCAAACGGCTGATTGTTTACGGTCAGCGGCGTTGTGATTTCATACTGCGCAATCACGCCGCGTTGTAATTCGCGCCATTGCGCCAGCCAGGATTTGCTGCTCAGGTTTTCCAACGGAGCGAGGGCCGCCGTTTTGCGTACTTGCAGCGGGTCATGCTCAATGATTGCGGGCCATCGGCAGCCAGAATCGCCAGATAGGAAAAGTAATGATTGCTGTCGCCTGCTTCAACCCCGCGCGCACCTGCGCATCTTCCTTAATTGCGTCTTGTGCGGATTTTTGCGGGTTGGTGTTGATGGCTTGCTGGGCTAAAGAAAAGACGTTCGCCGCCACCATATTGCCCGCCGTATTTTTGGCGGCAAGATGCGTGCTGAGCAGCCGCGAGCCGTGAAAGTAGGCTAAGGTCGCCACGACAGCCAGAATCAGCCCTACGATCACTAATAAGTAGCGCGCGCGAACAGACATAGAAAAAGGAAAAATCAAAAGGCAAAAGGCAAAAGGCAAAGGGAGAAAGTGGGAAGCAGGTCGCCCCGCCGCTTTTGAGCAAAAGAAAATAAGGTGTTGGCCTCTTGCCTAGTTCGATTTGCCATTTGCCTTTTGATTTCAATAGAGATTGGGGATGACTTGCACCGCAGAAAGTAGCGGGTTTACGGTAGCAAGTCAATTCCGGCCATAATCATCTTGCAGGCGGACAATGTCGTCTTCACCAAAGTAGGTGCCGCGTTGGACTTCGACGAAAACCATTTTTTCTTCACCGGGATTTTCGATGCGATGTGCGGTGCCTTGCGGAATGTCCACGGCTTGTCCGGCGTGCAATGAAATGTCTTCGCCGTCCAACGTTACCGTTGCCACGCCTTGCACCACGTACCAATGTTCGGCGCGTTGAGCGTGTTTTTGATAGCTCAGGCGTTTGCCCGGATAAACTTCGATGCGTTTGACTTTAAAGGTTTCGCCTTCGTCCAGCACCGTAAAAGTGCCCCACGGGCGTTCGTCATATTTGGGAGAATTGTTCATAGTTGAAAAGCAGGGGCTGGGAGTCAGGATTTAGGAGTTGGGAGTTAGGATTTAGGGCCAAGCTTTGTGCAATAGCAAAGACAATTGTTGGCAATTACAACTTCTGGTATCAAAACCGAAATCCTAAATCCCAATTCCCAACTCCTCTTACACAATCGTCATTCCACCGTCTACCACAATGGTTTGTCCGGTGATGTAGCTGGAAGCATCGGCGGCTAAGAACACCGCGACGCCTTTTAATTCGCCTGCTTGTCCGACGCGTTTCATTGGTGTGGTCGCGGCAAGTTTGTCGCCGTGACTTTCTAACGACTTTTCTGTCATGCGGGAAGGGAAAAATCCTGGCGCGATGGCGTTCACGCGAATGTTGTGTTGTGCCCATTTCGCGGCCAGTTCGCGCGTCAACGCAATCAGGCCGCCTTTGGCTGCAACGTAGGCTGACAGATGATGCTCCAATTCCGGCATCGTCCCCATCATTCCCATCACGGAAGCGATGTTGATGATGCGTCCGTAGCGTTGTTTCATCATTTCTTTGCCTGCTGCCTGGCAAAACAAAAAGGCCGCCGTCAGATCAATGTCGAGCACCATTTGCCAGCGGTCGAGCGCGAATTCTTCCGCCGGTTGGCCCCACGTCACGCCAGCGTTGTTGACCAAAATATCAATGCGTCCGAAGGTGGCGACAGTGCGTGCAATGGCTGCCGGAGCGACATCCGGGTTGGCGACATCACACACTGCTCCTTCGGCGCGAAAGCCGCGTTTTTTCAAGCCCTCGACCGCAGGCGCTAACCGCTCGCGGCGTGCCAGCAGCATTAACGAGGCTCCGGCTTCTGCTAAGCCTTCAGCCATTTCCAAACCCAGTCCGCGCGAACCACCTGTGACCAGTGCGACTTTGCCGGTCAGATCAAAAGCTGTTTGAGTTCCGCCACAGTGAATTTCCTCCTGTCGTTACAAGCGCGCCGATTGTAAAACGTTTGTGGCTAAGCGACAATGACGCCGCACTCGTTATCTCTGAACCCACGAAAGGCCCATAGGAAAGGCCCAGGAAAGGAAAGTTACGCATGTCCGAAGAACCCAAATTGCTGGTGACGTTGGAAAACGGCATCAAGCGCATCACGTTCAATCGCCCGAAAACACGCAACTCGGTGGACGGCGAAACGTTCGAGCTTATTCAACCAGGCAATGGTGGAAGCGGCGACGGACGAATCGCGCGTCATTGTTTTGTCCGGCGCAGGCGAAGCGTTCTTTGCTCCGGTGCTGATCTTAGTTCATTCGGCGCGATGGACGTGGCGAATTACGATGTCACGACGTCGTTGCGCGAACGCACCAATCCCGCGATTCTGGCGATGCGCGCAATGCCAAAGCCGATCATTGCGCGGGTTCACGGCCCGGCAGCAGGCATCGGCTGCAACTACGCGCTGGCGTGCGACATCATCATCGCTTCGGAACAAGCATATTTTGCCGAACTGTTCGTGCGCATCGGTTTGATGCCGGATGGCGGTGGCACGTATTTCTTCCCGCGCATGGTCGGCTATCAAAAAGCGTTCGAGTTGATGGCGCTGGGCGAAGTTGTCCCTGCGCCGGAAGCCGCCCGCATCGGCATTGCCAACAAATGCGTGCCGTTTGCTGAACTCGACGCAACGGTGAATGCGGATGGCGGAACGATTGGCGGCTGCGCCCGCAATTGCACTGGCGAAAAATTAAGGCGTGGTCTCAATCACGCTTTGAATTCCGATTTAGCCAGCGCGCTCGAATTTGAAGCTGTCAATCAAGGCGATTGCTTCCATTCCGCCGATTTCCGTGAAGGCGTCACTGCGTTTTTGCAAAAGCGGAAGCCGGTGTTTACAGGAAAAACGGGAGCGCACGCGGCCCGCGTGCTAAAATCTTGCGGTGCGTATGGGCTGTGATGAACGTGCAAGCTTACGAAAACGAGCACGCGGGCCGCGTGCGCTCCCAGGATGTGACTATGAATTTTCCCGAAACTCTTAATTACCTCTACAGCCTTGGACACGAAACGTTAGCGATGAAATTGGGCTTGGAAAGCATCGCGGCGTTGTGCGAGGCATTAGGAAATCCGCAGAACCAATATCGTGTTGTTCATATCGCAGGCACGAATGGCAAAGGCCTGACGGCGGCGATGACGGAAGCGATTGCGCTGGTTGCCGGGCATCGAGTGGGGTTGTACACGTCGCCGCATCTCGTCGAGATTACGGAACGCATTCGCAGCAACGGCACGGACATCGCGCCCGACGACTTTGCGCGTTTAGCCACGCGCGTACGTGCTGCGTGCGAAGAATTGTTGACCACCCAAACTGCCCGCGCTCCCACCATTTTGAGCAGGTCACGGCCATAGGTTTTTTGCACTTCGCCGAGCAAATGTAGATTTAGCAGTGCTCGAAGTGGATTAGGCGGACGCTTAGACGCGACGAATATTTGCGCGCCGACCGTGTGCGCGATCACGCCTGTGAGCCTGGATCATCAGGAATATCTCGGCACGCAACTTTGCCGAAATCGCTGCTGAAAAAGCAGGCATCATCAAAGCAGGTGTTCCGGTCATCGTTGCGCCGCAAGCGCCGGAAGCGATGCCGTCTATCGTGGCCAGAGCGAATGAACTCAACGCCCGATAATTGACCCTTTTTCGAAGCCCCGGAAAATAAGGCAGTCATTGATGAAGCCTCGACTGGGGATGTTCCACTTTCAATATCACACCGCCGCAGCCGATTACGCGGTGCAATTGAATCTGCGCGGCGAACACCAAACCATCAACGCGCGCACCGCCATTCACCTCGCCGAAGTCTTACGCCAACACGGCTTGTGCATCGCCAAATCTGCCATTGAAGAGGGCTTGCAAAATGTGCATTGGGACGGTCGCTTAGAGTTGCTTGAATACGAAGGTCGCCAGGTGTTGCTTGACGGTGCGCACAATATGGCGGGCGCGAAAACGTTGCAGGAGTTTTTGCGCGATTACGAAAAAGGCGTGCCGATCACGATGATCTTCGGTGCGATGACAAGGCGATTGCCGGAATGGCCGAGATGTTGTTTCCGTTTCGACGACCTTGATCGCCACGCGCATCAACAACCCGCGCAGTGCTGATCCTCTTTGTCATTAGTGACGCCGCGACGCAATGTGCTACGCTGTCGTTGCGGGCGGAATCTGTGACAGATGCGCTTGCACAGGCTTTGCAGCGTACGCCTGCCAATGGCTTGATTTGTGTCTGTGGCTCGTTGTATTTGATTGGGGAAGTCAAACGTTTGCTGTCCACTCGTTAACATCACAGGAGGCTACTCAATGCTGAAATTCTTCCGGCCTGTTTCCGCGCGCGCGGGAATCGTCGTTGTCGCACTTGTTATCATCGCTAACGTTTTGTGGGCGCAGGCCCGCATCGGCACAGTTTTTGTGCGTGTCATTGGATCACGCCGATTGGTTGTACAAGCCGGGCGAATCGGTCAAATTCAAACTCACCGTCATTCAGGACGGCCAGCCCGTGCCGAACGCACAAGTCACCTGGCAGCTTTGGCCCGGAGAGATGATGCCACCGGACGACGGAAAAGACCGTGACGGTTCCGGCGGAAGGCTTGACGATTGATGCGGGAAAACAATGAAAGAGCCGGGTTTATGTTGCATTGCGACGACGGAAATGTACGGTCGCAAATATCGTGGCCTGGCTACCGCTGGTTTTACGCCTGAACAAATCAAACCGACAACGACAGATCCAAACGACTTCGACGCGTTCTGGAATGCAGGCAAAGAGGCGCTCGCCAAATTGCCGATAGACGCCAAGTCACGTTGCTGCCGGAACGCTGCACCGCGAATGTGAACGTCTATCACGTCAGTTTGCAAAACGTCAGCGGTGATGGAAATGCTGCGCCGCCGTTTGTACGGCATCCTTTCAGAGCCGAAAGCGCCCGGCAAATACCCGGCGGTGCTCGAAGTCCCCGGTGCGGGCATTCGTCCGTACAACGGTCGCCTTGATTTAGCTGAGCGCGGCATCATCACGCTGCAAATCGGCATTCACGGACTTCCGGTAAATCTGCCACAGGAAGTCTATGATTCATTGGGTCGCAGCGGTGTGGCCAGCTACTGGACGTATAACCTCGACAACAAAGACCGTTATTACTATCGCCGCGTGTATCTGGGCTGCGTTCGCGCGAATGATTTTCTGGTGAAGCACCCGAAATTCGATGGTGTGAATTTGGTCGTGACGGGCGGATCGCAGGGTGGCGCGCTGATTGTAACCGCCGGGCTGGATTCGCGCGTAAAAGCATTAGCGGCGTATTACCCGGCCTTGTCCGATGTGACCGGGTATCTGAACAACCGTGCGGGCGGCTGGCCGCATATGTTTCGGCAAGCGGGCGCAGGGTTCGCACCGCACGCCGACAAAATCGAAACGACGAAATATTACGATGTCGTCAATTTTGCACGCCGCGTAAAAGCACCGGGCCTGTACACGTGGGGCTTCAATGATGAAACCTGTCCGCCGACTTTCGATGTATTCTGCCTACAACGTCATCACGGCGAAGAAAGAATTGATGCTCGCGCTGGAAACCGGTCACAATCAAGTGCCGGAACAAGCCGAGCGTGTGAACAACTGGATCGTGAATGCGGTAAAAGGTGGATCGTAAAAACGGAACGAGCGCAATTTATGACCAAACAACTTTCCCTGTGCATCATCATCATCGCGTTGCTCGCCTTGCCGCTGGCTGCGCAGCAACCGCGCTTTGCTGAACTCGATGCCGTCGTGCAAGCGGAGTTAGAGCAAACCAAAACACCCGGCGCAGTCGTTGCCATCGTGCAAGGCGACAAGATCGTTTACAACAAAGGGTTCGGTGTGGCGAACATCGAATCCAAACAACCCGTCACGCCGGACATGCTCTTTCGCATTGGTTCGATGACGAAGATGTACACAGCGGCGACGTTGTTGACGCTGGCAGAAGAAGGCAAGATTGATTTGCACGCGCCGGGATTGGCAAATACCTGCCGGGCTTGCCGCCGCGTTTATCCGCTGCGACCGCGCACCAGTTGTTGACACACACGGCAGGTTTTATGGATCGCGTGGCGCTGGTGGGCACACACGATGAATCCAAACTGGCCGAAGCCGTGGGGCGTATCAGGATTCTTTGTTCTTTTCTGAGCCGGGCGATGTGTTTTCGTATCAGAATCCGGCGTGGTCATTGGCGGGCTATCTGTCCGAAAAAGCTGGCGGGCGAGTCGTACAGCAAAGCTGATGGAGAATCGCGTTTGAAGCCACTCGGCATGAATCACACCACGATTCACCCAACCATTGCGATGACCTATCCGATTTCGGTCGGGCAAATGGGCGATCCTGACAAACCTGCGCAGGTGATGCGTCCAATTGAAGACAATACCAGAGATTGGCCCGCCGGGTTTTTGTTCTCGAACTCGGCAGATTTGGCACGCTTTGCGATGGCGTTTATGAACGGCGGGCGCATTGATGGCAAGCAGGCTTTGTCTGAAAAAATCGTTGCGCAAATGATGACGCGCTTTGTGCCCGTGCATAGCCAACTGGAAGACGGTTCGTATGGCTACGGCTTGATGATGATGAAGCAACGTGGCGTCGAATTAATAGAGCACGGCGGCACGATGGTGGGTTTTGCCAGCGATTTCGGTGGATGGCTCCGGCGCAGCATGTTGCGGTAATTGTGTTGGCGAATCGGCGGTTCCACTTGATGAAGACGGTGGACAAGGCTTTGGAAATTATGCTGCCGTTCACGCCCAAACCCACGCCGCCGAAGCCGTTAGAAGTAAGCGCCAGCGAATGCGATGAATACGTCGGCGTCTACGCGCAAAAACATGGCGAAAGTGGAAATCGTGAAAGAAGGCAATGGGCTGGCGCTGAAACAAGGTAGCTCGATCCCGCTCACGAAAATCGGCAAAGACACGTTCACCGCGATGTTTCCTGGTTTCACTGAACCATTGCGCGTCGCGTTTGTGCGCGACAACGCCGGTAAGGTCAAATATTTTCATGTTCGCTTACGCGCATACAAACGACAGTAAAGCAACAGCACCTTATGACAAACTCCGCTCCGCCCTTCATTCCTGTCCCCACGCCGGATATTCAGGACATTCATTCGCAAAAACGCGATCTGCGCTTTCATCCGAGCACGACTGAAAACCCAAAGCTGTTCACGCGTGAACAAATTGATGACTTCAATCGTAACGGCTATCTCACGGGCATTCGTATCTTTGATGAGGCCGAAGCGAACAACATTCGCGCCTACTTCGATCATCTGCTCGCACGCTATTTGAGCGAAGGCAAAGACAGCTACGCGATTTCGACGGCGCATATGAAACACGGCAAGGTGTACGACCTGCTCACGCATCCGCGCATTGTGGCGTATGTGAAGGATATTCTGGGCGAAGACGTCATCGCGTGGGGATCCCATTTCTTCTGCAAGATGCCGCACGATGGCAAAAAAGTTTCGTGGCATCAGGACGCGGCATATTGGCCGCTGACGCCTTCGATGGCGGTCACGGTTTGGTTAGCGATTGATGACGCCGATGTTGAAAACGCGGCGATGCGCTACATTCCCGGCTCCCATCATTACGGCGAAGTCACAGCGCAAATGCACGAAGAGGACAAGAACGAAATCTTGTATCAGTCGGTAGCGAATGCCGAGGATTTTGGCGAACCTTTCGACAATATTCTGAAAGCGGGCGAGATTTCTATTCACTCCGATCTGTTGTTGCACGGCTCGAAGGCGAATGATTCTGACCGGCGGCGTTGCGGATTGACGATGCGGTACTGCCGCGCGGAGGTTACCGCGTATCTGGATTGGCACGCCAAAGGAGTTTTGGTCAGCGGCACTGACCCGCGTGGACATTGGGCGAATCCCTCACGCCCGAAGACAGATTAAAGCAAAGAACAAAAGGCAAATATCAAAAGGCAAAAGGAATGATGAAGAAATTTTATTCAAGACTCATAATTGTAACGCTCGCTTTGACGTTGACCGTCAGTGCGGCATTTGTTGCCGCTGCGCGCGGCCCCCACGAAGTTAAATTCCAAAAATTTACGCTCGATAAAGAATTCCGCTCTGAAGGTGTCGCTACGGCAGACGTGAACGGTGATGGCAAAATGGACGTGCTGGCGGGTAATTTGTGGTACGAAGCGCCCGATTGGAAGGCGCACGAAATTGCTCCGCCACAAAAATTCGATGCTGCCAAAAGTTACAGCAATTCGTTCGTCAATTACGCGATGGATGTAAACGGCGATGGCTGGGCCGATCAAATCCTGATTGGCTGGCCGGGGCAAGACGCCGTCGTGTGGCGCGAAAATCCCAAGACCGGCGGCGGGCCGTGGACATCGCATCCGATTGCGCGTAACGCCTGCAACGAAAGCCCGGCGCTGGCGAATTTGTCGCTTTCTGAACAATTGTCCAGCGGCGGTTTGCACGGCTTCCTGACCGATGTTTGGAGTCGTCGCACCAAAGAAGGTCGCCAAAAAGCCAAAGTTAATCCGAACGAAAAGCCCGTGCTGATTTTTTCCGTAGATGATGCGCAAATGGGTTGGTTTGAGCCGGGCACAGATTTGAACAGTGAATTCAAGATGCACCCGATCAGTGTCAAATCCACGAAAAAGACTGCGAAGGAAGACGGCGTCTTTCGTTACTCGCATGGCCTTGGCGTTGGCGACATCAACGGCGATGGCCGCAACGATGTGCTGATTACAGGCGGCTATTGGGAAGCTCCAAACGACCCGCGTACATCGGCAGAGTGGACGTTTGTCAAAGCGGACTTCGGCGAAGATTGCGCGCAGATGCAGGTTTATGACGTAAACGACGACGGGCTGAACGATGTCATCACCAGTTCCGCACACAAAATCGGTATCTGGTGGTTCGAGCAAAACGCAGCGGCGACACGATCACCTTCGTCAAGCACGAGATTGATAACAGCATTGCACAAACGCATTCGCTGATGCTCGCGGACATCAACGGCGACGGCAAACAAGACATCGTCACAGGCAAACGCTACTGGGCACACGGCCCGACGGGCGATGTGAACCCGGACGCTCCCGCCGTTGTTGTGTGGTTTGAGTTACAACGCAAAAAGCACGATGTCACTTGGGTCGGCGATGAGATTGACAATGACTCTGGCGTCGGCACGCAATTCACGATTGCGGATTTGAATAACGACAAGCGACCGGATGTGATTACGTCGAATAAGAAGGGCGTCCACGTATTTTTGCAGACGAAATAGATAACTGAAAAAGTCGCACCACTAGCGCGACAATTCTTCTGAACCCCAATTGTGTCATCACTGCTGGCACAATTGCATTTTTAGGGGATTCAGCCGCATTCTGTCATACAATTCTGCATGTAACTTGTAACGAGGAGGAATTGCCAATGACGTCGCTGGAACAAATGATCGAAGCCGCCACACCTGCCGCCGCAAGATCGCCGTAGCCTGCAAGAATGGTTAGTCGAACAAGAACGTCTGGATGCAGCAGAACAACAAAAAATCTGCCCGCTTGCAACAGGAACTAGCACAATATCAGCGCGCGAAACAATGGATTGCCGAACATCGTGCCGAATATTTGGGCCAATGGGTCGCGCTCGAAGGCGATCAACTCATCAGTCATAGCCTGGACGCGAAGCAGGTGTATGCCGCCGCCAAAGCCGTAGGCATCCGCAGTCCGTTTATCGTGCGAATCATCGAAGAGCCAACGCATTTTCTGGGTGGATTTGAACTATGCCGCTGACGCTTCGATTCGCTACCTTGCACAATTACGATTTGCGCGAAAGCGGTATTACAGTGCCGCTTTCGCTTCTATCTGGTACAGAGTCTGTTACCTCGAGGCCAAAGTCGACACGGGATCAAGTCATTGTGTATTTCAGCGGCAATTGGGAGAGCAACTTGGTTTACAGATCGAAAGCGGTGTCCCGGAAACGTTTGGCACGGCGGCGGGGGCGTTTCTCGCCTACGGTCATGAAGTCACGCTGGTTGTTCTCGGACTGGATGTAATTGCAACCGTTTACTTCGCCGCCGATGAACATTTCACACGCAATGTGTTAGGCCGTCAGGGTTGGCTGGATCGTGTGCGGTTGGGTTTGGTGGATTACGACGGACAACTTTATCTCAGCCGCTACGACGATCCCGCATAGGCTTCTGCCGCGTTCTGCCGTACAATCCGACGCTGCGAATCCCACTGCAACGCGAGGACACATGTTTCAAAAGCCCCTTTGGTTCTGGCTCGTTCTCTGGCTCTGGCCTATTGCGGCGTATGGGCAGGAAGCGGTCACGCTCACTGCCGCGCAACTCGCCAACGGGCAAGCCACCGAACTCGACAAGCTTGGCTGGAAATATGCGCCCGGCGATGATCCAGCGTGGGCTGATCCGCAGTTCGATGATCGCGCGTGGGAACATTGAATGGCACGGCGATCACGCTCGACCGCATTCCGAAAAGCGGCTGGCACGGTATCGGCTGGTTTCGGCTGCGACTAAAAGCTGATCCAGCGTTGGCAACCCGCCGCTGGCGCTGGTGATGGTGCATTACGGCGCGTCGGAGATTTATCTGGATGGCAAGCTCGTCGAACGCTTCGGCACGGTCGGCACGATACCGGAAACAGAAGTTGAATACAATCCCAATACACAGCCTTCGGCATCGTGCTGGATGGGCGTAGCGAGCATGTGCTTGCCGTGCGTCACTCTTGCATGGCGATGCGGGATTCGACTTCGTGGTGGAGTCGCTGGCTGCACCTGGCTTGCCAGCAGGCAAATTTTGAAAACTTATACCAATCGCACGAATGAATTTGGCGCGGGCTTCGGCATCGGGATGCTGGAATTGAAGCAGGCGCAGACCAAATACGAATGGCTGAGATCGCCGGTGGGAGGGGATTCGCGCTGTATGCAGGTTGTATTGCGCTCGCCATCGGCCTGCTACATCTGCTGCTGTACTGGTTTTATGCCAGCCAGCGCGCCAATCTCTTCTTCGGCCTGTTTGCCTGCTTTGTGTTTGTCACGTTCTCCTCTCAGTATTTTCTGCATACCGGTCATTACGGGGCGAACGGGATCATGCTGCTGGTCAATGTGAACTACCTTTCGTTCTACTTGTTCTTGGTGTCCCTGCTGGCTTTCTTTATACGGCCTTCTCACTTCGCTTGCCCAGGCTGTTCTGGCTCTGGGGCGTTGCCGCAGCGTGCTTTTGGTTATCGCTCAGTTCAATCTGCTACAACGGGAAAATATGATTTTTCTCGCGCTGGTGTTGCTTGAATTGTTGCGTTTGGTGTTTCGCGCCATCAGGAATAGAGTAGATGGAGCCTCGATTCTGGGTATCGGAATGCTGCTCTGTGGAATCGTGCTTTGATTCTCATTTTCTATAGAACCTGTTTGCAGTTTAATAAAAATTGGGTTTGAATGGAAGAATGGCCTATACAACGAATCTAACCGTCGCGCAATTCGAGTTGTTAGACGCACTGTTACCCAAAAGCAAAACGTATCAGAGCGTCATTTCCCGGCATCAAATGATCAATGCAATTCTGTATCAACTGAAAAATGGCTGTCAGTGGCGTGATTTGCCGACGGATTTTCCCAACTGGCAAACGGTCTATTCGCAGTTTCGCCGTTGGCAACTAGACGGAACCTGGGAGCGCGTGTTAGCGGCGTTGGCGGCAAGCGAGCGCGCCAGCGAAAAAAAAACGAATCTCCCAGCTTGCTGATTGGGGATTCGATGTGCGCCAAAAACACGGATACGGCAAACGTTGAAACCAAAGGCTATTGTTGGTACAAAGCGACCAACGGCATCAAGCGGCATGTGTTGGTGGATGTGTTGGGCAATCCGTATTTTGTGGGTTGCACCAAGGCCAGTGTCAGCGATGACGCCGGACTGCTGGCCATCATTGAAGAAAACAAAGAGTATTTTCTGGCTCTGCCTGCCGGGCACACCCTCACGATCCTGCTGGACAACGGGTATCACAAGGAGTATTTGGAGCAGGCAATGGCGCAGATAGAACCACAATTGTTGCACTATCTCAAACTGGAAATCGCGCCGAAGCCGAAGAAACAAGGCTTTGTGGTGCAGAAAAAGCGGTGGATCGTGGAGCGCACCTATGCGTGGATCAATCAATGCCGAGCCTTGTGGAAGAATTGCGAAGGCTTGCTGCGAACGAGCGCAGCGAAAATTCGGATTTGTGCAATTCGACTCATCTTACGGAGAATCGCCTAACTGCAAACAGGTTCTATATATCCAACGGAGCGCTTGCACCACTACCACTGAGAGTCATTGGCGTTTCGGTTTGATCCTTCCGCCTTCGATCTTCCTGGCGCGTCGTTTCGCCCGCACGAGTCTTGACCTTGCAGAGCAACTCGCGCAAGTCAAACAGCTTTCCGCCGCCGCGCTCGAACACGAGAAAGTCAAAGCCGAAAACGAACGCCGCGCCCGCGAACTCGAAGACGCCCGCCAGTTGCAGCTTTCGATGCTGCCGAAGAAATTGCCAAACCTGCCGCACCTCGATATTGCTGCGTATATGAAAACCGCTACGGAAGTCGGCGGTGATTACTACGACTTTCACACGGGCGAGGACGGCACGTTGACGATTGCGGTGGGCGATGCGACGGGACACGGATTGAAGGCGGGGACGATGGTCACGGCAGTCAAGAGCTTGTTCGATACGCTGGCCTATCATCCCGACATTCCGCATATCTTCGAGCGATTGACGCGCACGCTCAAACGGATGAATTTGCGCGGGCTGTTTATGGCGTTGACTGTAGCGAAAATCAATCATCATCAACTTGTACTGAGCGCCGCCGGAATGCCGCCCGTACTGCTCTATCGCGCCGCCGAACATCGCGTCGAAGAAATTTTCCTCAAAGCCCTGCCGCTCGGTGGCGTAGCGAATTATCGTTATCAGCAATTGATGTTTGAATTGAGCGCAGGCGATGTCGTCGTGTTGATGAGCGACGGCTTGCCCGAACGCTTCAATGACGCGAATGAAATGTTGGGCGATGAACCGATTCAGGCGTTGTTGATGCAGGTGGGAAATCAAACAGCAGAAGAAATCATCGCGGCGTTGATTCAGGCGGGCGATGATTGGGCAGGGGCGCGGGCGCAGGATGATGATGTTACGTTTGTGGTTGTGAAAGTGAAGGAAGCGTGAACTACCTCGCACATTTATACTTGGTCGAAAACACGCCCGAATCATTGGTCGGCGCGATGCTGGGCGACTTTGTCAAAGGCGCGGCGAAGGATAATTATTCCCCCAGCATTCAACGCAACATCGAACTGCATCGCCGCATAGATTCGTTTACGGATGCGCATCCGATAGTACGTGAGGGCAAAACGATGGTGGCGGCTGAACGGCGGCGCTTTGCAGGGGTGCTGCTGGACATTTTTTACGATCATTTTCTGGCACGACATTGGAACCATTTCTCTTCCGTTGACCTGCCCACATTCACGCACAATGCTTACGCCGTGCTGCATCAGCATCACGAGTTGTTACCGGAAAAGCTGCAAAGGATGCTGCCCTTTATGCGAGCCGAAGATTGGCTTGGTTCATACGCCCGAACAGAGTGGGTGGAATTGACCTTGCGACGAATGTCCAAACGGCTGCGCCGTGGTGATCCGTTGGCCACCGGGATTGCTGAATTGCATACGCATTACGACCGTTTTGAAGCAGATTTCTTTACCTTCTTTCCTGACTTGCGTGCGTTTGTGCAAAACCAGACGCGCTGAAACTTTCTCTTACCCTGCGCAGAAATTCCCGCCTCTTCTCCGTCAGATTCCGCAACGCTAAACGAAATTCTATGCCAGACGCGCGTGGAATGCGATTTGATGGCAAGACGATTGAGGGTTGGGTATGGGAAAAATACTCCTCACAACTCTGCCAGGGTATTTGGCTTTCTTTGTCCCTCGCCCAACTCAACTTGGCCCACCGTTCCTGCACAGTTTCTGGAAGAGGTATTGTATGTTTCGTCAAAAAGCAGTCGCCGTTTTGTCGCTGGTGTTGGCTTGTTTGGCGTTGTCTGTCAGCACCACAGACGCCCAGCGCACAACTACACAAACACGCCCGGTCAACGATCCCAAACGGATTGGCGTCGGCATCATTTCCAGCTTTCCGCGCGCCGATGAAGTGGAAGAGCATTTGAAAAATTATCTGGGGCAAATCCGTGGCATCCGCTACATCCTGCAACCATCAACTCCCGAAGAGTTGTTTGAGCAAATTGGCTTGCTCACGAAAGATGGCAAGCAGATAGATTTTTTGGTGATTGCCGGGCACGGCGGCGCGAATTTTCCCAACGTCAAACTGCGCACCAAAAGTCTCTTGCCAGAAAGCGTGGATGTGGACCTTGCAGCAGGACGGTTTGCGGAAGAAACTGCAAGAACGCGCAGCAGCGGAAAACACGATATGCACGCTCCGCCAAAAGCCAAAGCTGACTGAAGACGAGCAGATTGCTTTAGAACAAGCGCAGAATCGGCTTGAAACTGCCATCCCTGAACAACTCGAAACTTTTCGCCGCATGCTCGAAGCGTTTGATCGGGTCGAGAATGCAATGGCTCCCGATGCCAAAATCCGGCTGCTAAATTGTTCAGCGGCAGCCACGCCCAGAGGCGAGCAGTTCGTCAAGAACCTGGGCCGTATTCTCATGCGCAAGCGCGGCGGTGTCATTACTGCTTCCAAGGTTGACATTGATTTGTTGCGCCCACAATTCTGGTCTTCCGGCGATCGGGCTGTTGGCGAATATGGCGTGAAAGGTGATTGGGCGAATTTCCCGATTGCCGTTGAATCGGAGATCAAACCGTTTCTCAATGCCTTGCCCGTCGGTTTCGCTCCTGCTTGTGTTGACTTGGTAGCGGGAAAAACAGAAAAGTGACGCTCGCTCCCGTTGTGGCAAAAGCGGAAGACAGCAAAACACTCAAATATCAATGGCAGCCTCGCGGCCCCGCTTGGCAACGGCGAAACGGCTTCGTTCACGATCAGCGATATGACGATGGCTCTCGTGAAAACGCGCGTCAAAATCACCGATCAACGTGGCCGAGAAGGCGAGGGCATAGCCTATATTTCTGCCTGCAAATTGCAAATCAAACTCTCGAACGAAGTGCTCGCGAAAGGCACAGCAATTCGCGCGAACGCCGTGATTACGAATGCGTATCCGCTGCCAACGAATGCGATGTGGAAATGGTCAGGCAAGGGCGGCATCAAGCCGAAACCCGGCGGCAAAGAAATTGTCGAAGTCGCGGTGGACGGCGACGGCGAGTTGAAATTGCAATGGAACGACCCGGACGAACTGAATCCGCCGCGCTTGTTGGCGATGGCGAAAGTGCCGATCAAAACAACTGACCTGACGTTGGGACTCAACGTTCCAGCCGAAGTGATGGAGACGGATATTTTCTCGGCTTCAATAAATGTTCCGGCTGCGGCGCGTCAAACTGCCAAAGATGGCAAAGTGACCGCGAGTTGGAGTCCCGCGACCGTTGGCCCGGCGGATGGGTTGACCGCGCAATTACAATTCCTGAAGGTAGAAAAAGACAAACCCGCGTTTGTGTTTGTGAACTTGAACACCGGGCTACACGCTGACAAACCCGTCGTCGTCAAACCCGCGAAATTGCGGGCAGCGCGGCGGGCAGTTGGAATATGCAGGGCGCATCCGGCAGAACAATTGCGTTGGAACGCACGCCCGCCAAGATCGAACAGCACATCAATCTCAATGGCCCCGCGATTGCGCGCGCTTCGGTTGGCGGCAAAGTCGAAGCGTGGCTCGGTCAATTGGATCATTACTACGGCGAAGTCAACGGCCCCGATCCGGCATGCGTGGACAAGGAATTGCGCGAGAAATTGCAAAACGAAAAAGGCGAATTGAAGGCGTTGGCGATGGGCGATTTCAAAGGCTATATCGTCGAAACCAAACCCGTCTTCCGCGCGGCGGCTGGAGCGATGCCGGGTTCCGCGATTGCGGCGTTGGCGCATACGGGCACGGTTTTGCGACGAAAGGCTGGGCGCTGATCGAAGTGCGCTACAACATTTCCGGCAGCGGCTGGTTTGATAACCGCTTCCAAAGTTTTATGGAAGCGCAAGCCGCTGCGGGACAAGCCGAAGCCCGCGCGATAGTGAGTTCGCTGAAGCTCACGCCAACCGGTGAAGTGACAAAGACGCCGTACACCGGCCCCAATTTGAATGTCACTGTACCCGCCGAAGCAGGTGCTGAACCAACGCCGCCGAAGACCACACCGCCCACGCCACCTAAGACGACACCGCCCACGCCACCCAAAACTACGCCAACACCTCCACCGCCTGTTCCGGGCGGAGAAGCTGCGGCCAAGAGCGAAGCTTTGATCAAAGAAGGCACGGCATTGCACGATCAGAAAAAATATCCCGAAGCGATTTCGTCTTTCACGAAAGCGATTTCCTTCACACCGAATTCTGCCGAAGCCTATCGCCGCCGCGCGATGTCGAAGCGGGAATTGAAGGACTTCGCTGGCGCGATAACTGATTTCGACAAAGCAATTGCCTTGGAGCCAAACAATGCGCGTTCGTATGCCGGGCGCGGCTTGGCAAAAGAACGAAACGGTGATGTGAGTGGCGCGGTGAGCGATTACACGCGCGCCATTCAAATAGACCCGCGTTACGAAAATGCCTATTTCTATCGCGCCATGATTCGCTACGACCAAAAAGATTATCGCGGCGCGTTGGCGGATTACGAGCAGGTGATCGCGTTGAATCCCAAAAATGCAGGAGCCTGGAACAATCGCGGCTCGGCAAAAGAAAAACTTGGCGATGTGGCGGGTGCTCTCCGTGATTATGAGCAGGCAGTTGCACTTGATCCCAACAACGAAGTGGCGCGGCGCAATGTCGAACGACTTCGGGGCGCAGCCAGCAACGCGAGCGGAAGCAAGAAAGATAGCGGTTTGATTGATCTGGCCGGGGCACAATGGAATTGGTTTGATCCCAGGGCTGATGCCACTGGCACGGTGGCGGGCAATGCGTTGACGATCACCGCGCCGAATGGAAATGATCTTTGGTACGAATACAATGTGGACGCGCCAAGGCTCGTCCGGCAAGTCAACGGCAATTTTGTTTTGCAAGTCAGAGTGCGGGGCGAGTTTCGATACAATTACCAGGGAGCCGGATTATTGGTATACGCCGGAAAAGATGCAGTGATCCGCTTCGAACGCGGCAATCCAGGTTCTGACGGGCAAGTCGTCTGGCTTTTGGGCTACCAAAATCAACGCGATCTGGCAGGCTGCGCCTTCCTTTACCGCGAACGATGTGTATTTGAAGCTGGAACGAAGCGGTCATCAATTCGTCGGCTATGCCAGCCCTAACGTGCACCAACTGGACGAAAGTCGGAACGTTGAATGTCCCGCTTCCTGCCACCGTGGAAACCGGATTGGCCTTGGTCAACAACAACAACACCGTACGCGCCACCTTTTCTGAATTGGAATTGTCGAGTAGCACTCGTCCGAATGAGCCAGTAATGCCAACCACTGGCGCAAGCATTGGCGGCAAGACGAGTTGGGGGACGATTTATCAACCGAATGCGAAAGGCGATCCCTTCGCGGGCGGCAATTGGACGAATGCGCAAAACGGGTCGGATTGGCTGCAACGCGATTTCGATGGTTTGTACAGCATCACGGAAATCCGCATTGCTACGGCGGGAACCGATGTAACGACGAAAGGCGGTCGTCTGGTGCTCAAGCTACAACAAGCGAACGGGCAGTGGGTGACGGTAGATGAATTGCGCGAAACGAATATCAATATGGAAAAACTTTCGTTCGGCGGCATCGGCAATTCGATCCCGACCTATCGGAAAGTTTTGGCGACGCCGATCACCGCAAAAGCGTTTCGCTTGGAGTTGTACGGCAACGGTTGGTTTGGTGCCAGCGACATCAAACTCATCGGGAAACGAATGTGATATTTGATGGAGACGCTCGGCGTTTTGTGCCTAAGGTTATTCTGCGCGCAAAATGCCGAGCGGTTTCTTAATCATCACATCCCAACTGGAAAGCACGCCGATCACCGCCACGACAAGCAACGTTAGCGCGACGCCGATCACGTTGATCGAAGGCACAAATGACCAGCCGATTTCCAACGCGTATTTGCTGACTGACCAGCTCAAAATAATCGCGGCGGCGGAACCGATCACGCCTGCCAGCAAGCCCAGCACGCCATATTCGATCAGCGTAATCAACACGATCAATTTGCGTTTGGCACCTAATGTTTTCAGGATCGCGGATTCGTAGAGGCGATGATATTTCGTCATTGCGATTGATCCGATTAGGATCAACAAGCCGCTCAAAAACACAAAGCCGCCGACGAATGTTACCGCCGTCGAAACGGTATCAATCACCTTCGACGCCGCTTCCAAAATGTCACGCACGTCAATCACCGAAATGTTGCCGAAGCGGGCCAGCAAATCGCGCTGGAATTGGATGCGCGCGGGGCCGGGCGGTGGCGCTTTGACAGCGGTGATGAGCATTTGTTGTGGCAACTGATCCAGTGCGCCGGGGCGAAAGACAATGAAGAACCCGATGCGCGCGTTTTTCCAATCTACGCGGCGCACGCTGGTGACTTTGGCGGTGACGCGCGTACCTGCGAAATCGAACGTCATCGAATCGCCGAGGTTCAGCTTCAATTCCTTTTGCACGATTTCTTCAATCGAAATTTCAGGTTGTGTGGCGGGCGTCGAATCCCAATACGTTCCCGCGATGATTTCTTCGTTCGGATCAACGTAGTTGCGATAGCTGCAAACGTAATCGCGCATCAACATGCCGCGATTCTGACCGCGATTCTGACCTTGTTCCTGCTCGCGCTTTTGGTCTTTGTCATCCATGTTGGGATTGATGGCCTGACCATTGATTTCAGCGATGCGGGCGCGCAGCGTGGGAATCAATTCGGGTTTGGGCGCCGAGTTGTTGCGTGAGCAAATCGTTCAGGGCTTCGCGCTGTGGGGCTGAATGTCAATCAGGTATGTCCGGCGCGTCGGCAGTTAACGTCACATTGAATTCATTGAGCAAATTCGTTTGCAGCAACCGCACCGGAAACATGAAAACGCGCCCAGCCCAACTGCCAACAAAAATGACTTTGGTCTGGTTGCCTGGGCGATAGAGGCTATTGATGCCTTGTCGCAGCACGAACGAATTCACGTGCCGCAATTGCTTCACAAAGCGAATCAGCGCCCAACCCGCGAGGTTGAGAATGAACGCGGTCGCCGCCAGTCCCGCTAAGAAAATGGGCACTAATCTTTTTGAGCGATCCCGCCTGCCATCCGCCAACGCGACTAATCCGGCGATGACGACGATGCCCGCCGCGATTTTGACGGGATCGAACCAACTGCTCCCTTTGACCATACCGGTTGCACGCAGCACGAGAATGGGTTTGATGTTGTCAAGAATTTCCAATAACGGCAGGGCGGCAAACAGGAATGGCAATTAAAATGCCGATGCCAAAGCCTTGCGCAATTGCAGGCCACGTCAGCGTGATTTCGATGCCGGGCGGAATTTTGTCCGCCAGATAATGCGGCAGAATGAACATCACAAATCCCCGAGATCAGCAACCCCATCGCACGCCAATCACGCCGAGCGTCATCACCTGCGCAAGATACGTTCCCAGCATCATGAATTCCTTGCCGCCCAAACATTTCAGCACCGCGACGGTTTTCATCTTTTGCTGACAACACGCGCGTCACGCTGGAAATGCCGATGCCGCCGAGCACCAGAATAATCAGGCCGATCAGCTTCAGGAAGTTTTCGACTTGCGTGAACGATTCGGCGACGCGGTTTTCGGCATCGCGGTACGAACGCACGCTGATCATCGGCTGCGCTTTCAATTCTTCTTTGATTTGTTTCGTTACCGTCAGCTTGTCCGTCGCGCGTTTTGAGCTGTACGCGATAGCGGGCGCGCGAGCCGAAGCCTGCCAAATCTGCCGCAATCACATCGTCATACGCCGCAAAGACGCGTGGCCAAAACTGAAGGCGTTCAGTGTATTGCCCGGTTCTTGCTCGACGGCGACGCCGCGAATCGCAATTGAGCTTGCCGATTTTGAGACTTTGTCGCCCACGCTGACGCCAAGTTGTTGCAGCAAGGCTGACGCACCACGACGCCGCGATCTTTGAGGAACGACGCATCAGGCCTCGCCCGCCACTCAAAAACCATCGTGCCGTAGAACGGAAACGACGCCTGCACGCCGCGCAATTCAACCTGCTTCGGCGGGACATTCGTGTTGCCGGGGGTTTTCGACCATCGCCAGATTTCAATCGAATCCGCGCATCCGGTTACGTTCGCGGATTGGTAGTATTTGTCGAGTACCGCCTTGGTTTCGTTATTGAAGGCATTGCCCGCAGAATTGCACGTCCGCCGTCATCAACGCCTGGGCCTGTTGCGATACCGAGGCACGAATGTTTCTGTACGGTTTTAAAGCCGCAGGCTGACAATCGAGCCAACACCGATGGCGATGCACAAAAAGAAAAATAACAACCGATGCCACGAAGCACGAATTTCACGATAGGCCATGCGCAGGATGAATTTCATATGCGATGGCATCTTAGCCGATAGTGCAGAGATTATTCAAAGTGCAAATGCAGCGAAGTGTGCGACAGGCGACTTGCCTGCTACCAATGCACCGACATGCGTTTTCACATTGCACGGTGCGCGCGGCTGGGTGTAGACTGCCGCTCCGTCTCGCAACGATAGCGCACGGTTCAGCCAGGTTACTCAGACACGGAGGCCAACACAATGCGAGCGTTACGCAAACTCAATCCGGGCGACAAAGGCCCACCAAAAAAGCTGGCGTGGTGCGTTACTGGCAACCGTTGTTCTGGTGTGCGGTATCGCTACGATGTCGCGCAACGCAAACGGTTCACGACCGTCGAATTAATTGTCGAGGAAGCCGATTGGTCGCCGCCGGAACCGCCTGCTGTCATCGGCGTGCGGGTGGAGTGGCAGGCAGGAACTCCATGCCGCATCAAACAAGCGGGCGGGGAAGTGGAATCCGCTACAACGTCTGTGGGAGGTTCAGTACGACCAGGCGGTCGCGCTGGGATTAAAAGCGCGGATGGTGAAATTGGAGGTGTCTGATAGTAGACACCCGATGGTGGCTAATAATAGACACCGTTGAGTGTCTGATAGTAGACACAAGTTTCTACTATTAGAAACAAGCATCTAGTATTGGATGCCAAGCGGCATCCGGCTAATTAATCTAGTTAGGCTTCCTTGATAACCCCGTGCCTTGCTCGGCAAATTTACGATTCAGGATCGGATGACAGATTCTAGGAATAAATTCTAATATGAAGCGATTCCTCATTCACCTCATTTTATGTTTGGCTTCATTTTCTCTTGGTATCACGGTCATGACTTTACGGCAACGATATGCAAGGAAACTTCCTCAGCTTGAACCAGTGGCTAGGACAAAGAACGAAATACTGATACACGGACACTTCTCGATAGACGATCTTATTGAAATCAGAAAACTGATCGCAGGCAAAACCTCTCAGAATATTCTGTCAATCGTCGTAGAAGAAAATAAAAATATTGAAGTTACGACAGGGGTGGTACGAAGTGGTGTAGACGGGGAAGGACTCCTGTTTCAAATCAAAAAGGAAAATGACCAATGGATCATTACATATCAAACATCTTGGATTGCATAAAACTCGCCTAACATTCATTGCACCGGAGCGCGCCCCACATCGCGTCCGTGTTCGAGCGTCACAAGGGCACGCCCGGTGAACGCGTTGTTACCTGGTCAGAGCATTGACCAATTACTTTCACAAGGCGATCCGTGGAAACTTCGGCGTCAAAGCAGCGACCTCGCGATAAATTTGGCTTCGCGCTTTCGGTGGTTGGGTGGTTTACTGTGTTCTTTTTCTGGCTATTCGCTACGCGTTCATTTCACCCCACGTTAGTGTTGGCGGTGATCGTCACGACAGCATTGATTGGTGCCTATGCGTGCGCTAGCTACTTGCAGCACCTCTACTTGATTCCTAGGTATCGGGAGCACAACAAACGTCAGGCTTACTACGTCGCGATGACGGGAACCATGCTTGGGTTAACGGCCCTTGCTCTTTTGATTATCCGGATCTGCTACCTGTACCTATTCGGTCCGTATCCAGTAAACTACCTTGTCGTTGACTACGCTCTGGACCTGTTTGGAATGCTCGTACACGTGACGTTGGCGATGTGGGTAGTTCATGTGTATCAACGGATCATCGGGCACAGGTAACCAAGCGGTGAACGGGGGCCGCCAATCACGCAGCCCTTGAAGTCAAAGTTCTTTCGCGGCGGCCCCGTTACCGCTGCCGTTAGATGACTAAGAAAAGGTATTCTCGGAATAGTAAGTGCCGGAAGCGTGGATACGAAATAATGTTTTATGCCAGAGTACAGCTTCAGCAAAGACAAAATACCAAAAGGCTATAGTTACCCCTTAAAACGTAGCGTATTAGATGGTCAACTTGATGAGACAAACCTGACTAAGATTGCTAATGTTTATTACTGCTTTAGCCATAACTCAGATGATCTTATCCTACGAGGACGTTACTTTGGCGAGGCACATAAAGGTTGGGCCGGGGCTGGGTTATCAAGCATCTGGCTCTGGGCTGTACCGGTACAGAATCGAAAAGACATAGAAACTCTTTTGATTGAGAATGCTTTACCGAAACTGATCGCTTGGTTACAGAAGGCAGAAAGTGAAGGAAATGTATGGCGGGCAAAATCACGGCATTTGGATTTTCGTCAAAGGGCAACTGAACTTGTCATAAAAGAGTGGTAAGTCATAGGTTGCATCTAACAATTATTGCACCGGAGTAACCCAACCCAAAGAAGATGGGTGGATGAGGGAGAGAAACGCGTGGCGAGTGCATCCGTCCCCTTCCAGCGGTCTTTGACAAGACGTATGATGTTCCCCCACACGCAGGCCGTCGCGAAGGCCGCGCGCGCATTGGTGTCATCCCCAAAATCCCGTACCGGAGTTTGGTCGCAGGAGTCCGTCATTTATGATGATCGTGACAAGGCTTATGCCTTGATCCTGCACAGGAGCTTACTGTAGCTATGAACTCTGCGCGGCCCGTGGGTGGGGGACAACTTCATTACCCAAGGAGCACCTGTGATGAAACGTCGCCCGGCCAAATCCCACACGCGGAAAACCCCACGTCGGCCCGTCAGTGTCACGGAAAGCCCGCTTGTTCTCTATGATCGGAACGCCATGATTGATGTCGGGGCGATTGAGTCGTTGGTGGCGTACCGCCGGAAGGACGCGCTCTCTGGATTAGGCAAACGCATTTGCACCAGCTTCGACAGGGCGCACTGAATCTGATTCGGACGTCGAATGGATCGCCGAACGCCCCAGGGCTAAAAAAAAAAAAAAAAAAAAAAAAAAAAAAAAAAAAAAAAAAAAAAAAAAAAAACACGTGTTGCTCTCCTTCGCGGCGCTCCAACCCGCGCCCGCTTAAATCGCCCCGGAGCTGGCATTCGCCAACAGTATCTGTGTTCGGTCTTTTCCTTGAAAATGAAAGAAGGACAAATCTGAAGATGGCAGGAGAGCAGGTTTCTCAAGAACTGGCCGCGCACTCGGCAGCGAGGCAAATTTCTTTATGTGATGAAAACGGCAATATTTTGGGCCGTATGGATGACCTTTTGATGACCATTATAAGTAAGTATTGGTTAGAAGTTGGCTCCATGAGTCTTCAAGATCAGTCTTGTTTTTCAGTCCATCGGAGGGTCGTTGTGGGCTTTATGTCATGGCATCAATCCGAAACGCGGTAATAACAAATTACAAGTGGACGCTGATTCTTCGGCTTCTGGAGACGGTGGCCAGTCAGCGTGAAATGTGCCATAGTAACTGCTGAACGCTATGTCTTCCTGTCGATAGTCAGACCAGTAAAAAGAAAAAACGTAAAGGGTCATCTCGGTACCAGGTGCAAATAGCGACAAATTTTTGCCTGCAAACCATACCAAACATACATTCGACCGGAACGCGCACCGAGACATCCGTAGTTCAGTGCTTCACTGATCACGCCCGGGGAACGAATTGTTCGGCGTTTTCATTCCCGGAAGAAAACATAGCAATCAACCCGCCACCGAACGTTTTCTACGACAATACCAAGACTGTGATGATCATGCGTGGCAATAAGATATTGGTACTAATCATCGCGCTGGCAGTGCTTCTTGCCTGTAATCGTCGCGTTGCGACTGGCGAGATGTGAATCAATTGGCCTCGGCTGTATCGGAAACTTCGCGATTAACTGGCTTCCGGCCTTCGAGGTTCAGGTCGAGATGCCTGCCTTCAATTCAGGGCGCGCGCCGTGGAAATCTCTGGCGTTCTCTTGGGGTACGATCACGGGCCTCGGTTCGATCAGGCAAGCCCCGCAAGTGCTCAAGTCAGGAAGATCGCGGCGGATCATATCGAGCTTAGTGCTGATGGCGGTTGACATTTTAATTGAGGCTGACGGCGAAGGACGGCTCACGCACGCAACCTACGTCGCTTTTCCGGTAAAGCTTGAGGCAGACCGCTGACATTCAACTGCTGCCCCGCAGATCGGGCAGTTGGTTATCTTCACACCACCGCGCGCCCGGATTCTGATGAATTGAAGGGGACTTCCAACTGGAAGTCGCAATTTGCAAGAATGCTGCCTCAGGAAAAACTGCATCGTGTCTCTACAATCCACTCAAGGTTCGCGGGAAATTTGCACGGTTGAAAAGCAGGAAGAAAGTGAGTCGCTGCCAAACACATAATGAATCAGCCAGCTTTGTATTCATCCCTCATTCCTTCTTGTGTTGCCGTCGGTTTTATTCATTCACGCGAAAAGCGCTGTCGGCGGAGAGTAATTTGGCAGCAGCGCGGCGGACTTCTTCGAGGAATCCTGCGCTCGGCTTGCCGAAGGAGGGCGGTTGTTTCTGAAATTGTTTGCGCGCTTGCTACAATCCGTTCATCGCTACGATGCGGACATTGAGCGAGGCGTCGTTTTGCATAGCGTTTTTCAGCGCATCGAAATTGGTTGGGTTGAGCGGACGAATGGTTAAGCGCGCGCGGCTGTCAGGGCGCAATGGTTTCATCGGTATCTTCACGCAGATGCGAGGGCCAGCAATTGATCGGCTTGCGCTGGTTCGACACGCAATAACACACGCATCGCTTCGGCGCGCAAGTCAGTGTCGGGGCCGTCCAGCATGCGATGCAGATGCCGAGCGGCGGCGGATGCCTGCGTTGCCGAGCGCGGCTAACAGGTCTTGTTTGGCGGGCAATGATGCAGCGGAATTCACTTGTTGCGCCAGTTCGTCAACGATCCTGTTCGCGCGTGCGGCGTCGGTTGCGGCGAGGTTGCGTGCGAGTGTCCCGAGGGCGAGTCGGGCAGTGCTTTGGGCTTGTGAGGCGGGACGTTGAAAGGCAAATTCGCGCAACAAATTTTCAGCAGCTTGATTGGGTGTGGCGACAGCAGCGAGGGCTTGCAACAAGACGTTGGTGAAGTGTGATTCGGCAGTTTGCGCTTGTAAGGTTTTGATAAGTACGGCTTGCGCTTCGTCGTTGCCCGCACGGCTGTAGGCCATCAGTAACAGGCTGCGCACGACTTCGTTCGTGTTCGCATCAGCGAGTTGTGCGGCAAAGCTCGCGCCAGCCTCCGGTCGCAAGAGAAATAGCGATTCCAATTTGTCCGTGAGTTGTGCTTTGGCATCGGCGTTTGCCGTGGCAATCGTTTGCAGTTCGGCACGCAAACTCTCTGCCGTCGCATTGCCGAGCAGATTTTGTCGCCAACGCAACTCGGCGGCTTTCGTGTTTTGCGCTTCGTACAGCGTGGTGGCAATCAGCGTTGGCTCTTGGGCGGCGAACGTTTCGTTGCACGTGGCGAGCGCGGTGGCATCTAATTCTTCTTCGCTCGTGAGGTTCAGCGTCAATTCGGTTTGCGCCGAGGACAAGGTTCTGTCTGCTGTTGCAATAGTCAGTTGTTCGGTTGCGTGCAATGCTGTCAATTCGTTATTGGCAAGCGTCAATCGAATTTCTCCGGCAGGCGTGATCGTCAATGGAATTGGGGTGCTGCGCGCATTTTGCTGTGCCTGGACGGGCAAATAGCGCAGCTTGGTTTTACGGAATTTGGGGGCATCGTGGCTGGCGTTGTCTTCGCGCTGATAGCGGGCGAGATATTTGCCATTGAGGTCTTCTTCTTCACTTTCCCAAGTTGTCGGCAGCGGCGCGTTTGCTTCGGGGCGCACGACCTGCAACGTGGCAAGCAACGTCCGCGCCAGGTTTTGTGCGATGGCGTTGATGCCGGAGGGAAATGACACGCGGGTGATTTTTCCTTGCGGCGTTGCGCTGGCATAAAATTCGCGCTGCACGCTTTCGATCAATCGTGCTTCGTCTGCGCTGGCGCGTTGGTTGTTGTATTGAATTTCCGCGTTGGCGTTATTCAGCGAGTAGGCCCGCAACAATTCGCCTTTATCGGTTTGCAAAATCGTCAGCGCCAATTCGGCGGTCAGTGTGGTTGTGATGTCGTGTGATGACGTTGTCGTTTGTGCGTCAGCCGTTGGCGTGTTGAATTCGGCGTTGGCGGCGTTGGCGTAGGTCAGGTGAAAGACAAGTTTGCGTCCGTTAGGGAAACGCAGCGGCGCGTTCTTTTGCCGCAATGAATACGCGGCGGCAAGCGTGATGGTGATTCCAGAAAAACTATCGCGCCCGCCGTCCAGATTCGCTTGGAAGATTGCTTACCAGCTTTCATTGACCAGAAAACCTTCGGTCTGCAACGGCGATTTCCACTTCACCCACGGCCAATACCATTCCTCTTTTTCCCACGGTGGCAAATCCCAAACCGGTGTCCACAAGAACGCGTACAACCCAAATTCGCCTGCCATTGCATTCAGCGAATTGTAGCAGGACATGCGTTTCGTGGTCGTGTCCAGCTCAAACGTTAGCGTGTCAGAAATGATATGAACACCACCATAAAATCCGCCACCCGCGACTTCCAGATCAACGATTCCTTTGACATCAGCTCTAACATTGATGCCCGGCGAAACGTGGAAGAGTACCAATTTATCCACCGGACGCAGCGCCGCATTCACGCTGATGTACGCTTCGCCACTAACGCCGAACTCAACGGTCACCGGAATAATTCCCACCACAAATGAATAGGAAAACTGTTTGGAAAAAGGGTAGCTCAACGTGTCGTTGTATGTTTCGTCAATTTCGTCAATCGCTTTGCCGCCGGCATCGTAACCGTAGCTGTAAACCTGCTGATCCAGCATGAACAACGCCGCGCGGGCATTCATCCCGCCCGTGGACATGCCGACAAACACATCGCCTGACATCACTGAAATGTCGTAGCCCAACACGTACGATCCAACGCCTGCTTTGGCGCGATAGCCCGCAATCGTCAAATCGGAAGACGTGCGAAAATACGGCGCAAAATAGCTTTTGTTGCCCATCTCTGACGAAACGACAGGGCGGGAAATGACTGTGCCGGAAGTTAAGCCGGGAATGACTGCGGCTGCGCTTTGTGTGCCAGCACCGCCTGAATTATTGCTGGAGCTACCGGAGCCTTTGCCGCTGCCGCCTTTCACAACATTGCCAACTTTTTGTTTGATCTTCTCATTCAACTTGTCTGCCTGCGCACGCTCTGCCTTGCGAATGTTGTCCAACGTGTTTTGCAGCACGGCGGGCGTGACCTGGGCATTTTTCGCCGCGTTCGATGCAACAGACGCGTTGGGATTCGCCGTGTTCGGCTTCGTTCCTCCAGTCAATGCCGGATTCGGGCCAGACAATTCTGCGACAGCTTTTTCCAGGGCCGATTTGGCTTGCGCTGCGTTGATCTTGCGATGTAACGCGGTTACGAGCGGCGCTTGTTTGGTCGTCAGCGCATCTGTTACAGCCGGATCAGAAAGCGCCGTCAACGTTGAGATGCGATCCCATAGCGGAGCATTCTTGTTTGCGGTGGAAGCCGGGCTCTTTAATTGGCGGAGCGAATAGCCGTTTTTGGCCAGCATCGCTTCAGCTTGATTGAGCTTGTTGTAATACTCGCCCGCCGTCATCTTCTTTCCGTTCGGCAACGTGATGATAGATTTTTCGGTGAACGGTTGGCCGTTGCGCGAAGTCGTTTTGCCGGTTTCCGGGTCAAGGATCGCGTATGGCTGCGGTGCCAGAGCCGGGCCTTTGGCTTTGATCGCGGTTAGCAATTTGTTTTCGGGCAGATTGGTTTTCGAGAACGTGCGCACCTGGCGGCCCGCGTCGGTGACTTTGCGTTGCTGTGGCGTGCGATTGGGTTGTGTTTGTCCTTTGTGCAGCGGGAAGAGTATGGCCAACGTGACCAGCGACAAACAGAAGGCGAAGACCAGCTTTCTTAGCATAGTGCTCCTTGATGCGGTTAACGATATGAGGCGTTTGAAGTAATTGGTGAGGGGCTGGAACCAATCACGGCAGCTTTATACACGAATCTTGTTTGGATGTCACTGGATGTTCGTGCCACGAATAGTGCCGCGCTGGTTTTATGTCATTGTGTGTAGGCTGTTTTCGGGAATTGCGGTAAACTCTGCGTGTTAACAAGGAGGTTGGGCAATGGTTGCGAATCTGAAAAATCTGCCTCGTCATTACTACTCGCTCGAAGAATACTTTGCGTTGGAAAAGGCTGGCGAGGCACGTTACGAATACTGGGACGGCGACATTGTTTGTATGAGCGGCGGGACGCCGAAACATTATGTCTTGAGCAGTAACATCCATCTGAAAATTGGCTCGCAACTTGCGGGAAAAAAATGCCAGACTTTTACTGAAGGCATTCCAATCAAAACCCCTAAGCTGCCGCCTTATCGTTATGCGGACATGAGCGTTGTTTGTGGCGAGAGTCAGTTTGAAAATATGCGCGGCATTTATGTGCTGACAAACCCGCTGCTGGTTGTCGAAGTGTTGTCCTCCACCACAGAAGCTGCGGATAAGAAGGAGAAGCGCATTGCCTATCAGGCACTGAAGTCGTTACAGGAATATTGACTGATCGCACAGGACGAACCGCACGTTACGCAATATGTTCGGCAGGGAGATTTTTGGGTGGTCAAAGATTATTCTGACATGACCGATGTGTTGGAATTGCCTTCTGTCAGCGGTTCGCTTTCACTCGCCGACATTTATGACGGTGTCACTTTCGCGGACGCCGAATAAGCCTCAAAACCGATCAAAGCGCACAACAGTGTCGGGATCGCCTTCGAGGTGTAAGGTGTCTACGAAGCGAACGTGATGTGTGTCCGTCGTCATCAACAACGATTCCGTCCGGGTTCCTGTGCCGAAGAACCGCACGCCGCGCAGCATTCCATCCGTCACGCCGCACGCTGCGAAAATAATTTTTCTGCCGGGTGCGAGTTCGTTGGTATCGTACACGCGCGAGGGATCGCTGATGCCCATTGCTTTCATCCGTTCTACAATGTCGTCGGCAATTTTGGCGCGGTCTTCAGGTTGTTCAAGCTGATCTTTGGTCATGAAGCGCGCCTGGATTTCGCCGTTCAGACATTTCATCGCGGCAGCAGTAATCACGCCTTCCGGCCCGCCCCCAATGCCCATCACGGCATGCACGCCAGAGCCGCCCACCGCTGCCGAAATCCCCGCCGATAAGTCGCCATCGGTAATCAAGCGAATGCGCGCTCCAGCAGCACGGATGTCTTTGCACCAGTTTGCGATGACGCGGACGATCCCATTACGACGATGACGAGGTCTTCGACATCGCGGTTCAATCGTTTGGCAATCGCGCGCAAAGTTATCTTTGACGGGTGCATCATCCACCGCACCTTTAGCGGCTGGCCCGACGATCAGCTTTTTTGCATGTAAATGTCTGGCGCGTGCAGCAAGCCGCCGCGTTCGGCTGCCGCCCAGCACGGGCAATTGCGTTTGAGTGCGCCAGTTGCGCAAAGCGTTCGTGCCTTCCAACCCGCGGGTCAACGGCAATATCTACTTCGGGGTAGGGGACCGTTGGGTTTTCGTCATAATTGCCTAAGCCAAGCCGTTCGCCGATGTAGAGCATCGGCGCTTCGTCGCGTTCGCCTTCTCCAATAACGAGATGCGGCCATCCATCGGAATCATATCCATCTCGGCGCGCATCTTTTCGACGGCGACTTGGTCGGAGTATTTGCGTTCGCCCTGGCCCATTGTGCGGGCCGCCTCAATTGCGGCTAATTCGACGACGCGCAAAAAATTGTAGACGAGATTTTGTTCACGGCGACGTTCAATGCCAGTAGGGTCCATAGTCTTCCTTTCGCGGGAATAGGGGGCTACGCTACAGCTTCTGAGCGTTCCTCTTTTTCTTCCGCCAAGTGTGGCTCAAAACATTGCCGACAGCGTGCTTCGTACGCGCCAGCGGCTCCGACCACGACGCGTTCCTGACTAGCAATCAGGCGTTGTGTGTAGGTGGCGGCGTGACCACATTGTACGCAAATCGCGCGGGTTTTATGCACGTCTTCAGCAATGGCCATCAGTTGCGGCATCGGCTCAAACGGCTTGCCCAGATAGTCCATGTCCAATCCGGCAATGATGACGCGCTTGCCTTGACCGGCGAGCGTGTTGGCGACATCTACGAGTGCTTGATCAAAGAATTGTCCTTCGTCTATGCCTACGACTTCCGTGTCTTCGTGGGTTGAGTCGAGAATGTCTTGCGCGGTTCGCACGGCGAATGATTCGATGCGACGCTCAGCATGCGAAACGATGTGATGTTCGGAGAAGCGATCATCAATCAGGGGTTTGAAAATTTGCACTTTTTGCTTGGCGATTTGTGCGCGGCGCAAGCGGCGAATCAATTCTTCGCTCTTGCCGCTGAACATCGAACCAACGACGACTTCAATCCAACCGGTATTTGGGGAATAATGCTCCACTGCGAACAGTACCCTTTCCTGTGAGTTTCTTTTGGGGGAAGTTAAGTACACCAATTTTCAGGAGAACGCAATTATGGCAAGCCAGGAAGACAGACAAATCATTCGCGTCGCCGACGCTGCGGCTTTAGCACAAACCGCCGCCGAAATTTTTCAGCAGGCCGCGCAGGAAAACATCGCTGCCCACGGACATTTTACGGTGGCGTTATCTGGCGGCTCCACGCCGAAAGCGATGTTTGCGCTGCTCGCCCGCGAGCCTTATCGCAGTGCGATAGATTGGGCGCATGTGTATGTTTTCTGGGGCGATGAACGTTGCGTGCCGCCGGATCACCCGGACAGCAATTTTCGAATGACAAAGGAATCGCTGTTGGATCAGGTGCCCCTGCCGCCCGCCAACATTTTTCGCATTGCGGGTGTGGAACTGATCCTGCTCAAGCGGCGCGCGACTATGCTGCTACACTGCACCGGTTTTTCCAGACGGACCTGGCCACAATTTGATCGTGCTTTAGGATGGGCGCAGACGGGCACACGGCATCGTTATTTCCGGCACTGTCGCGCTACAGGCTGACCCCAATGCTGTCGTGGTGGAAAATTATGTGGAAAAGCTGAACGCTTATCGCATTACGCTAACTGCTGCGACGATCAATCATGCGCAGGCCATCATTTTTTTAGTAGGCGGTGCGGACAAAGCCGTTACGCTCAAGGCGATTTTGCACGGAACCTATCAACCAGACCTGTATCCCAGCCAATTAATTCAGCCCTGCAAGGAAAGCTGCTTTTGATCATTGATGCGGCGGCAAGTGCCTAGTTTGAGAGGCGAGGCACGGGAACGGGAGTTACGGATGCGGTTGCCTGCCTCATTTCTCCCCTCGCTTCTTCAAGGTGACAACTTTTGTTAGCCGGAAAATTTGCAGAACTGTGATAAATTGACGCTGATTTCGCTGGCCCCTCGCTACACGCCCCCCAACGACCCAAAAGATAATCTTAGTCCAACTATCCTGAACCGATTGTCGCCCTTCTGATCGTTCCCCAACGAGAGAGGCCAAAGCGCAGCCGCACCCAAAACGATCCCTCCCGATTGCTGTTGGCGCAGGTCTGTTAGGGTTTGCCATTAACCTTTTGCCGATTCCACTGTATGGCGCATTCATCTTTTGGTTGGGAGGCGTAGCTGCGCTGCTGATAGCGCGAGAATTTGGCCCGCGCCTTGGATTGTTGGCTGCTGTAATTGCCGCTAGCGAAACCGGGGTATTTGGGCGATCGCTGACACTGTCTGTTGTATTTGGAGCCGAAGCTTATTTTTTAGGATTGGCAGCGCGCCGAAACCTGGCCGTTCATTGGGTGGCGAGTATTATTTATTGGCTTATTGCGGGTGTTCCCGGTGTGCTGGGAATCGAAATGATTTTTTACAAAACCCCTCGGTTTATTTGCCAGGGCGTATCACGCAAGCCGTTTTCAGCGCGATACCAGTCTTTTGTTTGTTGAGTTAGCAGAAAAGGTTTTTCCTTCAAACGGTGGTTAGGGACCGAACTCCAAAACAAATCATAGTTTGCCATTTCGTCAACAGGGCCAGAATTGCCCTGGCTGTAGCTGTAGCGCTTCCATCGTTAGGGCTGGCTTATATCAACGGAAATCGCACTGCTTGATGCAGCAGGAACAAGCGGGGCAAATTGATTAAGGGCGAACCGCTGTAAGGAGCCGTGCTAATGGAAGACTTTATGCAAGGGCATCAGTCCGCCGTGATGCGCTGGCGCACTTTGAGCATTCGCAAAGTTATGATGTCACGATCCGCCCCTGGTTAGAGCAATGGCAGAAAAACACGCCCACTTTTAAATTGCTATCGGTAGCGCAAATCTCCGGCGAACTCGTAAATCGTGGAGCAAATTAAATGACGACGATCGACACATTGCGGAGATCCTGAATTTCCAAAACATCGCAGATCGAAAATATTTTCAGAAACTTTGCGCACCCAAAACCGGTGATTTCCGAAGTGTTTTTAGGGCGAGGACGAATACGCCGTCTATTGCGTTGACCAGTCCTTTGTGGCGTGACGGGCAAGCTTTGGGGGTGGTGACTGCTTTCCATGAACCTGACACATTTCAAACAATTTGCCAACAGCGTCGAAAATATGTCAGGCGCGGAATTATTGATTCTTGATCAGGCACAACGGGTCATTTACTCCTACCCGGACAATCAATATGCGGTGTTGCGCGAGATGGCGCAAACGGCCTTGATGAAACAAGCCGGGAAACAATCATCGGCCCTTTACTTTTCGTATGGAGACACACCAGAAAAGAAATGGCTAAGCGGGCAAGAGCGATCACCCGTCACAAACTGGTACATCATTGCTCAACGGCCAGTGGCGTGGGTTCAAAGCGAACTTGCTCAGTTTCAGCTTTATGGGTTGCTTTGGTTAGTTGTGCTGGCGGCTTTTGTGGTGTGGCTGGCGCGCTTCCTGACGCAGAATCTGGTGAACTCGCTGGAGCAATTATCACAGGTATTGCGCGTTTTTGATACATCGTCGCAGGGTGGTTTACTCCCGCAAATCACTCGCCTGCGCGCACAGGCTCCGACTGAAGTCGAGCAAATCATCGAAGAGTTTGTGCAAATGAAGGAGCGGCTGGATAACTCTTACACGCAGCTTCAGAATTCATTGGGCGAGCGTGACAAGCTGAATCGTGATTTGCGCGCGCTACTGTCGGACCTGGATTGCAAGGTGCAGGAACGTACCAAAGAACTGGAAGAAGCTACCGCTAAAGCCGAAGATGCCAGCCGTTCCAAGAGTGAATTTTTGGCCAATATGAGTCACGAAATTCGCACGCCAATGAATGGCGTGATCGGGATGACCGGATTGCTGTTAGATACGACATTGGATGAGGAGCAACGTGATTACGCCGAAACCGTCAAAAACTCTGCGCAGGCTTTGCTCGACATCATCAATGACATTTTGGACTTTTCGAAAGTCGAAGCAGGCAAAATGCAATTGGAAGCGTTGCCCTTCGATTTACAACAACTGCTGGAAGACATTGTAGATTTACTGGCCGAACAGGCGCAGGCCAAAGGCTTGGAATTCGTTTGCCATATGGGGCCGAACGTTCCCAAATTTCTGTTGGGAGATGCCGGGCGACTGCGACAAGTGCTTATCAATTTGCTCGGCAACGCGATTAAGTTTACTTCCGAAGGCGAGATCGTTCTGAAGGTTGAATACCTCACTCGGAAGGCTAATGGCTGCTTGTTGCGTTTCTCCATAACGGATACGGGAATTGGGATCGCGCCGGAAAATTGCGTGAAGCTGTTCCGGTCATTTTCTCAGGCCGATGGTTCGATGACGCGTCGGTTTGGTGGTACGGGGTTAGGCTTAGCCATTTCGCGCAAGCTGGTCGAAATGATGGGCGGCGAAATTGGTGTTG
>JAXLQQ010000059.1:0-35146 GCA_046331525.1 Blastocatellia bacterium
AAAGCCTGAGCGATGCTGCGAGCGATTTTCTGCGCGTCGAATTCAAAACCGCGCCGGGCAAAGAACCGAATTCATTGCGCGGCAAATTCTTTCGCGCAGACGTGGCAGCGGGCGAGAATTTTCAGCAGGTTCAATTTGAAAATGAACAGATACGCATCACGCGCTTAGTGTGTGCGGCGGGCAAAAATTGTCTGGAAGTGGCGAACGCCGCACAGCCGATTTTATTCGTCGTGTTGACGCCGTCAGAGTTCAAGATCGCCAAGACGCCCAGCATTCAACTAAAACCCGGCGACACGCATTGGATCGCGGCGGGCAAGAGCGTAGCGGGCGAAAACATCGGCGAGACGGCGGCGGAATTGCTGCGCTTCGATTTCAAAACCGCGCCGCTGAAAAATGTTGCCACCGCGTCACCAGCGCATTCGCACACGGCTGATCCTGCGACAGCAAAAGCCAATACTGAAGCCAGCGAATTGCTAAAACGCGCGGCGGTGTTGGAAAGCGCAGGGAAGATTGCTGACTCGATTGCGGCGCACGAACAGGCACTGGCGTTGAATGCTGGCTCTGTGCAGGCGCACATCAATCTGCTCTCGTTATATGGCCGCACGCGCGAGTTTGCGAAAGCCGAACAGCATTATCGCGCCGCGTTGGAAATCAATCCTGATTTGCCGGATTTGCATTACAACTTCGGCGTGTTGCGGGTCGCACAAGAACGCTTCGGCGAGGCTGCCAAAGCCTTTCAGCAATGCTTGCAACTTAATCCGCACTATGCCGAAGCGCATCACAACTACGCCGTGCTGATCGAACGCGAAGGTCAGTTGGACGAAGCTGCCACGCATTATCGCAAGGCGATTGAAAACAAATCCGACTATCGCGCCGCCCATTTCGCGCTTGGCAGAATTCTGGTCAATCAGGACAAATTCGCTGAGGCCATCGCCGAGTTTCAGCAAACCCTGACGCCAGAAGATGACGAGACGCCGCGCAATTATTATGCGCTCGGCGCGACGTACATTCGTGCGGGTGACAAGGCCAAAGGCGTGCAGCATCTGCGCGAGGCGCTGAAACGCGCGCGGGCATTGCAGCAAACGCAACTTATGAATAGTTTGGAGCGAGATTTGAAATCGCTCGATCAATAAAAGTGAATGACGCCCGCTGCAATAGCAGTTGCCTTCTGCCCCAACGGGGCAAAATGAAATAGCCTGGGGGAAGCGTTAGCGAAACTCCAGGCCGCGCGCAAGGCAAATCCCAAGTCCCGAAAGGGCGGAATAAGCGCGCACCATTTATCTCGCCCTTTCAGGGCTTGGCTTGCTTTCCTGCATTACCCAGGATTGCGTTGCGCTCTGCGCTTCACTCTATCCTGGGCTATCACATCTCGTCCCGTTGGGACTTTCTCTGGAAAATTTCGATTATGAAACTCTGGAAAATTTTCTTGCTCTTGTTCCTGGTTACCTTGACTGTCTTCGCACTTCGCCCGTCGTTCAGCACTGCTGCGACCAATCCGAACGAATGGCCGAGCTATGGCGGCAACCTGGAAAATACGCATTTCTCGACGCTCAAACAAATCAATCGTGAGAACGTCAAGCAACTCGCCGTCGCGTGGACGTACGACACGCGCGATGCGTTTGAGGGCTCCGAGATGCAATGCAATCCGCTGGTCGTGAACGGCGTGTTGTACGCAACTTCGCCCAAGATGCGCGTCTTTGCTCTTGATGCAGCGACGGGCCAGGAAAAGTGGAGCTTTGATCCGAACGCGATTGAAAAAGCGCCGGGACGCGACCGCAATCGTGGTGTGACGTATTGGGGCGGCAACGGCGAGCCGCGCATTTATTTCGGCTTTCGGCAGTGGCTGTACGCGTTGGACGCGCAGACGGGGCAAGTCGTGAAAAGCTTTGGCAACGCGGGGCGCGTGGACTTGCGCGAGGGCTTGGGGCGTCCGGCGAAAGATTTGTCGGTGGGGCTGACGACGCCGGGCGTGGTGTACAAAGACTTGTTAATTGTCGGCAGCTTGGTCAGCGAAACCTTGCCCGCCGCGCCGGGCGACATTCGCGCCTACGATTTGCGCACGGGCAAGCTGCGCTGGTCGTTTCACACGATTCCGCATCCGGGCGAATTTGGGTACGAGACCTGGCCGAAAGACGCCTGGCAATACAGCGGCGGTGTGAACGATTGGAGCGGGATGGCCGTGGACGAAAAGCGTGGGCTGGTGTTTGCGCCGACGGGTTCGGCGACGTATGACTTGTATGGCGCGAACCGGCACGGCGACAATTTGTTTGCAAATACGTTGCTGTGTTTGGACGCGAACACGGGCAAACGCAAATGGCATTTTCAAACCGTACATCACGATTTGTGGGATCGCGATTTGCCGTCCGCACCCGCGCTCATAACGATCAAACGCAATGGCCGTGCGGTGGATGCGGTGGCGCAAGTCACGAAGGCGGGACACGTCTTTGTCTTCGACCGCGAAACGGGCAAGCCGCTGTTTCCGATTGAAAATCGTAAAGTCTCAACCGTCGGCGTGGATGGTGAAAAAGTTGCCGACACGCAGCCCGTACCGGTCTTGCCGCCCGCCGTCGCGCGACAAATTATGACCGAAGCGGATTTGACGACGCGCACGCCAGCCGCACACGCGGCTGTGCTGGAACGCTTTCGCAAATACAAAAGCACCGGTCAATTTGAACCGCCCAGCAAAGAGGGAACCATTGTCACGCCGGGCTTTGATGGCGGCCCCGGCTGGGGCGGCGCGGCATTTGATCCGGCGACGGGCATCCTCTTCGTCAATTCCAACGAAGTGCCGTGCATTGCGCGCCTGATTGAGCGTCCAAAAACGAACGCACAACCGACCGCCAAGAGTTTGTACGAACGCAATTGCGCGAGCTGTCACGGCAAAGATTTTTCCGGCAGTCCTCCCGAATTTCCCGCGCTCGTTGGCCTCGGCAAAAAATACAATGAGACGCAATTGCAAACGCTCATTCGTAGCGGCGTTGGACGAATGCCCGGCTTTGCCGCGACGCTGAACAGCGAAGCGTTGCAAGCCGTCACGAAATTTTTGCTGACGGGTGAAGACAGCAAAGTTGCTGCTGCACAGCTCACGCCGTCGCCGATTGAGTTGAAGTACACGATGGATGGCTACTCGCGCTTTTTCGACCCCGATGGCTATCCCGCGATCAAGCCGCCGTGGGGCACGCTGAATGCCGTAGACCTGAACGAAGGCAAAATTCGTTGGCAGATTCCGCTCGGCGAACATCCTGAATTGGTCGCACAAGGTTTGCGTGACACGGGCAGTTGGAATTACGGCGGGCCGATTGTGACGGCGGGCGATGTAGTCTTTATCGGGGCGACGAATTATGACAAGAAGTTTCGCGCGTTCGATAAAACCACAGGCAAATTGCTGTGGGAAACGGTGCTGCCCTTCGCAGGCAATGCGACGCCCGCGACCTATCAAGTCAACGGGCGACAGTTCATCGTCATCGCAGCAGGCGGCGGCAAACGCGGTGCGCCATCGGGCGGCACGTATGTCGCGTTCGCTTTGCCCGCGAAACCATAGTCGTGGCTCTGGCACTCTATTCGCAAGCAGGCAAGCTATGCAGGGAACGTTACAGCATAGCGAACTGCGCGGCTTGTATTCTGAAGTTCGTGCCTACACCGAACAGCTTTGCCAGCCGTTAGCTATTGAAGATTACATTCCGCAGCCGATGGTCGAGGTCAGTCCGCCGAAATGGCATCTGGCGCATACGACGTGGTTTTTTGAAGAGATGATTCTGAAGCCGTTCCTGCTGGGCTATCGTGAATTTCATCCGCATTTCAGCTTTCTTTTCAATAGCTATTACAACACGCTTGGTGCACGTACACCGCGCGATCAGCGCTCGCTCGCGCGTCCGACGGTGGCCGAAGTGTATGCCTATCGTCGAGCAGTGGATGCGGCGATGCACGAATGGTTACAAGCAGGTTTGACCGCAGAAAATGTAGCGTTAGCAACGCTCGGCCTACACCACGAACAGCAGCATCAGGAATTGTTGCTGACCGATCTGAAATACAGTTTCAGCCTCAATCCGCTGTGGCCGGTGTACGAATCTGAGCCAGTACGGGAAGAAATCTGCGACACGAATACACACGGCTGGAGCGAATTGCCCAGCGGCATTTACGGCATCGGATTTGCCGAGCCAGGGTTTTGTTTTGATAACGAACGCGCGCGGCACCAGGTTTTGCTGGAAGATGTTTCGCTGAGCAATCGCCTAGTGACGAATGCGGAATATTTGGAATTTATGGCGGACGGCGGCTACGACGATTTTCGGCTGTGGCACGCGGACGGTTGGGATTGGGTGCAGCAAGAGCAGATTCGCGCGCCGCTCTATTGGCAACAACAGGACGGCGCGTGGTGGCAATTTACACTGGCGGGGTTGCGACCTGTGAAGACTGATGCGCCGGTTTGTCACGTTTCATTTTATGAAGCGGCGGCGTTTGCGGAATGGAAGCAGATGCGCTTGCCGACAGAGTTTGAATGGGAAGCGGCGGCGGATCGTTTCACCTGGGGTTGGCGGTGGGAGTGGACGAATTCGGCGTATTTGCCCTATCCACGTTTTTGTCCGGCGGCGGGTGCGGTGGGCGAGTACAACGGCAAGTTTATGGTGAATCAAATGGTGCTGCGCGGCGCGAGTGTAGCGACTGCACCACAGCACAGCCGCCCGACCTATCGAAACTTTTTCGCGCCACCGTCGCGCTGGCAATTCACCGGCATTCGTTTGGCGCGCAATGGGAAATGAACTATGAAAGCCTCCAGCGTGACACAACCCAGCACCTTTGCCGCCGATGTGCTGCGCGGATTATCGGCAACGCCTAAATTTTTATCGTCGAAGTATTTTTATGATGACGAAGGCTCACGGCTGTTTCAGGAAATTATGCAGTTGCCGGAGTATTACCTGACGCGCTGCGAACGCGAAATCCTGACGTCGCAGGCGGCAGCGATTTACGAGGCTTTTGCGACGACTGGAACTGACTTTGACCTGATTGAACTCGGGGCGGGCGATGGCACGAAGACGGCGCTGTTGCTGAAATATTTTTTGCAGCAAGCGGCGTCATTTATCTATACGCCAATTGATATTTCTCGTGAAGCGATAGCTGCCTTGACTACAAAATTCGTTGCGCAATTTCCGCATTTGCAGATGCGGGCGCAGACGGGGGATTACTTGCAAATTCTGGAAACGTTGCACACGCGGCGGCGCAAAATCATTTTGTTTCTCGGCTCGAACATCGGCAATTTTTCACGTGCCGAAGCGCAGCATTTTTTCCGCCGCCTGCACGCCGTGATGCGGCGCGATGATTTGTTGTTGGTCGGTTTTGATTTGCAAAAAGACCCGCGCGTGATTGTGCGCGCATACGACGATGCGCAGGGCGTGACGGCGCAGTTTAATTTGAATCTGCTACGGCGTCTGAATCGTGAGCTTGGCGCAGATTTTGTACTCGAACAATTTTCGCATTACGCCAGTTATCATCCGCTTGATTGCGCCGCCCGGTCTTTTTTGGTGAGTCGCACGGCACAACACGTTCGCCTCGCCGCGCTTCGACAAACCTTTTCCTTTCAGCCGTGGGAGCCAATTTTTACGGAAATCTCGCAAAAATACAGTTTGGCGATGATTGACGAACTGGCGGAGGCAAGTGGGTTTCGCGTGGCGCACAATTTCTTTGATCGTCAACAATACTTTGCCGATTCCCTCTGGCAATGGCGCGCGTAATCGGAAACGCGGTAGCGCCTGGGAGCGCACGCGGCTCGCGTGCTGAGACTTGAGAAGGAAAATGGGCTTCGAGAAAAGTTACAGCTTTATAGTCCTGGCACGCGAGCCGCGTGCGCTCCCAGGCGCTACCGCGTGGTTTGCGAAGTGGTTTTGTGACGGATATTTCAAAGCTCAATGCCGAATTTTTCCAGGCGGCGATAGAGGGCGGCGCGGCTCATGCCGAGGGCGTCGGCGACGCGGCTGATGTTGCCGTGATGATGTTTCAGGGCTTTGACGATCATAGCTTTTTCCAGTTCATCAAGCGTCATCGAACCGACCTGCGGCAACGTGTCTTTGCTCGTCTCGCGGCCTTCCATTTCGAGCGGCAGGCGAAAGTCTTCGACTTCCAGGACGTCCTTGCCGCTGACGAGAATCGTGCGTTCCAGCAGGTGTTTGAGTTGCCGAATGTTGCCGGGCCAGGGCAGCGATTGCAGCCAGTGCAGGGCGTCGTTGCTGAGGGATAAATTCGCGCGGTGATAAACGGCGGCCATCGCGGAAAGAAAATGTTGGGCGAGGCGCGGCAGGTCGCTGCGGCGTTCGCGCAAGGGCGGCAAATGCACCGCAATCAGGTTCAAGCGATAGAGTAAATCTTCGCGGAAGGAACCACTCGCTACCATCTCGGTCAGGTTGCGATTCGTGGCGGAGATGACGCGCACGTCAACAGTGCGTGTGACGCTCGAACCCAGCACTTCATACGTGCGGTCTTGCAACACGCGCAACAGCTTGACCTGCGCGCTGGGGTCGAGGTCGCCGATTTCATCCAGAAAAATCGTGCCGCCGTCAGCGAGAGCAAAGCGTCCTTGCCGGTCGGCGCGGGCATCGGTGAACGCGCCTTTGACGTGGCCGAACATTTCGCTTTCAAACAACTGCGCGGGAATGCCACCGAGGTTGACCTTGATGAACGGTTTCTGCGCGCGTGCTGTTGCGATGGATGGCTTCGGCAATCAGTTCTTTGCCGGTGCCGCTTTCGCCCGTGATGAGGACGGAAGCATCGGTTGCCGCAACACGTCCGATGACTTCGAGGAGTTTGAGAAATTTGGGATCGTTGCCGATCAGGTCGCGGAAGTGATAAGCGGCATCCAGCTTTTCGCGCGTCGGATTCGGCGTGTGTGTGGCGTGCGCCGCCGATAATTCCAGCGCGGTTTTGACGGCTTGTAGCAGTTGTTGATGTGTCCACGGTTTCGTAATGAAATCGCTCGCGCCCGCGCGCACGCCGGCAACCGCCAGTTGAATTGAACCCCACGCCGTCAGCAAAATCACGGGCAGGTTTGGTTGCGCAGCTTTGATTTGCTGCAGCAGTTCCAGTCCCTCTTCGCCCGTTGTGCGGCGCGAAAAGTTCATATCCAAAATGACGAGTTGAAATGGTTGATGGGCGAGATGTGCGTGCGCTTCGGCGGGATTCGCGGCGGTTTGTGCGCGATACCCGCTTTGGCGCAGCAACAGCGAAAGCGAGGTGGTCACGGAAGGATCGTCATCAACAATCAGAATCATGCCGCTATTCCAAATGAGGGTTGCGCGTGCGTGCCAAATGTTCTGGCAGATGTTGGGTCGTGTGATCCGTAACTGATGCCGGAAGCGCTCGCTCCGGCGCGGCAGGCGTGTGCTCAGTCGTCGCTAACATCTCAGGCAGCGAGGTTACTGTTTCTTTCTTCGGCAACGTGAAGTACCAGCCATTTAGCATTAAGCCGAGGCCGATCAGGAACGTGACCAGTCCTGCGCCAGCTGGAAACATCAGCCCCGCATCGTTCGTCAACACCGCCAGCGCGAAAAAGGCAATGGTCGCGCCTGCGCCAATCGCCGCCGTAATCGTGCCGGAGCGAATCCGCCGCAGCCGACTTTCTTCCGGCGATTCGAGAAACTTGGTGACTTGGGGCAGGACATCTTCAACGACTTTTTTCAAATCGTGTACGCCATCCAATTCTCTGATCTTTTCGGCGACGGCGCGCGCAATTTCCTGCTGTGCTGCACCTTTTGCGCTCGTGTCGGGCTTTTCAATTGCCGTCCGCACCGCGCGCAAATCTTTTCCGCACGAACGGCAATATTGACCGGATTGATCGGAACCACAACTAGGACAAAACATGAAATACCTCCAGGACGGATTATAGACGTGGAGGTGTACGAAAGAGAATCCGCACGGGTTCATTCATAATGCAACGCCTCGGCGGGCTGCACCCTCGTCGCCAGCCGACTCGGATACAAGCCGCAAATCATCGTCAACGCATAAATCAAGACGAGCGAAATCAGCAGGCTGGACAAATACACTTGCTTTGTTGCAAAGCCGAGAAAATCCAGCAGCGGAAATTGAATGACGACCAGCACGCCGAGCAACAAGCCGAACGTTGTGATGACGAGCAGTTCGCCGAGGATTTGTTTGTAAATGCGTTTCGCTGTCGCGCCTTTCGCGCGGCGCAGGCCAATCTCTTTCGTGCGTTGCGTCACGCTTTGCCACAGTACGCCGGTCAGGCCGAGCGCCACCATCAGCATCAAAAAGCCTGCGACCAACCCGAACGCGGCCATCGGCACGTAATATTCCCGGTGATTTTCGGTGCGCATTTGTTCGATGGGCTTGACTTCAAACGACCAGTCTTTGGCGACGGCTTGCATCCGCTTGACGAGCCGTTCTTCAAACTCTGCTGGCGTGCCGGGCTGCACTTTCAAGACGAAATTGCGCGGCACTTCGTCATCCGGCGGTTGGAGCGTGTTGCGATAGATCGCGTAGCCGTAGAGAGCTTTGAATTCACCATTCTTGCGGAAATCTTCGATGAGGCCGATGACACGTTCTTCTGTGCGCTTCGTGCCATCGCGCTTGACGCGCTCTTTTTCCTCCAGCTTATCCACAATGTTTTTGCCGAGCGGGTCTTCGTCGCCAAAGATTTCGCGCGCGGTTTTTTGATTGAGGATGACGGGGATGTAGTTACCGCCGTCATCCTCTTTGCTGAACCAGCGCCCACGCGCGATCTGAATGCCAAAGACATCTTTGGCTTCATCGGTCATATAATTCACCCAATAAGCCGCGTGTCCTCCATTGCTTGTCGTGTAGCCACTTTGCCAATTGCCGCGTGAATACGGCGTTAACATTACGGCAGCGGCAGATTCGATTTCGCTGAACTCTTTCAGCGTCGCTAGCACCTGTCTGGCTGTGTTCAGGTTTTGCTGTCTGTCGGAGTTATCCGCCTTTTGCTGAATCCCGACCTGCACATTCCACACGTTCTGATAGGTGAAGCCGAGCGGATGACGGTAGTTATCCACGTAATACACCGCAAACACGATGACGCCGAACACCACCAAAAACGAAATAAAAATTTCGAGCGTGATCAGAAAGTTGATGCGCTTGCGATTCCAAACCAATTTGCAGAGATGACGAAGCATAAAGATCCTCTGGCGAAGAATTACGGCGGTACGGTACGGCGAGCGGTAGCGAGCTGGTAGTAGCAGTGACCAACGCCGTATCGTACCGCTTTACCGCGCGGCTCCTTTCAAGGCTTGCACGGGATGCAGGCGCGACATTTTCCACGCGGGATAGACGCCGGAAAACAACCCGAAGATGACGGCCAGCCCCAAGCCGCCGAGGAAAATGCGATAGTTCAAATGAAACTCGGCATACGGAAACCAGCCGCTGCTGGTGATGAATTGCAACACGAACCGCGACAGGAAAAAGCCCAGCACGCCGCCCACCATCGTTAGCAAAACGTTTTCGACCACGAACTGGCCGATCAGCGTCCAAGACGATGCGCCGAAGGCTTTGCGCACACCGATCTCGCTAGCACGTTCCATAATGCGACTGACGTTGATGTTGATGAGGTTCACCGTCGGCAGCAGCATAAACAAAATTGCAATGATGACTATCGCTGCCAGCAACCGACCGGGATGACTCTTTAGTCCCTCGTCATCGCGCGAGCCGACCAATTCGCGGGAAATGGCTTCAAAGTACGTGTTCATTTCGCCGCTCATCAAATTCCATTGTTTCGGATCGGGAAATTCTACATTCGCTAGCCGCACTTTGAATTCATCGCGCATGGCCGGGAAATCATTGGCGGAACGCGCCAAATAAGTCGCCATAAAATCGCCCATCAGTTCGTTGCGATAGGTGTCATTCTTGGCGGTGCTAATCGGCACCCAAATGTCGGCGAAGGGCACTTGGCGCAAGAAGGGAACATTTTCGACAACGCCAACGACGCGGAAGTTTTGGCCGTCTGCTTCCATCGTTTTGCCGATGGCGGATTCGCTGCCGAAAAATTTCTGGCGCGTCGCTTCGTTGATGACGGCGACGAAGTTGCGATTCTTTTCATCTTCGGGCGTGAACGGCGCGCCTTCTAAAAAACGAAATGTCAGGATATTCCAAAACTCGCCATCGGTGCGCTTCAAATACGATTGCACCTTCTCGCCGTGATTATAAGAAATAACCGGCTTCGCTTCGGCAAAGATGGACATTCGTTCTACGTTCGGCAAATTGCGCGTGTGCCGATCCAAAAAGCGATAGCCCGTCGTGCCATTCCAGGTGCCGTTTCTATCGGGTGAGCGCATCTCCATAAAGTACACGCCGAGCGTGCGGTCGTTGCGTCCTTCTGCCGCATTCGGCCCAAAGACGTGATCCAGAAATGCCACCGCTACCATCAGCACCACCAGCGTAAAGCTGATCGCAAATAAACTGATGAAGGTGAAAAATTTGCGGCGCAGGAACACTTTGAAGGCGATTTTGAGGTAGTTTTTTAGCATAGTGGTCATTCGTCTTAGGTCATTAATCTTGGCAAAAGCCAAAGGCCAATGACCTAAGACTACTTTCGCGTCAGCTTACCTGCCGTCCATCAAACAGCCGCACAATCCGTTCCGTCTTTTCGGCCTGACGCGGATCGTGCGTGACCATGACGACGGTTGTTTGGTGATCGCGGTTGAGTGATTGCAGCACGTCCATAATTTCATCGCCCATCTGCGAATCCAGATTGCCCGTCGGTTCATCGGCGAGCAGAATTTTCGGATTACCGACAATCGCGCGGGCAATGGCGACGCGCTGTTGCTGGCCGCCCGAAAGCTGTCCGGGGAAATGGTAGACACGCGATTGCAGGCCGACTTTTTCGAGCGCAGTTAAGGCCCGCTTGCGCCGTTCAGCATTCGACAAGCCTTTGCGATACAGCAGTGGAATTTCGACATTGTCCACGACGCTCAGGTCGTTGATGAGGTGAAAGGTCTGAAAGACAAAGCCGAGTTCTTCGTTGCGCATCTGTGCCAGATATTTATCAGTGTACGCCGTGATTGGTTTTTGATTCAGCGCGACTTTGCCGCCAGTCGGTACGTCCAGCAAACCGATGACGTTGAGCAACGTGCTTTTGCCGGAGCCGGACGGCCCCATAATCGAAATGAATTCGCCCGCGCGAACGTGCAGATTGATGTTGGTGAGCGCGACCGTTTCGATGCGGTCAGTACGATAAACTTTTTCGACACCTTCGAGTTGGATCATAGTGGTAGCCTGGAATAGAACGCGGATGACGCGGATGGTGCAGATTTTCGCGGATCGGAAGCGACGTGGGCATAACAATAAAGCCATCGGTGTTAATCCGCGTCATCCGCGTTCTATGATTTTATCTTCACTTCCTTCAAATGCTGGTAATCGGTCATATCCGAAATGATGACTTCATCGCCTTCGAGCAAGCCGCTCACGACTTCGTAAAAATCAAAACTCGCCAGCCCGAATTTTACGGGCGTTTTGACCGCGACATCGCCGCGAATGACGAAGACATCGCGCGTGCCTTCGGCATTGGCGAAGGGGCCTTTTTTGATGCGCAGTGCTTTTTCTTTGTGATCGGTCACAAGCAGCACATCGCAGCGCAAATTCGATTTCAGCAGCGCGCTGGATTTGTCCCGCAGCGCGGCCTGCAACGTGATGACGCCGTTTTTGATTGTCGGATCAATGCTGCGAATCGTGCCGGGCAGGGCTTCATCATTGATCTTGATGCTAACGGGCATACCCGGTGCGAGGCGATTGGCGTGCACATCAGAAATTGTCGCGTCCACGCGAAAGGAATTCAGATCGGCAATGCGGGCAATGACGGCACCTTTCTGAATCGTCGCGCCCTCTTCCTGTACGACCCACGTCAATACGCCGTTGCGGTCGGATTTGGTGGTTGCTAAATCAAGTTGACGCTTGGCCTCGTCGCGTTCTTTGGCAAGTTGTTTTAGTTCAAGGTCTAAACCTTCCAGTTGGGTTTTGGTGGATTGTTGCGCGGTGCGTTTCGAGGTTTCCAACTGCTTTAATTCGAGCGCGGCTTTCTCTTCGAGCAATTCGACCTCGCGCAATTTGTCTTCGGACAGCAGGCCGGATTTGAAAAGCTCGCGGTTGCGCGCCGAACCGGCTTGCAACGATTTGTGATCAAGGGTTTTGGTTTCGATCCGGCTTTGCAAATCGTTCAGCGTGCTTTCCAGATCGAGCCGCGCTTTAGCTTGCGCGTTTTGTTTGAGTTCGATTTGCTGCGTGACCTTTTCGACCGCGAGAACGGAAGCACTGACATCAAGCTGCAAAATCGGCGTGCCGCGTTCGACCAGATCGCCGGGGCGCTTGAGAATCTTCAGCACGCGCGCGTCCACAGGTGACGAGAGTACTTGTTCAAATTCCGGTACAACGGTTCCAGATGCCGTGATCGTAGCTTCGAGCGAACCAGTTTCGACTTTCGCCGTGCGAATGCGATTGCGGCTGAGCGCCGGTTTTAGCCACGCCGGGCCAAAGGTCAGCAAGGCGATGAATGCCATAACCACCAGCAGGCCAAACAAGCTGCGTTTGAGTAATCGGTGGCGGCGTGTTGTTAAATCCAGTTCACGATCCATACGGGTTCTCACAGGCGTTTCGCCTTCTTGCAACTCCGAGGCCAGGGCAAAAAACGGGGAAATTAGGGGCAAATTGTTCAGGCGTGAACGAGAGGTGTTCAGAAATGAACAGCGAAGAAGACCGGCAGCTTTTCCTGTCCCAAGCACGGCTCGCCCTTGACCTGACGCGAATGACTTTACATAATCTGCCCACTGATTTGGCTTATTGGTAAAACCTACAAATGATTAGTTGGGGTTACGCGGAAAATATAAAGCCATAACAAGCTGCGCTGGGATAGGGACTGATTGATGGCAATCGAAGGGCGAGTTGTCTGACGTAATGCGAAACTCTTTCAAGTACGCAGTTTTTCTGGTAGCAGTCTGTTTGCTGCCGCGTGACGCATTGGCACAGAGCACGACGGTGTCGCGCTCGCTGCAATTCTCGTCGTTGCCAGTGGCATTGCAGCAATGGCTGGCCACACGACAACTCACAGCAACGAATTTTGAGAGCTACTTAAATCAGCTGCGCGCACAGACCGCCACACGTGAACGCGATGGCGAGTTTGAGCATTTGTTGTATTTCGCGTTGCAATCCACTCGCTTCACCACACAAGCGAAAATCGAACCGGCACTCAGCGCGTATGAATTTGTGCAGAGTCTACCTCCAACGGTGCAGGCAGCTTATTTGAAGGAAGATGATTTTGTCCCGACCCCATTAACTTTGCCTGTGTCTGTCACCGCGCGCTTGCAAGCGTTTTTGCAGGCGCTGAAGAAAAGCCCATTAGATGAACGACAAGCTTACTTCCAGCAGTTCCTCGCACAAAATGTGCGCCGCGAGGAAGCGTCACTGGAGCGGTTGCGGCGGGAATATGCGCGCGTGATGAAGTTTCTTTACCGAAAAGAATTCCTCGCGCGTAAGTTGTCGCAGCCAGAACAGCTCTCTGAGTATGTCGCAACGCTCTATCAGACGCGCGGCCACAGCACGGACACGCAGATTGAGGCCAATTTTACGGTCTACGAAGCAATGGCTGCACTCAAAGCGCAAGCGCCCAATGCTCGTTTGTCAAATGTTTTGATCGTCGGGCCGGGGCTGGATTTTGCGCCGCGCACAGATTTGCTCGATGCCTTTGAGCCGCAGTGTTATCAACCGTTCGCAGTGGCCGATGCGCTATTGAGTTTGGGATTGACCACCTTGCCGCCACTGCGGATTCATTGCGTAGACATCAATCAACGAGTTGTGGCGCATCTGCAACGCTTGCCTGCGCGGCGGGAAATATCGTTGGCCTTGCTTTCCGGCATTGCGGAAAAACCGGAACGCCCCTTTGCCGAAAACTACCAACGTTACTTTCAAATGCTGGGGCAAAAGATCGGCAGCGAATCCGATTTGGATGTACCGGCGGCGTGGCGCGCGCATTTGCGTAAGCGGTTAACGGTGCGCGTAGACGTAGCGCACGCGATTACAGCAGAGTCATTGAATATCATTACTGATTCCCTTGTGCCTGTTGCGCGCTACGATCTTGTGATCGTTACCAATGTGTTTCCGTACTTCAATGACACGGAATTGGCACTGGCGTTGGCGAACATTGCAGCGGGGCTGAAACCGGGCGGCTATTTGCTGCACAACGATGCGCGGCGCGAATTATTGGGCTTTGCCTCCCTGTTGCAGCTTCCTTCGGTGCAGGCGCGCACGGTCTTACTTGCGGGGCAAGGGGCGAATGCATTATTTGATGGCGTTGTCATTCATCAGAAAAAAGCTCTCTAACTGTTTAATCACGGCCTGTTGCAAGGCGCAGCAGGCATAACAATCTAACCCTATTCCAAACCAAAGGAGAAGTTATGCTGAATAGATTCGTCCTTTTATTGTGTGTGCTTGCCCTTACGGCGCTCACCGCATTGGGACAAGAGTTTCGCGCCACGCTGAACGGGCGCGTGACTGATCCGGCAGGCGCTTCGGTGCCGAATGCCACCATCACGGTGCGCAACAATGCCACCAATGAAAACGTCACGGTCACGACGAACGGCGAAGGTAACTATACCGCTCCCTTCCTTCGTCCGGGCGTGTACACCATCAATGTTGAAGCAAGTGGATTCAAGAAATACACGCGCGACAATCAGGAATTGCAGGTAAGCCAAACGGCTACGGTCAATATTGCGCTCGAAGTCGGCGGTGCCAACGAAACCGTAACCGTTACGGCGGATGCGGCGTTGCTTGACGAAACCAAAGCTGATCGTGGGAACGTTATCGAAAATCGCCGTATTGTTGAATTGCCGCTCAACGCGCGCAATCCGTTTATGCTGGCCACGCTGACGCCCGGCATCACTTTCAACGGCCCGGCGATTTATCAGCGCCCATTCGACAACGGCGCGATTGCAGATTGGTCGGTGAACGGCGGACAAAATCGTAACAACGAATTCCTGCTCGACGGCGCGCCGAACAATTCGATTCAGGGCGGCAACAATCTGGCGTACGTGCCTCCGGTGGATGCGGTCGGTGAATTCAAGATCATCACCAATTCGTTTGACGCGCAGTACGGACGTACTTCGGGCGGCATCATCAACGTGGAACTGAAATCGGGGACGAATCAGTATCACGGCGCACTCTATGAATTCATGCGCCGCAATTCATTCGATGCGAATAATCTCGTCGCCAATTCCAAAGGCATTCCGGCGGGGCGCGTCGTTGATCCGGCAACCGGAAAGTTTATCCCGGCAGAACATTTTCTGGATCAATACGGCGGCGTCATTGATGGCCCGATTCGCTTTCCCAAGCCCTTGTTCGGGCCGCTCGGCGGATTTGATGGACGTGACAAAACATTTTTCATGTTCAATTACGAAGGCTACCGCGAAGGCACGCCGAACCCCGCAATCCGTACCGTTCCCACCGAAGCTTTTGCGCGCGGCGATTTCAGCCAGTTGAAGGATGCCGCCGGCACGCTGATCAAGATTTATGACCCAGCGAGTGCCACTGCCGCCAACAACTTCACGCGCTCTGAGTTTGCTGGAAACATCATTCCAGCCAATCGCATTAATCCGGTTGCGGCCAAAGTGATCCAGTTTTTCCCGAAAGCGAATACGGTTCCCACCAGCGGCGATCCGTGGCGCAATAACTTTGCCGACCTGCCGAATATCGCGGACGACACGTTCAAAAACTGGGTCTTTAAGATTGACCAGAATGTGTCAGCCAAAGACAAAGCGTTCTTCCGGTATGGCTACAATAATCGCAAAGAACATCGCTTTGATCAGGGCATCACCAGCGGCCCAGGACAGAGCGGGCAATTGCCGCTCAACCGCATCAATCACACAGCGGTCTTTGACTGGGTGCATACGTTCAACTCTTCGATGATTCTGAACATTCGCACTTCGGCGAACCGGTACATTGAAGCGGCACGCGCTGAACCCGGCCTGGATTTTGATGTCACTTCGCTCGGTTTTTCCAGCCAATTTGCCGCCCAGATTCCGCAGCGGATTTTCCCGCGATTCAATTTCTCAGATTACAGCAGCATCGGTCGTGGCAGCTTCAGCTATGAACCGACCAATGTCTTTAGTCTGCAACCTAACATGACGATCAACAAAGGCTCGCATACGACTCGCTTTGGTCTTGACCTGCGCTATACGCAATATGCGCGCAAGGTCAGCGGCAACGGCGCGGGTGTGTTTGTCTTTGATCGCACCTTTACGCAGAAAGACCCCAATCGTGGCGTGAGCACGGAAGGGAATTCCATCGCGGCTTTCCTGCTTGGTGCGCCGACAGGACTGAACTCCTCGCTGGTTCCCCAAAGTTTCGTGGACTACAATGCGTTCCCGATTTACATGTTCAAGTATTATGCGCCCTGGATTCAGGACGACTGGAAAATTACACGCAAGTTAACCCTGAATCTCGGCTTCCGCTGGGATTTGAACAAGCCAGCCGTTGAGCGGTATAACCGTGAGACGTATGGGTTTGATCCAACCGCTACGAATCCGGCGACCGCCCGCGTTGATAAAACCAAATTGCTGAATGGCACGACGCTGCTGGGCGGACTTGGTTTTGTGGGCGGCAACAATCCCAATACGCCTTACAAATTTGACAAGAAAGACCTGCAACCACGCATTGGTTTTGCCTATGCGCTGAATCAGAAAACGGTAATTCGTGGTGGCTTTGGTCGTTACTATCTCAACCCCACGGGCAGTCCCGGTTTTGCGCTGAATGGCTATACGATTCAGACGCCGCTGATTGCTTCGCTGGATAATAACCGGACGTCGCTTTTCAATCTTTCCAATCCCTATCAGAATGGGATCACCGTTCCTTCGGGCAGCAAGCTTGGCTTGGAAACGTTGCTGGGACGTACCTTCAGCTATTCCAATCCAAACTTCACCGTGCCTTACGTGCATAATTTCTCACTCGGCGTGCAACGCCAACTGCCCTTCAGTATGGTGGGTGAAATCAGTTACGTCGGCAGCCGTACCTACAATGGGCAATCGCAATTCAACGGAATCAATGAACCCTCGCAAGCCTTCCGCGACAAGTGCGATATTGCCAAAGGCGGTACACCGAATTTCTGTAATGAATTATTGCCGAATCCCTTCAAAGGCGTCGCCGGATTTGAAGGCACCGCCTATTATCTGGCCGACACGCTGTCACGTTACAATCTGAATCGCCCGTTCCCGCAATTTGGCGCGATCACCGAATTGGAACGTAACGAAGGCAAGGTCTGGTACAACTCGCTGCAAGTTTTACTCAATAAGCGACTGGCGAAAGGCTTGTCTGTCAGCGGGAATTACACCTTCTCGAAATCAATCGAAGAGGCCACGCAATTGCCAGGACAACAAGACAGCACGGCTTCGTACATTGACGATGTGGCCAAGCTCAAAAATCGCAGCCTGAGCTTTGCTGATCGTCCGCATCGCCTGACGATTTCAGGCGTGTGGGAATTGCCCTTCGGCAAAGGCCGTCCCTTGCTGAGCAATGTGAATACGCTGACGGATATTTTCCTGGGTGGCTGGGAAATGGCTGGCAGTTATATTTTTAACTCCGGTCGTCCGTGGCAATTGCCCGGCAACGTGGACATCGTTGATCCGAATTACTTCAACGTGGACAGCAATCGCGTTGTAAAAGGTGTCCAGTACATTCAGGGGGCCAAACCTTGTGTGGCGCAGTACGTGAAAGACTCCGCTGGCAACTACGTTCGTGACGCGAGTGGGAAGGCAACGTATGCCTTGACCTCCACTTCGGTGGCGGCGGGCTGTACGTCAGCAGCGTTTGTGATCCGCGAACAGTATCAAACCCGCGTGCTGCCGATTCGTGACGCGCATATTCGCCGCCCCTCGTTTGAGCAGATTGACATTAACTTCTCCAAGAATTTCCGGATTGGGGAAAAGATGCGGTTCCAGTTCCGCGCTGAAGCCTACAATCTGTTCAATACGCCGCAGTACGATGAACGCGCTTATGACACCAACACCAGCAGCGCTGATTTTGGTGGCATCAACAAGAACGTCACAACCCAATCGAATTTCCCACGCTTCTTCCAGCTTGGGTTCAAGTTCATTTTCTAATTGCGGCATAACAACCGCATAAACAACACGGGCGAAGCAACGAAAAAGATTGCTTCGCCCGTATTTTTTCTGCCCGAAGTTGTATTGAATGCGCGCGCGATAGGTGTGCTGGTACGCAAAAAGGCTTCAACCTGCAGGCGTTGGTGAGATTGCCAGTGGCGTAGTTTCGGGTGTTGCAACCGCACGCTTCAGGCTTTCAGACGCGCCTTTCTTATCACCTGCCGCTTCCTGCGCTCTGGCCAGATGCACAAACACACTCGGTAATTTATCGTTGAGCTTGGCTGCTTCGGTCAATTGTTTGACCGCTTCGGCGGGCTGTTTCAATTCATAGTGGCTGCGTCCCAGCCAGTAGCGATACTCTGCATTATTCCCATCTTTGGCGACCAGCGCCGTAAAGCTCTCGCGAGCTTTGTCGTACCGCTTCTCTTCAAACAGAGCTTGTGCCGCCGCAAGGTCAGGGTCAATCTTCACAGGAGTGCTGGCAGGTGTTCCTGCTGCCGCACTAGCAGGTGGCTTGCCCATCACCCAGCCATAGAGTTGTTCCCAGTTGCGCGCGATCACGACGGCGGCAACGATCAGCGCCACTAATAAAACAAGCTGTACCAGTCCACTGACGAGGGAACTGCGTTTGGCAACGGTTGGTGCCGTTGCTGGTTTGGCGAGCGGTTTGGCCGTCGGCAGCGTTTCCTCGAAATCTACGCTGATGCGCGAAGGCGTGGCCGCAGCAGCAGCGAGCGAAATGGCAGAGCGGGGAACGGTCGGGCGCGTCGCCTCTTCGACGTACGCGCGTTCGCCGCAATCCGCAATCACGGCGGTCAAATTGTCTTCGGCACCGCGCGCGAAACAGAGGTCTTTCATTTGCGCGCAGATGTTATTGGGATGCTGGCCGCTGTTCAGCAGCTTTTCCATTTCGGCGTCAGGGATGTGCCGCGTAATGCCGTCGCTGCACAGCAGGAAGCTCGTGCGTGCATCGAGCGTGACGACTTTCAGATCGGCTTCGACTTCGGCATCGGCACCGAGCGCGCGATTGATAATGTTGCGGTGCGGGTGATTCGCAGCCTGCGCGACGGTCATTGTACCTGCGCGGACGGCATCGTTAACTTCGCTGTGATCTTCGGTTTCAGCATGCAGCTTGCGACCATCGAAACGATAAACGCGACTGTCGCCGACGTGGGCAATAACTGCACGATTGCCTTCGATGGCGACGAGCGCGAGTGTGGACGCCATGCCTTCCAAATCGGCGACCTCGTGCGACGCCTGGAAGATTTTACGGTTCGCCTGTGCGATGGTTTGTCGCACGAGCGTAACCATATCGCCGGCCGGGCGCGTGGCAAAGACTTCGGTGAAAACGTCTACGGCGGTTTGGCTGGCCACCTGTCCGCCGCGATGTCCGCCGACGCCATCGGCGACGAGGAACAGGCCGCTTTCGGGCAGCGCGAGCAGGCGATCTTCATTTGCCGTACGGCGTGGATTCAGGCCGCGATCTGTGATGGTGCCAATAGTGATTTGCAGCGTGGACATCGTGAAAGTTTGGTTTTCAGCCCCTCGGTCTGGGCGGTGGCGGCGGCGGCGGCATACCGGGACGAATTATTCCCGTCCTCCGTCCCGTTCCGTTGCCCATTTCAGCGGCATTGCGAAGCGTGGTTTGCACCAGCCCCAGCCGCACCAGCAGCCGCGCTTCCTCGCGTTCGAATTGTTCGTTGATCGCGTTGGCGCGTTCAACGTCAGAGAGTGCCACAGTTGCCAGCGTCTCGGCAAATTGTCGCAGCACTTGCGGGAGCATTCCACCGCCACCCTGCAACCGCATTTCGCCATTCTGAAAGTTATGACGCTGCTCAAATTCATCCAACGTTTCCGCCGCGCTCAGCAGCGTATTGAGTTGGGGGACGATGTGGGCCAGCGCTTCGGCGCTCTGCTCGGCATCAAGCCCCGCCAGTTGGTTCAGGAACTGCAAGCGCGAGTGCATTTGATTGTAGGTCGTCACGTGCGCGGGCAGCAGTTGCCGCGCTTCTTGCAACCATTGCAACGCGACCGTTTTATTGCCTTTGGCCAGGAGCATTCCTGCCATCTGCATCAACGCCGCTGCCTTGCGTTCACCGGACGGCAACGCATCAATCACGCGCCGTACCTCTTCCAGCTTATCCGCGTTGGCCGCTTTCCAGAGCTGTTGCTGGTCGAGATTTTCCAGCATCCAGCGGCGTTGGCTGGCGGGAGCATTGGTATTGATAATGGTGCGCGCGCGTTCGGCCTCGCCTTGATTCAACGCTTTGATTGCGGCCTGTTGATAGGCTTCATTGCTCAGATGGGGCGGCGCGGTTTTGGCGAAGGCCAGTAGCTGCTCGACGGTACCTTTCTGCTGGATTTGATTGAACTCTTCGTACACCTTGTTATTTCCTACGACTGCCGGGGGCGGTGGAAATTTGCGACGCAGCGTAAGCGCCTGCGTCGGTGCATATTTCTCGACCAGTGGCATCGTCTGTTGCAGCGTAGACATAACCTGATGCGCCCCACCTTCTGCCGAAGTTTCATAGGCTTTCATCACAGCAGCAATCATCGCGGTCAGAAATTCCTTTTGTTCCTGTTCGTTCAGCAGTGCGGGCCGCTTCGCATTTGGTGCCACGACCTGACCGTTGAGGGAAAACAGGATATTGCTCGCCACGCTAGCCGCCAGCGGATTTTGCACGAAGTCTTCGCTTTTGATTTTAGTCACCACTTTACTGACGAGTTGTTGCGCCGCTTCGGGGTCTTTCGCCTGCAACTGCATAATCGCGTCCCACGTGCTGTACGTCAGTCCTTTGTCCAAACTTTCCTCGACCATTTGCGCGGCGCGTTTTGGGTCTTTCAGCGAGACTTGCGCGGCCAGTTGCGCTTCCATCTGCGCTTCAGGATCAGGCGCGTTCGGTGATTGTTCCAGCGAGTGCGCCGGGCGTGTCGCGCGCAGGATTTCCAGCGTCAGTTGCGCATCGAGTTGCGCGAGCGTTTGCAGCAGTTGTTGTCGCATTTGCACGGCAAAGGCGCGCCGATTGTTTTCGTTCTGATCATTGCTTGCCGCACTGTAGTCAATTTGCGCGAGCGTTTCGGCAGCCGCCTGGAACAGGGCGCGGGCGCGGGGTTCGTCCTTTTTCCACAGTATCTCTGCGGCGATCATTTGCACGTACACACGATTTTCGGGCAGCTTTAATCCTTGTGCTTCGGTTAAGACCTGCTCTAACAATTCCTTTGCCTTTTGCTCGCGTTTTGCGCTCGCGGCGTTGTCCGCTTCGGTATCGTTAGTAACGGGTTGCGCCCCAATGGCAAAGGTGAGTGTCAGTAAACCAACTATGGTGAGTATTCGCTTTTTCATCGCAAGCCTCCTTATTGCTGTGCTGGATGTGGAGCGTTGGCGGCGTCGCCATTATGAGTTGCGTGCTGGAGCAACGCAATACGCTGAGCCGACTTGTGGCAGGCGTCCGGCGTTATGTCGCTGGCAGCAGGCTTTGCAGCAAGCGCAACTTTACGAGCAGGCGTAGTTCGTTGCGTTCCGCCCGGTTAGCAATGGCCAGCGCGCGGGCAAAGTCCTCTTTGGCCAGACGGCTTACGGTTCCCGCGTAGTTCTGCCACATATTGGTGACAACATTGCTGCTCTGCATGCGCCATTCTCCTTGTCGAACGGCTTTTTCTTCCTGCCACTGATCCAGCAGCGCAGCGGCGGCGGTAAGTTCGTTTAGCCGACTGACCATCGGTTCAAGTAAGGCGAAGCTGCGAGCTACTTCAAGCTGCTGATATTCATCTGCCAAGCGTATCAATTGTTCATCTTTGCGGCGCGTCGGCGGCATCTCGGACAGGAGGCGAGCGGCTTCTTCCAGCAGTTCGCGGGCCTGTTGTTGCTTGCCTTTTTCTGCAAACACGGAGGACGCCTGGAATAATAAATTCAATCGTTCTTCGCGGCTCAGCGCAGCGGGAAACGCCGCTAATGCCGCTTCCGGGGTTTCGCTGTTCAGCAAGCGCTCGAAGCGGTATCGCTCCAAATGCGCCAATGCCGTCTTGCGCTGTATGGGGTCGGTCAGGTGTTCGCTGAGGATTTGTTTGGCCAGTTCCATCTTGCCTTCATACATTGCTTTTGAGGCCGCCTGTTTCATCAGGCCGGACTGAAAGCGTTTGGGGGCATTGTGGGCAGCATTCACCATTTGCTCGACCGTGCCGTTGTTATAGAGATTCGTAAAATCGTCAGAGATTTTTTGGGCGACCGTTTGGTCGGGCGGAGGTGCCGGGAGTTTGGCTTTCAACTCGGCAGCTTTGTTCGGCGCTAACTTTTCTAGTTGCGGTAATAGCCCTTGCAGATTGGGCAGGACAGCATCCTGCCATTCGCTCCTCTCCGCTGTATTCACCGACGCCAGACCAAGTTCCAGCAATTGCGTGGCAAGCTGCTTCTGATCGTTGAGGGAAAGCAACGGCGGCCTTTCTTTTGTCGCTCCTGGGATTTCAGCGGAGGCCGCGGCGGCGTAAAGCAGCCCGCGTGCCATCGAAAAGGCGGACATGCTGTTTAGCGTATTTGTCGCGCGTACCTTTTTCAGCAGCTCATTGGCCATCTCTGCGGCAGTGGTTGGGTCGGAGTGTAGGAAGATGTGCAGCGAGCCGGTAAATTCAGCCGAAGAGCCTTGTGCCAGCAGTTCCCGCATGGTTTGCAAGGCCATCGCCGGATTCTTTTGCGCAATTTGATTGACCAGACTGGCTTCGGCGTATTGCTCCTGATATTTGTGTGTTTCCGTCTCCGGGGTAGTTGGCAGGCGCGTTTGTCGTAATGCCTCGCGGGCAAGTTGCATATCGTGTTGTAGCAGCACTTCCAACAACCCTTGACGAATTTGATAGTACCCTTCGATTTGCTCCTGATACTGCGGCTCTCCCGGCACAAATTCTTTGCTGAGTTGTTGCAGCGACTCAATGGTTTCTCGTGCCAGTGTCCGCGCCTGTTCCGGCTCTTTCTTCCATAACAGATGAGCCAATGACAGCCGCACATGAATTTTGTTTTCGGCTAGTTTGAGGTTGGGGATAGTGGCGATGACTTCGGTGAGTAACTCTTGCGTTTCCTTGACGCGCGCTGTCCGTCCCGCCGCAGTTTCGGTGGGCATAGGCGTAGGTGCTTGCGCCCAAAGGTGCGTGGCGAGCAGGGCAATGGCTAAGCTCCAAACAATGCTTTTTTTCATGTGGCCTCCAAACAACTGAGGCTTTCCGACCAGCTTTGGCGAGGGGAAAGCTTTGGCACCATCGAGAAACTTACGGCAAAACACGGAACGCAAGGAGGCGGTTTGGCAAAAGAGCTTTGCTGGGCCTGTAACTTTTGCCCCCAATCTTGTATCCCCTGTCCAACTAATTCCGTGTGATCCTGCCCTGCGGTGGTTGTCTTTACTTTTCTTCTGGCTGCTGGCTGCGATGTGAAATGGCCATCAGCATGCCGAGCATCACAAAGCACGTAATCAACGACCAGCCGCCGTGACTGACAAACGGCAGCGTGATGCCTGTCATCGGCAGCATCCGAATCACGCCGCCGATGTTTACAATCGCCTGAAAACAGAGGAACGCCGTGATGCCCGTGGCGATCAGCTTCGTAAACATATCGCGCGCGTCAATCGCGGTTTTCATCCCGGCAGCCATCAAAATGATGATGCCGAGAATGACGATCAAGCCGCCGACCAAGCCCGTTTCCTCTGTCAACGAAGCATAAATAAAATCCGAATCCGCGATTGGCACAATTTCAGGATAGCCGCGTCCCAGCCCTGCGCCGAGCACTTGCCCATCGCTTACGCCAAAGAGCGCCTGCGTGGGTTGAAAGGCGTAGGAGTTATACCAGGCTTCCTCGTTCGACAGGCCGCGTTCTTTCAGGCGGTCGGATTCTTTTTCCCACCACCAATCGTTTTCCGGGTCAGGCGGCGTTTCGGCGTGCAGCCACAGATGAAAACGTTGATGAATGCGACGCGGCACGCCGAGGCTAACGACATTCCTGACGCGCTCGACCGCGCCGACCTGCGCTTGATCGGTGAAGACGTTGACGACGGTGTTGTAAATACCGGCAGCGAAAATGGAAACCGTCAGCAAACCGACAATCAGCAAAATCGCTACGGTGACTTGCGGCAAACGGCGCACAGCCACGACATACAGCGTCACGTACGCGCCAAAAAACACGAGCATTTGCCCGAAGTCAGACAAGGCGAAAAACGGAATCAAGGGCATCGCGGCGACCGCCAAAAACGGCAACAGAAACCGCAGTGACGGCACGCCCCAGTAAGTACGCGACAGATTGCGATAATGATCGGCCAGGATGCCGGCATAGCTAATCAGAAATGTAATCGTCACCGGTTCCCACGGCGTCGTGTTGCCCAAAAATTTGCCCGCGCTCGACCCGATCACCGCAATCAGCAAGAACGGCACGGTCGTGATCAGCCCAATCAAAAAGCTGTGCTGCTGCAACCATAGCAACACGTCATCACGTTTGAGAAACGAGAAAGCCAAGGCAAAGCCAAGCAGGGCGAGAATCGGAATATAGGTCGAAGGCGACGTGAAGATGCGCCACAACGTCCAGTACCGTTCTTCCTGCTCGGTGTCTGCCTGCACAGGAATCTGGAACGTCGCATTACCGAACAGCGCCTTTTTCTTGTCGGCGTCGTAATGCTCATTCACGTATCGCTGCCGGAGCGTTTGCGTCTTTTCCATTCGCGCGACCGATTTAGAACGCGCGCTGTATTCGGGATCGGTAAACAGCCGATACTGCGCGACAAGTCCGACGCTGAAGAGCAGCATGCCGAGCGTGTAGAGCGCCAGATTGCCTTTGAATTTGTGTCGCCGGATCAACCACAAAAAGACGAACAGAATCGGCAATAGCAACAATAAATCCCGCCCGGCCAGCATCAACGAAGGCGCGAACCCGCGTGTTACTCCGGCTCGATAAATCGCCAGATAAGCGACCGCATTCAACGCGAATAACAGGAAAAGTAAGAATAAATGGGACGAGGGGCGATTTCGCATGCAGTTTGCCTCGGTAATGGTACGAGCCCGGCTGCGACTTGGTTCAGCGGCTCTGACAGCGGCTGCAATAATACGTCGAACGCCCGCCCTGCACCAAACGACGAATCGGCGTCTGGCACGAATAGCAGGGCAAGCCTTCGCGCTCGTAGACCCTCGTCATCGTTTCATATACGCCGCCAGTGTAACTGCCCGACACGTCTTCGGGGGACGTATTCATTGTGCTGTTGTTGGCAATGGCTTCGGTGAGCACAGCGATGATTTCCTGATGCAAGCGTTCGGCGCGCGAGGCGGAAAGCTGATGTGCTGACAACCGTGGATTGATCTGCGCGCGATACAAGGCTTCGGAGGCGTAGATATTGCCGAGGCCGAGTACTTTGGTTTGATCCAGCAAGGCGAGTTTGATGGGTTGCCTGCTGCGCCGCAGCGTCGCGTGCAACTGCGCTGCCGTGAATTCCTCGCCAAACGGTTCGGGCGCGAGTTGGTGGAGATATTTTGTTGTGGGCAAGTCTTCCGTCCAGGCCAAATGCATTAGGCCGAATTGACGCGGGTCTACAAACAACAGCTTCTTGCCGTTGTCCAGCCAGAACAGCGCGTGCGTGTGCTTGATTTCCGGTTCGCTGTTGTCAACGTAGAGAAACCGTCCCGTCATTCGCAAATGCACCAGCAAGCTGCGCGCGTTGTCGAAATGCAGCAGGATATGTTTGCCGCGTCGCGCCACCGTTTCAACCCGCGCCTGCTTGAGCCACAACGCAAATTGACGCGGCGAAGTGTCAGGTGCGAGGCGCGGAAGTTTGAGTTGGGCTTTGATGATTGTGCGCGCCGTGACGAGTTGTTGCAGATGCCGCACGACCATTTCGACTTCGGGGAGTTCAGGCATAACAAGGTTTGCTTAGCTCACTGCCAATCGTTCGCCTTCATCAATCAGCGTGGTCATTTTCGCTATCGAAGTCGCTTCGCAATAAATGCGCAGAATCGGCTCGGTGCCGGATTGGCGGAAGAGAATCCAGCTTTCGTCTTCAAAAATCAATTTGGAGCCGTCGAGCGTAGCAACCTTTTCGACTTTGTATCCGGCAAACTCGCTCGGCGTGTGGTTGCGCATGGTTTCGACGAGTTGTTGGCCCTTGCTGATGGGAACATGCAGGTCGCGGCGCTCGAAATGAAATTCGCCAAACTCCTGCCAAATCGCGCGCACCAGTTCAGACGGCTTCAGACCGGATTGTAGGACGGCTTCGAGCAACAGCAGGCAGTTGAAAATGCCGTCGCGTTCGGGGATGTGAATGCTCGTGCCGATGCCGCCGGATTCTTCGCCGCCGACTAAAAAGTCATTTGCCGGATCAAGCATAATTGCGCCAATGTGCTTGAAACCAATCGGTACCTCAAACAACCGGAAGCCGTAGCTTTCCGCGATACGGCGCACAATTACGGATTGCGAAAAGGTGCGGACGACCGAACCACGCAGGTTTTTGTTGCGCACAAGATGCAGCAGCAGAATCGCCAGGATTTGATGGGTGTTGATGTATTCGCCGTTTTCATCCATCGCGCCAACACGGTCAGCATCGCCATCCGTCGCCAAGCCAATCAGCGCGCCGCGTTCTCGAATGGCGTTCGCGAGTGCGCCGAGGTGTTGCGGCATCGGTTCGGGAAAGACGCCGCCAAAAAGGGGATCACGATTTGCGCGAATGGTTTCGACTTGGAGTTTGCCGCCACTCAGAAAACTTTCAATCCAGCGCCCGCCCGTACCGTGCATTGGATCAGCAATGACAATGCCTTCTGTGTTTTTCAGCCGCTCTAAATCAATTACAGCGGCAACATGGTTGCGATAGTCATCGCTCGGTTCGATGACGTTGATTGTGCCTTTGGACTGACCTTCAGCAAGCGATATTTTGGCGGGCGGGTTTTTACCGATTTCCGCTTCGATTAGTGCTGTGATTTCCGGTGTGGCGGCACCGCCGAAAGGCGCTTTGAATTTATAGCCATTGAAATCGGGCGGATTGTGCGAAGCGGTAATAACCACACCACCATCGAGGCCACGTTTTTTGACTTCAAAGGAAACAAGCGGTGTCGGCACGTCCTGATTGAAGAGATCAACGACGAAGCCGTTGCCTGCCAGCACTTCTGCTGTGCGCGCCGCGAAATGCTCTGACAAAAAGCGCCGATCATAGCCGATACAAACGTGCGGCGTGCCAGTCGTATTTTGCGTTTTGATGTAATCCGCCAGGGCTTGCGTGACGATTTCAACGTTCGCGTAGGTGTAATCTTCCGCAATGCGCGCGCGCCAACCGTCGGTGCCAAATTTGATCTCTGTCATTTCCTTCTCCAAAACTCAGCCACGAATTAACACGAATTCTTACGAATTGGTAAACCCGATAAATTCGTAAGAATTCGTGTTAATTCGTGGCTGAAAATCAAGCAATCGTGTAATCCGTCAACGAACTCTTGTCGCCCAAAATTACACCGTCAACGACCGCATTTTTGCCGATAATACCGCTTTTCCCGATAACGGAATTGCGAATCACGGCTTCTTTGCCGATGCGCGAGGCCGCCCAGAGGACGGAGTTTTCAATCTTCACCTTTTCTTCGATGATGCAGTTCGGGCCGATGACCGAATTGATAATTTCGACGCCGGGTTTGAGCGTGCAACTGGGATCAATGACGGAAACGTGATCGGTTTTCGGCGCTTCGCCCGTGCCGCTGAACGGTGGCAGGCCGTGCCGGTACACCGGATGCGATTGCACGCGATCATTGATGAGATCGTAATTGGCTTGCAGGTAACTTTGTGGCTTGCCGATGTCGAGCCAGTAATCGTTCCAGACGTACGAATAAAACGGCTCGCCTGCTTTCAGGATGGACGGGAAGATTTGATATTCAAACGAATAGGTTTCGCCCGGTGGCACATAATTCAGAATGTGCGGCTCCAGAATGTAGCAACCTGCATTGATCGTATTCGCCGTTGTTTCGCCCGGCTTTGGCTTTTCGACGAAGCGTTGCACACGCCCCTCACTGTCGGTTTCGACAACGCCGTAAGCACTTACATTGTCGACTGGCACGAGCACGATGGTCGCGGCGGCTTTGCGTTCTTTGTGATAAGCGACGATCTTGGCCAAATCCATGTCCGTCAGTACATCGCCGTTGAAGACGATGGCGGTTTCGGTCAGATGCTTTTCAGCATTTTTATACGCGCCGCCAGTGCCGAGCGGTGAGGCTTCGACCGCGTAATGAATGCGTACGCCGTAATCCTGCCCGTCGGCAAAAATTTCTTCGATTTTGCCCGGCTGATACGACAGCGACAACGTGATGTCTTTGACCTGCGCGCGTTTGAGCAAATCAATTTGGTAATTCAGAAACGGACGATTGACGATAGGCACAACCGGCTTTGGCGTATGAATGGTCAGGGGCCGCAGGCGTGTACCCTTTCCTCCAGCAAGAATCAGGGATTGCATGAACTGATAACCTCCTAAGGACTTCTGCGAGAGAGCGGCGCACTATGTTGGGGGGCGCGGCTTTCTCTCTGCTCCGACGACAGCATTGCCGGAAATTTGCTGCCTGGGGGGCTTGCGCAAATCGCGCAGTGTAGCACCAAACCCTTGACGTGCAAAATGCGAAATGAGGTCGGTGGACAATCCTTTTTTCGTCGCGTATGATGAGCCATCATTCAGGCTAGCAGCAGTCAGCAATACGATCTTATGAGTGGAAAAATTCAGAGCATCCGCCCCTCGGCAGGCGTTGAAGGCGGGGAGGTGATTATCAGTTGTAGCGGATTTGATGCCTCCGATTATCGTGATTGTCGCGTGACCTTCGGTGAAGAACCGGGCCGCCTGGTGGGCGCATCGCAGCGGCGCGTATTGGCTGCGCTTCCCGATGGCAAAGGCGGCAGCCGCGAATTGGTGCTGGAAGGCGGGTTCTTTTCTGCTCGGGCTTCTTTCATTTGGGGCACCCGCCTCGCCAGCGATTTGCATCCCGTCGCGAACCCGGCGATTGATCCTGAATCGGGCAACATCTATGTCACGCTCTCTGGTACACGCGGGCAAAAGGTGCCGGTTTCAGTGTATGAAATTACGCCTGCAGGAGTGGTTTCGCCCTTTCTTTCTGATCTCATCAATCCCACCGGAATGGCCTTTGATCGCGACGGCACGCTGCATGTGACCAGCCGCTACGAAGGCACGCTCTATCGCATCACGCCGTTCAAGGAAGCGGAAACCGTCGTCGAAGATTTGGGCGTGGCGACAGGGTTAGCCTTTGATGTACGCGGTGATGCCTATGTCGGAGATCGCAGCGGCACGATCCATCGCATCAATCGCATCGGCGAAGCGCGCCCGTTCGCTTCGCTTGATGCCAGCGTTTCGGCCTATCATTTGGCCTTTGCGCCTGATGGCGACTTATATGTGACAGGGCCGACCGTGTCTTCGTTTGACAGCGTGATGCGCGTGAATGCGGTGGGCGATGTCAGCAAGTTTTACACCGGCTTAGGACGCCCGCAGGGACTGGCGTTCGACGAGGAAGGGAACTGCTACGTCGCGGCCTCGTTGCGCGGGCATCGCGGTATCGTTCGTATTTCGCCGGATGGGCGTGGCGCCGAAATCGTCGTGGCGGGCGCAAATTTAGTCGGCCTCGCGTTTGCTCCGAATGGCGATATGATTGTCGTCAGCACACAGCGCGTTTACCGTGTGCCGTTGGGCATTCGCGGGTATTCCGTGTTTTAGTTATGGCAGTAGAAGGAACGGACATCACAGTCACGCAGCGCGCCAAAGAGGAGGCGCTGCGGCAACTCCTGCGCGAAATGCAATCGGTCATCATCGCGTTTTCTGGTGGCGTGGACAGCGCGTATTTGGCGTACATTGCCGCGCGCGAGTTGGGCGACAAGGCGCTGGCAGTGACGGGTGAGAGTCCGAGCTATCCCGATTTTCAGCGACAGGACGCGCTAGCCGTCGTGCGCGACTTTGCGATCCCGCACGAAACGATTTTGACCGAAGAAATCCACGATCCGAATTATCAGGCGAATCCGACGAATCGCTGTTACTTCTGCAAACACGAACTCTTTGACAAATTGCACGCGCTGGCCGACGCACGCGGTTTTGCTTATATCTGCGACGGTAACAATGCGGATGACGTGGGCGATTATCGCCCCGGACGACAGGCGGCAGCAGAATTGAACGTGCGCAGCCCACTGATCGAAGCGGGGCTGACAAAAGCGGATATTCGTGCCTTAGCGCACGCGGCAGGTTTGCCAATTTGGGATCGTCCGGCGTCGGCCTGCTTGTCGTCGCGCATCCCGTACGGCTTACCCGTCACGATTCAAAAACTTTCTGACATCGAACGCGGCGAAGCGGCGCTACGTAAACTTGGCTTTCAGCAAATGCGCGTGCGCCATCACAGCGACATTGCCCGCATCGAAATTGCGCCTGACGAATTGCCGCGCGCACTGAATGCGGAAATGGCTGAGAAGATTGTCACAGCTTTCAAACAAATTGGTTTTAAATACATTGCGCTGGATTTAGAAGGTTATCGTCAAGGGGCGCTTAATGAAGTGCTAAGCGCCCGCCAAAGCTAATAAAAACTAGGATTGATGTACCGATAAAAGCGTGCGTCTGGCGGTCAGACGTGCTTCCTCACCAAAACCTCCTCACTGTGTTGTCATTTCTTCGTCATCAATAATCCACAAGGGTTTGTTACTTCCCATCAGGTAACGGTGCCCGCAGGCGGTAGCCGTATGCGCCGGAGATCATACTTTCATTTGGAGGGAAGATGGCCAAAGTTTACGAAGCCATGTTGTTATCACAAGAAAACGCCCCGGAAGAAACCAAACAATTTTTACAAGACTACAATTTTTCCGAAGTACTACCTGACCCCGTACCCTTCGCCGCTGATGCCGACCCGCTGGACTTGGACGAGCTGGGACTCTTCCCGCCCGCGCCAGCGATGGTGACCAATTCGATTGGCGCGAATGTCGCCGTAGCCGAAGCCATTGCCGAAACGGTGACGACTTTTGCATCAAGTATGCAGGAAGCCTCGCCTCTCGCCAGCGTTTTCTCTACGCCGCCGCCACCGCTGGCAATGCCCGCCGCGCCGCCGCAGAAAAATTTCGTGTCCGCGCCATACCGTACGGAGTTTCGTCAACTGAGTGAGGTGTTATTGCGCACCGCAGCCGAACGTATCCTGAAAGCCGTAGTTGTGTGCGGTGTAGATGCGCAAGATCGTGCCGAATTCGTGTGGGAGAATCTCTCGCTCTCGTTAGCCGAAAACCCTGACTTGCGCATCGCCCGGTTCAATTTGCTTTCACCCGCGCCTGCTGCCGCAGCGGTGCCGACCAGCGGCAACTTTCAAATCAAAATTCAACGCACCCCCATTCCGAACCTCTGCGAAATCCTGCCGCTCAACGGTGCCGTGCCCATTGGCCAATTGCTGCGCGAATGCGACATCGCCAAGATGTTGGAGATGCTGAAAGCCCGCTTTGATTTTGTCCTGCTCGAAACCGATGCGGTAAATTGGACAGATGAAGTAGCGACGTTTGCGGGCCAGTCTGACGGGGTGATTCTGGTCGCGCAAAAAGAATCCATGCGCGGCCCGGCGATGAATACAGCGCGGCAAAAATTGCACGAAGCCAATGCCCAGATATTAGGCGCAGTGCTGAGTCGCACCCACGAACAGGAACAGTTTCAGCGTGTGGCCTAACGCCTGCAACAAGCGGCGAAGTTGATAATCATTACCCCTTCCACCTTTCCCCTTTCACATTGAACCTCCGAATAGTGATTGGAAATTCAATGTGAAAGGGGAAAGGTGGAAGGGGTAATGTCTACTGGGGTGAAAATCGTTTTTCGTGAAATGGCTGGTTGGATGTTTCAACGCACGGCGGGATACAATCAGCGGTATGAAGCAGTTTGATTATTCACTGGATTTTGCCGCGCTTGATTTCAGAAAACGGCCTGAACTTTATCGCATTGGCAAGGGCGAACAGGGCGTCCTGCTCGTCGAACCCTACAAAAGCGAAATCCTGCCGCACTGGCGCTTCAAAACGCCGGAAATTGCCCGCCGCTCGGCGCAGAAAATTTACCAACTGTTTCTCGACTACAAGGCCAGCGGAGACTTTGTGGGGATGGATATGGCGCGGAAGTTTTTGCAGATGGGGTACACGCGGGCGCGCCGCTACGCCAATCACAAATCCGGGCGCAAATATGCCGCCGACAGCCAGGAAGTTTTGCCGCGCGAAGAGGATGCCGTAAAAGCCGAATCCGCGCGTATATTTTATGAGAAATGGCAGCAGGCGCGCGAAGACGAAACCTATCTGGCAATGAAACAACGGCATCGGGAATTGTACGAAACGTAAACCGCCGCGCTGATAAAAATAAAAGGGGCAAGCCCTTGCCTGCCCCCTGATTCTTGTAATTGCGATCTCGCTTAGACTTTTTCCGGCACGACGAACGGTGCGCGGTATTGCCGCCGCAGCAAGGCCGAAGCCTCCTTGTCGCCGATGATCGTTTCGGTCTTCGGATCGAAATTGATCGTCCGACCCATGCGATAGGAAATGTTCGCCAGGTGCATCAACGCACAGGAATAATGGCCTTCTTCAATCGGCGCGTTGAGGTCTTCTTTCTTGCGGCTGCGCACGACATCAATGAAGTTTTTCCAGTGGTTGTCGCGCCCCGTGTTGGACGGCCCCGGTTCCTGGTTCTTGCCCATGAACGTGGTGTACTTGTTATATCCTTCGATGACCAAATAGCCCTTCGGCCCGTAGAAAATATTGCCGATGGTGTTGCCCCCGCGACCGCCGCCTGCGCCCATCCGCAATTCCGGCGCATCACTGATGCCCGCTTCGTTATTGGAAATCCAGTGGCGCACTTCAGCGACCATAATCGCTTTCTTGCCGCCTTTATCAAACTCAAACGTGGCGACCAATGTGTTCGGCGTGGTCTGATCGTCATCAAACATAAAATGCCCGCCGATGGCGCTTACTTTGGTCGGCAACGTCACACCCAGTCCCCAGCGCGAGATGTCAATTTCGTGAATGCCCTGGTTGCCGATGTCGCCATTGCCGTAATCCCAGTTCCAGTGCCAGTTGTAGTGGAAGCGGTTTTCATTGAAGGGACGCTTCGGCGCGGGGCCCGTCCATAAATCGTAATCCACGCCCGCAGGCACCGGGCCGTCCGGTTTCTTACCAATCGTGTCGCGCCACTTGTAGCACAGCGCACGCGTGTAATAGACATCGCCGATCAGACCTTCCTGGCACATCTTGCTCATGGCTTCGCGTGCGGCCACGTTGGAGCGGGTTTGCGAACCGTGTTGCACGACCTTGCCGTACTTCTTGGCGGCGGCGACGACCTGCTTGCCTTCCCAGTAGGTGTGGGACATCGGCTTTTCGCAGTACACATCTTTGCCTGCCTGCAAGGCCCAGATCGTCATTAGCGAATGCCAGTGGTTTGGCGTGGCAATCGAGATGGCATCGATGTTTTTGTCTTCGAGCAGCTTGCGAATGTCCTTGTAAATCTTGGGTTTGGTTTTATTCCCTTTTTCCAGTTGTTTGATGTGCCGATCAAATAACGAATCATCAATATCACAGAGCGCGGCGATTTCGACGTTAGGCAGCGCGGAGAAACCCTGCGTGTGGTTCATTCCGCGCCCTTTCAAACCGACGACGGCGAGGCGCACTGTATCGCTGGGCGCGCCTGCATAATTGGTGATATTGAAGCCGAGCGTGCCTGCGGCGGCGGCACCGGCAGAAGTCTTGACGAAGTTTCGACGATTCAGCTTGTCCATAATTTCCTTTCAGCTTTGGGTTCCAGGTGAAGCTTCCTGATTACGTTGCCAATGATTGCTTGTAAATAATCGCGCCGATGACCCGTCGCTCGTTGCCACGTAACTGGAAAAGCTCTTGCGGTGCGCGAATTATCTATTGGTTTGACCAAGCAAGCAAGCGAAAGCACGGAATCTGGCGCGATATTTTGTTGGCGTGTCGCGTTGACGTGAGGGGCGTGGTATCTTCTCGCGGTTCATTTATCAACCCAAACGTTTGGTTGGTCGGGAGCCTGCCAGACGAACTTTCTGAGGAGCCACAAATGACTGAAAGAATCAATCGGCAATGGCGACTGGCCGCGCGTCCGGTCGGCTTAATCAAAGACTCGGATTTCACCTGGACACAAGAAACCGTGCCGGAACTCGCCGACGGGCAAGTGCTGGTGCAGAACAAATACCTTTCGCTCGATCCCACGAATCGCATTTGGGTGACAGATATGCCGTCGTATCTGCCGCCCGTCGGTATCGGCGAAGTGATGCGCGGCGGTGGGATTGGCGAAGTTGTCGAATCGCGCAACGCCGCCTTCAACGTGGGCGATCACGTCCAGGGAATGCTGGGCTGGCAGGATTATTACGTGAGCAACGGGCAAGGTTTGCAGACGTTGCCCAAGCTGCCCGGCGTGCCGCTAACCGCCTTTTTGGGACTGTTTTCACACATCGGTTTGACGGCGTATTTCGGTTTGCTCGACATCACGAATCCGCAGGCGGGCGAAACGCTGGTGGTTTCCGCCGCCGCTGGCGCGGTTGGTTCGCTGGTCGGTCAAATCGGCAAGATCAAAGGCATGCACGTCGTCGGCATTGCGGGCAGCGACGAGAAATGTCAGTGGATTGTGGACGATCTCGGCTTTGACGCCGCGATCAACTACAAAACCGAAGATGTCGCCGCACGCCTGAAAGCCTTATGTCCAAACGGCATTGACGTTGATTTTGAAAACGTCGGTGGCGAGATTCTCGACATCGTTTTGAGCCAGATGAACCTGGGCGGCCGGGTGTCCTTGTGCGGCTTAATTTCCGGCTACAACGCCGAAACGCCAGTACCGGGGCCGAAGAACTTTTCGCACATCCTGTTCAAGCGGATGCGCGTGCAGGGCTTCATTGTGCTGGATTACGCCAGCCGCGCGCAGGAATGCATGAACGACCTCGGCCAATGGCTAATGCAGGGCAAAATCAAATACAAAATTGACGAAGCCGACGGCTTGGACAAAGCCCCGCAGGCACTGAACAAACTGTTTTCCGGCGGCAACGTCGGCAAGCTGGTGGTGAAGGTTTAG
>JAXLQQ010000060.1:0-34803 GCA_046331525.1 Blastocatellia bacterium
TTTTCGCGCGCCTCTTCTTCGCTCAAACCAAGCGCCTTGAAGATTTTTGCTTGCACGTCGGAGCGATGAATTCGGATGGAGCCGCCGCCGAGTTCGTTGCCATTGAAGACCAGGTCATACGCCTTCGCGCGCACTTTGCTCAGGTCGCCTTCGAGGTTGTTGATGTCTTCGTCAATCGGCGATGTGAACGGGTGGTGTTTGGCGTAGTAGCGTTTGTCGTCGTCGTGATACTCGAACATCGGGAAGTCTACGACCCAGAGCAAGCGGTTTTCGCCCTCGTTGATAAGCTTTTCGCGACGCGCGATTTCGAGGCGCACTTGTCCCATCGCATCGCACGCGGTATCCCATTTGCCGCCAATCATCAGCACGGCATCGCCAACCTGTGCGCCGACGGCTTGATTGAGCGCAGCAATGCCATCTGCGCCCAAGAACTTCGTCAACGCGGATTTGTTTTCGGATTCAAGAACCTGAATGTACGCTAAGCCGCCTGCGCCATAACGTTTGGCGACTTCGCCGATTTCGTCGTATTGCTTGCGCGACCACGTGGCTGCACCTTTGACGACGAGGGCTTTGACCGCGCCGCCTTTTGCTACGGCATCGGCGAAGACGGGAAACGGGCCGTTAGCAAACTGCTCGGACAAATCCTGCATCTCCAAACCAAAGCGCAGGTCGGGCTTGTCAGAGCCGTATTTGTTCATCGCTTCGTTGTATGGCATGCGCTGAAACGGGCGCGCGGGTTCGTCGTAGCCGGTGGCTTTGAAAACGGCGCAGACCATTCCTTCCACAATGTCGAAAATATCGTCGGGCTGCACGAAGCTCATTTCCATATCAATCTGCGTGAATTCGGGCTGCCGATCCGCGCGCAAATCTTCGTCGCGGAAGCAGCGCGCGATTTGGAAATATTTGTCATAGCCCGCGATCATCAGCAGTTGCTTGAAAAGCTGTGGCGATTGCGGCAGCGCATAAAACCTGCCCGGAGCCGTGCGCGCCGGAACCAGGTAATCGCGCGCGCCTTCGGGGGTGGATTTCGTCAGAATCGGCGTTTCAATTTCAAAGAAACCGCGCGAATCCAGGTAATCACGAACGGCTAAAGTTAGTTTGTGGCGCAGACGAAAATTCTTCTGCATCTCCAGCCGCCGCAAATCCAGGTAGCGATATTTCAAGCGCAATTCTTCGCTCGCCAGCGTGTTTTCCAATTCAAACGGCGGCGTCTGCGCGTCATTCAAAAACTTAATTTCCGTCGCCGCAACTTCGACTTCGCCGGTCGCCATCACAGGATTGAAATTCTTTTCGTCGCGCGCGATACATTCGCCCGTAATCGCAATGACGAATTCGCGGCGCACGTTTTTCGCCTTCGCCAACAATTCCGCATTGACACTTTCGTCAAAGACGATTTGCGTGATGCCTTCGCGGTCGCGCAGGTGAATGAACAACAACTGCCCCTGATCGCGGTAGCTGTTGACCCAGCCCATCAACGTGACTGTTTGCCCGACGTGTGCGGTGCGCAACGCTCCGCAGGTATGAGTTCGTTTGGTTTGTGCTAAATGATCTAACATAGTAGTCGGTAGTCGGTAGTCGGTAGTCGGTAGTTCGGAGCTAACAACTAACAACCAACCTTCGACGCTTCTCTTTCACTTCAGTTTTGATTTGATTGACTCCAAGTCTAACGATTCCTGTTCGCCAGTGGTCATATTTTTCAGGCCGTACATTCCGGTGGCAATTTCGTTGTCGCCGAGAATCAGGGCGTAGCGGGCGTGAAACTTGTTGGCCTGCGCCATCACTTTTTTCATTTTGCGTTCTTCAAATTCGAGCGCGACGCTTAAACCGGCAGTGCGTAATTCGCGGGCGAGCAGGAACGATTGCTGGCGCGCAGCTTCGCCCAGGTAGACGATGAAAACATCGGCAGCGGATTCGTTGCGCAAGCGTTCGGCCTCGTCAGGCGGAATGGAAAGCACCATCCGATCCAACCCGAACGCAAAGCCGAAGCCTTTCGCAGGCGGCCCGCCAATCGTTTCCGAAAGCCCGTCGTAGCGGCCTCCGCCGACAATCGTGTTTTGTGCGCCCAGACTTCCGCCAATGATTTCAAACGCCGTGCGCGTGTAGTAATCCAGCCCGCGCACCATTCGCGGATTGACAGTGTACGCAATGCGGCGTGCGTCGAGATGCGCTTTGAACGCGGCGAAGTGTTGCGCAGACGCTTCGTCCAATGAATCCGTGATCGTCGGTAAATCGGCAATCAACGCCTGACAATTCGGATTCTTGCAATCGAACATGCGTAGTGCGTTCGTCTCGTAGCGGTGTTTGCAATCATCGCAGAACTTGTCCAAATGCTCCGCCGCTGCCGCGCGCAGTTTTTCCAGATATGCCGGACGCGAAGCGGGATCGCCGACAGAGTTTATCAGCAACGTCGTGTCGGTAATCTTCAATTCCTTCAGCATCCAATCTAGCATTTCGATTACCTCGGCTTCGATGGCCGGATCATCGTGGCCTAAAACTTCGACACCGATTTGATAGAACTGGCGATAGCGTCCGGCCTGCGGGCGTTCGCGGCGAAACATCTGGCCGATGTAGTAGAGCTTCGTCACTTCGCCCTGCGCTTTGTCGTTGTACATCTTGTGCTGAATGTACGCGCGCACGACCGACGCTGTGTTTTCAGGCCGCAGCGTCAACGACGTGTGGTCACTGTCCTTGTCAATGAACGTGTACATTTCTTTGTGCACAATGTCGGTTGCCTCGCCGACGCCGCGCGCAAAGAGTTCGGTTTTCTCAAAGATCGGCGTGCGAATTTCCTCAAAGCCATAGCGCCGGAACGCTTCGCGCGCGACGGCTTCAACGCGCAGCCAAAGCGGCATGTCGGCGGGTAAAATGTCTCGTGTGCCTTTAACGGTTTGAATCATAAAAGTTGTCATTGGTCATTTGTCACTGGTCATTAGTGATGTACTTCCTGTCGCAAGCCGATGATCAGTGACTGGGAACAAATGACCAAGTAAAATGAATCGCGCATTCTAGCACAGAGCTTTTTACTCGTCGCTTTCTTTTCTAGGCAAAATGTAACGGAAAGACGGCGTTTTTTACGCAGCGATCAGGCGGCTAAGGAATCGGTAAAGGAATGACGAGCGGCTTTGTCGGCTTGCAGGCGAAGTTGCGCCGTATTGAGCAATTCTTCAATCGTTGCGCCGTCCTCACCTAGTCTGGCTTGGCCGAGACTGAGGCCGAAAACGGCATCGTCTACGGAAAGCAGAAACGAACGGGCTTCGATGACGGCGCTTTGCAGCCGGGCGCTGATCTGCGCGGCGGTTTCGGACGAGACGTTGTGTAACAGCACGACAAACTGATCGCCGAGGTAATGCACAAGCGTATCGGATTTGCGCAATTGGGCTTGCAGCAGCGCAGCAATTTCCTGCACCACGACATCCGTGCGCTGATTTTCTGCTTTTTCCGTCATCTGGCGAAAGCCGCTGACATCGGCCAGAATTAAGGCCAAGGGGAACAGCGGTGAGCGAGCCGCTTCTTCGGCAAAATGGGTGTGCAGATAACGCGCATTCGGCAATTCGGTCACGGCGTCGCAGAGGGCTTGCCGTTGGGCCCGGTCATACTTCTTCGCACCGCTGAGTACGTCAGAAAGTAATGCCGTGGCGCGTTGTAGGCGCGAAAGTTGTTCGTTATCAAACGATTTCAGCGTTTTGGAATAGAGCGTCAGCGCGCCCAACAATTCTTCGTTTTTTAGCACGGGAAAAACTGCGACGGTTTGGTAACCGCTCAGCCCTGCGCCTTCGCGGCGGCTGAGTTCCAGCGCAAAAATATCCAACGCGGGATCTGTGTTGGCAAAGAGACTCTGGTTGGCTAATGTCCACCCGGTGACGCCTTCGCCCGGTTTGATGTGCAGGCCGACGAACTTTTCGGACTGCATCCCGGTAACAAATTCAACGCGCGCCTGACGCTGCTCGTCATCCAGCCAGTAAAGCACGCAGGTATCCGCCTCGGCATTGAAGGGAATGACACTGTCGAGCAGGCTGGTGAAGATATTCATCGCTTGCGTAACATCCAGCACGCCAGCGAGCTGAGCCGCGATTTCAAATAGCGCATAACTGCCCTGCATCAATTGCCGCGATTCGTGAATCGCCTGCGCAAAACCGGCGGCAGCAGCTTTCTCTTCGGCCACCGCTGTCAGAGGTTGGACGGCATATGTTTTTTCGGCGGCTTCCGTCACTTGTGTGGCCTGCCGTCCCCGGTCGAGCTGGGCAAGCTGTTCCTCAAATTCCATCGCGTGGGCAAGCAATAAATCCACAATGCCGGGGTCGTAGGCTTTCCCGCGTTCGGTGCGCAACGATTCCAGCGCCTGTTCGCGCGTCATCGCCTTGCGATATTGCCGGTCTTCGCAGCGCGATTCATAACCATCCAGCACTGCCATCACGCGCGCGGTCAGCGGAATCGCCTCCTGTGCCAGTTTGTCCGGGTAGCCGGTGCCATCCCACCGTTCGTGATGATGTCGCACGACGGGCGCGAGCGGATACGGCAATTCGATCTGCTCTAAAATCTGCGCGCCCACAATCGTGTGGAGCTGCATTTTCTCGTGTTCGGCGATGGACAATTTACCGGGTTTGTTCAGAATGTAATCCGGCACAGCAATGCTGCCGATGTCGTGCAAGAGCGCGGCGGCCTGCAGCGCTTTGATTTCCGGGGCAGACAGATTCAGCAGTTTCGCCAGTCCTTCGCCGTAGACCTGCATCCGCTCGACACGCCTCGACGCACCGCGTTTTTTCGAGTCTACAGCCGTAATGAACGCCTCCAGCGTGCGTTCGTGCAGCGCGTTGATTTCCTCAGCATGCCGCCGGGCATCCTTGATATTTTTCACATACGGATAAGAAATCGCGTGGACAGCGGCCAGTAAAGGAAGCAGCGAAAAGAGGGCAACAAAACCATAGTAGTAAACCAGCGCATTCACAATCGAGGCCACTAAAATTCCGGCCAGTGGGGTAATGACACCCCACATATTGTCTTTAACCCAAAGCAGCCACAGCGTTTTGTTGGGGCGCAAGGCCAGGCTCGTCAACATAAAAATCATGTTGATGCCCCACTGTGACGCCGCCAAACAGGCCAGCGCCAGCAAATAGACGAAAAAAGTTTTGCGATTGAATTGGAGTGAATGGAACGAACCAAAGGCCCACTCTACTAACCAAGCCGACCCCGCCACAGAGCAACAGGTCGCGGCGACATTAAACGCGACGACCAGTACCCGCCCTTTGGCATATTGCAACGCTTCGCTGCAGGTCAGCAGCGCGGCTACCAGAATCGCATCGCTCAATCCGCTCAGTAAGAGCGTGAGATATAAAAACGCTTCTGAAATCGTGACCGCTGTTGAACTGGCTGTGCGGGTAAATGTCAACCGACTCAAAATCAGTGAAAATGCCGCTATCATCACTGATTCCCAACGCAAGGGACGAGACGCCACCTGCCAGAGCGCCCCGCCCACTAACAGACTGGACAGGGCAGAAAGCGCAATGCGGTAGTATTTCTCGTACTGCATTTGTTTTCTTTGGCTCATGAATCAGGACTCTGGCAGTAGAGGAAAGAAGGTGGGGCAGGCTTAACAACAGTTCCAGCAGCCAGCGCAGAATAAAACAAAGGATTCACAAAAAAGTAATATTTTGTTTGTGAACACCGTGCCTACCTGGTAGGCACGCGAGTACTCGCTACTCGCAAAATTGGTAGCAAGAAGTTAACTACGCAGAAATGGCGCATACCTACTACGCATCATTAAAACCCGCGTCTCCCAGGCATTCCAGGAAACTGGGCGATAACGTATTGCATTCTAATGCTTCTACGATCTAATGATAACTTTCTGCCAAAAATGTCACAGTCTGGCCTACGACTTGCCAGCCAGCAGATACCTCAACTTGAGGTAGGTTAAGTATCTCAAAAAACAAAAGGAGAAATGTTATGGAAAATATCGAGCTGATCGTCGAAGAATTGGAAGAAGTGGTGGCACCGGGCAACGTGTTGACCGACTAAGACCGCCTGCTGCGATCTGCTACCAATGGCAGATACCCAGTTCGCAGACCCAACAAGGGTAGAAGTCGAACTCCCTGCCCTTGTTGACTTTACTCCCCCAACATTCCTCCTGGCACAGCGGTGCTTTTTGCCCTCAATCTCCTCACCAGATTGCTTTCTTCGCCCGGCTGCGGCACATTCCCGACAGAATTTTGCAAAGGAGATTTCTGATTTATGCTGCGCAGCTTTCGCGGCGTTCATCCAACGATTGCCGACAATTGTTTTATCGCTGACAACGCAACGATTATCGGCAACGTGACAATGGGCGAACATTCTTCCATCTGGTTCAATACGGTCATTCGCGGCGATGTGGATAAAATCACCATCGGGCATCACACCAACATCCAAGACCTGACGATGGTACACGTCACGGGCGGGATGGCCTGCACGAACATCGGCAACTACGTCACGATTGGTCACAGCGCGGTGATTCATGGCTGCACAATTGGAGATCGTTGTTTGATCGGGATGAATGCGACGGTGTTGGATTACGCGGTAATCGGCGAAGATTCAATCATTGCTGCTGGTGCGGTCGTAGCGCCGGGCATGATCGTGCCGCCGCGTTCGATGGTCGTGGGCGTGCCGGGCAAAATCAAAAAAATGCTTTCCGATGCAGAAGTGCAACAACTCAACCATTTCTGGCAAGCCTACATTGAATTGAAAGAAACCTATTTGCAGGAAGCGGCGCTCAGTTGTCGCAGTGCTTCGTAAAGCACAATGCCTGCCGTCGTCGCCAGATTCAGCGACCGAACCCGCGCATTCGGCATCGGCACCGTGATACAGCGCTCGCGGTTTTGCGCCAGTAATTCCGGCGGCAATCCTTTGGTTTCGCGCCCCAACACCAGCACATCGCCCGGCGCATACTGAAATTCCGTGTACAAATGCGGCGCGCCGGTTTCGATGTAGAGAAAGCGCGCCTGCGGCAACGCTCTGGCTAATTCGTCTAAGCTGCGGTGATAGTGAATCTCCGCGTCGTACCAATAATCCAATCCTGCGCGCATCACTGCCCGCCGATCCGTCCGAAATCCTAATTGCCCAACCAAATGCAACGGCGTGTACGTGGCCAGGCAAGTGCGCGCAATGTTACCGGTATTGGGCGGAATTTCGGGTTCAACTAAAGCCAAGTGCAAAGGCGAAGGCGTTTCGTAATGGACGTGCATAGCGAGGTTAAGTGAGGTAGACGAGTTGCGCCTCATCCAGCAGCGCCAGCAATTCCTCGTGCGCGGCAGCGACAGCGGCTTCCAGCTTTGATTCAAGCGTCACGCGCACACGGTATTCCGGCGTGGCAAAATTCGGATAGGAACCAATCGCTACGCCCGGATGCCGATCCGCGACCTGTTGCAAGCGAGCAGCAATGTCAAATTCGTCTTCGAGCGTGTGAATAATGCGCAGGTAAAAGGGCGCGACCCGAAAGCGTTCCCGAATGGCAGCAAACTTGCGGCGAAACATGTCGGGCACGCCGGGAAAAATGTAGACATTGCCGCACGCCAGCACCGGAAATTTCATCGTTTCGCCATAAATCAACTCTACGCCTTCCGGCGCATCGGCCATCCGCAAGCGCGTCTCGTCAATGCCGTCGCCAAAATAGCCGCGCAGGATCGCTTCCAATTCAGGATGCCGCACGATTGGTTTTTCAAACGCGAGCGCAATGCTGCTGATCGTCACGTCATCGTGTGTTGGCCCGACGCCGCCCGACGTGAAAACGTAATCAAACTGCGCGGACAAGTCCTTTGTCGCCGCAGCAATGCGTTCCGGTTCATCGGGAATTGTCAGAATGCACTGCAATGCGACGCCGAGTTCTCGCAGTTCACCGATTAGAAAACGCGCGTTCTGCTCCTCCACTTTACCGCTGAGGACTTCATTGCCAATCACCAGAATTGCTGCTGTCGGAGCTGTCATAGCCATCGCATCTTACGGCATTGCGCGGGCGAATTGCTAGATGCGCGGCTTGCAGTTATAGTACCGCTTCACAATTCCTGCACAATTGTCCAACTCACGACAACGCATCGAAGGAGATGACCGTGTTGAAAACGATTCCCCATTGGTGGATGAGCCTGCTGCTGCTGCTCGCCGCCGTTTCATTCGCTATGGCACAAGTCGAAATCAAACCCGTCGCGTACAAAGGCTGGAAAAATAATCTACAAATTTCCAACGGCACCGTCGAATTGATCGTCACGCTGGATGTCGGCCCGCGTGTGATGCGTTACGGTTTTGTCGGCGGCGAAAATCTTTTCAAGGAATTTGCCGAGCAAATGGGCAAAACGGGCGAGCGCGAATGGCAAGCGCGCGGCGGCCATCGCCTATGGCACGCGCCGGAAGATTTGCAGCGGACGTATGAACTCGATAACGCGCCCATCAAATACGAAAAGCTCGGCGCGAACGGTGTGCGGTTGATCCAGGTCGTCGAGCCGAACACCAAGCTGCAAAAAGAAATGGACATTACGCTGGAGCCGTCCGGCACGAAAGTCACTGTCCTGCATCGGCTGCGCAATACGGCAATGTGGGACATCGAACTTGCGCCATGGGCGCTGACGATGATGGCGCAGGGCGGCACGGAAATCATTCCGATTCCGCCGAAGATTCCGCATCCACAAGGCTTGCTGCCCGTCTCGCAAATCATTACGTGGCCGTACACGGATATGTCCGACGCGCGCTGGCGCTGGGGCGCAAAATACATCACGTTTTCGCAGGACAACAACAAAGGCCCGAACAAAATCGGGATGGCGCACAAACTCGGCTGGGTCGCTTATTTGCTACACGGCAATTTGTTCGTCAAAGGCTTTGGCTACGAAGAAGGACGGCATTACGCCGACACGGGATCGAACTTCGAGACGTTCTCAAATCAGGATTTTTTGGAAATGGAAACGCTCGGCCCTGTGCAACGCATCGCGCCGGGCAAAACCATCGAACACACCGAACGCTGGTGGTTGCTCAAGGGAGTCGGGAGCGACACCTCAGATAGCGGAATTGATAACAACATCCGACCCAAGATAGAAGCACTTATTAAGTAGGAAGTATGTCAACGACAACCGCAGATAAATTAGTTATCGCCGGGCGTGAATTCAACTCCCGGCTCATCATCGGCACGGGCAAATACCGCTCGAACGAAGAAATGGTCGAAGCGTTTGAGCGCAGCGGCGCGGATATGATTACCGTCGCCGTGCGCCGCATCAACATTACAGATCGTTCGCAGCCCTCGCTGCTCGATTTTATTGACCTTAAAAAATTCTCGCTGCTGCCCAACACGGCGGCCTGCTACACCGCGCAAGAGGCGATCCGCACGGCAATGCTCGCGCGCGAAGTCGGGATGTCAGATTGGGTAAAAGTCGAAGTTATCGGCGATCAAAAAACGCTGTTTCCGGACAACGAAGCGACGCTCGAAGCGACAAAGTTTCTCGTCAAAGAAGGCTTCACCGTCCTGCCGTATTTCGGCGACGATTTGATTATGGCGAAGAAACTGATTGACGCAGGCGCGTCCGCCGTAATGCCGCTTGCGGCTCCAATTGGCTCCGGCCTCGGCATTCAGAATCCGAACAACCTGCGCATTATGCGCGAGCAGATTACCGAAGTGCCGATCATCGTGGACGCAGGCGTCGGCACAGCTTCGGATGCGTGTTTTGCGATGGAACTCGGCATTGACGGTTTGCTGATGAATACGGCCATTGCCGAAGCGAAGCAACCCGGCGATATGGCCGAAGCGATGAATTTAGCGGTAAAATCCGGGCGGCTGGCCTATTTGTCAGGCCGCATGCCCCGGCGCTTGTACGCCAGCGCCAGCAGTCCCGTCGAAGGCGTAGTGCGGTAATTGAATGACAGGCGGTTCGCCTGTTGTTTTTACAATCGAATCCAACAATCACAAACCATCTTCAGGACAGGAAATTTTTGCCTGTCGTACATCAACTATGAACCGAAACTCCCTGAGTCGTGAAATTCTGGCCGAGTTTATTGGCACCTATGTGCTAATCCTCTTTGGCGCGGCGAACGTGGCGCAAGTAGTGCTCAGCCACGAAAAAAATGGCGTTTATCTTTCCATTAACATTGCCTGGGGCTTGGCGGTGATGATGGGCATTTTTGTGGCGGGCGGCGTGTCCGGGGCGCACCTGAATCCGGCGGTCACGGTATCGCTCGCCGTCCATCGCGGCTTTTCCTGGGGTAAGGTGTTGCCGTATTGCGGTGCGCAGATTGCGGGCGCGTTTTGCGGCGCGGCAACTGCGTTTTTCCTCTACCACGAAGCCTTCAATGCCTTTGACAAAGGCGTGCGGCAAGTCGCGGGCGAACTCGGCACCGCCGGAATTTTTGCAACCTATCCCGCGCCGTACCTTTCGACTTTCGGCGGCTTCGCGGATCAATTTATCGGCACAATGGTTTTAATGCTGGTGATTGCGGCCATTGGCGATCCGCAAAACAATCCGACCATGGGGAATTTGGGGCCGATTGCGGTGGGATTACTGGTCGTCGTGATTGGCGCGAGTATGGGAATGAACGCTGGCTATGCCATCAATCCCGCGCGTGACTTGGGGCCACGGCTGTTTACGTTTGTGGCAGGTTGGGGAGCGGAAGTATTTCGTGCCAACAATTATTATTTCTGGGTGCCGATTGTGGGGCCGATTTGCGGCGGGGTGACGGGGATGTTTTTGTACGATCTGTTCGTGGGGAAACGTTTTCACCGCAACAATAATTAGGCGGCCAGCACATATTGATTCAAATAAGGCAATGCCGCTTCGTACGCAGAAAGCAGTTCGCCCAACTCTTCGCAGTGCGCGGAGCAATAGACTTTGTAATCGTTGCCCACGCGCGCGTGCTGTTCGTCAAATTCTTCGGCGCAGTACGCGCATTCGTTTTCAATTCTTCTCGACATAAGTTTCGTCTCCTGCGGGAGTGTAACGACATCATCTTCAACCGACGTTAAGATAGGCTCAACTCCATCTTAATTTCAGAGTTTTACGGATAAGGAATAACCACATGAACGGAAAGACTTCTTCATTGCTCACCATTGCCATTTGCTTGCTGTGCGCAGGATCGCTCAGCGCGCAAACGCCTGCTGCACCTACTGCACCTGCCGTACCAGTGGAATTAAAAGTCCCGGCAGGGTTTCAAGCTTCCGTCTTCGCCTCCGGCATTGCGGGCGCACGCCTAATGGCGGTTGCACCAGACGGTACGCTTTACGTGGCCAAACAAGGCACGGGCGAAGTCGTGGCATTGCCGGACAAAAACAAAGACGGCAAGGCCGATGAAACTATCGTCGTCGCCAAAGGTCTGGCGCGCCCGCACAGCCTCGCGTTTCACAAGGGCTATTTGTACATCGCCACAAATCCGGCGGTGGTACGCATGAAATACAACAACGGCAAAGTCGAAGGGACGCCGGAAAAGTTTGTTGATTTGCCGGTTTCGACGACTTCGCATTGGACGCGCACGATTGCGTGGGGCAAGGACAATCGCCTGTATGTTTTGGCTCGTCGTGCAACCTCTGCGAAGAAGAGGACGCGCGGCGCGACGATTATGGTCTTCAACGAAGACAGCAGCGGCGGCAAAGCCTTTGCCAAAGGCCTGCGCAATGCGATTGGCATTGATTTCGATCCGAAGACGAGCAAGCTCTGGGGCGGCGATATGGGGCAGGACAAGCTCGGCGAAGGATTGCCCGGCGATGAAATCAATTTGATCGAAGAGGGAACCAAACATTATGGTTTCCCCTACTTCATCGGCAACAATGTGCCAAACCCGGATTTGAAAGATGCCAAAGAAGCTCGCTAAAACCGGAACCATTTTTGCCGCCGCGCTGGAACTGAATGCGCATTCGTCGCCGATTGGTTTTGCAGTTTTATACGGGCAAGCAATTTCCGGCGGCGTATCGCGGCGCGTTGTTCATTTCCCTGCGGCTCGAACAACAATCGCGCGCAAAAATCGGCTACAGTGTGGCGCGTGTTCAGCAACCCAGCCCGTCGGACTGGAAGATTTTGCCTGGAGTTGGCTGAAGGACAATCAAGCCAACAATGGCCGCCCCGCCAGGTTGATCCGCAACGGCGCGGATGGCGCGCTGTACATTCCGGACGATAACAAAGGTTTCATTTACCGGGTGAGTTACGAGAAAAAAGTAATACTGAAAAGCTTTTTACACCGCAGAGGCGCGGAGGAGCAGCAGAGATTCGCAGAGAAATCAACTCTCTGCAAATCTCTGCGCCACCTCCGCGCCTCTGCGGTGTAAAGATCATGACTTTTAGCTTTCCTGACCAAAGCAACTCGCCATCGCCCTCACCGCAGCGCCGCAATTCGCTGTACCATTTCATCACACGCCATTCCCCACAGTGCCCAATGCTGCCGAATGTAATAGCCGGAATGCGCAGCCTGAAAATACAAATACCATTTGCGCTGAAACTGATAGAGCGCTGGCGTGGCGACGTGGAAAAGTGTTTCGTCGGAATAGTTCAACCACCGCGTCTGGTCAATCAACAACGTCGGCGCTTTCCTCCAGCCGGAAGTCAGACGCGAACTCACCGCCACATCTGCGCCCCAGCGAGTGCCGCCGTTGTAGCCTTCATAAAGCAGCACATATTGTTTGCCGATTTTGTAGACCTGATGCCATTCGATGTACTGCGATTCGGGCGCAGCGCTCAACAAATCCGCGCCCGCGACTTTCGTCCACTGCCTGCCATCGCGCGACACGGCGAGTCGAATCCCCGGCAGGACAGCTTTCGGCGTGCGATAGGAATAGAGCGAATACCATTTTCCCTTTTCCCGAAAGACCGCGCCCTGCGACACGTAAGTTTCATCATCCCTTCCCTGCCCGTTTGGGGAAAGAATCGGATTGCCCGCATAGCGTTTGATCTGCGCCGACACGACCTGGCTGTAACCATCCTGACCTGCCGGACAAGTTGCTAAACCAATCGCATCGTGCTGAGTTTTGAAATTGCTGCCAGTGTAATAGATCCAATACTCATCACGCTCTTGATGATAAACCACGGCATTGAGCCGCAGGGCAGAGGCTTCAAAGGGGATGTTCGGATCGGCAACAAGAATTGGATTGTCGGCGTCTTCGTGCCATACCAACGGCTCCGAAATCTTTGCCCACGCCTTGCCAATGGCACCGCGACTGCCACCGAGTTGCATGCCGGAATAAAACATAATCAACCTGCTGGCATCTTTTGGATTCACGAGAATGACCGGTTCGTTCACCTGCCCATCCTTCCAGCCGCCCGCGCCAAAATTGATGATCCGCACAGGAGATTGCGCCGCCGCCAGCCAAGGCAGAAGCATTAACAGACTCAGCCCAAAGAGAATACGTTGCATAAATAGCCCTCAAGGTACAAAGACCTGGTGAAAAAGGTTGCTGATTGATCTTTCACGGCGAAGCCGGAGCGCGCTATCCAGCCCTCGTTTTTCATGATGGATTCCTCGCCGCTTCCAATTATCACGGCAACTATCAAAAACTCATCATCATTCCTGCACAATTCTCCGGCGTAATGGCCGTGTTATCGCCCACGGTGAAATGGTTTGGAGAATTGAGATGAAAAACGTTCTTTCTTTCACATTAGCAGTTCTGCTTGGCCTGCCAGGTACGACCTTCACAGCGACAGCACAGGTACCCACGCTCAAAGAGTTGCGCGCCGGAAAAAAAGTCACGCAGCGGCCTAAACTTGCGCCTGACCTGGAAGAGATGCTGGCCGAAGATGAAGGCGAACAGCAAGCCATCGGCGTCACTTTAGCGCAAGCCCGTCAAAACCGCCGGGAACAAAAGAAAACCGGCAGCCCCCCGCGCTATCGCGTGAAAGGCGTCACCTTACCCGCCGCGAACGTGCCCGCCGAAGAAAGGCAAAGCTTCATTATACAAACAGAAGGCACTGCCCCCGACATCGTGTGGCAAGAGAAACTGGCGCTGTTGGGCGGGCGTATCAGTCAAAAATTTGCAGGCACGGGGTTGGTCGTGGTCGAAGCGCCGCGCACCGCGATTCGGCAAATTGCCGCTGAAAGCAGTATCGCCTATGTCAGCCCGGATCGCCCCGTGATGGCGCAAGGACACGTCGAAACCACGACCGGCGCAGCGCAGATTCGCTCGCTGATTGCGGGCAAAACGCTCAATGGGACAGGCATCGGGGTGGCGGTGATTGATAGCGGCACAGACGATTGGCACAACCGAACCTACTTCAACGCCCCCGGCGTTGTCTATCAACAGGATTTCACTGGAGCGAGCAATTATCACGACAGCTTCGGTCACGGCACCCACGTAACCTCCCTCATCGCGGGCGACGACTCGCGTTGGGTAGCCAATTACGAGGGCATCGCGCAGGGCGCGAAAGTCATTAGCTTGCGCGTGCTAAACGGCCTGGGACTGGGCGCGGCAAGTACCGTGATTGCGGCGCTTGACTGGTGCGTGGCGAACAAAGCGACCTACAACATTCGCGTCATTAACCTAAGCCTGGGAACGCGCGCGAAAGATAGTTACAAAACCGATCCCCTCTGCCTCGCGGCGCGGCGCGCCGTCAATGCGGGCATCGTCGTGGTGGCAGCAGCGGGCAACGAAGGAAAAGACTTGCTGGGCAGTAAGGTGTATGGCGGCATTCATTCGCCCGCGATTGATCCGGCGGTCATCACGGTAGGTGCCGCCAGCACGTACAGCACCGATGCGCGCGGTGACGACACCGTGGCGACTACAGTTCGCGCATGAGCCGACGCGCGGTTATACGACCGATGCCAGTAGGTGAAACGCGATAACCTCATCAACGACCCTGACCTGGTCGCGCCCGGCAATAAGTTAATCAGTGCGGCAACCGGATATTACGGCGGCAACCTCTCTTACTCTCGCTCTTTCCTTCCTTGTTAGCGCAGGACGATGGCTCGGTTGACGAACGGATGATGTACCTGAGCAGTACGCTATTGGCCGCGCCGCTCGTCTCTGGCACCGTCGCCCTGATGTTGCAGGCAAATGCGAACCCTAACACCCAATTTGAGCAGAAGGCGATTTTGACGTACTCGGCGCAACCGCTGAAGAAGCTTCAATATGCTCGAACAGGGGCGCGGGGCAATTGAATGTGGATGGCGCAGTGCGGCTGGCAGAAACTGGTCAAAACAACACTGCCCGTGACCGTCGGCGGCGCGCTGCTCAGCGCCGCGCTACCCGCAATCCAGCACGGGTTGCCGGACAACCTTCAAGTGGGGGCAAGGCGTCATTACAGGTTATGGCTTCTGGCGGGCAGCGGGCTGATGCAATACTGGCGAGGTGTATATGCGAATGGCGCGATTCTGGGCGACGCGACCACCTATACCAATAGCACCTTCAGTCTTGTCACAGGGAAAACTTCAACCGGCGTGACGCTGAAATCTGGCGCGTGCCTGGTGAACGGATCGGGCGTGATTCTCAGTGATGCTGTCAATACCATCTTTGTCAGCGGTACAGTGTTGGGCGATGGCGTGGTCATTGGCGATGGCGTGGTCATTGGCGATGGCGTGGTCATTGGCGATGGCGTGGTCATTGGCGATAGCATTATCGATGCCGATGCCATCGCCTGAGGAACACAGTGGCCTTGAGCGATGATACGACTTGTATGAAACCCAACGTGGGCGTTCCTGGTGAAAACAGCGCGCCCCGCAAAATCACCGATCAATTAACAAAGGTAGTCACCATAAGCACAACTTACTTGCAATATTGCGGCTGCTCAAAATCAGGAAGCAGCTCGCTAAGCGCCTCCTGATGCGCCTTGAATGAACTCGACTATTGGCAAACCTTGACGCTCTTGACTGAAAACCCGTTGACGGGCGTGCATCTGGAATCCTGCTCTCCGATCACGGCCTAACATCAGTCGCATTGCGAGGCCGTTTCTACGGCTGTTTGCCGAAGAACAACTCGTCAGTCTCGCCTTGATCGGTCATCAGATCATGTTTGTCCAAACGGACGACGATTGCTTTGTACACCGCCGCCGAAGCTGGGCGTGCGCACCTCGGTCATCTTTGGCCCGCGTGAACAGGTCGAATTATTTGGCAACATTACGAATCCCAGGGCGGCTATGGTTTAAAACTGCAACGCGATTTTTACTGTTATGTCGCCTGCGAAGCACCCGCCCAGCCCATCCATCAGTTTCAATTGGTGCAGGCTACCGTAGAGCATCTGGAAGCGGTAATAGAAGCTCAAGCGTCTTCGTTTGTGGAGGCAACGGGCACTGACCCGCGCCAGGCCGATCCTGATGGGTTCCGACGCCGCGTACTGGAACGCATCGAACGCGGGCGCACGTGGATCAAATTGGAAAATGACACGATTGTTTTCAAGGCCGAGTTACAAAGCATAACACCGGATGTAATTTATCTGGAAGGCATTTGGACGCACCCGGAATATCGGCGGCGCGGCATTGCGCGCGACAGCGTCGTCGAGCTGACACATCGGCGGCTGCGCCAACAACAAGTGCTTTGCCTGGCGGTCGAGCCAAACGAAACCACGGCGATGCAGATTTACGAATACGCCGGCTTTCGGTACCACGACGATTATCAGGCCCGCTATCCGCAGCCGCCCGCAGCAGCCGCAAGAGATTGAGCAACGGTTTTGGGCACGACAGCATCGCTTACTCATCAGCCAGGCACCTTGCCTGGCTTTTGTTTGGCAGGCGCAATGGCTCCGGCTTTCCATTTGTCACAACACTTATCAGAAAACCATCACGGCCAACGCAAATCTTCCCGCTCTAATCCGCTCACCCGCAAGGTACGATGTCAGGAATTTTATGGTGATGAAACAATTTTTAATCCTCTCTCTCTCGGCGACACTGAGCCTGCTGCTTACTTCGCTGGGACTGCTGGCACAAACGCCTTCGCTCAAACAAGCACGCCAGCAACCCAAAAGACAAAAGCCGAAGATTGCGCCCGACCTTGATGCGCTGCTTGCCGATGATGACGAAGAGCAAGGGCAAGCGATGCAGGGCAAAACGCTGGCCGAAGTACGACAGGCGCGGCGGCAACAAGTGGCGCAGCGCGCGGCAGAAGACGGCGAGGATGCGCCGCAACGGCAACGCATCAACGGCGTGCTACTGCCTTCTCCTGAAGCCTTGTCCGAAGAAAAACAAAGTTTCATTGTGCAGATTGATAGCTCAACACCAAGCGTTGTTTGGCAGGAAAAGCTGGCACGGAGCGGCACACGAATCAATCGGCGGTTGAGTAATATAGGCTTGATGGTGATTGAAGCACCGCGCACAGCAATTCGACAGCTTGCGGCAGAGAGATGTGTAGTTTACGTTAGCCCAGATCGCCCTATCGCCGCTCACGGCCATGTGGAAACGACCACAGGCGTAGCGCAGGCGCGCTCACTGATTAGTGGGTTGACGCTCAAAGGAGATGGCATTGGACTCGCCATTATTGATAGTGGCGTCGAAACGGCGCACCATCTCAATGCCAAATATTCGATTCATACCGGTGTAGTTTATAAACAAGACTTCATTACCACAGCTTCTTCGCTGGACCCTTACGGTCATGGAAGCTTTGTCGCCGGTACAGCAGCAGGAGACAGCACCAATGGCCGCTTTACCTCTGGCGCTTATCGTGGCGTCGCCCCGATGGCCAAGCTGATTGATTTACGGGTGCTGGATGCAAACGGCAAAGGAGCGGCCAGCAGCGTAATCGCGGCGCTTAATTGGTGTGTCGCCAACAAAGCCACGTACAACATTCGCGTCATTAACCTGAGCCTCGGCACATCCGCCAAAGATAGTTATCAAAACGACCCGCTTTGTCTGGCCGCGCGCAACGCTGTTAATGCAGGGATTGTTGTGGTAGCGGCAGCAGGCAACAATGGCAAAGATGCAAATGGCAATAAGATTTATGGCGCAATTCATTCGCCGGGCATTGATCCGTCCGTGATTACGGTGGGCGCAGCCAACACCTTTGGCACAGACGCGCGCACCGACGATGCGATTGCCAGCTACAGCTCACGTGGGCCGACACGCGGGTACACGACCGATGCCAATGGCGTGCGGCATTACGATAATTTGATCAAACCCGACCTCGTAGCGCCCGGCAACAAACTTATCAGCGCGAATGCTCCGAGTGGCAAACAAACGAATAGTTTGGTTACCAATTATCCTGCGCTGGGCATTCAAAATGGTTGGGGAACTTCCGACCAGATTATGTACCTGAGCGGAACTTCAATGTCCGCGCCTATCGTGGCGGGAACGGCGGCCTTATTGCTCCAAGCCAATCCCAACCTGACGCCGAACCTGGTCAAAGCCATTCTGATGTACACGGCACAACCACTCGCGGGCTTCAACATGCTCGAACAGGGCGCGGGTGAATTAAATGTGGACGGCGCGGTGCGGGTGGCCAAACTCGTTAAAACAATGCTACCGAACACCGTTGGGGCAGCGTTATTAACAGGCACCTTGCCCACACAACAAAGCACCATAGCCGGGGCTACGTTCAATTGGGGGCAAGGCGTAATCACAAACTATGGCTTTCTCTATGGCAGCGAATTACTAACGGCCTGGCAAAGCGTCTATGGCTCCGGCCTCATTCTGGGCGATGCCACCATTATCAGCAACAATACGTTCAGCAAAGCGCTCAACCTCACGTCGAGCGGCGTCAGCTTTAAATCAGGAGTCCTGCGCATTTCAGGAAATGGCCAAGTATTATCTGATGGAGTCGTTTTTGCTGATGGCTTGATTTTGGGCGACGGCATCATTTTGGGCGACGGCACGATTCTGGGTGATGGCATCATTTTGGGCGATGGTACGATTCTGGGCGACGGTACGACACGGGCCGATAGCACGATTAAATCTGCTAATAATGCGAATATTTTGGGCGACAACACCGCCTGTATGTTACCGGCCCCCTAAGCACAAAATGACGGACAATATTTTTTTCCAGAAGCCAGCTCACAAGTCTGGCTTCTTTTGTTTTCAGTCTCCGTGTCGCCCGACAATGCGCCAAACATCCACCACGTTTTCGCCACGCACACAGTACATTCGATCATATAAATTCACATTCGGATCACAGTGCGGCACGATGAATTCGAGCCGGTCGCCCAGCTTCACCTCGCGGCTTGGATTATCGAGTAGCACGATGCCATGCTCATCGCTGCTGATTACCACGCGCGCGCCCGTCAGGTCTTTCAGATTTGGGCCAAACTTGCGATCCGTCGCAAACGATTTGATGCCCGCATCGGTCGTCGCGCGATCTGCGTGCTGGCGACTGATGACCGTTGCCATAACAGTCAATGACGAAGCGAAGTCATCGTAGAGTTTGTCATTCGTCTGCCCACCAATCATTTGATACTCGACATCCATAAACACGTACGACCCGCATTGCAATTCGCTCATCCCCTTGAACGCCGGGTCAATGTTGTAGGTGCCCGTGCTGCCGCCCGACAGAATGTTCAGTGGCAAACCGCGTTGTTTGAGCTGCGTGAACGTTTCAATCGCTGGCAGCATTGCATTCATCGAATGTTGCCGCCGCGCTTCAAATCCCTGCACGTGCGCACTAGAACCGGAATAACAATGAATGCCGTGTAGTTTCAGATGCGGCAATTTCATCAGCTTTTCCGCGAGGGCAATCGTCGGCGCACCGCTCGCGACGCCCGTGCGTTTGCCGCCCGGATCAACATCAATCATCACGTTAAGTTTTAGTTTCGCCCCCCCCGCCGCCTCGTTGAGTTCCTGCGCGTGCGTCAGGTCATCCACAATCGTCAGGGTGTCCGGCGCTTTGCGCACGACTTGCAGCAATCGTTCGATCTTCGGTCGCCCAATTAGCTCCGAAGTAATCAGCATTCCCGTAATGCCTGCCGCCGCCATCGCCTGTGCTTCACGGATCGTTGCCACACTCAGGCCAATCGCGCCCGCCTTGCGTTGTCGCAACGCGATTTCCGGGCATTTGTGCGATTTGCCGTGCGGGCGCAGGTTGATGTTGGACGCTTTGCAATGTGCCGCCATCTTGTTCAGATTGCCCTCAAACGCATCCAGATCAAGCAAGAGGCAGGGCGTGACGAGATCGCTTTTCGTCAGCGGTTTCCCTTCCTTCACGCGGTCTGTGCTTTCGGCAGGCGTGTAGCCAGTTCGTGTTTTTGGCAAGATCAATTCTGGCATAGCGGCAAGTCCCAAAGTGCTTTTCATTAGCGTACGACGCGATGTTTTCATACGACCTCATTTCGATACCGGGCGGCGAATCGCTACACCGGGAGTTACGCCTGTCACAAGCTTGCTTTCTTGTACTACAACAACGCCATTCACAAGCACCGCCTGAAAGCCTTCTGAAGCATTGGTCGGCTGTTCATACGTCGCGCGATCCGTTACGCGCGCCGGATCGAACACGACGATGTCAGCATCGGTGCCAACGCGAATACGCCCTTTGTTCTTCATCATCGGCACGCGCTTTTCCAACCGCTGTGCAGGCATCAGGGACATTTTTCTGATCGCTTCCATGAGAGGCAAGGCGTTCTCTTTGCGCACATACTGCGCCAGAATGCGCGAATACGTGCCCGCCGCGCGCGGATGGCCTTTGCCGTCTTTGAATTCGATGCCGTCACTGGCAATCATCGTCAGCGGACTCAGCACGGCGAGGCGTACCATTTCATCAGTGTTGGAAAAAATAATCACGCCGCCGCCCTGTTTGCGAAAGCGGGCAAAGCTTTCCGGCGTCATCCGCTCGCCCGTTTCCGGCCATTGCAAATCTTTATAATCCACGCCGAGCCGTTGCTGAAAGCCTTCGTCAAACAGCGCCGATTCAATGCGCGTCATCCCGGCGACGTAAGGATAACATTCCGTCGTGATGTCCATGCCGTGCGCGCGCGCTTCGCCGATGATTTGCAGCAATTGGGGTGTCCATTGCGTGCCGGTGCTGTTGATGTGAACGATGTGAAGCGGCGCGCCGCTGACGTGCGCGGCGGCAATCAGTTCGCTGAGCGCGCCAATCGCCGGTTCGCGCGCTTCGCGCATGTGAACGTGACACGATGCCTGATGCCTGGCCGCCATACGAAACATCTCCTGCACCTCCCACACCGAAGCCGCAGGCGTATACGCGGGGCCGAAGCCGACGGCGACCGCGCCTTGTCGCAAGCCTTCTTCAATGCGCTGTTTCATCTGCGCGATTTCGCCGTCTGTTGCGGCCTTCGACACGGCAGGCCCGGTCGGCAACCATTCGCCTTTGTCGCCCAGCACGGCCATTCGCACGGGAATATGACCGATGCTGACGCCGAAGTTCACGATGGCTTTACCCGCGCGTTCGGCATACCAGCGCGCGACATCTGCTGTGCCGACTTCCAACTCGAATGAACTCGTCACGCCATCGAGCGCCTGGGCTTCATAGTTAGCCGCGATCTGTCCGTGTTCGTGCAAATCAATAAAACCGGGCGCGACGACCATTCCCTTCGCATCAATCGTGCGTTTGCCTTTGAGCGGCGTCGCCGAAATCGCGGCAATGCTTTTGCCCCGAATACCGACGTAGCGAACGGCATCGAGTTTGGATTCAGGATCCATCACGCGACCATTGGCAATCACGATGTCGTAATCAACACGTTGCGCAAAGCTGGAGATAAGGAACAAACCAACGGCAGCCAGCCCAAATGCCACAACCACGAATTTTCGTTTCATAGACATTATTTCTTCGGAGCCGTAATCATCGGCCAATCGTCAGTGCGGAACGGTACGGCGGGCAGTCCTTCTTTGTTGTACAAATTGCAGGTCGGATACTTCGCCCAGGCATAACGAACGGCGACGGGTTTCGTGACAGCCGTGCTTAGAACAATCACTTTCTTACCCTGCACTTCGGCTTTCGCTTCGTGCCACACTTTGTCTTCGCCCGCAACCAGGAAGCCTTTCAGTTCGCCGCCTTTCGCTTCCAACCCGCTGCCCGTGTGATTGAAGTTCAGCACGACGCGACTGCCTTCGATTTTCATGGATGAATAAACGGGGCCGGAATACACGAGCTTTTGTTTGTACGCGACGGCGCGTGCCGCGAGTGCCAGCCGTGCGCCGACGGGTTGTTTATTGCGCGGGTGAATGTCGTCAATCGTGCCAACATCAATCGCCAGCGCCATCCCAGTCTTCGGCGTGTTCGTGAGCGTCAGGGTTTGCGCTTCGCGCAGTTCGGCCCAGTCGCTTTCACCCAGCGTCGGCCCGTTCGGGCCAAAGGCGGCGAGTTGCACAAACAGAAACGGGAAATCGCCCTGCCCCCAATCCGCGCGCCAGTTCTTAATCATCGTGGGGAAGAGGCGACGATATTGATACGCGCGTGTGGCATTCGCTTCGCCCTGATACCAGATCGCGCCTTTGATGGCGTAGGGTGCGAGCGGCGCAAGCATGCCGTTATACAAACCCGATGGCAACCACGGTTTGCCCGGCGGATTCGGCGGCTTTGCGCCTTCGGCTTTGGCCTTCTCGACGGCGGTTTTGTGCCGTTCGACGGCTTGATTATAGCGTTCCATCGCCTGCGGATAGGCGGCGTGAAATTGCTGATATTCGCTGTCGCCTTTGAGGATCGCTTCTTTCATCCACGATTCCGCAGGCGAGCCGCCGACAGCGTTGTTGATTAAGCCAATGGGCACATTCAGCGCCCGGTGCAAATCGCGGCCAAAGAAATAGCCGACGGCGGAAAAATTCGGCACCGTGTCGGGCGTGCATTCTTTCCAATTGGCTTTGATGTCTTCGGCTGGCTTGTCCACTTCCAGACGCGGCACGGTGAAAAGGCGAATCATCGGATATTTCGCGTTGGCGATTTCGGTTTCGGCGTTGTCGGTTTGCTTCAGGCTCCATTGCATATTGGATTGGCCGCTGCAAATCCAGACATCGCCGACGAGTACGTTTTTGATTTCGAGGTCGTTAATTTTCAGCGTGTACGGGCCACCGGCTTTGAGCGATTTCAGCTTCACCATCCATTTGCCATCCGCAGCCACCGTGGAAACGCTTTGGCCATTGAGTTCAACGGTGACTTTTTCGCCAGTGTCGGCGCTGCCCCAAATCGGAACAGCGATACCGCGTTGCAAAACCATGCCCTCAGAAAACAGGGCATGGGGCTTAACCGCTGCCAGCGCCGTTGCCGCCCACAGCAGCCACAGAATTCCTGATAGTAAGTGGATTTTTTTTGCGATCATTTGAGGCATCCTCTCGTGACGATTCCCTTGCTTCATTTGCCCGCCGTCCGGGTATTGCGACGGCAAGCGCGCGGGTTGTTGTTTGCTTGAACGAGTGCGGCAAGCTTATCAGCCCTGCGGGCGAAAACTCAATACCAGCCCGCCGCTACGCGCCATCCCGTCGGAGCAGCAACGATTTTCGCTATAGCTGGCGGGCACCCAAGCAGGAACGTTGGGAGGAAAAATGCTGGTTGACAAGTTGTAGTATTGCCCGTAACGTAGGTTTTGCTTTTTCCCCGCTTGTACATCAATCACTTATGGCAAACTCAGATCGAACCGCAGGCCACACGGAGCGGCAACTAATTCAGAGCTTTATGCAATCGTTCGCCACCACGCCACAAGTGTATCAAGCGCCGGGGCGCGTTAACCTTATTGGCGAGCATACCGATTACAACGACGGCTTTGTGATGCCCGCCGCCATTGGCTTTGCCACGCGCGTCGGCATCGCCGCCCGCACGGATCGCAAACTGTTGCTGCATTCAGCGAACTTTTCCGAACAGGTCGCCTACGATCTCGACCAACTGCCCGCGCAGGGCCGCGATCATTGGAGCGATTATGTTGCTGGCGTGGCAGCACAACTCCTGCGCGCGGGCGTCCCGTTGTCCGGCGCGAATCTGCTGATTGACGGGGATGTTCCCTTGAATTCCGGCTTGAGTTCTTCGGCAGCTATCGAGGTTGCTGCGGGCTTCGCGTTGTGGGCATTAAGTGGCCAGCGCGTAGATCGCACGCAACTGGCGCAACTCTGCCAGCGCGCTGAAAACGAATTCGTCGGCGCACGGGTCGGCATTATGGATCAGTTCGTTTCCTGTCACGGCCAGCAAAATCACGCCTTGCTGCTGGATTGTCGTTCGCTAGACTTTCGGTTGTTGCCGCTGCCGGAAGACGTGCGACTCATCATCTGCAATACGATGGTCAAGCACAGCATCGCGGGTGGCGAATACAATCAGCGCCGCGCCGAATGCGAACAGGGCGTGCAATTGCTCGCCGAGCATCTGCCCGGCATTCAAGCCTTACGCGATGTGACGGAAGCCGAGTTTCAGCAATACGAAACCAGCTTGCCGTCTCCCATTCGGGAACGCTGCCGCCACGTCATCACTGAAAATGCGCGTGTCCAACGCGCTGCCACTGCGTTGGAACAGGGCGACCTTGCCGCTTTCGGGCAATTGATGTACGCCTCGCATGACAGCCTGCGTGATGATTACGCGGTGAGTTGCCACGAATTAGACGTGATGGTCAAACTGGCAACAGCCGTTGAGGGCGTTTACGGCGCACGGATGACCGGCGGTGGCTTTGGTGGCTGCACGATCAATCTCGTCAAGGCTGAACACGCCGAAACTTTCCCCGCCATCGTGGCTGCCGAATATCAACGCCAAACCGGCATCCAGCCCGAAATCTATGTCTGCACTGCCGCCGCCGGAGCTAGCCAAATTGCTTGATTGTCCGTTGTCAGTGGTCAGTGGTCCGTCGTTACTGGCAAATCACTGACTACAGCAAAAACTAAGTTTTTGACCTTAGGCAGGGACGGGCATTCTGAAAATACTCATTCTTTGCTTTACTGACGACGAATAACAACGGACAACTGACCACTGACAACGGACTACCCTGGCATCCCACTTGCCCTTCTCTCAGTCGCATCAGAAAAACAAGTATTCGTGTTCGTGAGCTATACAGGAGGAGTGCAGCAATGCCATACAAACGTCTTTGGATCGCGCTGGCGATTGTGGTTGTGGGTTCGTTTGCGATTTTGGGCGGCGTTGGGTTTTCGGTAATTTCCAACGCGCCGCCAATTCCGCAACAAGTAGTAGTGCAAGGCGGGCGCGTGCTGCTGGATCACGACACGATTCAGCGCGGGCAGGGCGTGTGGCAATCCATTGGCGGGCAGGAAATCGGTTCCATCTGGGGGCACGGCGCGTATGTCGCGCCCGATTGGACAGCCGATTGGTTGCACCGGGAAGCCATCTTCATTCTGGATCAATGGGCGCAGGAAATGGGGCAAGCCAATTTTGCCGCGCTTCCGGCTGAACAACAGGCGAGTTTGCAGGCACGGCTGCGCACGATAATGCGAACGAATACTTACGACGCCGCTACCGGACAAATCACGATTCCCGAAGTGCGCGCGAAGGCGTTCGAGACACTAGCCACATATTATGCTGACGTTTTCGCGCAAGGCCGCAATGAATACGCGATCCCGCGCGGCGCGCTGGCCGACAGGACGAAGCAGCGCGAAATGAGTGCATTTTTCTGGTGGACTTCGTGGGCGGCGGCAACCCAGCGTCCGGGGCAGGACGTGACGTACACGCAAAACTGGCCGCACGAACCATTAGTCGGCAACACGCCAACGGGCAGCGCCGTCGTGTGGAGTGTAATCAGCTTTGTGCTATTGCTGGCAGGCATCGGCGGGATGGTCTGGTACTTCGCTTCGCAGCAACGCCCAACCGAACACGTCGAAGCGCCCGCGCGTGATCCGTTGCTCGGACTGCGCCCGACGCCTTCGCAAACGGCCACGGCGAAATTCTTTCTGATTACCGCAGCGCTCATCGTCGTACAGGTTGTGCTGGGCGCGATCACGGCGCATTACGGCGTCGAAGGCTCCGGTCTGTATGGCATTCCGCTGGATCGTTGGTTGCCGTATTCGATTACGCGGACGTGGCACACGCAGCTGGGGATTTTCTGGATTGCGACTTCGTGGCTGGCTACGGGCTTGTACATCGCGCCCGCCGTCAGCGGCTACGAACCGAAAGGCCAGCGCCTCGGTGTGAATTTACTGTTTGCCGCGCTGTTGCTGGTCGTGGTCGGTTCGCTTACAGGCGAATGGCTCGGCATTCAGCAAGCTTGGCATTACTGGTTCTGGTTCGGTTCGCAAGGCTACGAATACGTTGACCTCGGTCGCTTTTGGCAGATTCTGTTGTTTGTGGGGTTGGTCTATTGGCTCTGGCTGATGTGGCGCGCGTTGCGGCCTGCATTGACTACGCGCAATGAAAGCCGCCCGTTGCTGATGCTGTTTTTAGTTGCCAGCATTGCCATCCCGCTGTTCTACGGCGCGGGGCTGATGTACGGTCAGCGCAGCAATCTGGTGACGGCGGAGTATTGGCGCTGGTGGGTCGTGCATCTGTGGGTCGAAGGATTTTTTGAAGTCTTCGCCACCGTCGTCATCGCCTTTCTCTTCACTCGCCTCAAGTTGTTAGCTGTAGCGTCAGGCACACGCGCGGTGTTGTTTTCGACCGTCGTATTTCTCTCCGGCGGCATTATCGGCACCTTTCATCACCTTTATTTCACCGGCACGCCAAACAGCGTCCTCGCGCTCGGTGCCGTTTTCAGCGCGCTTGAAGTCGTACCGCTCGTGCTGATCGGATTTGAAGCGTGGGAAAACGTGCGGCTTGCGCGCAGCAAAGGCTGGCTGTCGGCGTATCGCTGGCCGATTTACTTCTTCGTCGCCGTCGCCTTCTGGAATTTCGTCGGCGCGGGCTTATTCGGCTTTTTCATCAATCCGCCCATCGCGCTTTATTTCATGCAGGGTTTGAATACAACACCAGTTCACGGCCACACCGCGTTATTTGGCGTGTATGGCATGCTCGGCATCGGTCTGATGCTGTTTTGCCTGCGCGGGCTATGGCCGGGCAAAGCGTGGAAAGAATGGCCGCAGTCGTTTGCGTTCTGGGCGATCAATATTGGCTTGGCCGCAATGGTTTTGCTGAGCGTGTTGCCGATTGGCCTGCTGCAAACCTGGGCTTCGGTAGAACACGGCTTGTGGTACGCGCGCTCAGCCGAATTTTTGCAAACAGGGCTGATGGATAAATTGCGCTGGATGCGTATCTTCGGCGATACGATTTTTACCGTCGGCGCGCTTGTCCTCGGTTGGTTTGTGCTGGGCTTGGTGCTGGGCTTTTCGCAAAGCGAGCGCGGCAGAGTGGTGGCAGGGGATTCTGAGGTTCAAGAGCCGGTGTCGGGAGATTAGCCACGAATTCACACGAATTTTCACGAATAGATTTTCACCGCAGATTCGCGCGGATTTTTCACCAGCTAAAAAAGCTATGCGAATACTATGAAAACTGTGGCGAATCAAAACAGGCTTTCAATTCGTGAAAATTCGTGTGAATTCGTGGCGAAAATCTCTACGGTACACTCAGCAACGCCTTCAGACTTAGTGTCGCCAGATAAATCGCGGTCTTGCCCTCGTGGCTGGCGTAATACGACACGAGCAATTTATCGCCGCGTACCAGCATCCCCGCATAGCTGTTATCGCCACCGCTCGGCAGCGTCACAATCGGTTCGAGCGCGCCGCCTTTCGTGAGCCAGACGACAGCGGTACGAGTTTTCCCGTCGGGTAAATGCCAGCGCGTCACACCGATCCATTTGCCATTCGGCAGGGCAACAAAATTCGGCCCGCCCAGCCGTGCGGTTTGTTCCTTCCACGTCCAATCGGTGTAGGGCGCGCGGCTCGTGCCAACGAAACCATTTTGTGAGCCGCGTTCGCGCCGCACCCACGCGACCATTTCGCCGTCCGGCAACACGCGCAACGTGGTTTCATTCGGTCGGCCCGCAATGGCAAATGTCGTGAGATGTTGATAATTCACGCCGTCGCGGGTGGTTACGAGTTGCGCCTGAAACTCCTCGCCCGCCGATTGATAAATTACGCCGTAGCCAGCGCCACGATACCACGTCACGCGCCACAGCCAATCCGCTTCCGTGCGGATTTTCGCGTCTACGACAATCGGTTTCGGGAAACTGAACTGCGTCCCCGTCTTATCGGCAAACGAAACGCGAGTGTGCCGCAGGCCAAGTTTTTCGCCTTCGTAATACGAGCCGCCGATCAACACCATCAATCGTCCCTCCGGCGTGACAGACAATTTCGGATCGCGCAAATCTACGTGCTCTTCCGCCAATACGGCGACCGAGCGCCAGTTTTGCCCGTCGTCAGAAGCGATGATGCGGATCGTGCCATTTGTCCCCTCTTTGCCCGGCACGTGGCCGGAGCCTTCGCGGAAGGTGCAATACAGCTTTCCGTTGAATTCCACTAAATCTGTGAACGCGCTGTGTGGCGCACGATCCCAAATGCGTTCGACGGAAAGCAAATATTTTTGGGTTGGCGTTTCCTGCCCCAGCGTGATGACAGGCAATAACAAGAGAGCGAACAACCATTTCATATATTTCATAATTTCACCGAACGAAACGCGAAGCGCCTGGGAGCGCACGCGGCTCGCGTGCTGAAAGCGTAGAGAGTGTATCTGCTCCGAGAAAAATTACGCCTGTTCAAGTCTCAGCACGCGAGCCGCGTGCGCTCCCAGGCGCTTCGCATGCTGACAGGTCTTTATTTTTTTGGTGGGGCAGGTATACCTTCGCCTCTTGCACCAAAGTAGGGATAGCGATCAAAGGCGTCGCTGTCGGTGGCTTGATTGGCGCGTGGATCGGCAGTCGTTTGCATCCACTTGTCCAATGCCGCGCGCAGCTTTTGCTTAGCACTGGCATATTTCTTGTCCGCTGCTACGTTATGTAACTCGCCAGGATCGGCGCGCAAATCGTACAACTCTTCCGCCGGACGTTTGGCGCAGGCCAGATTGAAAAAGTTGGCGATGGCCGCGTCATCTTTGCGTGCGAGCAATAGATCTTTCGTCGGCCCGCCGTCAATGTCGCCGTACGCGCCCACCGCGAAGTAGGCTTCCGGGTCGCCTGCGGGCCAGCGATCCGGGCGTAAGTTGCGAATGTATAAAAACTCGCGCGTGCGAATCGCACGAACTGGATAGCTTAAATCGCCGCGCCGCACATTGGCGTGTCGTTCGCGTTCGAGAAAGACCTGCTCGCGCCCCGCGTCTTTTTTGCCCGCCAGCAAATTCATCCAACTGCGGCCCGTCATGGCAAACAACGGATTCAATCCAGCCGCCGCCAACATCGTTGGCGCAACATCCGTCAACGAAACGAAATCATTGACGACCTGCCCGGCTTTGACCTTGCCCGGCCAACGCACCGCAAGCGGCATGTGCGTGCCGAAGTTGTAGAGATTCGCTTTCGAACGCGGAAACGGCATGCCGTTATCGGAAGTCCAAACGACCAGCGTGTTGTTGAGTTTGCCGTCGGCTTCAAGTCGTTTCAGAATCGCGCCCGCGTCCCGATCCATCCGCTGCACTTCGTAGTAGTAATCCAAAATGTCTTTGCGCACTTCCATCGTGTCGGGAAACTGCGGTGGCACCGTAACCGACTCCGGCTTCATCCCTGACTGCACGCCGGAATCTTTTTCATAAGGCCGGTGCGGGTCGCTGGTGCCGAACCAGAAACAAAACGGCTTGTCTTTCGGTGCTTGCGCATAAAATTCTGTGAAGCTTTTGTATTGCTTGCCCGCTGGATTTTCCACATAGCCGCCCGCCTGATAATTGCCCGGCCCCCAACCTTTGCCTGCGCTGCCAACAAAATAACCCGCTTCCTCCAACAACATCGGATACGACACAAATTTCTTCGGCAAAAAGCCCCACAGATTGCCGCCCTCTTCCAACTGATGCACCGCACGCCCCGTCAGCAGCGAAGCCCGCGACGGCGTACACGACGGCGAAGCGCAATAGGCATTCGTGAACAATGTGCCTTCGCGCGCGAAACGGTCAAAGTTCGGCGTTTGTACAGCCTTGTCGCCGTACACGCCTGCGTGCGGAAACGACCAGTCATCCGCGACGATGATAAGAATGTTCGGGCGTGTCTGACTTGTTTGTGCAGCAGGCGGCGAACCGGCCACAGGCAGCAAACAGACGATCAGCAACAGCAAAAAGCGGAACCAAGCAGGTTTCATCGTAAGAATCCTTTGCCAAATAAGGGATGTGAATGGAATCAAGATAACCGCAACGCGCGCAGTGTAGCACGGGCGAAGAAAATTGCTAACCGCGCAGGCAAGTCGGGCGCGGAGGCTTTGACAGACGCGGCGAATCACGTTAAGGGAAAGGTATGATGAAACTATTCTTTCCCCGCGCGCTCTCGCTAACGCTGCTATTGTTTTGGACGATAGCAGCGCCTGCGCAAACTGCCGATGCTTCGTTGCTGACCGATGGGCAAATGCACGTCGTGTTGTGTGGTACGGGTTCGCCGCTGCCGGACGCGACGCGCGCTTCGGCCTGTACGGCAATCCTTGCGGGTGGGCAAATGGTGTTGATTGATGTCGGGCCAGGTTCGTGGCGCAAACTCGCAGTCGCCAATTTGCCGCAACAGGCGTTGAGCGCCGTGCTGCTCACGCATTTTCACTCCGACCACATCGGCGAACTCGGCGAAGCCACGACGCAAAGCTGGATTGCCGGGCGCAAGCAACCGCTAAACGTATACGGCCCGCCGGGCGTCGAACGTGTGGTCGCCGGTTTTGCACAGGCTTATGCACAGGATGTGGAATACCGCGTCGCACATCACAGCGAACAGCAGATGTCGCGCGCGGCGGCGAATGCGGTCGCGCAAGTTGTAAAGCTCAAAAGCGATGACGAGGCCGCGTTGGTCTTTGAAAAAGACGGCTTGAAAGTGATGGCGTTCAAAGTCGTACACGACCCTGTCAAGCCCGCCTACGGCTATCGGCTGGAATACAAAGGCCGCGTGGTTGTCGTGTCGGGCGATACGGCGAAAAGCGAAAACCTGGCCAAACACGCAACGGGCGCAGATTTATTGATTCACGATGTGCTGGCGAAAAATGTGCTGGAAATGGCCGCCGGAAATTTCGAGAAGCAGGGCGATGCGCGCCGCGCCAAACTTGCCCGCGACATCACGAGCTATCACGCCAATCCGCTCGAAGTGGCGGAGATTGCGGCCAAGGCAAAAGTGGAAACCTTGATCTTTACGCATCTTGTCCCCGCGCCAAATAATCCGCTGATCGAACAAGCCTTTACGCGCGGGGTGAGTGAGGTTTTTAAGGGAACGGTAGTGTTAGGGAAGGATGGACTGCGCTTCGATCTCGCGCCGCGTCCGTGAGAGAGTCAAAAAAACGCAAAGACGCAAAGGACGTGGCCGTTGCGGGCATTGTCACTTTTGATCCGTTGCCTCTTTGCGTTGAAATTCCGCTTTCTATTGCCGCTGAAATTCCGGGGAACCAAGCACCAACGCAATCACCCTCGGCACAATTGGATTGTTCGGCCCATTCCCGGCCTTCATCATTTGCGGTTCCGCAATTGCTTTCGTCAGCGTCGCGCGTGTTTGCGCTGACATTTCGCCATTCAGTAACGACTTGATCGCCTGTTCTGTCAGCGCGTCCGGCTGCGCTTTCGGATCAGGCAACAGGCTGGGCAAATTGATTTTTGTGCCGCGCAGGCGATTGCCGCTCAACATCAGGGCAAAATTCATGCGCAACAACAGCGCGCCGGTATTTACCCAATGCTCCGCCGTTTCAGGATAACCCGTCGGCGGCTGCGCCAAATACAGGCGCTACGCCCATTTGCTCCAACGTTTGCAGCAATTGCCGGTCAACATTGGACTTAAAGCATCGGTCGCGCAGCACTAACGACCATCTCGAATGGCGTTTTGATTTTGGCGCGGTATTTTCAGCGCCCAGAATTCGGGCGAGGTGAATAAGGCGCGATACACTTCGCGCAAATCGCCATCCGTTTTTAAAGGCTTTGGCTACACGATCAATCAACGCAGGCGAAGGGTTGTCCGGCAAATTTGCGCGCCAGCTTCGTCGCAATGAATTTTTTGCGGTGGAGGGATGATGCGCCAGCAGTTTGATAACGGCTTCGCCGTCGTTGATGCCGCCAGCCGCAGCGATTTTATTTCCCAGCACCGTCTTTTCGCCGTCATCGTGCATCAACGGCTCAAAGTAAAAACCGCCGCCGAGTTGCGGGTTCTTCAGCGTCCAGCCAGTCAGGCAACGCGCGACCTCCTGCACGTCTTTTTGCGTGTAGCCGCCATCCACGCCGAGCGTATGCAATTCCATAATCTCGCGCGCGTAGTTCTCATTGATGCCCGCACCGGAGCGACGCAGAGGCGGATTCTGAGGCGGACGATTCGGGCGCAGTTGCGGCGGCGGTTGCGGCGGGCGAGCGGCGGGATCAACGAACAATTCCGCGACGTTCATATTTGGCGGCCTGCGCCCGGTCGGCGACATACTCTGAAAATTGTCGAGGTAATACAGCATCGCCGCGCTCTGCGCCGTCGCGCGCAGCAAATCCTCAAACTTACCGAAGACGTTCGGACGAATCGTGTCGCGTTCGTACGGAATCAGCGTCGTAAAACTAGGCCCGCCCTTGCGCGCGAAGACATTGAAATGATTGAACCAGAAATCCGTCAGCACTTCCTGCAACTGTCGTTCGCTGTAGACCGCACGTAAGACTTTCGCCTGCTGCGCCATCGTGAAGACTTCGTTCGTCGGACGGATGTTTAATTCTTTGATAACCGCTACGATTTCATTGCGCCGCTGTTCCACCTCTTCCGGCGTCGCTGTGCCGTAAGCAGAAATCGCCAGATTTTTGTTTTCCGCCGTCGCTTTCGCATCAAACGGGCGCTCGTTACGCACCTGAAAATACATCTCGCTGAACATTTGCTGATTGATACCGCGCTGCTGCAAATAGCGATTTAGCAAATTTGGCTGTGGAAAGGCGCGCACCAGTTGTTCATTGGTGAGCTGTAGCTCCGGGAGCGATTTCAGTTTGTCCTCAATGACTGCATCGGTAATCGTTTCAGGATGCAATTGCTGGTCGAGATATTTTTGCCACCCCAAAGCCAGGACGCGCTCGGCTTCGCCAGGACGCGCGCCAAAGGCTATGCGATTCAGCAAATGATTGGCGCGTTGTGCTTCCGTCGGGCGTTTGATGGTTGACGTTGTCACCCGGCGTGGCCGTTGCGCCGTCCGCGTCTGTGCCAACAATCCGTGACAGACCAGCGCTGCCGCAACGAGCGATGCACAAAGTTGTCTAAGCAGGTGCGAAGTATGTGGCATAGCAGGTTCCTTTCAATAACCGGAGTCAGCCCTACGCATTGCGCTCTTTCTGATGGATCACGCTTCACCTTCAGGTTCGTAGGGGTAACGCCGAATCTCCTTTACGCATTCGCCAAGCGCCAGCGTTAGCGTCTCGCCCCAACCGAAGGGAACAAAAGCGGCGCTCTTTTGATTGACGGGCTTATCGGCACGCGCATAAAACTTCATAAACTGTTTGTTGCGTTCAGCATATTCATACACGGTAATGATGAATTCGACATCACCAGCAGGCTGGCATTTTTTGATGGAGTAATAATGCAGCCGTGCCAACTCTTCGCGGGGCTCTGCCGTGATGAAACTAGCTTCTGACATAATCAACGCTCTCCTTTGGGTGGTAATGCGCGCAGTGTAGCACTGTGCAAGAAGGCTTACCAGCTAGCAGTGCGGCGTGTACAATACGCCCGCCATTCCACCAACGAACAATCCAAGAAGCGAGGCAATGAGCCAAAACATTGTGCTGGAAAAAGCCTACCAATTCGCGCTGCGCATCGTGCGCCTGTACAAATACCTCGTCGAGGAAAAGAAAGAATACGTGATGAGCCGCGAGTTACTGCGTGCCGGAACGAAACTCGACGAACAAATCGAAATTGCGCAGGAAGCCACGTCCAAAACCGGCTTTGCCCACGATATGAACACGGCATTGCAATACGCCAGGGCAACGGAATTCTGCTCCGCGTGCTGCACGATTCTTCGTATTTGGGCGAGGCGCAGTATCAGATCAATGACGATTGCCTGCAATTGAAATACCTGTTGAAAGCCATCGGCCATAAAGTTGATCCGCGCACACGCCACTAATTCACCATTTCGCCTTTACCACTTACCACTTCTTTCTATGAGTAACGGCTTCCAATCTTTTTCCCATTCAGAAAAATGGTAAAGGGTGAAGGGTGAATGGTACATTGGCGGATATGGATTTAACGGAACCGCTGAAAACATTGGTCGCCCGCGTTCCTGGCGCAGTGGGCGCAGTGTTGATTGACAACGAAGGCGAGGCCGTCACGTATTTCAGCGCGTCTGATGAAACTGAACGCATTCGTCTGATCGGTGCCTATCATCGCATTTGGCTGAGCGATTGTTTGGCGATCAGCGAACGGCTGCAAGCTGGTAAATTAGATTGTCTGGTGCAGGTGTATGACTATGGCACGGTATTGATAAAAGCCCTGCCCGGCAATCACGCCCTCGCGTTAGTGGGCGCGCTTGAGATGTTCGTCGGGCAAGGCTTGTGGCATTTGCAGCAGGTGGGTCAGCTTATTGCAGAAGATTTATAAGCCGCTTAATTTCCTTTGCTCGATTTCTTGGCCTCTTCATCCTGGTATTGGATTTTCTTTCCCGAACGCGCTTCTAACACGGCGAGCGTCGTGCGCACGATGTCTTTGCCCAGTTCAAACACGGCGACCTGATCTTTGCCGTCCTCGCCCTTATAACCAATCGTGACGAAGTGCTTGCGCTTCTTGGAAAACAACAGGAACAGCCCCGCCGGGCTGATGAGAATCGCCGTCGCAACCGCCGCGCCAACGCGCCGCCCAGCTTTTTGGCCATACTCGACGTCAATGACTTGGTTATAGGGAATGGTGTAAGTTTTCTTCGCTTTGTTCAGTTCGTAATCAAACTTCAATTCCTTTTCATCGCCCGTGTTGAGTGTGCCTTCGACGCCTTCTTTCGCGCCGGGAAAATCTTTGTCTTTGGTGGTGCCGCCCTGATACGCAGCTTTCTTGCTGCCCAGGCCCGCCAGTGCCGTCGCGTT
>JAXLQQ010000061.1:0-34739 GCA_046331525.1 Blastocatellia bacterium
TTGATCGTGTTGCGCACCTGGTTCAGCAAGACAACGAGATCGTTATCGTTGCCTCCGTCCCAATAAGATTTGTATCCCAGGCTTAACGGATCGGTTGATAGTTCCGTCTTGAGTGCTGCGTAGTCAATTGCCATATCAGAATCCTTTGATGATGCCGACCACGTACCATTTGTCAGCCGTTGAGTTATAGATTGCTGTCAGGAAATCGCGCTTGCCTGCGGTGGTAGTAAGCGTGATGGAAGTAATGTCCGTGCCAAACGTGAATTTCGTATCCAGAGAGATTGTTCGGCTCCCCGTCGCGTCTTGGATCAACTCCCATACGACTTGCTGGTTGTCGGTAGGATTGGTGGGATTACCGAGAGTACGGTTGCCACCGAGTGTGACGCGAAAACGATTGCCCGCACTCGCGTCAGTGGCGACGGTCGCCGCGTCGGTAAGCGTGACGGGTGCGCCAACGGTGGCTTTATTGAAGATGAGCGTGCCGCCGAAAGTAAGGTTGCCGCCAATCGTGCCGGAGAGAGTGGGAGACGCCGCAAATACTGCCGCGCCTGTTCCGGTTTCGTCGGTGAGAGCGGCGGCAAGATTGGATGATGAGGGCGTGCCTAAGAAGGTCGCCACATTCGTCCCCAGCCCACTCACGCCCGTTGAGATAGGCAAGCCCGTTGCATTTGTAAGGGTGCCGCTGCTGGGCGTACCGAGCGCCCCGCCATTGGTCACGAATGCCCCCGCACTGCCCACGTTTACTGCAAGCGCAGTGGCAACGCCCGTGCCTAGCCCGGTCAGTTTCGATAAGGCAATCGATCCCGCCAGCATCGTGTTAGTGACCGTCCCCGTGTCAACGTCTGTAATGAGATTACCAGTAACGTTCGGAATAGTGACCGTGCCAGTTAAGGCCACCCCAGCAGGAGCGATAATATTCAGTGCGCCAGAGGTATTGTTACGCAAACCAAGTTGTCCAGCGGTGGAGCCTGCTGTACCGAGATTGAATACGCCAGATATGATGTTCACTGCCCCGCTGCCAGCACGAAGGTTGAGCGCCGTCGCGCCTGTCGTGTTGCCAAGTGTAATCGTTTTGGCGTTTGAATTAGTTCCGATATTGACAGCGCCAGTGGTGCCAGAGTCAAGACTGACCGCGCTCGTTGTCGTGGAAATGATTGTCACGCCCGCCGAACTGGAAAGCGTACTGCCGCTGATTGAAAGCGAACCCAGCGCCGCCGTATTCGCCGTTACCGATGTATTTGACGTAATAGCGTTAAACGTTGCCGCGCCCGTAATATTCATAAGTGCTAGTGCGGAGCCAGCAGCGTTTTGCAGATCAAGAAAATTACCCGTGGGCGAGGTATCGGTCTGCCGCTTAACGGTGATAGCCGTACTATTCGCGCCGAGCGTGGCCGCAATCTGCCCGCTCCGGACGTAGGCCGCGACGCCCAAGCCGAGGTTACCAAACCGAACATTGCCCGTTGTACGTCTTGCGGCAGTGCGAGCGCTGGGCTCACGCCGTCGCCATTCGTTACCGTCACCCGATTCGTGGTGCCTGCGGACGCGAACCGCGCGCGTGCTGGCAGCGGTGCGCGCAATGCCGTTGGCGGCCAAGCCGTCAATTGAATCCAGCGTAACGTTACTCGACAAAGCGTTACCCGCCACCGCGCGAGGTTGGCACGTACCCGCCAGAGACAAAAAGCTTCCGTTGCGAAAACAACGTTTGCGCCATTCGCGCCGCCAGTAGTGAACCCCGCGAGCGATTGAATCGTAGCCGAAATAGCCCGACGTGGTAGAGCGTAACTGCCGCCAGGAAGGCACCTTGAATGACGCCGCGCCCGCCATATCTACCGCGCCAGAGAACGTATTCGCGCCAGTGAAAGTCTGTGTAATATCCAGCCCCGCAACCGTAACTGCCGTTTTGCAACGTGATCGTGCGCGCCGGTCGGTGTGCCATCCAGCCAGTGGTTGGTGCCATAAGTTCGCCCCGTACAGATAGAGATTGCGAAAACGGCTTCAATGTGCTACCCAGGTCTACGCCCGTCTGTGCCAGCAATGCCGCGTTGATATTCACCGAGGCGAGATTATCCAGCGCCGTCGTTGCGCCGCTACCTGATGCGCTGAGTGTGGTGCCATCCCAGGACAGCCCCGAACCAATCGTCACTGTGCCCAGCACGCCGGAGGCCCCTTCAGAATCCCGGTCTGCGTCGCACGCTTGATGGTTTTCCTGCCCGTGCCGCTAAACAGCGTCTCTGAATCTACCGACGTCGAAAGCCCGGAAGATACGTCGCCGCCGCCCGCCGCTGCAATATCGTCCAGCATTTGCCACTGTACCTGCCTTGTTCGGCCAGATAACGACGCGCTCCGTACCAGGCGCCGATGGTCGAAAGATCGAAGGTCAGCAACTTCGTGGTATCGGTTTTGTCGGCAAAGGTCGTGCCGCGCATCGTCGTTACACCCGCCGCGTTGTAAGACGGAGCAGTGTATGTAGCTCGCAGTCGGATTGGTGGTCAACGTGAGCGTAGTTGTCGGCGCGGTCGTCGTGCCAAGCAACCGGAATGCTGAGCGGTTGTATTGCACCACGTCATAGGTTGCCGCGTTGGGATTGCCAGCCAAGAAACGTGACAGTTTTGCGCCCGAAAGCGCGGTGTGTCAACGTTGACCGTCACCGACAGGGACGGCTTGGTTTTATTTCCGCCCGCATCTTTGGCAATAACGGCCACGATTAACTGCCGCACGTTAACATAGTGCCTGATTTCGTTGCAGTCGGCGGGTTGGATTGAGCGTCTGACAACTTGATATTTGAGCCGAAACAGAGTGTGCCCGCCGCGCAGCCCATTTTTGCGTTCCGATGATTCACTATCGTCTCCCCTGCACGCCTGCAACATCCACCATCAACCCGCTCGACGTTGCACTCCGCACGCCGCCGAAACTTTGCGCAGCTGCCAGGAAGCATTGGCGAGAATATCCTGTCCATCTACAACGCGGCATTGGCGAGCGTCAAAAGGTTTTGCGGCATCAGCATTGAACAAAGAATAGTCCCTGTCCATAACCCGGTTGTACCGGACGTTACCGCCGCCAAAGAACGTCTTATTACTGGCCCCCCCAGCCGGACGGGTCAGAGGTGATAGAAATAGCCGAGTTTGACACAAGAAACGATGCCACTAGCGATTTCTTCGAGCTTAACAAACGGATTGCCCGCGCGGCGACCAGCGCGTTCATGTTTGTCTCACGATCCATCCGCCCGCCGATCATGGCGAATGCCCCACTGCCAAGCGTACCAATCGCCCCAACGCCTTCCAGAGCCTGCTGATGATCGTAATCGGGTCGTAACCACCCGTCGCGTTCACAGGCGATTGGAATAGTGAAGATGGCAACGCCGTGAATCCACCTGATGTTGTGCTGATGATCGTGTCCGCCTGCGAAATCGTAACATTTTGCAGGTACGTGGACTCTGACGCTGCCATGCGCCAGCACCAGCCCCTTACCATACATAGCTCCGTGGCCGGGCCGTCATTGTACCCGCCGCGAATTGCATTGATGAGCCGCAGGTATTCACCATTCGCCCCCGGCATCCCCGCGCCCCTTCGCCCGAACGGATACCCTCAAACCCGGCGCGATTCGCGTTGGCAAAACCGTGACGTTTTCGAGCGTATTCCCTGTGTCAATGTCAAGCGCCTGCTGCCGTATCGCTGCCCGCGCCCGTGGTGTTGGTGAAATAAATTCCGCCATCCGCGCCGTTGGATAAGTTGGAACCATCGTTATAAAAAGGGCGAGATTTTCAACTCGCACATTGCGGCACTTTACAAAGGTCAATTGCCGCCCGCCATTCGCTCCAACATAGACAAGTGTTGAGGTGTTGTCCGAAATGGCGAGTTCTGCGGACTGCCGTCCATCCGCGCACACGATCCTGGCGCCGCCGCGCCACCACAAGACGGTTGCTGTGCCGCACCGGGCCAGAGGATAACGAAGATTGCACCGGAAGGAGTTGCCGCAAAGCCGCCGCAAGTGGTCGCGTTATCAGTAGAATTATCGCCCGTCGCGCCCCACTCAAGCGGCGTAGATCGTATTGCCGCGCTTCGTGCCCGCCGTGTGTCATTTGCGCGGCGGTCTGGTCAAGATTCGTGTTATCCACGCCACCAATTTTGACCTTGCCGTACTGGTGAAATCGAAAATCTTCCGGTCTAATGGCCTATCAATATCATAGTCTGCCGCCAGCGTGCCGGACGATCCGGTAAACTTTCCGGTTTGCGTGAAGTGCAGTTTGATGGTTTTTCGGTAGCGTCGCCGTAGAGATTGTGACAGGCTCAGGGATTGTCAAATCCGCTTCCGCCGAGCCAATCTGCAATTGCCGCTGCAATCGTCGTGTAGTCGCATCCGCTGGCGCACAGCATAGCTCAGTTTGGCGAGACTTGCCCGCGCCGTGCCGCCGCCGCCAGGCCCGATCCCGCCGCCCAGCTTCCGCCGCTGCAATAATAGGGCGTGCCGTTGTAAATCACAGGCGGCGTGCCTGTGTTGAACCGTTGGCGCGCTACTACCCCTTCCATTCACGCGCCGCGCCGCCAACTTGGGCGTAGGCCGACACTGCCGCCGAAATAAACAGGAGGAAGAAAAACACTTTTTTCTATGCAGGAAATCCTAATCAATCAGGCGCGCTTTCAGCGCCCCGCCGCCGCGTCGTATTGGGCGATTGCCGAGAGTCCCGGCGAAATAACGGATATTGAGACTGTAGGGCAGAGAGAACCGGTTATTGCTGTTGAGGAAGCCGATTCATTTACCAGCGTAACATCGTGCGAGCCTTTGTTATTAATCGTGATCGCCGCGCCGTCCACCGCTGCCGCTGCCCAGCCCGTCAGCGACCGCATCCGACGTAAGCCAGTACGTGCTGCCATTAGTTGGCGTGTAATTGTTCTGATCCGCCGTGATTTGCGCGGGCGATACCACCACGGGCGCAAGGTTTGTCGGTTGCATTCGGTACGCCGACAACACGCGATTGGCGGGCAGGTAACTAATCGCTGTCTGCCCCGCCGTTTGGTCGAACACCAGAAATTCCCCCGCCCCGTTGCCGTTGGTCGAAGAAACGCTGTAGTCGTGGTCGCCCGGCGAAAGCGCCGTAGAGGTGCGCGACGTTAGCCAGAAATCGCGCTGCTTGTTGCCCTCAATGATCGTATGCGCCGCGAGCGCAATCGAAGAGTTCGCAAATTCTACGACGGGCGCGCCGAAGGTGCCGGTTTGCAGAAAGGCGGATGTTGAATTTGTACCAAAGTAAAACTTATTACTCGCGGTGCTTTCGGAGTAAGGCCGAATCCAGGTATTGCCGTTGCCGTTTTCGTAATAATCCTTGCCTGTCGCATCAATCTGCCCGGCGTAGGCCACATGGCAGCCGATAAACGTGTTCGATGCGCCGCCATCATAAAACCCGTGCCGTCCAACCAGCGTCGCGTTGCAATTGGTTGTCGTGATGACATTGCTATCGGTCTGGTTATCATAGCGAAAGCCATCTGATCCTGTCCCCCACACGTCCACGCGCTCTAAGATAGAAAAGTCCGTGGTCGCGCCGACAACGGTTGAATCCAGAAACACGCCATGTCGGGCGAAAGATTCAATAGAAACGTTTTTCAGTTTAATCGTGGCATTACTGTAAACCCCGTCACCCGTTGTCTGCCCGCTGATGCCGCTCCGTGTTTTGAGCGTAATGTTTTCCACGCTGGAACTTTTCGCCCCAGCCAGAAACTCAATCCCGGTCTGCCCGCTCTCGACAATTAACGTTGTCCCTGTTGTCGTGCCGCCACTCACAAAGGCCGCGCCCGCGCCGACGATATTTACGGGCTTGCTGCTGGACAGTTTGGTTGCAAAATAGAACGAACCGGAGGGAAACCGGATTACTTCGCCCGTGGCAGGCAGCGCAGTAATCACTGCCGACCAGCGCGCAGAATTCGCGCTGCGCGTACCGCTGCTTGAATCCGTGGGAATAAAGCCCAGTTCCAGCGCATCGTAATAGCCGCCGATATGCCGCACGCCGACTGCCGCGCCATAATCCCGATAAAACCCTTTCAGCCCGTCCGTTTGATAGAACACGCGGCCCGGCGCACCGCCCGCAAGCGAAGCAATTTCCGCTGCCGTCTTTTGCGGAATGCCGCCGAGTAAATCCGTCTGCCCCGTGAAAGTGACGTTCCCGCTGCTTTCGTAGGCTGCCGCACTGGTAACACCCGTTCCGGCAGGATTCCCTTTCACGAAATAATTCGGCGTCGCCGAGATGCTGTTCTGCCCGATGAGCCCGTAAATCTGCTCACGAGTCAACGTGGCGTTATCGGGCAGCGCGCGCGCCAGGCCGGATTGATAGCGACAAATTGTCGTCCACTCCTGCGTGGCGATCCCGGCAGAAAGGCTGAATTCCTCGAAGCATTCATACGCACGAATGCGCGAGCCTTCGAGGCTGAAGAAGTATGCGCTCCAACGCGCCCCCTGCTGCGACGGATTCTCGATGTCCGTCGTGGCCGGGCGTGATCGAAGGATGTTGATTTGATTTTGCAGACCGTACAGGCGACAGATTTGTAAAACCGTCCGTCGGTCAGGTTGCCACTCTGCACCACGTACGATGCGCCCTTCGGCACAAACGCTTGTGTGGCAAAGAGCCGCAAGACAATCACCGGGCGAATTGAATACGACACGCTGCCGCTGCCGCCGCTGTAATTCGTGGTTAGCGTAATGCTGCCGTCGAATCGCAACTGGCGACGGTGTAGGTCGTACTTCCAAGCAGGATTTGAAAGCCATTGAGTCCGACCAGGCGTGACGGGAAGGTCGCCGAGCTGGTGATCGGCGCTGCCGCTGGTAACTGTGGCCGTACCAGTGTTGGCTCCCAGATTCGGGATTGCGGCAAAGGGAATGCGTTGCCGCCGGGACTTGTACGTCAGTCGCAGAGACACGAAGGCTTAGACATAGCAAGGCGAGAAGGAAAAATAACTTGCGCATAAAATTATTCATCGAGGCCAAGCGGGTTCTTTTTCGCCAGTTTGCGCTGACGGCGCGCTGCGAGATCAATTCCGATGGCTTTAAAAATGCGATCCTTGTTATCTTTGATCCAGAGATTCACCAGAGTGAGACAGCGCCAAAGAGCACCGTACCAATGCCCGCCAATATCCACGTGGGAATCGTTATGATCCGGCGGCAGCATTATCGACTTGCCAGCCCAAGACCGATGATCGTGTTAACTACGGCAAGTTGCAGGCTGTCATAGTTCATGCGAGTTTCCATATTTCTCTCCGTAAAGTGGCGAGGAACTGCGGGGCAGGTGTGGTTAATTAAGCTTTCTCAGGAGCGACGGGCTGGGTTTATACGCGACGGTGTTTCGTGCAGCAATGTGCATCGCTTCCCCGTTCTTCGGGTTGCGCCCAGTCCGCGCGGCGCGCGCCGTCACCTTCAACTTGCCGTAAGAATTCAAACGAAGTTCGCCGGTTTCGAGGAGGGCCTCGACCTGCGCTTCGACGATCACAGCGATGATGCGCTCCGCTTCTTTGAGCGTAAGCGTCTTGCCCATTTCGTCATTGAGCGTTTTGGCCAGAAATTCGCGGTTGTGTTTGGTTGACATAATTCTCCTTCGTGGCCTGTATAGTGATGCACGCCGCAATTGCTCCGGCCACAAACAGCAAGAACGACGGTAGCGAGAATGCAGGCCAGCAAGTCAGGTTTATCCTTCATTGGGCGGATCAGGATTGAAGCCGAAAATACCTTTGCCGACGGCGGCCAGCACGGTTGCGAGCAGCAGGCCCAGCCTTCCCCATTTCTCGTTGACCGATGCAATGGAAGGAACAACGGCAGAGAGCGCCGCGACACCGATGCCAAAGAACGTAAAAATGGCATTGCCGGAATATTTCGTGATCGCATTCCCGGCGGCAGCAAATGCGAGTCCCGCAACGCCGATCCAGAAGGAATAAGGAATGTCAGTGGATGCGCCAACGAGGGCGAATACAATGCCGAGAGTAGCGACAATTGTGTTAATGGAACACTGGATCACCTACCTTTCTTGGGAAACAGGGGCTACGGTTAATGCCCGCGTAGGGCTTGATGTGCGATGCCTTCTTCCCACCACCAGCCCGCAAGCCGATGGAGCTGAAAATAGCATTCGGGGTAATGAGACTGGCGGCGATAGCTGTGCGTTGATTGAGTTCATCCGTCGTGCGCGTGTCCTGCAAAATGACGCGCCCGGCGGTGGCAATCGCACGTCATGCAGCACAATTCAAACGCGATCACCGCGTGAGGGGCGTAAGTTTCCGGCATTAATCTTCGAGGGCGAGGAAGGCTTCGAGTTGCGCGTCTGACCAATCGGCCATCGCCTCCCATTGGCGTAAGACTTCGTTCTGGTACGCCTGGGCAACGCGGCCCGTCTCCGTTATCTCTGCGGGTTGTCCTTCGCCTTCCGACCGGTGCGGAATCCCGGCAATCACAGCGGGAGCGCCTGTACCGTGCAGGCGAGCATACGCGGCTTCCCTGTTTGGCGACTTCAACCTGTTCCGGGGAAAGCGTTGCCACGACTTCCACGCGAAAAGGCACAGTCAATCCGGCTTTCCGTCTATGTGGAAAGTCAATTCCCCGACATTGCCGTCTACGATTTGCACGGTGCTGGGGGCGACCCATTTTCTGGCTTCTGGCATATCAACTCCTCTTTACAGTTTCGCGTACACGGTCTTGCCGTTCACACGGCGGCGCGCGTACTTCCTTGCGGTCACGGATGCCGAAACTGACATAAATTAACCGCCTCGGCTTCGTCGCCAAATTCATCAATCAACTGATCGAACGGCAGATCGCCGTGGCGGATGATCTCAAAAAGTTGCTGTTGGCCAATCGCCGGGCAGGTATATCGCGGCTTCTCCAAAACAGTGTTGGCTGATCGGCTGACCATTTTTACTTGCCCCGCCAATCGCTTTGTTAAGTTCCGGGCTGCGATAGCCAGAGCTGACCACAATCGGCTGGCCGATGCGGTCGCGCAGCGGGTCGAGAATGTTCAGCACCAGGGCTTCGAGGTTGGCGAAGGCTTCGGGCGTGGGAATATTGTCAATCCTTTGCGCGCGGCAGTTTGGGACTGCGTGAATTCGTCGAGAGTGAAATGTTTGCCAAGTCGCATAGTTTTATACCCAAGAGAAAGCCTCGCGATGCCGTACGCAGCGGCAAGGACGAGGATAATTAACCCTGCAAATGGCAAAACTTCTTCCATCTCCTCATCCGTTGCGTAGACTTTAAAGAGAAGATAATTCTTCAGCCGCTCGGAAGACTTGTTTTTCATTTTCACCTCCTGGCTTGCGCCGCCGCGCCGTGGCCAGCGTTTCGCGCGCCGTGCGATCCCCCTTGTAGAGCGGGATCACGCTTGCACCATCCGCTGCTGTCCACAGCAGCAGGTAGTTCCCGTCAGCACTGGGGCGCAGAATGGCAACCAGAGAGACCATGGCGAAGTTGTCAGTGGGTACAGGCGGCGGAGGGACAAACAGGGAACGCCTCGCAGATATTAGATTCGTCCTCGCCCTCGCCGGTTGTGCCGACCTTTTTGGTCGCAACCAACGTGATCGTGACGGTTGTTGCAAGTTTGCTGCTTCCGCTCTCCCGGTTGTATCGCTCGAAGTGCAGGATGCCGTAATACTTTGAAACCGTCGTATGCTCGACATTGGCCCAATCGCCTGCATAACTCACGCTGACATCGTATTTGTCCGGTGTGTAGTTAGCGATGTTCACGTACACCGATTGGTTTTGCAGCGGCGACAGTTCGCCGACTTCAACTTTGTACGTGTAACTCGTAGAGGCAAAGGCACTGATGGGCAAGATCAGGCAAAGCAAAAGGAAGAATAGATTTTTCATATGGATATAGAGATTGCGGTGTAGGCCCAAAGGGCTTTACAGCCCCAATGCAAGAGCTGGTCTACGTTGAAGCTAATGGTTCCCTCGCATTTCATTCCGTCAATCGCCAGGTGCAAGAAAAACTCAAAACAGCCCAGCACTCCGCTGCCAGTCAAAAACCACACCATTCCCGCGTGAATTGCAGCGTGCGCAATGAGCGCCTGTATCCACGGAACGCCGGGAATGGGTTGTTTGTGGTTCTTGGCTTTGGCGAGGAACTCGCCTTGCAAGGGATAATCTGCAAGGAAATGACCAATGAGGAGTTTGAAGAAGAGCACGACCATTACGGCCTGTGGGTCTTTCGGGGTTTCTCGTTTGCGGCGCGGTACTATAAACCCTTGTTCCCTGTCATTCTTACTTCTTCACCTTCTTTCCAGCTTTGGCTGGGGCGACCTGGCTTGGCGGGCCATACGCGGCAACGCCTGCGTGAAACTTCGCCCAGAGCGTCGGCAAATCACTCGTTGTCTCAATGCTGATGATTTGAATGCCGAGCGTTGTTGCGATGGTCACAAGCGCGGCGATTTGGCCATTCGTGAGGCTTGCGGCCTGCTCTCGTTGCTGCGCATCCGCGCGAAGTGTCGGTGTCGCGGGCATTGGCGGCGGCTTAATGGCGTCCACCAGCGCCTTGATTTCTGGCAGAATCGTTAACGCCAGCGTTAGGATTTCCTGCGCACGTGGGCTGCCGCTCTTCGTGACCAACGGCAAAAGCTTCTGTGTTTCTGTAATGGCGTTGGTCAGTAGTACATCCCATTGTGCTTTGTCGAACTTTCCGGCTTCGATGTCAGAGCCGATCTGCTCGACCACGCCTTCGGCCAGGTCGGTTGCCTTCCTCACTGGCGGGCTGGTGTCGGTGGCCGAGAGGTTCCGCTGAGGTGAGAATTTGCGCGGCATCACGCCGCACGCAAAGAGTAAGGGGCCAGCGCCAGTGCGCGGCAGTTCACGGCTGGGTTTCTGACAGGCAAGAAAGGGAATGGTGAGCAAGATGATAAGAGCGGTCGAAAAACTGTTTGATAAAACTGACTTCATAAAGTTCTGTAAAATTTGCGAATTGGCGAATTGGCGTAAGTCGGAAATTACTCTTCGTTGCGAGCAATGGCGGCGTTCGCGTCTTATCACGGCATCTTCGAGCAAGGTGAGCGCGTGCGAGTATTTCGCGGTTATGTGGACAGCACTCCATCATCACCGTCGCCAGCTCTTTGGCTTTCTCGCGGATCGCGATGTATCGCTCCGGCTGATCTTCTTCGGTGCGTGATAGGTGAAAGTGTTCGCAAAGACGAGCGTCGTCCTGGCGCTGTTAAAGCGTATTTCGGCATTGTTTTCTCCTGCGGGTATCGAAGGGGAGCTGGCGATTACCAGCCATCGGAAGTTATTCGATCACCCAGCCCGCAGCCCGCAGCAGTTGCCGCGCCTGCGCCACGGTCATCTTGTGTTGGGCATAATTGATAGGTCTGATTCGGGAAACACTTTGTCATACGTGCCCGTTTCGAGTTGTGTTTTGACAATATTGGCGCGATGACCTTCCGCGCTGGCGCGGGAGTTTGCCGCCTGTGCATACTCGGCATTCACGCGCTGCAATTTGACCATACGCGTCTTAGCTCAATTTCGGCGCATACGCTGGCGAATTCAGCCTGGCGCGCCTGATCCAGCGCGATCTCCATTTGCTGCTTTACCTGCCCGGCAAGCCACATCCGCTCACCCGCCTGCACGCCATACAAGTTTGCTTGCGCATCGTGCATTCCGGTTTGCGATTTCTGGATTGCCGATCTGCGCTTCATTCAGAGCAGCTTCAAGTGGCCAGCTTTTTCTCGGCATTGGCCTGCTCCGATTTATATTTGCCCTCTTTGATCTGCGTATCTCGCACGATGTCCTGGGCGCGTGTCCGGTCATAATCAATCTTTGCCTGTTCGCCTGCCATCTGCATGTCTTCGTGGCGACGCCGCATCACCGCTGTCGCTGTGGCTCCTGATGACATTGCACGTGCTGTTTCCGGAGAGAATGCGCCGACGGCACCACCGCCGCCCACCATTCCACGTGCCAATCACCTGTTTGGGCCGCGCCTTGTGCAGCGCCGAGCAGCCCAGCCATCAGTGCTTCGCGAAAGCGGTCTTTGCCTGTCGGATGCTGCGGATCAAACTTGCCGCCGCCGTGCGTCATATGCTCTATCTGGCGCTGCATTTGGTCGCCACTTCGCCGAAGTCTACGCCGCCACGCCATCGCATCTCGTCGTACTTGTTGCTGAACGTCGGCAACGCCGCATCTTCGGTAGCGCTCGGCACTGGAGCGGCCGAGGCGGGAGGCGCGGCATATCTGGAACGCCTTTGAAAATAAGGATTTGCCAACACGGGCTTGCTGGCTGGCGCTGGCAAGGCAGCAGGAGTACGTGGGAAAGTGTCTGCCACATAACCTATCGGCTTCGGTGACGGCGGCAACTCAACTGGCCGCACATTCGGGTCAAGGTCAGGTACGCCGTTCCGCTTTTTCAGCGGTAATAAATCGCCGTTCGGGTCATCGGGATAAGGACGAGGAAAACTAAACATGTGGACTCCTTAGACGTTGGCATTGTCAGCAACCATCCGGCGGGCTTTTACCGTGACAGGGTTGCCTGCGGTGGCGACGAAGCGGCAATACGGCGCAAAGGGCTGATCAGAGTACGCTCCGGCAGCCGCGCGTGTCGCGACGTCATACCAAGTCGTAGATTTGGGTGCATTGGCCGCACTATCCCAGACAGCATTCTTTTGCAGCTTCACGGTTGGCGTAGTGCCTTCGACGCTGTATTCGATAGTGTCGGTGTGATTGGTCGCAAAATAGCTGCCGTTGACGGTTCCGCCGGAAGCATCTACCGCATTAAGATGCGTGCGCATTGGTTCGATTCCCTGCATTTTCTTTTCCTTTCTCGGACTTTAACAGTCAGTGCCTTTTCGATAGGCCATCTTCGTATCCGCCCTTGAAGCGTAGAGTAATGAATTCCTAACTCTTCGGCCCAGGCACTGAGGCACTGGGTTTTCCCGTTGAATTCGATTAAGCGATTTGTATGTACATTCCTGGATTGCTCTTTGGGGGTTGCCCATCTGCAATTAGAAGGCTCGTAATTGCCGTTGCTATCTATTCGGTCTAGGCTATGCTGCGCGCTCGGACGATTTCCCATGTCTGCAAGGAAATTTTTAAATTCATGCCATCGTTCACAGACTTGGATGCCGCGCCCACCATATCGCTGATAATGCTTAAGATTCTTATTGCAGCAACGCGCCAACATGGCTCCCCACGTCCGATATTCTGGCGTGAGGTATTTTCCATGTGTAGTTCGTGATTCAAGGAGAACCTGCCTTCTTTTACATCCGCACGATGCAATACTGCCTCGAAGTAGATGGCCGCTCCTGGCAATCTTTTCTTTCCCGCAATCGCACTGACACTGCCATAAAACATAGCGATTCTTATCTAGTCCTGCTTTAGCAGTGACAACTAATCGCCCAAATCTTTGACCAATGAGATTTTTTACGCGCGCAGAGAATGTGGTAGGATCGTTTTGCATTGACCTAACTCCTATGTAAAAGGTTGATGCCACGCCAGCGGATTTCGCAGATCGCGCTGGCATTTCCATTTTATTTTACCATAACGTCATCGCTAAGCTTCCGACTTTCGCAGGCTTTTCGATTGGTTGCATTGGAAAAATCCTCGCGTAGATTGACGAAGCGACTGCGCCAGAGAGCCGCCTGCCGCTCGACGCCCGCCGCTTCGCTAATGTTATTGATCAGCAAGCCCGTTTGCGGGCAAAAAGACTTTGTTTCCCCGTTTGGCTTCAAACAGTTGGTGCAGAGATCGTAATAGTCGTTGTTGGCCGTCAAATCGCCTGCATACCGCGCCGTATTTTGTGGAATATTAAATTTCCGCGACGCCTCCCAGATGTCCGCCTCTGTCCATTCGAGTAACGGATACGCAAACGTGCAGCCGTTGCGCATCACGCTTGGCTGTGCGGCTGGAATATCGCCCCAGAACGGATCGGTATCGTCGCCGCGATGCCCAATGAATAAGCAATCATAAGGCCAGCGCGCGTCATCTGTCGGCCTTTGTAATGCCTGCAAGGAACAGTGACTCTGGCTATTGGGAAGAAAGCCCGCAGGCGCTTCAATCGGAAAATGCAGGTCAATACCAGCGCTGTAGACTTCGACGAGTTGTACCAGGTCTCCCTTGCCAATCACGTCACGAAAGGCGGGGTACGGCTCTACGATGTTTAGCTGCTGCGCACGAATTTGCTCGTCGGCAAACTGGTGTTTTGTTGGATGATCGAAGCCGCGAAAGTAAATGACTGGAATCTCAGGCTGCTGCTCGCGCACAAAGTGCAGTAGCACGCAGCTATCTTTCCCAAATGAGCAGAGTACCGCGGGCTGCTTAGCTGCTGCCAGATGCTTGCGAATGGTCCCGCGCGTGACGTCAAGTTTGCTCATCAGGCAGCAATGATCGCGGCCGAGCCTATAGCACCTGCCGCGCCAATTAAGGAATTACCCATACCACTCGATTGCGGTACGACAGAGTTGTACCCGTAGCTGGATCGCTTGGCCGTCAAATCAGCCAGTGCCGCTTTCTGCGTCATATCCGCTTGCGTAGCCTGCGCATTGATATTGGCGTTGCTGATCGCACGGTCGTAACTGATTTCATCGAGCGCGGAGGAAAGCGCCCGGCTGCGCGCGAGCGGATTCAGGATGCCCGAATAATTCCCGAAGCTTTCTCGCGTCTGTCGCTCGGCACGGTCAAACTGCGAATCACTATCGGCGCGTCCGGCCTTGATCGCGGCGCTCGGATCAAGCGCGCGAAAGGCTTGAATGTCGGGCGTATCTACTAACTTCTGTTGTCTGACTGAACAGGGTTTGAGCTGGGGTTGGCTTAGGTCTGGACAGAGTTCACCGCCTCTCTATTTTGAGCCGAATCGGATACTCGTAAGCAGAATTATCACCTTAGTTTATGGTATACTGAAAGTAATGCCGCTGCGATGTCGTTAGCATCCAGCAGCGGGCATTAACGCTTTACTTAGGAGTTAGGTCAATGCAAAATGATCCTATCACTGTTCTACCTTTACCTCAAAAGTCCACTACAATTTCATCAACTTAACCGATCAAGTGTTTGGCAGGCTGCGCGTTCTTGGATACAGCGGCAAAACCCCTGATAGAAGCATCCTCTGGGTATGTAAATGCACCTGTGGAATAGATGCTACAACGCGAAACATCATAACTATCCTCAATACGAAGGGCGTGGGATTCCAGTATGTGAGCGATGGCGTGACTTTCGTTTGAAAATTTCCTTGCGGATGTTGGGGAGAAAGGTGAGTTCCACTATGCGGACATCTCTTCAGATCTCTGGTTACCGGATGAGCGCCGCCGGATATCTGCGGTCAAGATGGTCTGCGGGAGCGACGGAAAAAGAGCAGGCACGCAACCGGAGAAGCAGTCATTTGTAGAGTAGCAGGTCATCGATGGACGTTAAGGATGGGTGCCGAAATATACGCTATCAGCCGCGATGTTCTTTCTCGCCGTCTCCAGAGAGGGTGGAAAATGGAAAGCTTTAACAACGCCCATTAAAATCTAATAGTTGCGGCAAGGCGTGATCATTTCGTGATCTCCATATAGTCGCCGCGATCTTGCCAGCCAGGAGCTGCACGAGACGCGACCTTGCGGGTTTTTCGTTGTCATAGAAAGTGTGTGACCGTATTGCTCGAAATAGCCGCGCTGAAGATGCGCCAGCGCGCGCAACGACGGACAGGCAGGTATCTTAGGCGCGGTAATCAAGCCAATCTCGCAAACACCCGGCGCGCGATGAATGCACGTTAACAACCCGATTGCTGATTATCTACACTGATTTCGTAATCCTGATGAGCTTCGTATCCCGGTTCGCAAAACCGCACCAAATCATCATACCCAACTTCATCGGCATACAATTTCGGTTGCTGCCGCATCCACTGCCAGGCCATCCAGCGCGGTCGCCAATCGTTTTCCCCAAGCTTTTTGGATCGAATCACGTCGTCTGAATGCCTGCTGCGCGCAGTTTGGCAGCTCGTCACGTACTTTATCGCTGAGCGCAATCAATGCGTCGCGCAAGGCCGTCACTTCTGCCTGGCTGTAGGTGGCCCCCACCGGCAATCCTCCGACAGTCAGCGTCGGAGGATCGGTGATTGCTGCTGCCGCGTCTTTGTCCCAAAGATTGCCGACGTTCAGCCCCTTCTTGATGTCGCGCGTCGTGGGCGTGGGCGTTTCGACGGAAGCGAAGCCATCGGACGAAGCAAAGCCTGTCACTGGAACCACACCGCCGCCGCCACCACCGCCGCTGAGCGGGTCTTGAATCTGCGCTACATCCTGTGAGAACTGATCCACCGCAATTTGCGTTTGGATTTGCAGTTGTAGCCCAATGGGATCAGTTAAATCTAAGGCCGTACGCTGCTGTCGCAGGCGTTTGACGACGCAATTTCCACCAGATCAACAATGCGCGTACCGCTTTCAATGCTGAAATCACGAACAGGTTGTTCAGGGTATCTTCAGGCGACCGGCATAACCACGCGCCTTTACGGTTGCGTGCAGATTAGTGAGTGTAGGGTTCGTTCATCAGCATCCAGTACGGTAGGCCTGCAATTTTTGTTTCGTCAAATCGGGGACCGAACTGAATAATACTACCTTCCAGATTGCCGATGACGGCTACCTTACGCACAGTGACGCGCTCCAGAGTTTGAGCCGAGAAAGGGGACGTAATAAAACCGGCTACAGTGCCGCTTCCTTCTCCCATCGCCATATCTTGCCATCAGTCGTGACGAATTCCAGATGGTGCCAATGGTGGCACAGCCGCTCACGGTGAAATGGTTCATGCCATCGCCAGAAATACTGGGCAGTTCACGCGACCAGCCGCCACGTCGAACGAGAGCGCCATCGTTTGCCAGCCGTTGCCGACGCCTTGTCGATAGTTTGAGCAGAACACCACGAAATGTGCGAGGCTGGGATCGTAGCCAACGAAAACGCGTCCGGCAGGTAAGGTCTTGAGCAGCGACATTACGCCAACTTGTAACCGCGCGATGACGGGATTTTCCTGCTGGCGTGCGGTCTTCGCTCACCCACAAAGCACCGTCGGTAAAGACGACAAACAGGCCACCTGCCAGCACCATATTGTATTGGTGCTTAATGCCGGTTGATCCAGGGCAGGATGACCGGCGGCTCTTGCGTGCCTTGTGTCAGCAGCGCATGTTGCACTGTATTATTCGTGCCAACATACATCTGCACTTTTCCAATGCGAATAGGGCGATGGCTTCGCCGTGGTCGTTGCCGTATAGGCCGCGCTTGGATAGCCTTCGAGATTGGTCAGGCTGCTCACCTCGACCGTGTCGCCGGGAATCGAAGGATTGCCGCTGGCATCAATGCCGAGCGCTCCGCCCCACATCAAGATGTCACCACTGGCTGCCGCGCGAACGGCGTCTGGCTGAAGGGTGTAGTCTTCGACGTAGGCCGCGCCGAGTTCGCCGGATCGCCATTCCAAATCGGTGTCTACGTTATCGGCATTCACCTCGCCGTATTCAAACCACGGCCCTCCCGCCGCCGTCGAAACCTCATCTTTCGTCACCCAGATCCAGCCACCGGGTTGCCCTTGGCGCGCGATAATGCCTTGCCATCCAGAAGCACTATTGCGGGATCCCTTCCAGGCTGGCGCTGTTCCTCCAGGCGATCACCGACTTCGGAAAAAAAAGCCGGTAGGAGCGAAGCATTACTCACGCGAAACGAGCGCAGAAAGCCCGCTGCCATGGCCTTCGTGCCAAGGTATTGAACGGATGCGCCTGGAGCTGTTGGCTTTGTAAGTTGAAACCAGCGGTAAAGCAGTTCGATAGGCGGCAGGAGGATGGTGGATGACTTGCGCGGTGGCATCACCACCGAGCTGCGCCAGAAGGCTGCAATCACCGTCAGGCTTCATGAACGCGCTTCCTGAACACCAAGCGCGTTTTTGTACGCGACGACATTGCCACTTAAAAGACTCGCACGCCGATCATTGATTTTCGTGCAGGTTCGGCACCAGGAAGATGTGCCCCGTAAAATTCGCCGTCGGCTTTGGGTCAATCTTCATCGCCGTATCCGAAACGAGGCGTGTCACGACGTACAGTTGATTGTTGGCCAGGAAATGCTGGAACGGAACCAGATCGGTCAGGAAGCTGCTGCCACTGCCGGCCACATCTTCACTGTTGGCCGTCAGCGTCACGTTGTAAACAAGCTCCTGATTGACTACATCCAAATTGACGTTGAGCGGCTTGCGCGCGGCGCGCACGAGGTTTTCTCCTTCAAAGATGACGTTCTCGCCCCAGCTGGCATACGACGGCTTGTCGTCGCCGAACGAACAGTCTTTTACGAAGCCTTCTATGCCGGGCCGCCATTGGACAGGTTCAATTTTCATTGTGCAGAAGTGGGCGCGAGTTTGAAGTGTTCATTGGCCAGCAGATCGCTCGCTAATTGCGAGCTCGCCACTCTCGGGTAATTCCGGTCGCTAACGAAGAATTGCCAACGCATACAGCCGCCCATTGCCGCTGATCGTAGAGGAAGCTTCCTCGCCGTCCGCCGGCGTGCGTACAATCAGATCACTACCGCGCAGGTGTAGTAGCCGAAATTCGGATCGAGCCAGCCATCGAGATAATGCGGCGACTCCTGCCAGATATACGGATTCAATTCGGCCGAATCGTCAATCCCGTAAAAGCGGGAGAAATTGAGACTACTGCGGTGCAGGTCATCAAAGTCATTGCCCGTCAAATCCACGGCGCCGTTTTCAATCGTGCAGTCATAGCGCCGGGTCAGCAGCTCGCGTAGCTTAGGCTGATTGCTGACAACATCGCACAGCCGCTCCAGTGCCTGCTTTGAGCAGGCAACGAGGCGCGTGCGGTCAATCTGCGACTGGCCGTGCTTGTCCTTGAGGCGGTTAAAGGTGAGTGCAATCAAGCCCGCTTTATTCATTACTCGCGTCGCTTATGTTGATCGTAGCTATTGTCGTTGTTGATATTGGAGTAGAAAGAGATGCGCATCGCGCGTCCAGCGTGCGTCTGCCAATGCGTCATGCGCATTCTTGGGCTGTGCCGGAAGTGCTGGATTGCCGAGCGAATCACGGAGCTGCTCAATGTCGCGCGTGTACATCGGCCACTCGCGCGGCAGATCCATCATGGTGCCGAACAATTGGCAAAGTGCGACGTGATCGTAGGCGCTGAAATAGCCCCAGAACTCAGGCTTTCCATACTGTCGACGGTCGCAGAATTCGAGCAGGTCAAGCTTGATTTGCGGGCGTCGTTTCCAAAGGCCAGAGGCGAAATCTTCTTGGAAATTCGCCCAGTCCCATCCGCGATTTTGATCTACTTTCCGGGCTGGCAAGTGCGGAACAACGTTGTCAACGAGCCACTGGTTTTGCAGCATCCTGACTCTGCTAAAGTCGCTGCTGACGGCGTAATACTCCCGACCGTCTTCAGCCACCATGCCGATAGAGATAAGGTCTATCGTGTGTCCGTCTTCGATAAATTCCGTGTCGTACCAGTAACGCATAATTCTCCTGCTATGCTTTCCCTGTTGGATTGACGGGGAAATCGGTGGCCGCAACTGTGAAGCCATACGATTGCAGCCCGCGAATAAAGCTCTGCATCAAGTCATTCGCGTTTTCCAGGTAGGAGGAAGCGGACATCGCTAAGCGCGCCGCTGCGCCATCAGCAGCCACGCTCAAAAACTCAGCGGGGATATTGGCTTCGTCCGCCCAGGAATTGAATAGTGCCGTAATCTCAGTCGGACTCAAATTGCCACTACCATCCACACCTACGCGGTCGTAATTGAAGACTTCAAATTCCATCGGATAGCGCGTCGAGTAAATCACGCCACCATCTATGCAATACAAGTGCACCTCATTCGTCCCAAACACATCGGCATTGGCCAGCACATCCATCACATCGCGCGGGCTGTCGGCGAGTTCAAAGGGCACGCGGTATTGCGCGTGCGTTGTTGCCTTTGTCGTATCCAGAAAATTTACCGCGCCGTAGGGGCCCATGGAAGAAGGCGCTGCCGTACCGGCGGCGGCGATTGTCGTCAACGCGCGGTACAGCACACGGTATGGATTGCCGACCTGACGGCAGAGGAATGGCCCCAGCTCGTTGCAGATTTGCACGGCTTCAAACCGTACCAGGCTGAGCGGGAACGCAGCATCCGCTAGATCGGTGGCCACCAGTGGCGGAGTCTTCACGAAAGCCGCTTCTGCTGCGGTGTCAGTGTTCCCGCGTAGCGCATTGACACGGCGCAGAATCAGGCGCTCCAGCGCCACAAATGACAGTAGATTGGAGACAGGCATTAAAAGAAAACCCGCTGGTCATCGAACTCGCCATACTGATCAGCATAGCCATTTGCAAGAGGCTCCTGCGTCGCCAGTAAGGTGGAGATATGCTCCTGAAAGACCGGGAACTGCTCAGCGATGGACTCGGCGCAGCGCTCCTTGAGGCCACGCGCGTGAGCGTCCATCAGCTTCTTTTGGTCAATCGCTTTCATCTCGACTTCTTTGCCGAGCAGCTTTGACCACCAGCAATGCGGCAGCACTTCCACTGTCACCATATCCGCCAGCAGATAGTGGTAGCCTTCCGTTTGCGGGATCGGCGTATCGTTCTTCCCGTAAAAGGGAAGCGCGCCAACTTCATACCAAAGCCGATAGGTGTACGTGCTGGTCAGCGAAGGCGCAAATTGAATCTTCCAGTCGCCATCCGAGTAGTACGGTGCACATACCTCAGCAATGGCCGCGTTTCCCTGATACAAATTCAGTTCGTCCACGTCAATGATTTTGACAGGGCAATTCATCGCATAGATGTCGGTCATTGCCAGAATGGCATAACAGCGGCGCGGCTTGCCCAGGCTGTCAATGTTCAGTTTCTTGACGAAATCATTCTGGCCGGCCTGCACATCTTTAGAGCGAATATCCCAGCCGGGCAGCGCCACGCCGAGCCGATTGTGGAGCTTCTGCGCACACTTACGGATGGCCATCATGAAGTGATCTTCCGACGGACGATGCACGTCCGGATAATCACATTGCTGTTTGACGATGCGCAGAAGCTCCGGGATTTGCATTAGCGTCTCTGGGTGTTATTGCCGCCGTTCGTCTTGGCCGGTTCTGCCGCCTTGGGAGTTTGCAGTTGCGCCAGCGCTTCTGGCGTCAGCGTCACCTGAATGACAGGCGGCGCAGCGGGCGCGGTGTTCTGCTTGGTCAACTCCTTGATGGCTTCGGTCATGGCGCGATTGGATTCGAGCAATTGTTGTTGAATCACGCCTGCGTTTCTGCTCGCGCAGCACATCATTCGCCGCTTCGATCTTCCATTTGCGGCCAAGATATATCAGGCAAACCTGATCCTTGAACGACGTGTTCAGGTTCTCGCCTTCGTCACGCTCCTGGTCGCGCCGGTCAATGTAGTTTTGCGCGGGCTTGCTGCGCGACGGTTTCGGCAGTTGCTAGCTCACTTCGCCAGCGCGCGCAGAATCGGATTCTCATTATTGGCCAGCTCCCGGTAACGTGCCATGCGCAGCGCATACACCTGCGGCATCACCTCCAGGCGCGGGCGCTCTGTCAACGGATCAACAGTCGTGTGTGCTTGAAGATCGTCTTATTGATTTGCGCATCACGCCATTCCTGCAAGGAAATGCCGCGCAGCGCTTTCACGATCACGCCGCCCCACTGCTTTTGTGCGCTGATCGCATATGCCGCAATCAGACCGGGCCGCGTAACTATTCGAGATGATGGCTCGCGTGCGCTGACACCTGCGACATCTCCGGCATTCATCGTTCGCAAATTTTGCGAAGGGTTGTCCGGGTCGCCAAGCGTTTCCGTGGACTCCATCACGGGCAGCACGCGCTTATGCGGTTTGATGGCGACGGTATTGCTCAGCGGCACTTCTCCGTAAAACCTGCTGGCCGTACGGGATGATCATTTCGATCACACCGGCAGTGATAAAGCCTTTGGCGACGTGTTGATTGGCGTGCGTGAAAAGCGGCAGGTAGACAAATGACGGATCATACTGCGCCTGCTGCTCTTCGCGCGCGCTGCCAGGCCATAAAGCCGTCCGGGAATGCTTTGATTAAGCTGTTCAAGTTCCACTGTTGTTTTCTCCTGTGATTGTGCTGGCTATTGAGAGGGAGGTAAAGAAGGAAGAGACATCAGGCGCTGGCCGCTGATGGCGTGCTCCATTGCACGATGCAACGCCGGGCCATCGTGTTTCTTGAGATAGTCTTTCGCTTCCTCCAGTTTTTCGCGTTCTTTTTGCTTGGTCTCGGCCTCGGTGCGTTGTATCCAAGCATATTGGGATTGGCCGGATCGTTCCACTCTCGGTGCCTGCCGGAGCGCTGTTTCGTAGGCGCGCATTTCACGACGGATAACATTCAAGTCTTCCTCGTCAGGTTCGACGTACTGCCCAAAGCATCGGTCGAAGGGGGCATCGTTGCTCATAATTCGCCGCATACAGCACGGCGGGAACGGCATTTCAGGATCAGGCTTGCGCTCGTGTGCCGCAAAGATCAACTCCAGGCGGTAGATCGGCACATCAGGCGTCGCGTGGTAGTTGATCGTCTTTTCGTGGATAATGAACGGCAGACCGTCCACCTCCACGCCGTCGGGCAACTCTTCGATTTCGACGCCGTCGCTTTCCTGCCCTGCTTTTTGCAGCGACTTCGGCGTAAATTGCCCTGTCCAGCCAAACAAGGCGTATCGCGGCACGCCAATGCGCTTGAGCTGCTGGCGAATAATTCCATCAGGCCCGGCTTTGTAATCAATCTCCGGCTTGCCCCAGGTATAGAGCAGCCGATATTCGCCGCGATACGGGTCCCATACTTCGTAGTGCGGCAGCCAGACCAGCTTGAAGCGTTTCAGGCCATTGGCTTCGACGCCCACAATCCGATCTATCTCGCGCTGAAACCAGTTTGCTTTGCGCCGATCCATTGGAGGCGGGATGTTGCGATTCCACTTGTGATTGTCGAGTTCGTTATTGCGAGCCATTGGAAAGAAGAAAGGGGGCATCATTGGTAGTGATCCCCCTTGAGGTTGGATTGGTCAGGCTACGGACTAGGTAGTTGCGTAGAAGTTGGAGCGAGTCACGGCATTCGACGTATCAAAGTTATAGGCGATGACGGCCTCTTGCGGATTTTCGTAGAAGAAGTTCCACCGTCCGCCATACTGCGCATACAGTTCGCCTGCACCGCGACGGTTGCTGCCCGGGGACTGTTGGAACATTCGGCCAGAGTAGTCGTAGAAGCCGATCTTCTTTTGCACCGTTTTCTTGATGTTCTTCACGTCCACGCCGGCCAGGACATCCGGGTCGAGGTTGCGCCACGGCTTAAAGACCGAATCTTCGTACTTCACTTCCTTCGGGCCGGTGTTGAGCGTTTGCTCGCCGCTCATCGCACGGAAGATGCTCCAGCCCGTGGCCTTGTACAACGACTTCAGCGAAGGCGAGATCCAGAACTGGAAGGTCTTGTTCATGCCATCGCCAATACGGAAGCCCTGCTTTTGCAGTAGGCGTTCAATGTACAGGTTGCCGATCAATTCGCCGTTCGCGTCCTGCACGATGGAGTTGGTCTCCGGTCCGGTTGGCGCAGTTTGCGCCCTGCCAGAAATCCTTTTGCCCCATCACGCCGTAGCGAATGCCTTTCGGGAACAAGCCCTTCGACGAAGCCGGATACAGCTTCAGGCCAGAGCGGCTGCCGCCCAGCGCGGACGAGCGTCGCCTGGTTGTTGGCATAATCAATGCTCGAAATCGTCACGTTGGCCGTGCTGAGCGTCGTGCCGTTGTAGATGTCGTAGGGCACATTCTTTTTCAGGATGTCCACGCCGAACGCTTTCGCGTGCACGCCCGCCGGGATCGTGTCGAGGTTCAGCACCGTCGTGCTGGAGCCGCTGCCGAGCGTCCCCACGCAACCGCTGCCATCGCCTGCCATCAGGATGTCGCACCACTTGTAGAACTCCTTCTGCAAGAGGTCGAGATCGTTGGTCAGGCTATTGACGACTTCCGGCTTGTTCGAGGCGGTAATCGTCATACGTCGGCGCATCAATCTGATAGCTGGCGACGACTTCGACCGGGAACGCTTTGAAGCGATCACGATCAAAGGCCACGCCCGCCGGATATTCAAACGAACCATAGCCACCTTTGCACGGGCATCTGCACGTCAGAGGTGAATACTTGCTCGTTGCCTTTTTGCGTGACATCAATGGTTTCGGTGTTATTCCAAAAATAATCGAAGACTTTCGAGAATTGCTGTTGCAAGGACTGCTGCCGCTTCATGAAATACGAGCGGAAAATGGTGTCCCTGTGCAATCTCAGTTTATGCTCATAGGTTATTACTCCTTATGAAGAAGGGATGAATGGCTCAGGAATAATTCGCGCGGAGCCTGCGCGCTTTTATTGGCCCACGCCAATTTGTCGGAACTGCTCTGTCAGAGGCAGATCGGAATCGTAGGAAGCCGGTGCGCGGTCGCCCTGGAAGGCACCCGGTGCTGGCGGCGCGCCCGTCGGTTTCGCCTTGGTTTTCGGCGGAAGGTTGAGAGATTTGACGCTGATCGCGGCCAGTCGCGTTTTGAGCGGTGCCTGAAATAAATCGAAGTACTGCTTCTTCCCGCCTTTGACGGATGCCTGGTCACCGTTTTTGTAGGCAGCAATCAACTGCTGCTCCGTCTTGGCATAGACGGAATCTTTGGTGAAATACCCCTGCCACATTTCCATCAGTGCATCAAAGACAATGGATTTGGCCTGCGCTTCAGACGCCGCGCGCCAGCATTGTTTTGCAAGTGATCGTTAATCGCGCCTTGCAGCAAGGTGTTGGATTCTTTGGCGGCATCGTATTCGAGCTGCTGGGACTGTTGCTGTTGCTGCTCGCGCAGTTGCGTTTTTCGTGCTGCTCGCGCTGCATTTCGCGCGCTTCCTTGTCCAGCACGTACTTGGCAAACTGCGCGTCGTCGGGGTTTTCGAGCAACTGAAAGCATTTTCTCCGGCAGCCGATTGAAGGCCGCCACGTAATCCAGATTGGCTTCGCTCTGTCCGCGCTGCTCCACGCTCTCCAGCACGGCGTTTTTTCCGGCGGGGTCAACGGTCGGCGATAGCCACCATCGAGCGTGACGTTCTTGTAATCGGTAATCATTTGCGGATTCAGGCCAGCCCGCTGCATCACCAGATCAATCACCATCGGCCCAATGTCTTTGTCGGCCAGCGCGTGCGCAATCGTGCGCCCCTGTGAGCGTAAAACGCATTCGGGTTGGCCTGCTGAATTGCATCCAGCGCGCGATCCACACTGAAGCTGCCATCCGTGCCGCGCGTCGGATTCACCAGACCACTCCACGCGTCGAGCACGGCTGGAATCTGCTCGGTACCGCCAATTGCTTCCGCTTTCTCTTGTACGGTCTGCCACTGCTCGCCGATCTGCGCCTGTTCCTGGGCGAAAGACTGGAAGACTTTCAGCGCTTCCGGGTTCTGTGCCCAGGGCCTGCTCCAACGCGCGAGGTGACTTGACTGCGCATCCGCTTCGCCTTCCTGCTGCTGGAGGAACGTCCACAAGTCAACGTCGGCCTCTGCCTCAGCGGGATCGGCGGTCGCGTCGGCTCCTTCCACAGAAGCGGCAGGCGCAGCGTTTGGAACCGCCGCTTCCGTGGGGGCTGGGGCGAACTGGAGATGAAGTCAGGCGGCGCGGATTCAATCGCGGCTTGCATCTGACTGTGTAAATCTACGGGGCTGCTGGCTTCGGTGGCGGTTTCGACACCACTGCCTGGAACGTTGTCTTCGTCCATATCCTTGGTTTCTCCTGTTGGTCGTGATTAGGCCGCTTTCTTTTTCGGCGGCAGGGATTGTTCGTCGCCGTCTGGCTCCTTGCAGCGGGCGCGGGCGGCTGCGGGCTTAACATCTGCGCTCGCTGCGCCTGGGCCGCCATTGCCAGATCGTAATCCTGAATTCTGAGATTGATCGCGCGCTCCAGCTCAGGCGACATCGCCGCGCCGTCGTCTGCTATCCAATAAGCGCACCCACCAGTCACGATAGACGGCGTGGTTGTTGCTGTTGAGCTTAACAGAGCGCGACAGAGTTCAGATATTCCGCAGGCGTTTGCCCGCCGGATTGCGCATCCATGTCCTTCATTGTTTGGTAAGCGCGTTCAAGCTGTTCGACGATGCTGGAGCTGCGCACTGAAGGTCAAGTCCACACTGCACAGTTGATTGACCTGTTGCAGTGAGCGGATTGAGCCCGAGATTATTCAGCTTGCCCGCAAGACTGATCGCGTCGGCAAATTTCTGGCGTTTCTGCTGCGGATAATCTGGATTGGCGCTGCCGGTTACGACATACGCCAGAAGCCGCATTGAATGTCTTCGGCTTTAATTTGCTTGGAGCGCCATTGATTTGTCTGTTCATCACGCAGGCCAATGATGCGCATCCCATCGTAATGCTCTTGTGCCAGCTCAATCTGCAAAACCTTTTACGTCTTTGAGCGTGCCGGAAAACAGCACCATGTTTCATCCCGTGCGCCATATTGCGGCGCTGCTGCGAAGCTCGGCGGCGTGGGCCGTCGGGTTGGACGTTTGAAAGCCATCGCTTTCGCTGGTGTAGGCCTTGAAGCTTTCGCGGCTTTCCTGCGTGAGCTGCTGCACCATTCCCATAATTTGGGGATTGAGTGCAGGCGGCACAAGCGGCAAGACGTGATCGCTGACAGGGCGACCATTCAACTGGCTGCTACTGAAGTGGATCACGTTATCCACCAGATTCCAGAAGTCACGCTTCGGGAAAGTTGCTGGCTGGCAACGACAGAAGGTTGCAGGGTCTTTTTGCAGGCGAAAAGCACCACTGCGCAATTGGTTGTGCTGGAAGTTATAGCGCGCGCCGTCGCGGTTTCGATGCCCGTCTTCCCGGCGCGATCATATGTTTGCCGTGCACAAAGCGTTTTTCTTCTGGCTGCGATCCTCGACCGAAAAGAAGCGCGTGCCACCGGGCACGGTCAGGCAATCAATGCCCTTCTCGAAGAATTCCGACAGCCGTACACCCGCCGGGATTTTCGTGCCGTTGGGCAATGTTTCCGGCTTGCTCAACTGCACAAAATGAAACATCGGTTTCTCAAAGATGAATCGCTGCTTGAGAATGGCCTCAAACTCATCGGGCGTGCTGAAACTGCCCGTCACAGTGCGCATCGCCTCAGCGCGACGAATGGCACGCATCGGGTGCATATGCTCGTTCATCGCGAAGGTTTCCGCTTTGGCCGCATCCTCAATCTTCTGGTTGTAGTCGTATTCCAGTTGCTCGCGCGGCGCGTCTTCCTCAATGTACAGCCAGGGGCTATCGTCGGGACCGGTTTCGAGATCGTAGCGCAGCTGGAGCGGTGACCAGTCTTTGGTAATCACGTCGCCCATACGCTTAATCTGCTGGTCGCCGGGGATGCGATAGGACTGCGCTTCGGACTTATTCAGCGCAAGCGAAGAGGAGCCGCACTGCGGACATCGCTCCATTGCTTCGTCGCCATCACTGTCACTGCCGCAACCGTAGCAATGCGCGCTGATGGAGGCGGGGTATTCAATCTCGTGATATTGCTGCTCCCAGCCAATGCCGTCCTGGCAGTTTTCGTCGTACCACGATTCGAAATGCCGATTGCCGCACATCAGGCCGTCCATCAGCGTGCGCATCTTCATTTCTTCGGTGAAGTACTGGAAGTCGAAGTACTCGGAGAGGGCTTCGATCTCGCGCATAATATGCAACGAGCGGCGCTCCTCCATTTCAAACGCCATCCACTTCACAATCGGCATCGCGCCGAAGTAAGCGGCGATGGTTTCCTCGGCATTGGGCCGAAAGATGTTGTAGGGATAGAGCCGATGATCCTTGAAGGTGATGCGATAGCCGAAGGGCGTCCCGTTGCCTTGCAAATTTTGTAAACTCAGGAAGTACAGCGCATTCTTCACCCACAAATTGTAATTGCTCGCCCAGAGCGCCCGCTGGCGTCGCAGGACGCGATCACACAGGCTTTTCAGCCACGGGTAAAACTCGACGGCTTCGACCTGGTCGCGCTTGATCTGGTCAGGCGTTTGCGTGCCGAGGCCCGTCAAAGCGGACTGCTGCGCCATCATCTGTGGAATGACAGATGACCAATAGGCTTGGTCTTGCGGGGAAAGCATGCAGGAGTTAATCGGCACTCATCACGACGGAAGGCAGGTTATTGCCGTGCGTTTGTGCGTACATCGTGGCCAGTTCTTCCGGGTCAGCAATCGCGTAGAGGCGCATTTGCATCTGCGCCCAGTTGTTGTAATTCGCCCATTCATTCTCGTCCCAGTCTGCTCCGAAGCGGCGTGGTTGCGGGGCTTCATTGGTCGCTGGTGCAGTCAAAACAGCCTCCCGATCAGGCAGCGAGCGTAGGCCCAGAACGAGTGTGCGATAGTACTCGACCTCTTGTTTGAGATAAGCAATCTGCGCGTCTTTGGCCGCGACCACTGCCTGATGGGAGGACTTTGCAATCAACATCAACTGCTACCAAAGAATACCAGGAAGGAATCGAACGGAAGAAAATCGTTAGGCGTTCCAGACGTCGCCGCAAACCGTCGTCAGCGTGACGCGACCGGTCGGATCGGCAGTGACGAATAACTGCTTGAGCGCTGTGCGTGTCGCACAGCCCGCGATGTCAGAATCCGTCATCAATCCGCCGTCATACGCGGCCTGGATCGCTGCCGCAACCTGCAAGGCAACCTTTGTAGTCGTCGTGATGACGCACGGCAGGCGAAGCCTTGGTGGTCGTCAGCAACGTGATCAGGTCAGCAGTGGCCAGGCCACCAGCGAGTGCGTTCACTTCGGAGTCCGAAACAAACGTATTGATTTGATTAAGTCCGCCCACGACACGTTTGCAGATTTCGCACTTTTTCATAATCGGATCATTTGCGAGTTCAGCGGCTACAGCCATAATTGGCAACTTTCGTTAGGAAAAGGAATGATGAAGAAAGTAAAATAGCGAACATTGCTATTTTACTTTTAAGCAGAAAAAGTAAATTTACCGGCCCAGCCTTTTGAGCTTTCCTTCAGTTGCGCTGGTTTCGCTGATGGCTTCTTCTACCGCAACGCCATCGGCCACAATTGGTGCACCATCCTTTGGTATGTATTACCTGCACAAAGCCATCCGCGCTGATCATCCGCCCGGCAAGTCGCTCAACTTGCCGGAAGTCACCGTTGCGGGCAAGAGCAGGAGCAAGGCAGGGATTGCCGGACCGTCACGCATATCTGGATCGTTCGCACCAAAATCCGCAGGCTGAGTCTCCGCTGCCTGCGGGTCTGCGCCTTCCGCGGCGCTCTCGTCCGTCGTCGGCAGGACAGGCGGCACGTTTGCGACGATGTTTAGCGCAGCGAGTGCCGCGCGAATCTTGAACACTGCGGCTTGCCCAATGGTCGGAATCTTGCGCAGATCCTCGTCTGCCGCATTGGCCACCGCTTGCACATCAGCCAGACCAGCTTCCGCCAGGCGTTGCGCAAAGGGGAAATTTTCAGGGAAACCAGCGGTCGGGGCCGGGTCGGTAATAGGCTCCATACTATTCTCCTTGTTCAATAAAACGTTGATAATCCGAGGTGTTTTCATCCTCGTACTGCTGCTCGAGTTCGTAGCGTTCGCGTGCCAAACGAGCAAAATAGCCTTTGCGCTGCGCGTCAGACATTTCCGCCACTTCTTCATCCGGCTTGGATACCGCTTCCATGCGGTCGTCAATTTCTTCTTCTTTCGTCTTGGGGGCAGGTGTCAGCGCAAACGTGTGCAGGTATTGCTTAACCGCGTCCGTGGCGTCGTCGCCCATCTTGGTCGGCACATCGCGCGTCGTGACTTTGCGATCCCATTTCAGGTTTTCGGCTTCGTAGCGATGGCGGCGCAGGCCGAAGCGATCCACTGCCTTTTCACGCTGCGACGGGGCGACCACGAGATACGCATTGGGGCGCTGGAGTAGATTCGGGAAGAAGGGATGCCGCTTGGCCTCTGGCTTCAGATAATTGTGCAGCTGCTCGAGACCGGCGGCCTTATCGGAGTCACCGACCTGACAGGGCAGATTCCAATCCGCTTTCCAGGTGTTGCGCTCGCCTTTGCCTTCGTGGCTGCCATTGAAGATTTCAAAGGTGACCAGTTCGCCCGCCTGTTTGCGCAGGCGCTGGGCCTGCTGTTCGGTTGTGAAGGGAGAGTAAGACTGCTCAACGAGATAGGCGGCTTCCTGCCAGCTCGAGTGTTCACAGAGTTGCGCGAGGTCGAGAAACATATTTTTTGCAATGTCGCCGACGCCTTCGCTGGGGTCTGTGTAATACTCGTAAAAAATAAACAGGTCACCGGCCAGCTTGGTATTTTCCGCTGCGACAGCTGCCACGCTTAATACCGAAGGATGCGCATCCCACCCCGTATAGCCGCGATCATACCCAGCGTACAGATGCCAACGAGCAGGAATCCGCCGAATACCAAAGACCTTTTCAAAGTCGTCCCACGTGATAAGGTGGATGCTGGGGTCATAATTCTTCCACACCATATCTTCGGCGTCAGGAGCGGTACGGTTCATACATTCCCGCATAAAGCCGCCTTCGCCGAGTTTCTTGAGCATGTCCTGCGCGACAGGTCGGTTGATGCGTTTCCAGTTTGGCGTGCCTGCCATGATCGTGGGCTTTCCATCGCGCTTCTCGATCCTAAGATCATCCTTGAAGGTGTTGATGATGCCGATCTTGTGACAGTCATACAGCCAATCCAGACGACCGTGCCAGGTGTCGTCCATAATGCTGCCGTTGTAGATCAGGTTCTGGCCGAAAAGGACGCTGCCGAACAGGGCAAGCATACCGATCGCGTCATTGCGCAGCGCCTCAAACTTTTCGGTTTTAATGGCGGCGGAATCATTGCGCTCGTCAATGTCGTCAAAGACGAGAATGAGCGGTCGGCGCTCGGCGTCGCGTAGACCACGAATGCCTTTTTCGAGGGAGGCAGCGACCACGGCGAAACCGGATTCGGTGTAGACGGCTTCGGCTTTCCAGCCGCGCTGGTTGCCAAAGGTGCCAAGGCGTGGGTTGCTAAGCCCTGGGTAATACTCGGCGAGGGCACTGCCTTCAATCGTGTCACGGATGCTCTGTAAATGTTCTTTGGCCTTGTCCTGCGTGCTGGAGATGTACACACAAAAGATCGCGCCGAGTTGCGCGCCGGCGGAAATCAGTGCACCTTCCATCGAGGCGGATTTGGCTAGGCCGCGCCCCCACGCCAACAGGCAATCGAGAGGAACGCGGTTATAGAGTTCGACGATTTTTTCGTCAGGAACATCCGCCGTAAACGTTTGCGCCTCGCGGCGGCACGCAAGGACTTTCCACCACCATTCCCAAAAAGAAGAATGAAAGCTTTCAAATTCGGCAGCATAGGTTTTGGGCGCAACAGCGCGCAGCCAGGTGGCGTAATCCTGTTCAATGCCTTCAGCCGCTGGTGCTTTCCAGGAGTTTTGGCTCTCGCTCGTTGACGGCTGCGCTGGCTCGTTCGGCGGCTTCTGCAAGAAGGAAAATCCGGTCGGAGAAGGTGCCGAAGATACGGAGAGATTCGTCCACTGATTGTTTTTTAAGTTTCTCCGGGGATCGGAGATCTTGGAGAATTGAAACACAGGTTGTAATTGCTTCTGTCAGATACAGCTTAATGAGCTGCCCGATAACGCGATTGTCGTCCGAAGAAATTCCGCAAAAATGCTCCGGGATTTCTGCCTTGATCGTCTCGACAGTGCGCGCACTACAACCAAAGCGTTCAGCCAGAGTCGCGCAGGAGCCCTCGCCCATTACGAGTGCCACAATGATCTGTGCCACTACGCTATGAGATAGGTTCGGTCGCCCCGCGCGACTCTTAGGTTTTGGCTTTGCAGTCGCCTTTTTCGCAGGCATTAACCAACTCCGTATGCGATCAGCCAGACGATACCGCGCAGCTTCACGGCGGACATATCCGTTCCGGCGGCCACGGGTTGCGCGGCGGTACGATAAATCACGGCCACATCATCGCCATCCGACAATGTGCCGAAATTCACGGTCATATTGGTCGCGTCCACAATGCCAGACGTGGAAAGATTGGCCGCGTTCTTGGTCAGTTTGATCACGTCGGCAGTGGCTGGCGTCAGCAGATCCACGAGCAAACCGATCTTCGATCCCACCCCGGCGGCGTGCTGCCAGTTGGCAGGCTGGGCGGCGCTTGGCGTGATACTGGTAATCGAATCGAAAGGCTTGCTGCCGTATTTGTTCGCAACTTCGTTCTGCGCGGTCGAGGTCAGCTGCAACGCGGTGAAGGAAATGGTTTCGGTTTGCGCCGCGCCGCGAAACGTACCGACGATGACAAAATCAACCGCATTCCCGGTCGAGGCGCCAGCGTTCGTGTTTTTACAGGAGATGCTCACATTGCGCGGCACATCAGGCTGTGCGGCAATGGTGAACGCCGTCGTGTTATTGGCAGCCGCCAGCGTGGACAACAGCGCGCCATTGGTCGGCAGTGTGCCGGACGCGATGCCAACGTCAGTGTTGGCGCTGCCCTTGATGTCGCCACCGCCAGGCGAATAAACCTGCATCGCCCCAGCGCCAGTCGCATACGGAATCAGCTTTTTGCTGACGTTGTTGTACTTGAACAGGTACGCAGCAGCATCGCCGTCGCCGCCGAGCTCGGTGACCCGATGAGGTCAGCCGCGCGGATGCCCGCCGCAGCATTCGCCAGCGATTCGCCGCCCGCATCGAGCGAGAATCGAAATCAATGTTGCACAAAACCCCTGTTAGTGCGCCAAGCGTGACGCGAGGGACGCGCTTAATCCAGGTGACAGTTAAGCCCATAATTGCCTCACTAGAAAAAGGTTATCAGGAAAGAGAAGGAATTAAACGGAAAGAATCAGCTTGAGCGGTATGTACGGATCGCGGCACGGCGCACGCCTGGCCCAGCTCGCACAATTCAGCTTGAGTTGCAGGCAGCGTTCGTAGATGCGCTCCAGCACCGGGCGCGGGTCTTGCGAGAGAAGCGCACTTCGTCCAGTTCGATCAGCCCGAAGTTATCGCGCGTGATCGAGAGGCCTGCGCGTAAGTTCATTTCGCGCTCAGAGCGGGGTTTGTAGCTGGCGGCGTGGGTGTCGTGCAGAACTTTCGCCTCTTTGGGGGAGACGTAAATTTGCACACGATTGCGGTAAGCGTCGCGGTATTCGACCCGGACGCGGGCATCACGTTGGGTTGCAGGCATAGTTTGCAAAATTTGCAAAAGCAGACAAACGCGTAGCGTAAGGGAAAGGGAATGGAGCGCACGCGAGGTGCCAGGGAGTAACGGGAAGGGGCGCAGATGAGCTTGAGGAAATCGCGCCGAGTTTATCAACGTGCCAGAATTGTCAGCGATCTGACCGGGGACTATGTGCCGCACGCGCGTATGGATCACTGACGTGGCGAGATATACGCTCGTTTTTAAAGCGAGTCAAGCCCCTTGTACGAGCAAACGCTCAGAACGCTAGGTGTGGTGGGGGATTTGGGGATGAAATATTTTTCAGATCTCAAGCGGCTGAAGTAGCCTTCGATCTCGGCGATTCTGGCTTTGTCGTGAGCAAGTGGCGTGGCGATCTCGCCGCCGGAGCTGCTATTTTTCTTTTTTGCTTTGGCCTTACCTTTTTCCCGCGAGGAAATCTTCTGGGCTGACATTCCATATCAAGCAGGCACCATCAACCAAGCTTTCTCCAATAGTGTCTGGGATTGGCGAGGCCCACGATGTAACAATATTATCTGTAAAAATAACGCTCCCCTTGCTGTCGTAAGAAGCGTATTGGATTGTCCGTGACTTGTTCAGTTTGCAGTTAAATTCCATCAAGTGCCTTGTCGCGGAATCATCTGATTTAACGTAGCGCACCCAACGTGTTTTATTCCCATTTGGCAAAGTTTTCATCGCTCGCTCGACAAGCACCTTTGTATCATCCTGCGTGGTATCCAGATGAAACCAACGACTGGGCGGCGGCGCGTCTTGCTGGCGGGTCGGTCTCTGTGACTGTGCCTGGCACAGGACGACAAGCATAGTAAGTGTAAGGATGGTTCGCATAGGCTGAGTCCTTTAATTTGCAACCGGCAATTTCAGGCTTCCCGGCCTTAGTTCTTTCCTGCTCAATGTGCGCTTGCACACGCTACATTTACCGCCGCGTTTTGCGCAGTGCGCGCAATATTCACACGTCTTGCAGGCGCGACAAGGTGCAGAGCCGGTGCAAGTAGCGGAGTGGCGTCGGGCGGCAGACTCAGGCAGTACTATCATGATAAGAAGTAATATTGCGAGGATTTATTTCACGAGCTGAGTCGTTTCTCCATCCGCAAGGTTTGCCAGACACGTGCGCGAAAAAGTACGAGATCATGGGGCAAATTGTAGGCTTCTTCGATGTCGGCGAAAGTGTGTCGTCGAATAACTTGCTGCGGAATTAGCGCGCAGGCTGAAATCACGTGCGCCTGGTATTCCGCTTTGGATTTGTTCGGGTGGCCGTAAAGGTGCAAATCCGGCGCGTGCAGGAAATGATGTCCCATTTCGTGCCAAGCCGTAATTAGCAATTCCGTCGGCGACAACTTTTCATCGAGCGCAATACAGGGATACCCCCGAATGACGGTGTAACAGCCATTGCGAGGCATTGGCGTTACAAGCAAAACAATTTTTTCGCGCAAGCAAAGAGATTCAAAATCCTGCCAGTGGAGAGGGCGTCTATTAAAACCAATGGCAGCGAGCTGGCGAGGCACCCGCATAAACACCTACTTGTGCAGAGGTAAAACGCGCCTACCCGCGCGCTTCACGATTTCGGATTCTGCGGTCCACCTCAGCCTCTAACATTTGAAAGATTGGCTCCATTTCAGATAAATCGTCTTCGGCCATTTCATTGAACTTATAAAAGAGGACGGC
>JAXLQQ010000062.1:0-34174 GCA_046331525.1 Blastocatellia bacterium
CCGCCGACAGCAATGTCCGCTTTGCCATCGCCCGTGAAATCGGCAATCACCAGCGACGCCGGATAATCGCTGAACGTAGCGAAGCCGCCGCCATTCGTAAACCCGCCCTGTCCATCGCCGAGCAACGTGAAAACCTGATTCGTCGTCGTGTTCGTCACGGCAATGTCCAACTTGCCATCGCCGTTCAAATCGCCCGCAGCAATCGCTTCGACGCCTGCGCCGCCGAGGTTGCCGATGATGATCGGGCTTTGAAACGTGCCGTTGCCGTTGCCCAGCAAAATCGCCACTTCGCCGGACGAGTAATTCGGGAAAGCGACATCATCGCGTCCGTCACGATTGAAGTCAGCAACAACCGGCGGCTGCGGCGACGTGCCAGCGTAGAAATAACGCGGCGCGGCAAAGCTGCCATCGCCGTTGCCATCCAGCACAACCGCATTGCCCAAACCATCATTCGGCAAAATCAAATCCGCTTTGCCATCGCCATTGAAATCACCAATCGCTACGCCCGTAGACTTGTTGCCAACGGCATAATCGCCCTTGCGCGCAAATGTGCCGTCACCGTTGCCAAGCAAAATCGTGACGGTATCGGAACCGCGATTGACGACAACTAAATCCAGCTTGCCATCGCCGTTCACATCGCGCGCGACGACGGCGTTGGGAAACACGCCAACTGCTATCGCAGGTTGTTTGGCAAAGCCGTTGCCGCTCGCCAGCAGCACTGTCACCGTTTGATCGTAAATATTCGTCGTCGCCAGATCAGGCTTGCCATCGCCGTTGAAATCGCCGCTCGTCAGGCCGTAAGGATTCTGATTCGCGTTGAAATTCTCCGCTTCGTTGAAAACCGGCGTATCGCAACCGCCGCCCGTCGCGTCCGTCACAACAACGGTAAATTCGCGCTTGGTTGTCGCGCCGCAATTGTCCGTAATCGTCACGGCGAAAGAATGACTGCCCGCTGGCCCGGCTTGATTCACGGCGACGACGCCGAGCGCATTCACGCTGACGTTGCCCGTAAACGTCGGCGCGCTCACCGCCACAATGGTCGTGCCGTTATCCTGCACCGACGCGGCGGGCGTGATCGTCGTGCTGCCGTTGCGAGCCAGCGCGGTTGAAGTTGGATAGGCTCCGACTTCAGGCGCAGAGTTCGCACCAACGGTAAGATTGAGCGTGCCAGTTGCGCTCAGTCCGCCTGTATCGGAAGCTTTGACGGTAATTTGATAAACCGCTGCGGGCGTCGTGCAACCAATGACCGGCGTGCCTTTCAGCAAGCCATTATCGTTGCGAAGATTTGTGACGATCAGGCTCGGCTGCGTCGTCACTTCGTAGCCCAAATTCCCCGCTGGCGTTTCAGCATCGCTCAGCGTAGCAAGCAAAATTTCGACCGAGGCCGAACCTTGCGCAATCGTCGCGGGAGTCGCGGCAATAACTTTCGGCGGCGTGTTCGCGGTGACGCTGCGGGACGACCAGAAGGCAACGGAGGAGAACGATTCGACGTTCACCACATCCGCGCGATTGTCGCCATTAAAATCAGCGACGGCGTTAATTGTCGGCAGGAAATCGCTGTTGCAACACGCTTCGCTCAGGAGAACAAACGCCGCCCTGCCCATCGTTGAGTGCGATGCGGCGATTCGACAACGCGACTTCGGGGAAACCATCGCTCGTAAAATCCTGCACGCCCTTAACCGCCACATCGCACGGCGCGCCGGGCAGATCGAACGAACGCGCCGTAAAGTTACCGCGCCCGTTGTTCAGCAAGTGATATAGCTTTGGCGTGCCCGTACCGGAACAAGTCGTCGTGGCTACGATGTCGGCGCGGCCATCACGATTGAGGTCGGCGGCTTTGCGCAGTTGCACGTAATCCGCGAGCGACAAAAAATCCATCTGCTGAAACGTGCCGTTGCCGTTGCCCTGCCAAATGAACATCGTGCCGACGTTCCCCGCGCCGCGAATCACATTTACAAAATCCAGCCGTCCATCGCCGTTCAAATCCAACAGCAGCGCCGATTGCCCCGAACCAAAATCGTTTGGCAAGCGCGTAAACGTGCGATTCGCGTTCGCCAGATAGACCGTGTAATTGCTGCTCGTCGCCGCCAACACATCGTCCAGCCCATCGTTGTTCACATCGCCAATCAGAAACGACAGCACGCGCGCCGTGATCTCTGCGCCGAGCGTAAAGCGGCCTTGTCCGTCGTTGATGTACACCTGCACCTGCCGATTGTTGCCGCCATCGTCGCGGCGCACGTACAAATCCGGGAAGCCATCGCCGTTAAATTCTCCGACCAGAATTTCATCGTTGCGCAGCACACTAAAACCATTCGCGCTCGCGGCCAGCGTAAAACCGCCCGCGCCATCGCCGAAGTAGGTCTGACTCTGCGCAGGCGAGGTGCGCAACACCAGCACATCCTGTTTGCCGTCGTGATTGAAATCCGTCGCGATCACATCCGTCGCACTCGCCACCGCTAGCGAGCCGGTTTTCTGAAGCGGTGGCAATTGACAGGCCGTCGCTTGCCACGCGGCCTGCGCGGTGTGCGGACGCAGAAAATGCCCGCCAATCACGAGGACGAACAGTGTTAGCAACGCGACACGTTGCGCGCCCAATCCTTCGCTTGTCTTTTGAAATACAGTCTTCGCCTTCATAAATAAAAACACCTCCAGCTATGTTAAGTTGGGAAATAATTGTCGTGACGTTTACGACGTTTTGCTTGGGGAGCAAACGATCTGCGCTATCGGGCAAAATTCATCCGTACTGCCTTGCGTCGGCGCGGATTTTAGTGGACGCTGAAGTGGTACGGTACGGGGAGCGGTAGCGACCTGTCTGGACAGACATATCAGATCGCTACCGCTCCCCGTACCGTACCTTCAAATGACAACACCACGCATCCTTATTGCTGCCACCTTTCGCGGTGGAACTCCGCCCGCTGCCGCAGGAGGAGTTTGAGTGGTTCGGGCAAGCCGCTTATTGGTTGCTCTCGCCGCAGCCGGAAAGTTGCTTTCTGCTCAACCCGCACGAATCTTTGCGGGTGCCGATGACGGACGGCGATGGCTTGCTGCTGCGCTTGTCACCTTCGTTGTTGATCGAAACAGCCACGCGCCTGCGGTTTTATCGCAGCGGTTCCAATCTGCTGTTTCGGCACGCAGAAACGAATGACACTCGGCTCTGCACGCTACTGACTACGCTACGGCGCGAGATGCAGGAAGGCGCGACGGGCTGGCGCGACGTGATTCATTCGCTCGTGCAACAACTGGTCGTGGAATTGCTGCGCTCGCATATCAATTTGCAACGTTCGGAAGAACTGGAACTCTCGCGACTCGGCATCGTAGACCGGCGGTTGCGGCGTGCGTTGGAATTTATGCACGACCACTGCGCACGCGAATTGAGTTTGGCGGAAATCGCTGGGACGGCGTATATGAGCGAATTCCACTTCGCGCGTCTTTTCAAAAAAATCACGGGGACTACGCCGCATGCGCATTTGGCGGCGCTTCGGTTGGAACGGGCGCGCAAGCTGTTGCTGGAATCCGACCTGGCGATCACCGAAATCGGCGCGCAAGTCGGATATCAAAGCCAAAGCCATTTTACCAAAATCTTTCGTGCCACGACCGGCCTCACGCCGCATGCCTTTCGTGCAGCCGGTCGCCACCAACCTTAATTCGCTTTGACGACGCTGGTGGAAGCGATTTGTAGGCGCTTGGTGGGCGCGCTCGGATCAGTCACCAAAAAGTAAGCGACGGGATTGACGAGCAGCGGTTTGTTTTTCGCATCAGCCGCCAGAATCAGCTTGACAGTGATGTTACCGCTCTGCCCAACGCGCAAGAAACCGGCAGACAAATTCGTCTGTGTGCTCAGATAATCTTCCATCCGACGCGCCATCGTTTCGCGGGCGGCAAACGTTGCCGTGCCGGTAGCATTGGTCGGCCCGGCGGTATCGGTCGGCCCTTGCCAGCGTCCACCCGTCGGAAAGCCACTAAACGTCGCCGTCATCCGATTGGCCGCGACAAACCGATTGGGCAAACCAAGATCAAGCGCATACAAGACCGCGCCCGCTGTCGTGGCCGTGTTCTGCACATTGATTGTCAGGACAGTGCCAGTGCTATCCAGCGACATCGTAACCCGCGCTGAAACGGACTGTGAACCGGTGGGCGTCGTGGCTTTTTTCGTTAGTGTATTGCCATTGATACAATCAATCGTCACGCTGCCACCCGGTTGCAGCGGCGTCACGCCCGCCCAGGTTGGCAACGCCAGCAGCACGCTGAAAACCAGACAAAAAATTCGTCTTGCAAATAAGTATTTCATTCATCACTCCTACTCGAAAAAGCCGTTAATTCTTGCGTTGCGAAACGGTGTACGTCTTTCCGGCTATCGTTAACGTTCCGCTACGCGCACTGCCGGACGTGTTCACGGCCACCGAGAAGTTCACCGTACCATTGCCCGTGCCACCAGAGCCGCTCGTCACTGTGATCCAGCTCACGTTACTCACGGCTGTCCACGGACACACAGCGTTTGTCGTAACATTCGTACTCAGCGTCGTTGCCGCCGCCGCAATGTTGGCGCTCGTGGACGACAACGAATAGGTACAACTGACGCCGGCCTGATTCACTGTGTAGGTAATGCCCGCAATCGTTAACGTTCCAGTACGCAAGCTAAGACTGTTACTCACGTCAATATTGAACGTCACGCTGGTGCTGCCCGTTCCGCTGGCAGCGGAGGTGACGGTAATCCAGGGAACATTACTGACTGCCGTCCACGGGCAAATGCCATTTGAGACGGTCAACGTCACATTCTTCGGTGTGGCCGCCGCCGTTACGCTGGCGCTGGTCGCCGACAACGAATACGTGCAATTGATAGCAGCCTGATACACGGTGTAAGTGATTCCGGCAATCGTCAGCGTGCCCGTGCGCGCCGTCAGGCTGTTATTCGCCGCGATGCTAAAGGAAAATGTCGTGCTGCCGCTGCCGCTTGGCGCAGAGAGCAGCGTAATCCAGGCGTCATTGCTCACGGCTGTCCACGGGCAAGCACTGTTGGAAGCGGTGATGTTCACATTGCGCGTAGTCGCCGCCGCCGTCACGTTCGTGCTGGTGGCGGACAAACCATACGTGCAAACCAAGCCCGCTTGTGTAACCGTGTAGTTTTGTCCCGCAATCGTCAGTGTGCCAATGCGCTCGCTCGTGCTGGTGTTGGGCGCAATCGAGAAATTCACCGTGCCATTGCCCGTGCCGCTGGCTCCTGCAGTCACCGTAATCCAGCCCGTTGCATTGCTCACGGCCGTCCAGGAACATCCGGCTGTCGCCGTCACCGTAACGCTCCTCGTCGTCGCAGCAGCAGTGACAGAAGCGATGGTTGCCGACAGCGAATAATTACAGGCAATGCCGTCTTGATTCACAGTGTAGGTTTGGCCCGCAATCGTCATCGTTCCTGTGCGGAGACCGGTCGTGGTGTTAGCGGCAACGGAATAGTTCACGGTGCCGTTGCTCGTGCCGGTAATCGTCAGCCACGCGGTATTACTCGCCGCCGTCCACGTACAGGCCGCGTTAGAAGGTGTCACCGTCACACTTCCGGTACTCGCGCTTGCGCCGACGGAAACACTGGTGGCAGATAAAAAATACGTGCAATTCCCGGCCTGATTGATCGTGTAGGTTTGCCCCGCAATCGTGATGGTGCCAGTGCGTGCTGGGCCGTTGTTGGCCAGCACGGAATAGGTGATCGCGCCACTACCGCTAACTGGTACAGTAGAAGTCACTGTAATCCAACTGTCATTGCTGCTCGCCGTCCACGAACACGTCGCCGCCGCCATGACGTTCACACTGCCCGTTCCACTCGCCGCCGCGACTGAAGCCGAGGTCGCGCCTAACGTATACGTGCAAACGGGAGCTGAACCGCCGCGCGGCAGGATCAACCATTTCGGATTGTTATTGAGTGAAGGCGCGGGCAAAACCTGCTGCTGCATAAACGACCACGCGGCGCTGCCGCCCGGCTCATTGGCTACGGTAGCCGCCGCTGTCATCGCAATGAAGGGATAGCCGTGATTGGCGTCGGCCAATTGATTGGTGAAATCCTGCTGGGCATTGTAGCTGGTGAAAAAGCCCAGCTTGGCATCCGGCCACAACGGATAAAAAACGTTGTCCATCTTTCTGACGGACGGCATTTGATAGGCAGCGACCATATATGGGTTGTAGCCCGCCTCCGTCAGTTGCCCAATCGTCACCGGAGCCAGCCAGGACAGCAGCGGCCCGGTGGCAAAACCTAATTCCTGCGCCTGCCCAAAAGCATAGAGCAAAAAGGCGTGCTGCCAGTGCGGCGTGCGATTCGTCGCGATGGCAGGGTCAACATCTTCGCTCCACCCCGGCGTGGTGCCGCCTTCTTCCCAATACCGCAGGGACGGAACGGTAGGCACCCCGTGTGCGCCATATTTAAGCGCGGCTACCGTGTGGCCCCAATTCCAGTTCGCATTGCCCTGATTGGATGTGCCCGTGATGCCGACGGTGCCTTCCCAAATGGCGATGGCATCGTTCGTCAGTTTCGTGAAATAGTTCTTTTCCGGCGAACCATCGGGCGCGAGAAACGCCGTCCGCACGCGATTGCGAAACAGCCACGCATCGCCACGCACTTCGCCCGTGATACCGCCCGTGTCCGAAGTCGGGCCGCGCCCCCAATGCACATCCGTGCCAAAGCTCGTATACGCCGCGCCCCACGACGCCCAGAAATACATTTCTTCGAGGTAAAAATAATCGCCCGTCAACGCATATAACGGCGAATGAAAATCCGGCTGATGCGCACCATCCGGCACCCAATCATCAAAAGTGGTTTGGCCGACGGGGACAATCTTGTCAACGGGATCGGTGTACTGAAAATCAATGTAAAAGTTGCCAGAGTTCAAAAAGACTGTCGGGCGCGCCTTGATCGAAAGCGGTCGTCCAAGCGCGCTGGTGCCGTTGTTGTCAAAAACCTTAGTGCTGTTGCCCTCACGGAAATGTATCGGATAGGCAGCGGACAATTGCGCATTGCCAACCGCCTGATCCGCGACGCGCTTATCGCCCGTATAGAGCCAGCGCACCGTCCAGAGCGGATACGGCCCAATCTCATCGCGGCCTCCGGTGCTGGCCATGTACTTCATCATATTGCCCGGATCGTACAAATCCTTCGTCACATTTGACCAGCCGGTGTAAGGATCGTTGTAGGCTTCATCCAGTGCCGCTTCAGAAACGGTGCGGCTCGTGTCGTAATTCGACATGACCTTCGTCCTTGCCAGATACGCCAGATTGTGCTTGATTTCGATAGCGGATGGCGCGCCGCCAAGCCAGAATTCTTTTGTCCAACGGCTCGCGGCCAGATGATTCACCGAACTTTTCACATAAACCGTCTGCGGCGACGTGTTGCCGAGTTTCAGTGCCAGGGAGTAAAGTTGGTCTTGAATCGCTTCCGTATTTGCGTTTTCGCCGATGTAACGCACACGGACTTTGTTAATGCCCGGCCAGAACGTCGCATGGAAGATTGGACGAAACGATTTATTTGCATCGAAGCCAATATCAGCACTACGTGCGGCGCTGTGATCGGCCAGAACCACCGAAGTCATCACTGAACCTTGCAGCCAGTACGAAAACTTATCATTGCTGAGCATGGAGCGCGCCGAAGCACTGACCGTCGTCGTGCCATTTGTCAACTGCATCGCGGCGTCGAAATCAAACGCATTGCTGAGCATTCCCGTTTTGTCCAGAAACCCCGCATTGTTGCCCGCCGTTTGATTGACGAACGCGACCGTCACAGTGCTGTTGGCCGCGAGTGTGGGCAAATAAAACGACAAAATCGCGTGCTTGACGGAACCATCCGGCCAGCGCCCTTTGACATCAGCCTGCGTGGGGACAGGCGTGCCATCCACGACGGCTTGCGGAAAATTCGGCACTTCTCCCGGCACAAACGGACGCCCAATTTGGATCGGATATTGACTGGTGGTGACACCGGCTTTTTCCTTAATCGTAATAAAATTAGTCGGATCCGCCTGCGCCACGACCTGTACCCACGCACCTATCACCGCGCAACTAAGGAAAATCCCACGTAGGAAGAATCGGCGGTAAAGCTGAAATATACCTTTTTCCATACTAGCTCCAAGTAAGTCAGCAAACTGCTTAATCACCGCGTGGCATCGTGACGCGGTGTGTCGCTGATAAACAACGCCGTGACCTGATCCACAGGTATACTTTCGTTATAATTTTTGTGGCTTGATAATCCTGCTGACGGGACGTTTCAACCATTGCCGGATAGTTGAATCAACAGATTACCGATCTGGAAGTAATTGATGTTGACGGCTGCCAAACAGTCGCCTAAAGAAACTAAGACAAGTCGCGGTACTGCTTTGCGGCTTTTAAATTTTGGGGATGCGGGCGCGAAGACTCTACTGAGTCTCGGTGGGATTGTCAATTGGGTTTGCAGATTTTCATTCAGATGCGTCACCACCAAGAAGCAGGGCAGGTGCACCGTTTGCCAGAGTCAGCCTCATCGCAACGGGTTTGCCTGAGGCAAGGAATGACAGATGATCGGCCTATTATTCTTTGCCAGAAAAAAATCCCAACTTTTTACTTTACTCGTCTGCACATACCTGACAAATCTGTCAGGTATGTGCTAGGCTTTCAATTCATCTTGAGCAGTAGGAGAAATGATTTTGTGAAAATCACCGCACAGGAAGAATACGGCTTACGTTGCATCATTCAACTCGCTCGGCAAAAAGACGGCGAACCGTTGTTGGTGCGCGATATTGCTGAGCGCGAGGGTTTATCCATCGCCTATGTCGAGAAAATCCTGTGGACGCTCAGCCGCAGCGGCATTATCGAAAGCGTGCGCGGGCCGAAGGGCGGTTATCGTCTCACGCGCCCGTGCAGCGAAATTTTCATCGGCGAAGTGATGCGTGCGCTTGGTGGCATCCCATCGTCAGAAGAAATCTGCGGCCAATTCACCGGCAATCACGACACCTGTGTGCATCACGGCGATTGCGATCTGGAACCCGTATGGGCAAGCATTACGGATTTTGTGAATCGCGTCTTTGACCGCATTCCGCTCTCGCAACTTTTGCAAGGCAAACTCGACGTGAAAATGGTGCAATTGACGCCCAAAGCGACCGCCAATGTAACCAACTGAGCGAACCTGTTTTTTGAAAACAAACCTGACTTTTTTGTCATCTTTGTCCGTAGTCAATGGTCAGTGGTTTTAGCAAGCCCCTGCCCACTGACCACCGACCACCAACAGTTATGAGTGCAACAATCGAAGCATTAGCCAATCGCGAATACAAATACGGTTTTGTGACTGACATCGAATCCGATGTCGCGCCGCGCGGGTTGAATGAAGACATCGTGCGCCTGATTTCGCATAAGAAAAATGAACCGGAATGGTTGCTGGAATGGCGGCTGAAAGCCTATCGCCATTGGCTGACGATGGAGGAACCGGAGTGGGCAAACGTCAAATATCCGAAGATTGATTATCAGGACATCATCTACTACTCCGCGCCGAGGCAAAAAGAAAAGAAGGCGAGTTTGGACGAAGTTGATCCCGAATTGCTCGACACCTTCAATAAACTCGGCATTCCGCTCAACGAGCAAAAGATGCTGGCGAACGTGGCGGTAGACGCGATCTTTGACAGCGTGTCTGTTGCCACGACGTTCAAGGAAAAATTGAAAGCGGCAGGCGTAATTTTCTGTTCGTTTTCTGAAGCGGTACACGATTACCCCGAACTCGTCAAAAAGTATCTCGGCTCAGTCGTCCCATACACCGATAATTATTTCGCGGCGTTGAATTCAGCGGTATTTTCGGATGGCTCGTTCTGCTTCATCCCAAAAGGCGTGAAATCGCCTATGGAATTGTCATCCTATTTCCGCATCAACAATTCGGAATCCGGCCAGTTTGAGCGCACGTTGATTGTTGCGGAAGAAAGCAGCTACGTCTCATATTTGGAAGGGTGTACAGCGCCCAAATTCGACAAGAATCAATTGCACGCCGCCGTCGTCGAACTCGTTGCGCTGGACGATGCCGAGATCAAATATTCGACCGTGCAGAACTGGTACGCGGGCGATGAAACTGGCAAGGGCGGCATTTACAACTTCGTGACGAAACGCGGCGCGTGTCGTGGCAAGAATTCCAAAATTTCGTGGACGCAGGTAGAAACCGGTTCCGCGATTACCTGGAAATATCCCAGCTGCATTTTGCAAGGTGATAATTCCATCGGTGAATTTTATTCCGTCGCGCTGACCAATCATCACCAACAGGCCGACACGGGCACCAAGATGATTCACATCGGCAAAAACACCAAGAGCCGCATCATCAGCAAAGGCATTTCCGCTGGTGTTTCCAACAACAGCTATCGTGGACTAGTGAAGATTCTGCCAAAGGCGGAAGGCGCGCGGAACTATTCGCAGTGCGACTCGCTGCTGATCGGACAACAATGCAGCGCCAGCACGTTCCCTTACCTCGAAGTCGGCAACAACACCGCCAAAATTGAGCACGAGGCTTCGACCTCGAAAATTAGCGAAGAGCAGATTTTTTATTTCAATCAACGTGGCATCTCGACCGAAGACGCGGTTTCGATGATTATCAACGGCTTTTGCAAAGAAGTCTTCCGCGAATTGCCGATGGAATTCGCTGTCGAAGCCACCAAACTCTTAGGCCTGAAACTGGAAGGAAGCGTTGGATAACCCCATGAGCGACAAATTCACTGAAATCGAAAATTCACTCCCACCCGTCCCCGCAAAAGGCGGCAACTACGATCACGCTGTACGCACCGGAAATCTGTTATTCCTGGCGGGCAAAGGTCCTATCAGCGATGTCAAAGGCAAAGTCGGCGCGGATTTCACTAAAGAAGAGGCATATCAATACGCCCGCGAAACGGGATTGAATCTCTTAGCAGTGCTGAAGGACGAACTCGGCACGCTCAGTAAAGTTAAGCGCGTTGTCAAAGTCTTAGGAATGGTCAACTCCACACCGGAATTTGGCGATCATCCCTTTGTGATCAATGGCTGCTCAGATTTATTTGTCGAAGTATTTGGCGATAAAGGACGGCACGCGCGCTCGGCAGTTGGCTTGGTTGCCTTGCCGCATCAAATCCCCGTCGAAATTGAAGCGATTGTTGAGGTGGAAGACTAAATTTTAATCCTCCACGAAGGTACACGAAGTAACACTAAGTAAATCCTCTTCGTGCCCCTTCGTGGAGCTTAGTGGACAAAAACTCATGCTTGAGATTCGGAACTTACACGCAAAAATCGAAGACCGTGAAATCCTGCGCGGCATCAATCTGACCATCAACGCGGGCGAAGTCCACGCGATTATGGGGCCGAACGGTTCGGGCAAAAGCACGCTCGCCAAAGTCCTGGCCGGACATCCTGATTACGAGGTCACGGACGGTGAGGTCTTGTACAATGGCCAGAACCTGCTGGAACTGCAACCGGACGAACGCGCGCGCGCAGGCGTCTTTCTCGCCTTTCAATACCCCATCGAAATCCCCGGCGTCAGCAATGCCAACTTTCTGCGGATGGCCTACAACGAAAAAGCCAAGCACGAAGGCAAAGACGAACTTGACCCGCTCGAATTCGATGACCTGCTGCAAGAAAAAATCAAAGTCGTCGAAATGGACAAGAGCTTCATCAATCGCGCCGTCAACGAAGGCTTTTCCGGCGGCGAAAAGAAGCGTAACGAAATCCTGCAAATGGCCGTGCTGGAACCAAAGCTCGCCGTGCTGTTCTGGACGAAACCGATTCCGGCCTGACATTGACGCACTCCGCGTTGTCGCAGGCGGCGTGAACAAGCTGGGCAACAAAGACAATGCCATCGTGATGGTCACCCACTATCAGCGCCTGCTGGATTACATCGAACCGATTTCTGTCCACGTCCTCTATCAAGGCCGTATCGTGAAATCGGGTAGCAAAGAACTGGCGTTGGAACTGGAGAAAAAAGGCTACGACTGGATTAAGAGCGCAGCCAGTGCCAATTGAAAGGAAAGCAATCATTGCACCTTCCACCTTTCACACTCCACATTGTCACTCCAGCGAAGACTATCGGAGATTCAATGTGTAAGGTGTAGTGGGCAATGGGAGCTACGCGCGAACAAGTTATGCTGCAAACTGCGAAAGAAAAAGAAATGAAGCAATACCTCGCCGCCTTTGCCGATGTGGAGCCACAACGCGCCGCCGCTCCGGCGTGGCTGAAGCAATTGCGCGCCGCTGCCATCGCGCAATTCGAGCGATTTGGCTTTCCGACGACGCGCAACGAAGAGTGGAAATACACGAACGTCGCGCCGCTGCTCAAACACGAATTTCGCGTGGCAACGACGACACCAACGGCAGTGAACATTGACTGCTTCACCTATCCCGAAGCGCGGCAAAGTCAATTGGTGTTTGTGAATGGCGTGTTTGCGCCTGCGTTATCGAACGTCGCGGCGCTGCCTGCGGGCGTCACGGTCGTCAACTTTGCGGACGCTGACCAGAAGCGGCTGAGCCAATCACTGGCAACGCAGCTTGATTATCAGCATGATGCGTTCACCGCGTTGAATACGGCCTTTGCCAACGATGGCGCTTTCGTTTTCATTCCGCGCGGCAAGGCGGTCGCAGCGCCGATTCACCTGCTGTTCCTCACGACTGAAGCGAATGTCATCTCGCATCCATGCCTGGTTGTCGTCGCGGAAGAAGGTTCCATCGCCACGCTGATCGAAAGTTACGTGGCGCTGAGCGATGAAGCCGTGTACTGCACGAATGCCGTCGCCGAAATCATCGTGCAGCCGCACGCCCATCTCACGCATTATCGTTTGCAGCAAGAAAGCATGAACGCTTTTCACATCGCTACAACGCAGGTGCAGCAGGCCAGCCAGAGCGTGTACGCTTCGTATGCGATTTCGCTCGGCAGCGACATCGCGCGGCATACGCTGAACGTCAAACTGGACGGCGAACACGTTGAAAGCACGATTGACGGGCTGTACGTCGTCACGGGCAAACAACACGCGGACAATCACACCACGATTGACCACGCCCAGCCGCACAGCCACAGTCATCAGTTGTACAAAGGCATCCTTGACGAAAAAGGCCGCGCGGTTTTCAACGGCAAAGTCCTGGTGCGCGAAGGCGCGCTGCTCACCGACGCACGGCAATTGAATAAAAACCTGCTGCTTTCCGCCAACGCGCACATAGACACCAAACCGCAACTCGAAATCTACGCCGACGATGTGAAATGCGCACACGGTGCAACCGTCGGCCAATTGGAAGAAGACGAATTGTTTTACCTGCGCAGTCGCGGTCTGACGCCGGAAACGGCGCGCGCGTTGCTGACCTACGGTTTTGCCGAGGATGTCATCAGCAAAATCAAAGTTGATTCCGTGCGCAAGCAACTGGACGAAACTGTGCTGACGCGACTGCACCAAAATCTGGATGTGAAATAATGCAAACTGCTCGTAAAAACACTTTCGATGTCGCCCAAATTCGCGCTGAGTTTCCGATGCTTGCGCAAACTGTGAATGGAAAACCGCTCGTCTACTTCGACAACGCAGCCACGAGCCACAAGCCGCAGTGCGTGCTGGACAAACTCGATCATTACTACGCCGCGCACAATTCCAACGTGCATCGCGGTGTGCATTACTTCAGCCAGCTCGCCACACGCGAATACGAAGGCGCGCGCGACATCGTGCGCCGCTTCATCAATGCCGCGAGCGAGAAAGAAGTGATTTTCACGAGCGGCACGACAGAAGGCATCAACCTTGTCGCGGCCAGCTACGGGCGCAAGTTCATCAAAGAGGGCGATGAAATCATCATCTCCGCGATGGAGCATCACGCGAACATCGTACCCTGGCAAATGCTATGCGAACAGACGGGCGCAGTGCTGCGGGTAATTCCGATCAATGACGATGGCGAGTTGTTGATGGATGAGTATGAAAAGCTGCTGAGTCCTAAGACCAAATTCGTTTCGGTCGTCTACGTTTCCAATGCGCTCGGCACGATCAATCCTGTCAAGCGCATCATCGAACTCGCCCACGCGCAGGACGTGCCCGTCTTGATTGACGGCGCGCAATCCGCTCCGCATTTGGCAGTAGACGTGCGCGAACTGGACTGCGACTTTTACGTCTTTTCGAGCCACAAGATTTGCGGCCCGACCGGCATCGGTGTGCTGTACGGCAAGCAACAGACGGTTAGAACAAATGCCGCCGTATCAGGGCGGCGGCGATATGATTGCGACCGTAACGTTTGAGAAAACGACCTACAACGTACTGCCCTACAAATTGGAAGCCGGTACGCCACACATCGCGGGAGCGATTGGCATGGGACGCGCGATTGAATATTTGCAAAGCATCGGCCTCGACAACATCGCCGCCTACGAACACGAGTTGCTGGAGTACGCGACCGAAATCATCGGCGCGATTCCCGGCGTGCGCTTGATCGGCACGGCGAAAGAAAAAGCCAGCGTGCTTTCGTTCGTCATCAACGACATTCACCCGCACGACATCGGCACGATCTTAGATCAGGAAGGCATCGCCGTCCGCGCCGGACATCACTGCGCACAACCCGTGATGCAGCGCTTCTGTGTCCCTTCCACCGCCCGCGCCAGCTTCGCCTTCTACAACACAAAAGAAGAAATTGACGCGCTGGCCAATGCGATTCATACCGTGATTGAAGTATTTGGCTAAAGGTGGTTGGTGGTCGGTTGCCGGGAAAGCAGTTACCCAACCGACCACTAGCTACCGCCCACCGACCTATGGCAGACTTAAACGAACTCTACCAACAAGTCATTCTTGACCATAACAAAAAGCCGCGTAATTTTCGTCCGCTCGACGCGCCTTCGCTCACGCAGGAAGGCCATAATCCGCTCTGCGGCGATCACATCACGTTGCAACTCGAACTTGACGGCGACACGATCAAAGATGTCGGCTTTCAAGGTTCCGGTTGTGCGATTTCTAAAGCGTCGTCTTCGATGATGACAACGGCAGTCAAAGGCAAAACCAGAGCGGAAGTCGAAGTAATGGCCGATGAATTCGTCAAAATGGTGCGAGGTGAACTTGATCCCGAAACGGAAGAAAACCATCTGGGGCGGCTGAAAATCTTTGCAGGCGTCAAGGAATTTCCGGCGCGCGTCAAATGCGCGGCGCTGTCGTGGCGCACGGTGCAGGCAGCCATCAGCGAAGAACACTCTGCCGTTTCGACGGAATAGCTCAACTGGGTACGCACGCATCTTGAGTGCTAAATCTGCTAGGAAGTGAACTTTCTCCCTAAGACTGGCACGCAAGATGCGTGCGTACCCAGCGGCGATTATGGTAAAGTGTTTTTTGCCCTGCCCCTTGCAACGTACCTGCAATTTTCGCCAATTCCCTTCCCCACTAATAAAATACCTGTCCTCCTGTAAGGATTTTTATGCTAAGGAAGTTTCAACTCATTTTGTTGATTTCAGGGTTGCTGTGGGGAGCCAGTATCACCGCGCAACCGCCCGCCGAAACGAGGCAATCAGAAGCGCAACCGCAGCGCGGCACTGATCCAGTGGCCACGCCCAGCGCTGATGCCCAATCCAATCTGCCCGCAGGCGGCAAACTTGACCGGACGCTCGGTCAGTTTGAAAACTCCCGGCTGATCGAACAACTGCGCGTGTATTTGCGCAATCCGTATATCCATCCGCGCTTCGGCGGCACGGGCGATGGCTCCGGGTTTGGACTGGGCGTGGAATTCACGAACAACATTCAGCAGCCGTCAAATGTGCGGCTGTCGGCCCTGTTGCAGGCGACGTTTCGTAGCTATGTGCTGGCGCGAGCGGGCATTAGTATTGATCCGACCGGCGGCAAACGCGAACGGTTTCAGCTGGATTTTACGGGCCGCTATCAACTGCGCCCGCGCGATAATTTTTACGGCGTCGGATTCAACAGCCAACGCAGCAATCGCAGCAATTACGATTTACAGGAACGCGGTTTCAACTTTGCCGCTATTTGGAAATTGACGCCCGCCTTGCGCGTCGGAGCCGGGCTGGATTTTTCAGCCGCGCGTATTTTCGATGGCCACGATGATCGCCTCGCCAAAACACCGAAACTCTTTCCCACGTTGCCTGGCATTGCGCGCGGTGCCTCGCTTCTCAGCCCACAGGCGTTTATCGAATTGGACAAACGCGACCGTCCCGGCGACCCGACGAAAGGCTTGTTTGCCAGTTTCATGGCCAGTTCCAACGACAGTGTAGGCAAGGATGATTTTGGGTTTGTGAATTGGCGCTTTGATGCACGCGGGTATGTGCCGCTCGGCACGTCGCGGCACGTCGTAGCCGCGCGACTGCTTGGCAATTTCAACGAAACCAAAGGCGGTTCGCAGATTCCCTTCTTCCGGCTGGCACGGCTGGGCGATTCGCAAACGCTACGCGGTTTTCGACCGCTGCGCTACTACGGCAGCAACGCGCTGGCGGCGAGTCTGGAGTATCGCTTTACACTCGTGCCGCGTGTCGGATTGGTAGCCTTTACTGACGCCGGACAAGTGTTTGAAAAGCGCGCGGAACTCTCCGCTCAGAATATGCGCGCGACGTATGGCGGCGGGATTGCCTTCAAATCTAAAAACACCACGCTCGTGCGCTTGTTGGTCGGCAAAAGCGCCGAGAGCACCCGTGTCATTATTGGCTTTGGGCCAACTTTTTAGCTCGCGGCTATGCGCTATTTGTCTGTGCCGCAAGTGCCAGCACAGCAATCCTGTTAGGAATCGTACCGGGCGAAAAATTGTCAGGCAACGAACGAAGCAGAGAATGAAACAAAGCGCGTTCTGGCAAATGCACCTGGCTCGTCCTCACACACCGAAGCACTTCGGGGCGGCAGTGAGCAGCCGCTAAAGATGCGAGCAAGGGCAATAACAGAAGCAGGAGGCGGGCAGCAGGCAGCAAAAGAAAAGCTGAATTCGTCCGGGTAATTCTCCTGGCGTCAACTTGGGCTTGCGATGTCGGGGACAAATCGCTAGAATGCCCCTCTTTTGCCCCACCGCTGACCTCACAATGAGGTGAGGCTGACTGGATTCAGCCACTCAAATTCACACACGGGAGTAACTTTTTATGCTTCGTTTCTTCGCCAAATTCCAGCGCTCGTCGAAAGTCGTGCTGCTTATTTTTAGTCTGGTGTTGCTTATCAGTATGTTGTTTTTCTTCCTCCCTAATCAAACCCTCCCAGGAATGCAGGGAACAGGTGCGACTGGAGATGACGATACGGTGATTGCGAAAGTCGGGAATTACAACATTACACTGAAAGAATATCGCAACCAGTTGCTGAATATCGCGCAAGTTTATGCTCAGGGACGAGGCGTTGATCCTCGTCTGATTCGCGGCATGAAATTGGATCAGCAAACGTTGGATCGTTTGGTCGAAGACCGCCTAATGCAGAGCGAAGCAGAAAAATTCGGCTTTATTGGCACCGATCAGGAGATTAATGAAGCAGTCCATCAACAATTTACTGATCCTGATACCGGACGCTTTGTAGGCAAAGAAGAATACCTCCGCCGCCTGCGCCTGAGCGGGCAAGACCCGGAAGACTTTGAAAAGGGCATCCGCAGTAGCTTCGTCGCCAACAAAATGCGGGTGTATCTAGCTTCCGGCGTGCAGGTTTCAGACAAGGAAGTCGAAGACGAATTCAAAGGCAATAACACGAAAGTGGAAGTGATTTACGCGACGATTGATAAGGACAAGGTCAAAGAAGCGGATCGTCCCAAACCCACCGAACAGGAATCCCAGTCCTATTACAACGCGCACAAGGACGAATTCAAGGCCACAGAACCGACGCGCAAAGTTGAGTACATTTTCATTCCGACCGACAAAGTAACCGTCACGCTAACGGACGAACAGTTGAAAGCGGAATACGAAAAGAACAAACAAAAAGAACCGCGCCTCAGCATCATTAAACTGAATGTACTGACCCCCACCGACGATGACACCGTGCGGAAGAAAGTCGGCGAGCTGAAAGCCCGCGCGCAGGGCGATTCGGCCAAACAACCAGAAGATTTTGCGGCGCTGGCGAAAGGCAATTCGCAAGATGCGTCGGCCTCGAAGGGCGGCGACATCGGCTTCATCAAGAAAGACGCCAACCATCCAAACGACTGGAAACAACGCGCCTTTGGGATGGCTGTCGGCGCACTGGAAGGCCCGTTCAAAGAAGGCAACAGTTGGTATTTGATGAAGATCACGGAAGAGCGCGACATCCCGTTTGAAGAAATGAAACCGACGCTTGTCGCGGGCGCACAGAACCGCAGCAAATACGCCAAGGCCAGTGAAATCGCGGACAAAGCGTACGAATTGTTTACCGAAAACAAAGACCTGCGCAAAACGGCGGAAGCGATTGCCGCTGACATGAAAGTCAAACCGGAAGATTTGATTCGCTCGACGCCGTTTTTCAAGAAAGGCGATACACTGCCCGAAATCGGCAGCAATCCGTCGTTTGAGAAAAACATCGAAGAACTGAAAAAAGGCGAAATCGGCGCGAAAATTGGCATTCCGAACGGCATTGCGGTGCCACGCCTGACCGAGGTTATTGATGGCGGCGTACAACTGACATTTGAGCAGGCGCGCAACCAGATTGACACCAAGCTCCAACGCGAAAAAGATGTCAACACCGTACAGCAAAAAGCGGCATCGTATCTGGCCAAAGCCAAAACGGCAGAGGAATTCCGCGCTTTGCTGAAAGCCGACGGCATTGAAGTCAAAACGGACGCCAGCAATCTGGTCACCATTCCGTTTGCGAGCCTGCAAATCACGCGACAGGTCAAAACTGCTGTGCTGGCAACCAAGCAAAATGAAGCGGTGAAAGCGCCGATCAAAACCGGCGCCGGGAGCTATCTGATTTTTGCAGCCACCAAACGCACCGAAGCAGATATGTCCCAGTTCCCGAACCAAAAACGCTCCATCCAAATGCAAATGGAAGGCGAGCGCGGTTCGCTGGTTTACGATGCGTATGTGAAAGCCGCACGCAAACGCTATGAAGACGCGAAAAAGATTTGGGTGGATCAAAAACGTATCAATCAACTCATTGACCGATGGGACCAGGGCACAAACCAGAACAATTAACGCGGGCTTCAACGGCGCAAGTTGCTGTAAGCAGTAAAAGATTGAGGCTTACTCTGACCGATAAGAACTGTCAGAGTAAGCCTCAGTCCTGGGATGTTGCCGATCACGATCAACGCCCCTAAGGTGAGTCAGGGCACAAATACCGCAGCTTCACCGATCCAGCATGCGAACGCGGCGTTCGTCTATCCGGTTTAGCAAAGAGACGTTTGAAGAAGCCGGGCCAGTCGCGCAATAACAATTTCTTGATGGCAGGCATTGTGCGGCGGGCCGCCTCTTCGCCAGCTTTAATAAGTTCGGGCGCTTTGGATAAATCTTCCGGGCTGAATTCGCCGACGCGCGGGCGCACAACGACATCGGCGTCCTGATAAAGATAGGTTACCGAACTGCGGCCCATAATCGAAAGCGATTGCGACATGATCGTGAAGATATTTGTGGGCGGCGCGATGGGTCGGCCTTCGGAATTCACGTCTACGGCAATCACGATGTCCGCGCCCATCCCGCGCGCGACCGATGCGGGCAAATGACCAACCACGCCGCCATCCACCATCATGCGGCCATTAACCATGACGGGAATGAAATAACACGGAATCGCACAGCATCGCACGGACAGCTAAGGGAATGTCGCCTTCGGTAAAAACGACCATTTTGCCCGCTTGCAAATCAGTGGCGACAATGCCGAGCGGCATGCGCGTTTGCTCAAATTTCGCCACGGGCAGCACTTTTTTCAGGAAAGGTTTCCGTCCCGCTCGCTGTTGTAAAAGCCCAGCCGCGAAACGGTCACGCGGCCCAAATCGCTCCGCTCATCGAACGGGCAAGTTTCTCAATTCATCGGGTGTCATACCGGTCGCGTAGCTTGCGCGCCTGCTAATGCTCCAGCACTCGTACCCGCGATTAAATCAATGGGAATCCCATTTTTTCTAGTTCGCGCAACACGCCCCATCGCCATACCGCGCGCGACCCCGCCACCTAATGCCACGCCGATCCGCCGGTCTTTTGTCATTGCTTGCCATAGTTTTCCACTGCCCTCCGCGCTGCCATTCTAAATCAAAATGAGAGCAAAAAGATTGAAAAAGTTATGGGAGAAATGAAGTGATCTGAGTATTGCGAATCCTCCCTCCTGTTTTCCGCCACTCCCCTTATCTCCCATTCCGCCGAAGCATCTCCTCGAAGATCATCCTCAGATCCCGCCAGCAACGCACAAATCTGATCGAACACACTCGTCACATCCGCGCCTGCGCCCGTATAGTTGTTGCCCATCAAACTGAAAATCAGCAACTGCCCCTTCCTCGTTGTGACATAGCCAGACAAGGCACGCACATACGTCAGGCTCCCGGTTTTTCGCTTGTACCTTGCCTTCAACGGCGGTGCCTTTCATTCGTCGCTGCAACGTGCATCGCCTGCCACCGGCAACGAATCACGATAGACGGCAAAATGCGGATGCCGCGACATAAACAACAACAACTGCGAAGTCGAACGCGGCGAAACCATATCCTGTCGCGCTAAGCCGGAACCATCGCGCAAACTCAAGGTCGAAACGTCCACGCCAGCTTTTGTCAGAAACTGTTTCAGCACTTCAATCCCGCGCGCTTCGGCAGATTTCAGGCGACCATAATCGTCCAGTTCGCGCGGCGTTCCGCGCAGTTCTCCCAATTGCCTGAGCATCATTTCCGTATGCAGATTCTGGCTCGGCTTGTTGATCGCTTTCAGCAAAACGGACATCGGTTGTGATTCGATGCTGGCGACTTCGGTCAGCCTGGTTTCGTCCAAAAGGCGCTTGCAACCGCGCGACGGCATCCATTCGCTGCACGCGACCTGTCACGCGAATGCCGCGTCGCGCAGGCGCTTCTTTCAATAACGTTGCCGCAAAACTCGCCGGATCGTACACGGCAATGTCAGTCCGATAATCCTTCGCGCCGAGCGGAATATTCCCGAAAAACTCTACGTGATTACTGTTCAATGGGCGATCAATGCCGATGCGCGTTTTGCCGTCTTTGCCTTTGCCCGTCGTCGCGTGATTGATGATTTTGACGTAAGCGGTTTTGCGGTTGCACAGTAATGATCGGCGGCTGGCCTTCGCGCGCGGCGGGTCGCACAGTGAATGTAACCGCATTGTCATTGACCGTTAGCGCACTGACCGAAGCGCCGTAAAACTGCAAATCATCATTCACCCCACGCCGAGGCCGCTCGTGGCAAAATAGCTTTCATCGCCAATCACATCACCCTGAATCAATCGGATGCCGCGCGCCTGAATTTGCTCCGCCAGTTTCTCAATCGCCGTGATTTTATCGGCGGGCGTGAATTCATCTATCGGATTCGGTTTACCGTCCGCATCCAGATCAAACCGCGCGGATAAATTCGGATCGCCGCGCCCGTACAAAATCAAATTGCCGCGCAGCATTCCCGCCCGGCTAACCACGCCAGCCGCATACACCGATGTTTAAATTTTTCTCTGGCCCAAAAGCATCCAGCGTCGCGGCGGTGGTGTAGAGCTTCATATTCGAGGCGGGCGCAAACAACTTATCCACATCACGCTCAAACAGTGCGCGCCCGTCGCTCGTAATGACGCAGGCCACTTTCCCCAGCGCGCGTGCGCAAATTTCGGCTGTTCCAGCAAAGCATTTATGCTGGCTTGCAGATCAGCCAGGGTTGCAACCAGGGGCCGGAGCTGTGGCCTGTGCCAATAAAAAGCCCGGTTGCAAGAGCAGCAAGAGCAAACAAAAGACACCTAATTTTTGCGCGGGAAGTTTTGCGAAATGTTCATAGTGAGTTCCAGCGCCCTGATTTTACGGCGCAAACATTGCGTTGACATTTATTTCTGCGCGGCGAATAATACGCGCGCGTTTCCTGAAACGACTTCCTTATTTGACGAAAATTGCGGCATCAACAACGGGACAAACTCACCCTACCGAAACTTTTGCGATCCCCGTTGCAGTCAATATCAGGTAGTGCAATATAACATTTGCCCCGCTGAGGCAAGAGTGACATGACAGAAGATTTTACGGTGCTGGTGGTGGAGGATGACGCCAGTACGCGGAATGTAATTGCCGCCGTCCTGCGCGAAGATGGCATTGCTTCCGACCTAGCCGACGGCTATGAATCCGGGCTGGCCGCTTTCGCTTCGCAAGCTTACCCTGTTGTCATTATTGATAATCAACTTGGCGATGGCCTGGGCACGGATTTGTGCCGCCGCCTGAAAGAACTGGTGCCGTCAGTGACGCTCTTTCTATTTGCAGGTGCGAGCGAGGTGGCACGGCAGGAAGCGCTGTCTTCCGGCGTTTCCGAGGTGCTGCAAAAACCCTACGATCTCTCAAAACTCGCGTACCTGATCAAACGCGAAGCGCAACGCTGAAACGTGGCGCAGACGAAACGGTTGCGTTACACACAGCAAAGGCTGCGAGACGTGATCACGTGTCGCAGCCGTTGCTGTTTTTGGTTTTTTCCGCTTCGACTATTCGCCGCGAATGTCTAACTGTCCATCCACCAGATCAACCTTGAAGCTATTGAAGGCTTTCCAGAGATTGGTGATCGGCAGTTTCACCTGCTCGTCAATCGTGCGTTTCAGGAAACGCGCGCCGTATGCCGGGCTGAAACCTTTCTCGACAACCCAATCCAGCGCAGCTTCCGTGATCGTAACCAGCTTGCCCTGTTGTTCCATCCGCTTTTGCATTGCGCGCAAATAAAGCTGGGCGATTTGTTTGACTTCATCTTCTGTCAAGGGCGAAAAGACGATAATTTCGTCAATGCGATTACGGAACTCCGGCGTGAACCGGTCTTCCGCAGCCTTCAGCACTTCGCGTTTGACTTCTTCCACTTCGGCGCGCGTCTTGTTGCCGAAGCCGAGCGGTTTCATGTACTTCTTGAAATTCTCGGAACCGAGGTTGGAAGTCATAATGATGATCGCGTCGGATAGATAAACTTTCTTGCCGCGTCCATCCGTGATCCAGCCTTCGTCAAAGCCTTGCAGGAAGATGTTGAGCAGGAACGGCGACGCCTTTTCTACTTCGTCGAGCAGCAGTACGGTGTACGGATTTTCGCGGAGTTTTTCCGTCAAGAGTCCGCCGCGTTCGCTGCCAACGATGCCGCGCGGCATGCCGATCAGTTTTTCAATGCCGACCATGCCGTCCTGATATTCGCTCATATCAATGCGCACCATTTTGTGGTCATCGCCAAACATCGCTTCGGCTACGGCTTTGGCGAGTTCGGTTTTGCCCACGCCCGTCGGGCCTAAGAACAACAGCACGCCGTCAGGTTTGTAGAAGTTTTCTTTCAGCGGGCCTTTGTTCAGCCGTAGGCGCTGCGACACGCCTTTGACTGCGTCTTTCTGGCCGATAACGCGACGCCCCAAAACTTCTTCCAAATCTTTGAAGCGATCCGTCGTATCGCGGAAAATGAGGTCTTTTGGAATACGCGATTCCTGCGAAATCACATCAATGATGTGCTCCGGTTTGACCTGCATCATACTCGGCTCGTTAATTTCAACCTTCACCGAAGCCGTGTCGAGCCAACCGATGGCTTTGTCGGGCAAATGCAGGCTGCGAATGTAACGCGGAGCCATTTCGAGCGCCGTGTCAATCGCAGCATCCGTGATTTTCACCGAGTAGTTGCGCTCCAAACGCGGACGCAAACCGAAAAGGATTTGCCGCGTTTCGCTAAGTGTTGGCTCATCAACTTTAACCAAACGGAAACGACGCGCTAACGCTTCATCTTCGGCAATATATTCTTTGTACTCGGTCAACGTCGTTGCGCCGACGATGCGAATTTCGCCGCGTGCGAGCGCGCCCTTGAACATATTTCCTGCATCCGAAGACGCGCCCATTGCCGAACCAGCACCGATAATCGTGTGAGCTTCGTCCACGAAGAGAATCAAATCAGGGCGTTCCTTAACCTCCTGAATGATGCCTTGCAACCGTTCCTCAAACATCCCGCGCAGCATTGTGCCCGCGACGATGCCGGCCATTTGCAATTGCACAACGTGCGCATTGCGCAACCGAGCGGGAACCTTTTCGGGTTCCAGTTCGATCAAGCGTGCCAAGCCTTCGACGACGGCGGTTTTGCCTACGCCTGGTTCACCAACGAGCATCGGCGAATTTGCGCGCTCGCGGTGACACAGGATTTCGATCATCTGACGAATTTCTTTTTCGCGTCCGATGGTCGGCGGCAACTTATCTTGACGCGCAAGCTTATTCAAAGACGTGCCGAAGTGTTTGAGATACGGCGGCAATTCGTACTTCTTGCGCAGTGTTTCGTCCTGCTCTTCACGATGCCGCACACGTTGCATGATCTTTTCAATGGCGAACGTTGGATCAACGCCTAAACGACGCAGAATTTCCGCCGGGGTGCCATTCGGGTCAGCAAAGAGAGTAACGAACAGGTCAATGGCATCAATCGTCTGCCGCCCGTGTTGACGGGCACGTTTGAGTGAACGGTTAAAGAGTTCACGTGTCGGATCAGGAATGTACATTTTCTTGCCGACGTATTGGCGACTCTTCGAGAGTTCATGCTCCAGCAGTTGCTTGACCGCTTGCGGATCAGCACCAATGGATTGCATGGACTCAATGAACAGGGCATTTTCCACTTCGCCAAAGACGGTAAAAATATGCTCCGGCGATAAGAAGTTGTGTTCTCGTCGCCGCGATTCCTCGATAGCTCGGTAGATAATCTTCTGTCCCGACTCCGAAAATTTATCTGTTAATGGTCCTAAATCCAACATGTGTCTCCCTATTACAACTTATGGGTTGCGCTTACTCTCCTCCGCCTGATGACTCTACCAATTCGCCGATGACAGCATCTGTCGTCAGCATCAGTGCCGCGACGGAGGCGGCGTTTTGTAACGCCGTTCTGACAACCTTTGCCGCATCAATAATGCCTGCGGCGAGCATATCTTCTACTTCACCGCTGGCAGCATTATAGCCTACGGTTTTCTTCTCCGCTCGGATTTTCCCGACGATGAGCGAGCCGTCTTTGCCTGCATTTTCGGCGATGCGCCGCAAAGGCTCTTCCAGCGCGCGTTTCAGAATGTTGACGCCTGTACGTTCGTCACCTTCCGCGTCCACTGCATCGACGGCTTTGGCCGCACGCAGCAGCGCGATGCCGCCACCGGGAACAATGCCTTCCTGCGCGGCGGCTTTCGTCGCATTCAAAGCATCTTCGACGCGCATTTTCTTTTCTTTCATTTCGGCTTCGGTCGCCGCGCCGACTTTCACAACGGCCACGCCACCGGTAAGCTTCGCCAAACGTTCTTGTAACTTCTCGCGGTCGTAATCCGACGTGGTGTCGCCGACTTGTTTACGAATCGTAGCGATGCGGCCTTGCAAATCTTTCGCACGGCCTGCGCCTTCGACAATCGTGGTGTTGTCCTTGTCAATGATGATCCGCTTGGCGCTGCCCAAATCCGTCAATTGTACGCTGTCGAGCGAGATGCCGAGTTCTTCCGCAATCACTTGTCCGCCCGTCAGCACGGCAATGTCTTCAAGCATTGCTTTGCGGCGGTCGCCAAAGGCAGGCGCTTTGACGGCAGCAACCTTGATCGTGCCGCGCAGTTTGTTGACAACCAAAGTCGGCAACGCATCGCCTTCGATGTCTTCGGCAATGATGAGCAACGTGCGGCCTTGTTGCGCGACTTGTTGAAGGATTGGTAGCAATTCATGCATTGAAGAGATTTTCTTTTCGTTGATGAGAATCAACGGCTCTTCCAACACAGCTTCCATCCGGTCAGGATTCGTCACGAAATACGGCGAAATGAAGCCGCGATCAAATTGCATGCCTTCGACGATGTCCAGACTGGTTTCCAGCGTTTTCGCTTCTTCGACCGTGACGACGCCGTCTTTGCCGACCTGTTCCATCGCTTCAGCAATCAAATCACCGATGGAACGATCTCCATTCGCAGCCACGGTGGCAACGTTTGCCAGTTCGGATTTGTCTTTGACTTTCTTGGACTGCTTGGCGATTTCGGCAACCGCAACTTCGACGCCTTTTTCAATGCCGCGTTTGAGCGCCATCGGATTCGCGCCGGACGTGACGTTCTTCAAGCCTTCACGGAAAATCGCCTGTGCCAGCACGGTTGCGGTCGTCGTGCCGTCGCCTGCAATGTCGTTGGTTTTGGAAGCGACTTCGCGCACCATCTGCGCGCCCATATTCTGGTAAGCGTCTTTCAGGTCAATTTCTTTGGCGACGGTCACGCCGTCTTTGGTGATGAGGGGGGAACCAAATTTTTTATCTATGATGACGTTGCGTCCGCGCGGGCCTAAGGTAACACGCACGGCATTCGCTAATACATTTACACCTTCAAGCATAGACTTCCGGGCTTCTTCTCTAAACTTGATTTCTTTTGCCACTGGCTTAATTTCTCCTCAAAAAATGTACGACAGGCGGCTCGCCTGTCAGGGGTGTTTAGGGTTTCAATTCACGGCAGGCGAGCCGCCTGTCGTACATTATGCTTCACTCAGCGCGGCCAACTTTGACGCGCGCGGGACGCAGCAAGCGGTCATTGAACTTGTAACCACGCTGCAATTCAGCAATCACTTGGTTGTCTTGCTCCGACGGCACGACAGCCAATTCAACCGCATCGTGTACTTCCGGATTGAAGGGCTCACCTTCACTGGCAACCGCCTGCAATCCCATTTTCTTTAGCTGCTGCTCAAACATTTCCGCTGTTGCTCGCACGCCATCGCGCAAAGCGATAAAAGCAGCCCCCTCTTCTGGCGCGGTATCGGCTGCTGCAACCGCACGCTGTAAGTTGTCGAGCGTATCAAGCAAACTAGCAACGACATCGCCGCGCGCAACCTCCAGTTTTTGCTCAAACGTACGTTGCAAGCGTGCGCGGACTTCTTCGTTTTCTGCCCGCAATTGCAACTGAGCACGGCGAAAGCGATCCGCGTAATCTTCGCTGGCACGCACGGCTTCGTCGCGGCGCGCTTCGCTTTCTTTTAATTTGGTGCGTAATTCCTGCATTTCTCGTTCGACGGCTGCGGCGTCAAGCTGCAACTGATCCAAATCAATTTCAAAGGTCGCGGGCAACTCATCGTCATCCGCTTCACCGTCTTCCGTCGCTGTCGTTTCAGCCGCTTCTTCCTCCACAAAGCGACGCTTGTCGGTTACTTTGAATTCAGGCGCAGCCGTTTCGTTGGCTGCCGAGTTTTCCTCCGCCTCTATTGTCTCGCTGCTTGCCTGTGCCGTAGCTTCCTCTGTGTTATCCGCTGCCTCGGCTTCTGTCGGCACTGCTGCCGTACTTTCTACCGCTGCGTTATCCTGTTCTTCCTGAACTGTAGCTGTAGATTCACTCTGATTTTTGGAACTCATAGTTCGATAAAATCGCTTTACTAAGTTTTGGATTCGTGGGGTCACTTTGTCTTTTGAATCTGTTGTCATGTGCCCCAAAGTAAGATCGCTTGGAGTTGTTGCTGGACCTGCCAGATCGGGCAGGCCAATCTAACACTGCCTGCTGGTGAAAGCAAGAATCTAATTGCCACCAGTCAGGAGAAAGACCAAGCGCCGAAAGGGAGTTGCCAGGGCTCTCCCCTCCGGCCTTACCCAACGAATCTCGCGCCCCTTTCTCAACCGGCGACTGCGCCCTGTCCGGCAGGATTCGCAGCGACAAATTGCATTTCGCCGCGTTCCAAATCGCCCCTGACCGTGAGCGCATCGCCCGCCTTGATTTCTCCGCTTAGCAGTTTCATCGCCAGCGGATTTTGCAACAAGCTTTGAATCGCCCGTTTCAAAGGCCGCGCGCCGTAAATCGGATCGTAACCTTCGCGCGTCAGCAACTCTTCCGCTGACGGATCAAGCGTGAGCGTAATCTGCCGATCTTCGAGCATCCGCCGTAATGCTTCAAGTTGAATCTTGATGATCTGCCTGATCTGCTCAATGCCGAGCCGCTTGAAAATGATGATGTCATCCACACGGTTTAGGAATTCCGGCTTGAAGGCAAACCGCAATTGCTCCAGTACGGCAGTGCGCATCTCTTTCTCATCGCCTTCCAACTCCTGAATCTCGCGCGAGCCAAGATTGGAAGTCATAATGATGACCGTGTTCTTGAAATCCACTGTCCGGCCCTTGCCGTCGGTCAAGCGTCCGTCATCTAGGATTTGCAGCAGCACGTTGAAAACGTCCGCGTGTGCCTTCTCGATTTCGTCGAACAGCACCACCGAATAAGGCCGACGCCGCACCGCTTCTGTCAAATAACCGCCTTCGTCGTAACCAATGTAGCCTGGAGGCGCGCCAATCAACCGCGCAACCGAATGCTTCTCCATAAACTCCGACATATCCAACCGCACCATCGCTCGTTCATCATCAAAGAGAAATTCCGCCAACGCCCGCGCCGTTTCCGTTTTACCAACACCGGTTGGGCCTAAAAAGATGAATGAACCGACAGGGCGTTTCGGGTCTTGCAAACCAGCACGCGCACGTCGCACCGCATTTGCCACCGCGATTAGTGCATCATTTTGGCCGACTACTCGCACGCCCAACCGCTCTTCCATCTTAACGAGCTTCAGCATCTCGCCTTCGAGCATTTTAGTCACCGGCACGCCCGTCCATTTCGCTACGACTTCGGCCACGTCCTCTTTGTAACTTCTTCCTTTAGCATGCGGCTGGTCTTTTGCAGTTCGTCTAACTTGGTCTGATCTTCTGCCAGTCGTTTCTGCAATTCAACCATTTTCCCGTAACGAATTTCCGCGACTTTACCGTAATCGCCTGCCCGCTCGAATTGCTCGGCCTGCACACGCAGTTCTTCCAGTCCGTTCTTGCCCGCGCGCGTGTGTTCGATGATGTCCTTTTCGGACTGCCATTTGGCTTTCATCGCGCCGGACTTTTCGCGCAAATCGGCGATCTCTTTTCGACCTTCGCCAGTCGTTCTTTGATACGGCGTCTTCCTCGCGCATCAAGGCCTGTTTTTCAATTTCGCGTTGAATGATCTCGCGCTCGACTTCGTCAATTTCCGTCGGTAGCGAGTCAATTTCGATACGCAATTTCGAGGCCGCTTCGTCAATCAGGTCAATCGCTTTGTCGGGCAGGAAGCGGTCTGTAATGTAACGATTCGATAACGTCGCGGCTGCCACAATCGCAGCGTCTTTGATTCGTACGCCGTGATGCGTTTCGTACTGTCTTTCAAGCCTCGCAGGATCGCAATCGTATCTTCAACATTCGGCTCACCGACATAAACCTGCTGGAAGCGGCGTTCGAGCGCCTTATCTTTCTCAATATATTTTTGATACTCATTCAGCGTCGTCGCGCCTACACAGCGCAATTCACCGCGCGCCAACGCAGGTTTGAGCATATTTGACGCATCCACCGCCTTCCGAACCGCCCGCGCCCACAAGCGTATGCAATTCGTCAATGAAGCAGATGATCTGGCCTTCCGACTTTTCGACTTCTTTAAGGACAGCTTTCAAGCGTTCCTCAAATTCGCCTCGATATTTCGCGCCTGCGAGCATTTGCCCGATGTCGAGCGAAACCAGCTTCTTGTTGCGCAAGGTTTCGGGCACATCACCCGAAACAATGCGCTGCGCCAATCCTTCGACAATAGCGGTTTTGCCGACGCCGGGTTCGCCAATCAGCACCGGATTATTCTTTGTGCGCCGCGACAATACCTGCACAACGCGGCGCACTTCGTCATCGCGGCCAATCACGGGATCAAGCCGCCCCTGTTGAGCGAGCGCGGTTAGATCGCGCGAGTATTTAGCTAAAGCCTGATAGCTCTCCTCTGCATTCTGACTCGTGATACGAGCATCGCCCCGCGTCTGTTTGATAACCTTCAGCAAATCCTCTTTATTGACGCCGTGCGAACGCAGAATGCGCCCCGCTTCACCCGCTTTCTCTTCCGCCATCGCCAGCAACAAATGCTCGGTCGAAATGTATTCATCTTTAAAGCCGTCGGCCTCTTTTTGCGATTGCGAAAAGATTTGATTCAGGCGCGAACTGATGTACCGCTGCGTCGCGCCGCTAACCTGCGGGTATTTCTTGATCGCGGTTTCGACTTCGGCGCGAATCGTCTGAACATTCGCGCCGAGCTTACCAAACAGCGGGCGCGTTAATCCTTCCGGTTGATCCAGCAAAGCGGCGAGCACGTGTTCAGGTTCGACCTGCTGCTGGCCTAGCTGTTCCGCCATTGCCACAGCCGTTTCAATCGCCTCCTGTGCGCGCAATGTGTATTTGTCTAATCGCATAAAACTACCACCTCGCTATGAAAGTTCAGGCTCTGAGCCTACCGACCCAGAGCCTGTGTGTCAATCACCTTTCACCCCTCACAACTCGCGTCATTTCGCCTCGGCGGTTTGCGTCTTACCTGCATTCGCATCGGCGTTAATTTGCACCCGAATCTGGCGCGGTTTGGTTTCTTCGCGGCGCAGCAGCGAGACTCGCAGCACGCCTTCCTTGAAATCCGCTGCCACATTGTTCACATCCACGGTGGTCGGCAAGGTAAACGAACGGGTAAAGCTACCGTAGCTGCGTTCCACCCGATGATAATTGCCCTCGTCGGTCTTCTTCTCAAACTTGCGCTCGCCCTTGAGCGTCAGCACATTATTTTCAATCGAAAGCTCAAATTCACCCGGTTTCAGCCCTGGCAAATCGGCTTCCAAAACAACGCCGTTTTGATCTTCGTAAACATCCACGCTCGGATTCCAACTGCCATTCACCAACCCCTCATCGCCGAAGAAGCGCGGGATACCGCCGCTGAACGCACGGTTCAAATCGTTAATAGTTTTGGCCAAACCACCAAATTCACTAAAAGGATCACGTCGAACTGAAAGTGTCATAATTCTTACCTCCGATAAAATCAATTAGGAGCTTTTCTTGCCCCCCCTTCTCTCTAAGTGCAAACGCATAATAAAACTTGAGCATCTTATTGTCAAGTATTTTTACTAACAAAATTCACCCTTACTCAAAACTCCCTCTTGGAGCTTCTTTTACTTGATTTCTTGTTGGCTTGTTTCCCAGCGGGCCTTCACTTCTGCCAGGAATTGTTTAAAATTTGGCTGTTGGCGGATAGTGTCAAGATAAGGATCGTGAAGAAAAGCGAGGTAGTTGGGAAATCCTTCCTGAGCGGTTACACGCAACCATTTGACAGCTTCTTCGCTATTGCCTGCAAGCGCGTAGATGCGAGCGGCGTTGTGGGTGAAGTGGTGATAAACCGGATGGTAAATTGGCGGTATTTTCTGCGCTTCCCATTCTTCCTGAACGGTCGCCTCCGCTTCTCGAAATTTCCCTTGTAAGGCCAGCATCAGACCGCGAAAGTTGTACCAATCCGGCGAATTTTCTGTCGCCCTGGCCACAAAGGGGGCAGCCTCCTGCGGCATTTTCCGGCCCGTCTAGTAAAAGGCAAGATACAACGGATAAGCAGCGTCTCGTTCGCGCAGGCCAAAGCGTTTCATCGCGGCCAAGGCTTTTTCTGGCTGATCTATAAAATAGAAGCGAATAATATGGTCTTTTATAACCTCGCTCGTGGGTTCCAGGGTTAATGCCTGTTCCAATTCCTGTTGCCACTGCGTCAGCCCCCAATGCGCGTAAACGAACGCCAGTTCAAAATGCCCGGCGTTCGGGTCGAGGCGTTGCGCCTGTCGCAACTCGGCCAGGGTCTCAGCAAACGGATACCCCTTGTATCGGCTGAAAAGAATAAAGCTACGCACGACATGGATTTCAGCGAGTTGTGGATCAAGGGTTTCCGCCTGCGCCAATTCAAGAGTTGCGCGGCGAATCAATTCCGGGCTTTGCTCGTGGAAAATGGCGGTGTGCGCGTATCCGTAGGCCAGCATTACACGCGCCAGTGCATAATTGGGATCAAGGGTAACAGCCTGTTGCAGCAAGGCAACCGCCTTATCAGTCAATTCGCGCTGCCACCAGAATATTTTGCGGTCGCCGAAGTAATAAGTGGCTTTGATATAATATTCATATGCCTGTGGATTCGTGGTGTGATGTTTGGCAACACGCGCCTGCTCTGCCGCACTCAGACGATAATGCAACCGTTCGACGACCTGCCGTGCGACTTTGTCTTGCAAGCCGAAAATTTCGGTAAAGCCAAGATCGAACTGTTCCGCGTAGAGCGAAGCACCATCCTGTGTGCGCAGTAAATTGACGCTCACCCGCAGGTGGTCGCCTGCCCGTTGGATCGTCCCATCCAACAGAGCATCTACGCGCTGTTCGCGGGCAACGCTTGCTCGCTGAGCAGTGCTAAATCGGCGCTCAATTCCTGCGCCGATTGATAACGGTCTTCCGGCTTTTTTTGGAGCAACTTCCGTATCACTCGCACAAATGCGGTAGGCACCCGTAAAGTTTCCCAAGCGACCGGAGCGGGTTCTTCGTGAAGAATATTCGTCAGCACCTCCGCCACTGTTGCCCCGCCAAAGGGCAAACGTCCCGTTAGCATTTCATACAGGATAACGCCTAAACTAAATAAGTCGCTGCGTCCATCCACCGCTTGCCCGCCAGCCTGCTCTGGCGACATATAGGCCACGGTTCCCATTACGGTGCCGGGCACGGTGGAAGGATGAAGGCGGAACGTGGAACGCGGAATTTTCGCCTCATCCGGGATCAACGTTTCTGCGTCTTCCTGCCGCGCCCCGTATTCCGCCTTCCGCGTTTCCGTAAGTTTCGCCAGCCCGAAGTCTAATACCTTGACCAGCCCATCCTCGCGGCGCATCACATTTTCCGGCTTGATGTCGCGGTGCACGATGCCCGCTTCGTGCGCAGCGTGCAGAGCACTGACGATTTGGGTGGCGAGAGCGAGAGCAAGCGGCGGGGCAAGCGGTTCAGTATTCATCAACTGCCGCAGGGTTTGTCCGTTCACCAATTCGGTAGCGATGAAATGCAGGCCGTTTACTTCATCAATTTCATAAACGGTAATAATGTTCGGATGATTCAGGGCTGAGGCGGCGCGGGCTTCCTGATCGAAGCGTTCGACAAAGGTTTTATTGGCGGTGAATTCAGGCAGCAGCAATTTGATTGCCACCTGACGCCCCAGTCGCTCATCCAGCGCCAGATAAACTTCGCCCATTCCCCCTTTGCCCAACGGAGCTAGAATTTGAAAGTGACTGATGCGTTGCCCAGTATGTGGCAGTTCCTGGGCTAAGGTCTGTGCAACGGTTTGCAGCGCGGGTGTTTCAATAAAGGTAGCAGCGCGGGACTCATAGGCCAGCAACGATTCGACCTCGTGCCGCAATGCTTCGTCGGCACCACATGCCTGCGCGAGGAAAATTTCACCTGCACCCCGCGCAACGTAGCGGGTGAATACGCCGTAAAAGCGTCCGGCACCATCTTGAATGCACCACCGTTGCCTGCTGGGCCAGCAGCAGGGTTGAGCAAAATTGTGCTTCACGAGGACGGGCAATCTACTGTAAAGGGCACGTTCAATTTTAACGGAATGATAGCGTCGGTAACCGACACGGCAACCGGCACCGGGCTGAATCCTGATTGCACCTCCACTGCACAACAAACCTCGAATGGCGCGATTCAGAAAACCGTGTTTGTGAACGGTGGAACGGAATTTTTCTTCCTGCAATTGCCACCTGCCGGCGCACCCAGCTTGCCGGGCGTCGGTGCGGTATTTTTTGGAGAAGGAAAGCGGATTCGTGAACCGGAAAGAAAAGAGATTCGGTGATAGTCAGCAGTTATCCACGAGTTGCCGGGTGAGCAGGAAACCGCTGAGGCTTAATAGCCTCAGCGGTTCTTACAATTCTGCCTTACTTCACACCGACCTGCGCACTGCCAACATTGGCATTGGCGTCAAAGACACGCAGGGCAATGACGTGCGGTTTGCGATCCGGCAAGGTGACGGTCACCTTAAATTCCTCGCGGCGCGCATCGGCGATGCCGTCGGTTGGGAAGATGGGTTTCCATTCGCCGCCATCCACTTGATATTCGGCACGGCGAATCAATGAGATTTTGTCTTCGGATTGAAAGGTAACTTCGGCATTGGTGCCAGAAACTTGTGGTGTCCCCGCCGTAACAATGGGGGGCGTATTGTCCACTTCAATCGGTTCAGTTTCCTCGGCATCGGTTAAGGCGGTCGTACCGGGATTGGATGGCGCATCGCTGGCTGCGACTTTGAAAACGTACCGGCCATCAGGCAGGCCGTTCGCGTCCACGGTGAAGTAGTTTTCGGTAATGCCGGTTTTTAGCGGGAAGTAATCGCTGCTATTGACCGCACGATAATACACGGCATATTCCAGC
>JAXLQQ010000063.1:0-34058 GCA_046331525.1 Blastocatellia bacterium
GCGAAGAGCTGATTGTTTTGGCGCGGCGCGGTGATTAGTTAAAGTATCAGGCGAAACTATGAATAACCCTACTCTACCCGTTAGTGTCGTCGTAATGACTTTTAATGAGGAAGTAAATGTTGAGAAATGTTTACAGTCATTAGTTGGTTGGGCGGATGATGTTTTTGTTGTAGATAGTTATAGTACAGACGCGACAGAAGAAATTTGTAAACGCTATACCGAAAAGTTCTATCAAAACCGCTATGTCAGTCACCCTGTGCAATGGGATTGGGCATTGAATAACTTACCTTTCGCGCACGAATGGGTCTTTGCGGTAGATGCTGATTTCATTGTTACGGATGAATTGAAGAAGGCGCTAAGCCAGGAAATGACAACTTTGACTGCTAACATTCACGGTATTTATGTACGTCATCGGCAAGTATTTCGTGGGCGGTTTTTAAAGCACGGAACGATTTATCCACGTTATTGGCTGCGCCTCTTTCGCCGTAACTCAGTCTTTATTGATAATAGCGATTTAGTTGACCTTCATTTCTATGTCAACGGCGAGACAATCAAAGTAGAGTGCGATGTCATCGAAGATAATGTAAAAGAGCGTAACTTAGAGTTTTGGGTTTCCAAACAAGTACGATTTGCCCAGCGTGCGGCAGTTGAGGAAATCAAGCGACGAGAAACCTTACAACTTTCGCCTGTTACGCCGAAGTTATTTGGTACACCGGATCAGCGAACACTATGGCTGAAAACGAAATGGTATTTTTTCCCGCTCTACTGGCGCGCCATTTTTTACTTTCTTTATCGGTATATTTTTCGCCTTGGATTTTTAGACGGGAAAGAAGGATTTCTTTATCACTTCACGCAGGCGCTTGTGTACCGGGTGATGGTAGACGCGCGTATTGAAGAATTAAAGCGCGAGAAAGTTTCTGGCGCAGACCTGGATGTAAAAGCAGTAGCTCTTGGCCCCAAAGTAAATTCGTAAAGCGAGGCTCCATGAATATAGAAAGTGCATTGATTACTGGCGGGGCGGGTTTTATTGGCTCGAACTTAGCCGCACGGTTATTGGATCAACAACATAAAGTAACGATCTTCGATAACTTAAGTCGTTCGGGAACGGCGTCTAACTTAGCGTGGTTGCAGGCTCATAAGGAAGCGAAAAACCTGACGTTTATCCAGGCGGATTTGCGCGATGCAGAAAGTTTGCGAAAAGCGGCGATTGGCAAAGATGCAATTTTTCATCTTGCTGGACAAGTCGCCGTAACGACTTCTGTGACGAACCCCCGCCTTGATTTTGAAGATAATGCGCTGGGTACTTTCAATGCTTTAGAAGCAGCGCGTTTATCCGGGCAAAATCCGATCTTTATTTACTCTAGTACAAACAAAGTCTATGGCGGAATGGAAGACGTTGAAGTCGCGGAAAAAGGTACTCGCTATGAGTACAAAGACTTAGTTTATGGTGTCCCGGAAACGCAGCCGCTGGACTTTCATTCTCCCTACGGTTGTTCCAAAGGCGCGGGCGATCAGTATGTGCGAGACTATGCGCGCATCTATGGCTTGCGCTCCGTCGTGATGAGGCAAAGCTGCATTTATGGTTATCGGCAATTCGGGATTGAAGATCAAGGCTGGGTGGCGTGGTTCATTATTGCTGCGCTGAAACAACGCCCAATTTCAATTTATGGCGATGGCAAACAGATTCGGGACATCTTGTTTATAGAAGATTTATTAAATGCCTATCAGAGCGCGGTGGAGCGTATCGAAGTTGCCGCCGGGCAGGTCTACAACATTGGCGGCGGCCCGCAAAATACAATGAGCATCTGGGCGGAGTTCGGCCCGATTCTGGAAGAGTTGTTGGGGCAAAAAATTCCCGTCACGCTGGCCGATTGGCGACCCGGCGACCAGAAGGTCTATGTCAGCGATATTCGCAAAGCGCAGGAGTCGCTGAAGTGGGTGCCGGAAGTTGGCATCAGGCAGGGCATTCGCCAACTCTTTGAATGGATCAAAGATAATCAATCCCTTTTCTCACACTTATAAAGCCCTCACGTAACGGTAGTAACCATGTACATACTCGGAATTAACGCATATCACGGTGACGCTTCGGCGGCGATTATAAAAGACGGCGAATTGATTGCCGCCGTCGAGGAAGAACGCTTCAATCGCGTCAAGCATTGCGCAGGTTTCCCGACGTTGGCGATTCAGTATTGCTTGCGGGCGGCGGGCATCGGCATTCAGGACGTAGCCCATATTGGCATCTCGCGCGATCCGTCAGCGCATTTGCACAAAAAGATTTTGTTCGCGGCGACGAAAGTAGCGAAAAGCGCCGTCGGAATGGGGCGCAGCAGCGCGGGCGAGAACTCAGGGCGCGGCATCTTTGGCGCAATTACGGAACGGCTGGCGAATACGGCGAAGGTACGCGATTTGAAAGACGATCTGGCCTCGCATCTCGGCGTCAGCAAGAAAGAAATTACGGCGCAGTTTCACAATATCGAACATCATCACGCGCATCTGGCCAGCGCGTTTTATGTCTCACCGTTTGAGAAGGCGGCGCTGCTTTCGATTGATGGGTTCGGCGAGTTCATTTCGACGATGTTTGGCGTGGGCGAAGGCAATACAGTGGAAGTGATTGGGCAGGTCGAATATCCACACTCGACGGGCATTCTTTACACGGCGACGACGCAGTTCATCGGCTTTCCGTACTACGGTGACGAGGGCAAGGTGATGGGGCTTGCGCCCTACGGCAATGCGCAAAAATACATCGCACAGTTCCGCGAGATCATTCGCACCGAGGAAGGCGGGCGCTTCACGCTGAATCTTGATTACTTCCGTCATCACGCCGAGGGCGTCGAGATGAGTTGGGATGAAGGCTCGCCGATGATTGGGCGCATCTTCTCGGATGAATTCGTCAAAACGTTTGGCCCGGCGCGCGAAGTGGGCACGCCGCTGACAGATCGCGAACGCGACATTGCGGCGAGTTTGCAACTGCGGCTGGAAGAGGTGGGCTTCCACATCCTGAATCATTTGCACAGCGTCACGGGGTTGACGGATTTGGGTTTGGCGGGCGGCGTGGCGTTGAATTCGGTGATGAACGGGAAGATTTTGCTCAACACGCCGTTTCGCCGCATCTTCGTGCAACCGGCGGCGGGCGACAACGGCACGTCGGTGGGTGTGTGCTATCAAATTTACAACGGCTTGCTGAATCAGCCGCGTAGCTTCGTGATGGAAGGCGCGTACACGGGGCCGGAATTTTCCTCCGATGAAATCCGTGCTGAGTTAGAAGCGAGCAACCTGGATTACGAAACCTATTCCGACCAGGAAGTCACGCAGCGCGCGGCGCAGGACATTGCCGATGGCGCGGTCATTGGTTGGTTTCAGGGGCGGATGGAATTTGGCCCGCGTGCGCTCGGCAATCGTTCGATTGTCGTTGATCCGCGCCGCGCCGATATGAAAGACATTCTGAACGCGCGCATCAAAAAGCGCGAGCCGTTCCGCCCCTTCGCGCCTTCGATTCTGGCCGAACACGTACCGGAATATTTCGAGCAGGATCATCCCGCGCCGACGATGCTGATGGTCTATCAAATTCGCCCAGAGAAACGCGACGTGATTCCTGCCGTCACGCACGTAGACGGTTCAGGCCGTCTGCAAACTGTGACTCCGGAAGTGAACGCGCGGTATTATCAGTTGATTTCTGATTTCTACGCCCTGACCGGCGTGCCTGTGATTTTGAATACGTCGTTCAATGAAAACGAACCCGTCGTTTGCACGCCGCGCCACGCGATTGATTGCTTTCTAAAGACACGCATGGACGTGTTGTATGTGGGCAATTTCGCGGTACGGCGGAAGAGTTAATAGTAGTGGTCGGTGGTCGGTTGCTGCGCCCTATGTACACTTGACCGACCACCATCACCGGCCACCAACCACCGATCACCAGATGTTAGAGAAACCCTTTGCCGTCTTGTTGCTGCGCGAGTTTGACGCGGCGGAAGCGCGTCGAAAAGAACTGCTACTGTTTCTGACATTGGCCTATTTGCTTTCGGAACATATCCCCTTTGCCCTCCCGATGCCGAACGAGCAATGCGCGTGGATTGACACGCAATTTGATGAAGTGATTCGCGGCTTGGCTCTCAAAAGTAAAGGCATCGTTTATCTAAAGGACTTGACGGCGACGCAGCACCGGGCGTTGCTGGCCGAGGCTTCCTTCCTCCTCACCGATGAGGTGGGCGCGATGGAATTCGCCCACGAACAACGGCTTCCCTGCGTCGCCTTGCGACCGGACACACAGGGAATGCGGGCCGAACTCCATTGCCTGGAGCAACTCTCAGACCGGGACCTGAAGAGCCAGATTGTCGGTTGCGCGCGGTTGATTAATGTTTTATCCGACGGCTTTTTAAGTCGCGGGCATTTTTCGTTGTCCTGGTAACCGCAAAGTCCATTGAGATTGTAATGAAACCTTCCGTATTTTTACTGAACCGCGTGTATCTGCCAGATGAAGCGGCAACGGGGCAAATCCTGGCAGAATTGGCTGAAAGCTTAGTCAATAAAGGCTGGGACGTAACCGTTGTCACCAGCCAAACTATTGCGAATACACCTTCCTCTGAAACCTTACACGGCGTCCGCGTTGAGCGCGTCGCAGGCGTTCCCTTCACGCGCAAGAGCAACTGGCGGCGGGCGCTGAGTTATGTGAGTTTATATCCGCCTTGTTCTGCAGCGCCTTAACTGCTGGGCGCGCGGATGTAATTGCTTGACGATGACTGACCCGCCGCTCTTGCTGGTCATCAGCGCTATTGGCCTTATTGAAAGGCGCGAAGAGCGTGCATTGGGCGCAGGATTTATATCCGGTCGCCGAAACGCTTGCCGTTATTCGCCCACAGGGCTGGCTGGCGCGCGGCCTGCGCTGGCTCTCGACGTTTTGTTGCAGCGGCGGTCGCATTGTGTGCATCGGGCGTTGTATGCGCGAACGGCTCACTAAACGCGGCATTCGCGCGGCGCGGCTGGCATTGATTCCGAACTGGGCCGGACCTGGAACGGGTGCAGCCGCCGCGCGCACCGCAAATCCATTTTCGCCAGCGCGTCGGATTGAACGGCGAGCCGGTCGTTATGTATTCAGTAATTTTGGTTTGGCGCATCACTTCGATGCCATCATCGAAGCCGCTGCCATTCTCGCCTTGCAATGCCCGGAAGTCAGCTTGCTGCTGGTGGTAACGGCCGCTTTGCCGCAACTCCGAAGTGCAGGCACAAGTCGAACGCGCCGCCCTGCGCAATGTACGCTTTCTGCCGTTTCAGCCGAGAAGAACAATTGGCCGAGAAAGCCTGAGCGCGGCGGACATTCCGCCAGCCTTTGTATGCGGGAAAATATGTACGGCCTCGTGGTGCCGAGCAAAGTCTATGGCATTCTCGCTGCCGGGCGTCCTTGCGTGTTTTTGGGGCCAGCCGAAAGCGAAATTCGCGCAAGTCGTCGAAGAGTTCGACTACGGTTCCGTGCTGCCCGAAAATATTGACGGCAGCTTGATCCCAGCCGCGTTTGACGCTCGTGGATTGGCTGTCGGCGCACGACCGCTTGCGACAGGCTGGACTGAGCGCCCGCCGCGCGGCAGAAAAATACGGCTTGGCGTCCGCCGCCACCGCGTTTGATCGCGTGTTGCGCGAGGCGCTGGGACTGCGCACGGAAGAAATGCTGACGCCGGAAGTTTCCGAATATCTGGCCGAAGCGAAGCGCACGGCGGCGAGCCGATAAGAAGGATTTATATTTGAGCGGGCTGATTCCCGGTTCCTGATTCCTGGTTCCTGCTGGGCAAAAACGGTTGTTCGGTTAGCGGGAACCAGGAGTCAGGAGTCAGGAAAAACCGACTTCTCGCAAAAAATCGCGAAAGGAAACGCATGGCTAAACGAGCCTTAGTGACGGGCATCACCGGACAGGACGGCAGTTATTTGACGGAATTCCTGCTCGGTAAAGGATACGAAGTCTACGGCATTATTCGCCGTTCCAGTTCGTTCAATACCGACCGCATTGATCACATTTATCAAGACCCGCACGTCTCCGGGCGGCGGTTGCATTTGGTGTATGGCGATCTCAACGATGCTAGTTCGCTGAATAAAATTCTGCGCGATGTGCAGCCGGATGAAATCCGCCAACTCGGCGCACAATCGCACGTCCGCGTCAGCTTTATTCCCGAATACACGGGCGAAATCAGCGGATTGGGCGCGTTGCGGATTTTAGAAGCGATTCAGGGGAAACAGGCATAAAGCGCGTTTTTTATCAAGCGTCTTCATCCGAGCTTTTTACGGCAAAATTGCAGGAAGTGCCGCAACGCGGAAACGCCGTTTTATCCGCGCAGCCCGTATGCGGCGGCAAAGCTCTATGCCTATTGGATCACGGTGAATTATCGGGAAAGCTACGGTTTATTTGCCCGCGGCATTCTCTTCAATCACGAGAGTCCTGGCATGACGGCGAAACGTTGTGACGCGCAAAGGCGACGAAAGCGGCGGCGGCGATCAAGCTGGGACTGCAGGACAAATTGTATCTGGGCAATCTGGACGCGCGCCGCGATTGAGGCTGTCCGCGGTTTTATCAGGCGATATGGCTGATGCTGGCAACAGGACAAAGCGGATGATTACGTGATTGCGACGGGCGAAACGCATTCGATTCAGGAACTGCTGGACGAAGCGTTTGGGCATCTTGATTTGGACTGGCAGCAATGCGTTGAGATTGATCCGCGTTATTACCGTCCGGCAAGTGGATTTGCTGATCGGCGACGCCTCTAAAGCCCGCCGCGAGTTGGGCTGGGAGCCAAAGGTGAAGTTTCAGGAGTTGGTGCGCATTATGGTAGATGCGGATTTGGCTAAACTCACCGGCAAACCAACCGAAAAATTCAACAGCAAAGCGGCTGATTAGTAATTCGCGGAGATCTTTGGCTATGATGTCATTTCCCTATAAAAAAGTAGTCGTGACCGGCGCAAAGCGCAGGTTCCTACGTGGTGGAGCACTTGCGGGCGCGGGGTTGCACGCAAATTTTCATTCCCGTCAGGCGGATTACGATTTGGTGCAGGCGGAAGCGGTCAAAGGCGACTTTGCGATGCGCAGCCGGACTTAGTGGATTTCACTGGCTGCCGTCGTCGGCGGCATTGGCGCAGATAACCCAGAATCCCGGCAAATGTTTATGACAACCTGATGATGGGGGTGCAGTTGATGGAAGAAGCGCGCGTGCAGGCGTCCAGAAATTTGTGGCGACAGGCACGATCTGCGCGTATCCGAAATTCACGCCCGTGCCGTTCAGGAAAAGAAGATTTGTGGAACAGCTACCCCGAAGAAACCAACGCTTTAACGGTATCGCCAAAAGCGATGCTCGTGCATCCGCAGGCGTATCGGGAACAGTACGGATTCAATTCCATTTTCCTGTTGCCAGTAAACCTTTGCGGCCCGCGCGACAGCTTCGATCTGAACAGTTCGCACGTCATCCCGGCGCTGATTCGCAAATGCGTCGAAGCCGTGCAGACAGGCGCGACGAGAGGATTCGTTGCTGGGGACGGGACAGGTGACGCGCGAATTTTTGCACGCGGAAGATTGTGCCGCGGCATCGTGTTGGCGGCGGAAAATTACAATCAATCTGAACCGGTGAACTTAGGAGCCGGATTTGAAATTACGATCAAAGAGCTGGCCGAAAAAATTGCACGACTGACCGGATTCACCCGGCGAGTTAGTCTGGGACGTCTCGCAACCGGATGAGCAACCGCGCCGTTGTCTGAATGTGACGCGCGCCGAACGCAGTTTGGCTTTCGCGCGCAGATTGGGTTTGAGGAGGGATTGCGCGACAAACAATGAGCTGATATCAATGGCGACAAGCGGTTTATGACTGGGGCCAGCGGCCCCGCCGCCTGTGACACCCGTTGGGCAAGCGGGTATATCGCCTTCGCTGCCCGCGCGATAAAATATGCGTTCTAACCCACTCACCCTATTTTTATTTCGCTGCTACTCACGTTATTTTTTTCTGACGCCGCAGGCACGGCGGCTCGCCATGAGCTCTCGGCGCGGTGGATGTGCCGGATAATCAGCGGCGCATTCTCTGGCTGCCGACGCCGCGTTTGGGCGGCGTGGCCATCTACATCACCTTTTGCTGACGTTGTTGTGTGTGCCGCTGCCTCAACGTCAGTCAGGCGTTTGGCGAAGAACTGCTGGTATATTGCCATTGTCGCGCCCGCGACGCTGATTTTGGCTCGGCGTATACGACGATTTGCGTGGTTCCGGCGCGTGGCTAAAAGTAGTCGTGCAAATCCTGGCCGCCGCGATGCTGCATTGGTTTGGCTTTGGCATCACGAGCTTGTCTTTACCGTTTGGCGATTTTTGGTCGTTGCCGATGTAGTTGAGTTTTCCGATGACGGCGCTATGGATTGTCGGGATCGAACGCCTTCAATTTGATTGACGGGATTGATGGCTTGGCGGCGGGCGCGTCGGCGTTGCCGCGCTTTCCGGTGCTGGTGTTTTCGATTATGATGGGGCGCGAATCGGTGACGACGCTGACACCAGCGATTTGCTGGGCGCGGTGATCGGTTTTGTGCTTTAACTTTCAAAAATACGGCTTCGATTTTCTGGGCGATTCAGGCGGTTTGTTTTAGGCTTTAGCAGGATTTTGGCGCTGTCGCTCGCGGGTGCCGCAAAGGGACGACGGCGATTGCCATTGCGATTCCGCTGGTGTCGTTCAGTTTGCCAGTGCTGGATGTTGGACTGTCTTCGGTGCGTCGCTTTTGCGCGGGCAACCGCTGCTGCAAAGTGATCGCGGGCATATTCATCATCGCCTGCTGGATCAGCATCACAGCAGACGGCGATTTTGTTGTATAGCATTTTGCAGGTTATTTTCCGTTGTTTAGTCTGATGCTGCTGAATCCGGCGCGGTCAGTGGCGGCGCTGATTTTGTGTCGTCGGCGTGCTGATCGTATTTCGGCGTGCAGCGGCTGCGCTACCCGGAATTTGAAGAACTCGGCAGCGCCATTCGTCGCCGCGTCGCCACGCATCGCCGCAGCCTGTCCGTGAATGTGGACGTGCGCCATTTGAATTTAGACTTAAAGAAATTTACCGGCTTCGACCGCTTTTTTGCCGTGCTCTGTGACCTCGCCGCCGCCAGCGAATTTGAAGGCGCGCGGCTGGAAATCAAAGCCGAGGTTGCCGCCGAACAAAAATACACGTTGCTCACGCCCGCACAACTCAACAGTTGGCGGCTGCCGGTCGGCACTACGCTAAACGATGAAGGCAGTTTTGTATTGCTGTACGAACGGCACAACCGCTTTGTCGAAGATATGACGCCGGATGACGGTTACTGGGCGCTGACGTTGCCGCTGATGACGGCGTCGCGCTCGCTGGGCGTAATCACGTTTTACCGCTGCGTGAGCGAGGAAATCGTCGCGGTAGATTTGCAAAATATTTGTGGCGTCTTCCAGCAGGAACTCGCGGCCAAGCTCACGGAACTGCTGACGCAACGCGAGCCGGAAGCCGCCGCGCTCGTGTATCAAACTCAAAAATAACCATTCCCATTTCAGAGAAAGCAACCCTTTAATGGGAAAAAGCCAATGCCAGATTTGTCATCGGTGGCGGCGTCATCGGTCTGGCAACCGTCGCCGAGCTCGCGCGGCATTACGACAATGTGTTTTTATCGAAGCCGCCCCCATTTGGCCTCAGCACTTCGACGCAACAGCGGCGTGATTCACGCTGGTTTTATATTACGATCGAGAGCTCGCTGAAAGGCGTCTGCATTGCGTGCGCAGTTGCAAATGCTCGCGAATTCTGCGCCGCGCATCACGTTCCGCACGAACGCATCGGCAAGCTGGTCGTCGCCGAAACCGTGAACCAACTTTGCCCGACCTCGAAGCCGTCAAAACCTGCGGCGAAAACAACAGCACCGAGGCTTAGAAATTGTCGAAGCCGATTCCATTCGCCGCCGCGAACCGAACGTCGCCTCGCCGCTTGCGCTCTACTCCCCGAACACCGGCATCGTAGACACCGAGCGCCAATTCAAGCCCTCGCTGCGCGTCGCCCGCGACAACGGCGCCATCTGGTCACAGACACGCGACTCGTCTGTGCTGACCTGCGCGATGGCGTCACGATCCTGCGCGCATCGCACGGCGAAGAGGTTGCTACGCGCGCTGTCGTCAACACCGCTGGTTGTATGCCGATGTTGTCGCCGGACTGTTCGGCTTTGATGAGTACCGCGTCTATCCCTGTCGCGGCGAATACGCCGAACTGGTCGCGCGGATGAGCGGCATCGTCAATCGCGATCTATCCCGTCCCGCCCGCCGATCAAGGACACGGGCTGGGCGTCCACTTCACCAAGAATATGGCTGGGCGCGTCTTGTTGGGGCCAAACGCTCGTTACGTGAACGAAGACAAGGAAGATTACGAAAGCAATCCCGCCGCTGGAAGTGTTTTATGAATCCGCCTTGAGGATTGTGCCGTCGCTCAAGTTGGAAGATTTGCGTCCGAGCTAACTGCGGGCTTACGGCCTCGGTTGTACACGGGCAAATCGCATTCGTTCACCGATTTTGTCATCACGCCTGATCCGTCGTGGCCTGCCGTCATTCACGCCATCGGCATCGAATCGCCGGGGGCTGACAAGCTGTTGTCCGCTTGGCCAATTGCTGGCCGGAATGACGCGGGAACACTTGGCATAAAGGTCACTTGTTATCGGTCATTGGTCTCGCCTTTTTCGCGCATCACTGATTCGATTCCTGACGCTTCGATTTCTGCTGACCAATAACAGTTTTTGGACTATCAGGAATCAGGCGTCAGGAATCGGGAATCAGATCGTTGGTGAAAGCGCCCTTTGTCTCTCCTTCTCTCCTTCTCTCCTTCTCTCCTTCTCTCCTTTTCTCCTTCTCTTGTCTAACCTCGCGTCCGTGTTATGCCGATGGCATGCGGAATTTCCTTTTGCTGGGCGTAAATTACGTTCCTCTCTGTTCATTCCTGCTGACGCCGCTAGTCAGGCGGCAAGCGATTCGTTGGGGTGTGTTCGATCACCCGAACGATGACCGGCGCATTCATCAAACGTCGTTGCCGCGCTTAGGCGGCGTAGCGTTACTTCGCGGTGATGCTGTTGTGGGTGGTCTGTGCGGCGCTGAATCCGGTCTGGCTTCCGCTCTGGAAAATCTTGTTGCCCGCGACGCTCGTATTTTTGTTGGGCGTGGCGGACGACGTGTTTGGCGTCAGTGAACGGCTCAAGCTCTTCGTGCCTGCTGTGAGCGCCGCGCTGTTACATTTCACGGACACGCCTCCTGCGCTTTCGCTGATTCCTGGTGAGAATCATTCCCATTCCCGGCTGGCTAAGTTTGATCTTGCTGGTTTGTGGGTCATGAGCGTGACGAATGCGCTGAACTTGATTGATGGCGTAGACGGTTTGGCCGTTGGCGTCAGCGGCGTTGCAGTCATCGCACTGTTGTTAAGCGCGTTGCTCTGCGGCCAGGTCGAAGGCTTTGCCCTCAGCCTGCTTTTGCTTCCTGCCTTGTGCGGTTTCCTACCGCATAACTTTCATCCGCGACAATTTTTCTAGGCGATTCCGGCAGTTTGTGGCTGGGGTTTCTGCTGGCGGTGTTGGCGCTGACGAGTACGAGCGCCGACAGCGGTACGATTACGCTTGCCGCCAGTCATTGTTAGCTTGCCGATTCTGGAAGCGGCAGTAACGCTGCTGCGACGCTGGCGCAGCGGGCAGCCGCTCCTGCCAGGAGATCGCGGGCATTTTCATCACAAGTTACTTGCGCGCGGTTTATCACAGCGGCGGGTTGCCGTTGCGACTCTATGCCGCCAGCGCAAGCTTTGCCGTTAGCGGCTTGCTGCTGCTGCGTGCGAATCGCTGGCGGCGTTGCTGCTCTCTGTCATTTTGGGCGTCGTGATGATGTACGGCGTGCGGGCGATGCGTTACCGAGTTTCGGCGCGGATGAGTTGGTACAGTACAGCGAGCGGTAGCGACCTGAGACAAACGCCAGAATCAGGTCGCTACCGCTCGCTGTACTGTACCGTTACCGTTCCAGCGGAATGAATGTTTCATCCTGCTGTGCTTGCGCATTCCACTTCAGAAAATCGTAGTAGCCGCACCGCCGCGCGTCAGGATATTCGCGGCACACGCCGGGGCGATGTTCGTACACCGTGCACTGTCGTTTGGTCGGATGAAAGAAGCGGCAGGAGAAGTGCTTTTGGGCTGGATATGTTTTGCGATGTTTCAGAATGCGGCTGCTTCAATGCATCCGCGTGAATTTCTTTTCCGCCTCCTCCGACGACGAGCCAAAGCGTTTGCCCAGTCGCGTCACATCGCGTTTCGTGGCGCCAATGATGTATTCGTAGGAACAACAATAGCCGGGGCATTTCGCACAATCGTAAAGTGGTTTAAGACGGGCAATTCAGTTTTCGGCATAAGAGATTGGCCACGAATTAACACGAATTTTCACGAATTATTTTTCGTCGTGGAGCGCATCTATTTTCTAAGCTGAAAAACAATTCGTGAAAATTCTTGTTAATTTGTGGCTTGTTTATTTCTTCCAAATAATTCCTCCGCATTCCACAACGAACGCGGGATGATGACATAGGGCGATAATTGCCGAGCGTAATTTTCGCGCCGCTCGCAAAGTTGCGGACGACGAGCGGGATGCGAGCAAGTGCTCCGCCAACAGCTTTTGCGCGGCGTCAGATTTCTGTTGCGCGCGGCGAAATCCGGCGTAATTATCTGGCTTCGATGCCAGACGATCAAGGAGTCTTTTCATTCTTCTTTGGCCTGCTTTTGGCCGATGAACCAGTAATGTTGTCCGCCGCCGACTTTCATGCCGCTCAGCGTGGTGGCGGGTTCCAAATCCGTTGGCGCGTAGCCGTGAATAGCGGCGTCGTAATTTGCCTTCTTATCAATCATCTCGACAAAGGCATTTTTTTCGAGCGCGATCACATTCACTTTAATTCCCAGCTTGGCTAAGTCCTCCTGCACAATTGTCGCCATCGCTTTGCGCGGCGCGACGCTTTCATCCACGATCAACGTGAATTCAACCGCCTTGCCAGCTTTGTCGAGCAAGCCATTTTCGCTGCTGGTAAAGCCTGCTTCCTTCAGCAATTCTTTGGCTTTATTCAAATCAAAGTTAGAGGCCGAGACATCGTTGCTGAGCCATTTTTTATTGCTCGGTGAAACCATTTGATTGAGCGGTGTACCCAGCCCGCGCAGTACGTTGTCTATCATCGTCTTGCGATCCAGCGCTGTCCGCAATGGCGCGGCGAAAGCACATCAGTAAACCACGCAGTTTGTGCGGCTCGACAACCGCTTTGCCCGCCGCGTCTTTCCCATCGTTCACATTGAACCAGAAGAAATCCATCAACAAGGCTGGCCGTAATCATGAAGCTGTGACGTTCGCGGGCGTTTGCTGCTTGAGCGTAGCGAAATTCGCGGGCGCGATGTTGTCCATCAAATCCACTTCGCCCTGCTGAAATTTCAGCAGAGAAGTATTGGCATCCGGCACCGCTTCAATCACGATTTCATCGAGGTAGGGCAGGGCATTGCCCGCTTTGTCCTTCTTCCAGAAATTCGGATTGCGCGCGAGAATCGTGCGCTGATTCGGCACAAACTCTTTCACGACAAACGCGCCGAGCACCGCCAATTCTGCGGGCGGCGTCGTGATGTCCCACGCTTTGCTGAATTCGCCTTTGGTATAGACAGCTTCGAGTTTGTGACGCGGCAACGGGCGAAACGTGTTGAGGAAAGATTCGACAGAGGCGAGCGGTTGCGTCATCTCCAGTTCACCGTGCGGTCATCCGCCCAGCACCGTCGCTTTGATCGGCTGCCCGCCGCTCAAAAGCTTTCGCGGAAGAAGCCGAGCGGACTTTTTCATCCGCGCCGACTTTCAGCGTAAAGAGTAAATCCTCCGCCGTCAGTGGCGCGCCATCCGAAAACTTCAACCCTTCGCGCAGCTTCACCGTAACGGTTTTGCCGCCGTCGCTGGCGGTCGGCCAGCGCCCGCCAAACCGGGGACAAAACTTTGCGTGTCGTGATCGAATTCGACGAGCGGCGCGGCAGCAAAAATAGCCCGCGACAATGGCGCTATTTCATCGCCCGCGTGCAGGGAATTGAACGTCTTGGGCGTGCCGCGATGCCGACGACTAACCGTCCGCCGCGCGCCGTCTATCGCCCTTGCGCCGCTGTTTTACCGTTGGTTTGTGACGATGGTTTACAGGCGACCAGCACCCGCAGCAAAGACACCAACACCGCGTATCTGAAGGTTTGTCTGCGCCATAAAAGACTCGGTTGAGGCTTGCCATTGGTGGCGTTGACGAACGCGGATTAGAGCATAGCCGCGCAGGCAGAGTCAAAGTTGAAATGGTAGACAGCTTAGCGGAAAGGCTTAAGATGCGCCCGGCTGACGGCGCTGAATGAATTGCGCCCCAAGCGAAAGAGCCGGGACACCTGAATCCTGCAAGCCGCTGAAATTGACTGGCAGTAATTTATAACTGTACGCCGAACCGAAGAGTCGTTGCCTGCCCCTTTCATCTCTGTCTGATGAATTCACTTCGCACCTCAATTCTCCAACTTATCGGTAAACGCCTGCTCATCGCTGTGCCGATGCTGTTTGTCGTTTCCCTCCTCAGTTTTGCGCTCATCAATGCTGCGCCGGGCGATGCGCTGGCAGGGCAAACAAGACCCGCGCATCTCGGCGGAAACGGTGAATCGGTTGCGGGAGCAGTACGGGCTGGATCGTCCGCTGCTGGTGCGTTATGGCGCGTGGCTCGGCGGCGTAGTGCGCGGCGATTTCGGCGTGTCACTCAGCGAACGATTGCCCGTAACGGCGCTGATTGGCGCGCGGCTGGGCAATACATTGAAGCTTTCCATCGCGGCGACGCTGCTCGCGTTGTTACTGGCCTTGCCGCTCGGTGCGTTAGCGGCGAAGCGGCGCAGTTCGTGGCTGGATCGCGTGACGGGCGCGCTGACGCTGGTGAACCTTTCAAACGCCGCGCATTGTGCTGGCGATTCTGGCGCTGGTTTTGCTGCGCGCACTGGAGTTGTGGTTTCCCATTGGCAACGTGCGTTCGCTGAATGTGCCGAATGACTGGTCAATCGCGGCACTGCTTGACAGTTGGCACCATTTGTTGCTGCTTACCACGGTCGTGATGGGTTACCACTGGCGGCAGTGTATTTGCGACAGGCGCGCGCAGGATTATTGCGGAAGTTTTAGCCGCAGATTTTGTTCGCACAGCACGCGCGGAAAGCGAGCGAATGGGCGGTGATTGGCAAGCACGCGGCGCGCGTAGCGCTGCGCCGTTGATCACGTTGCTTGGTTATGCCATCGCCGCACTGCTGAGCGGCTCCGTCATCGTCGAAACCGTGATGGCGGCGGCGGGCGGTGGGCAGTGTATAAATGCAACACGCACGCGCGATTTGCCCGTGCTGATGTGTGTGGTGATGCTGACGGCGGTGATGCTGCTGCTGGGGAATTTGCTGGCGGACGTGCTGCAACTGTTGGCGGATCCGCGCCTACGGAGCTACGAGGAGGCGCAACCGAAATGAAGTGGCAACGATGGCGCGACGCAAAATCCATCGGGTTGGGATTACTTGCAGTGTTGTACCTGCTTTCGCTGCTCGGCGGTTTTCTCGCGCCATACAATCATCGCTCGCAGGCTAAAGAGACACCATTTCTGCCGCCGACGCGCGTGCATTTTGTGGACGCGCAGGGCGGCTTTCATGTGCGCCCCTTTATTTATCGCCCTCGCATCACGGATCGTTTGTTGTTTGCATATGATGAAGAGCGCGCGCAGGCGTATTCGCTATACTTTTTCGTGCGCGGCGAAAGCTATTACTGGTTTGGCTTAATTGAATCGAATTGGCATCTGTTGGGCGTTGACGGCGGCGAAGCGGCACCGCGCCTGCATTGGCTCGGCACGGATAATCTAGGACGCGATGTGTTGGCGCGGTTGCTGTATGCGGGACAGCTTTCGTTGGTGATTGGGCCGGTCGGTTTGCTGTTGGCGTATTTGATCGGCATTGGCATCGGCGCAGTAGCCGGATATTTTGGCGGCGCGCTAGATTCGGTGTTGATGCGGGCGGCAGAAATTGTGATGTCGTTGCCGACGCTGATTTTGATTTTAGCTTTTCGCGCCGCGTTTCCGTTGAGCGTCACGCCGCGTCAGGTGGCGACGATGATGATTATGATTTTTGCCGCTGTCGGCTGGGCAGAAGTCGCGCGCCTGACACGCAATCTGGCGTTCGCCGAGCGCGTGAAAGATTATGTGACCGCCGCGACTTCGTTAGGTGCGAGCAACCTGCGCATCATCGCGCGGCACGTCCTGCCCAACATTCGCACGCCGTTGCTAACGCAATTTGCGTTGACCGCGCCAACGTTCATTCTGGCCGAAGTCACGTTGTCCTTTCTCGGCGTTGGCGTGCAGGAACCGAGCGCAAGCTGGGGGACAATGTTAGCCGATGCAAAAGATTTGTCAGTGCTGAGAAATTACTGGTGGATGCTGGTGCCGGTGCTGTGCGTGTTTCTGACTGCGCTCGCCTTTCAGTTGATTGGCGAACGAAAAGAAAATTCAGCCACGAATTGACACGAATTTTCACGAATTCTCTTGCACCACAGATTCGTACAGATTTTTCTTGCTTAAAAATAATTGGTGAAAATTCGTGTCAATTCGTGGCTAACAATTACCGCACTGAAAAATCCATCCATTGATCGGCCTGCCCATATCGCTTGTTCGCGAGCGGGTCGGTCACGATCAGGTGAAAGAGGTAATCGCCCGGTGGAAATCCTGTCAGTGCCAGTTGGCCTGCGCAAGCGAGGCGCTTCAGATCGGTTTGGCCGGTTGTGTCTATCGGGAGCTGCTGGCTTTGAAAAATGGCTTTGCCGTCGCGGTAGATTTCGACTTGCATCGTCAATTTGTGTTGCTGAGTTTGCTTGTCAAATTGTCCATTGTAAACGAGCGCGTAATATTCAACCGCGCCGTTACGGGCAAAGCGGCGTACCGCAGGCGTGGGCAGTGTGTCGTCTGCGAGAGGCGGCTTCGGCACAGCCGGATCAGGAAACAAACGCCCTATCAGCGTGAGACCGGAAAGTACCAGCCGATTTTTGGTCAAATCCGGCACGTTGATGAATTGACCCGCCGCGCCGAGCTTTTCCGCTGTGGTATCGCGCAACACCATCCGAAATTGATACGCACCCGGCTTGGTGATGGGCGAGTCGTGTTGATAGGTGAAGCCTCGTTTTAGCACCTCTTGATAACGTGCTTCGTCAAAATTCAATGTGATAGCGTGGCCGCGATTTTCAATGGCTTTGCCGTTTTCATCGAAGGTGAAGGTTGCCAATTCCAGTTGCGCTGCTTTCTTGCCATTCTCGTCCGTGAACTTCAGCTTGGACGCATCAATGTAGAGCAACGACCGCACGAACGAACCGCCTTTTTCCGCATTGAAGAAAAACGATGTCATTTGGAGGCTCAAATCGCGCGCGCCAAACGGCGAATAGAGCGCGTGCAGGATTTGTTGTTCGCGCGTTTGGGGCACTGCGCGCGCTGCCGTTTCCGGGATGCCGTAATAACCCGAACGAGTGCGCACCTGCAACCCTGGCCGATTCAATTTGATTTTGATCGAATGATATTTCTCGCGGTACTTCGTATCGAATTGTTCGTCATCGGGATCGAACCCTAATAAATAATAGCTTTCGTTGTCAGCCATCACGTTGCGAATGCCGAGGTTCACATCGTTGTTATTCAGCACCGCAAAACCGCCCGTATCGCGCGCCAGGGCGACCAGCCCATCCTGCGATTCAAAATTCGCCTGCGACATCCGGCTGTAGCTTTCCGTCATTTGCTGCGACGTCATCCCTGCCGTGTTATCTCCCGCCTGTGGGCCGAGCGGGAGCAGGCCTTTCGTATCAATCGAATAAATCACCACGCTCGAACGATTGGCGAGATCGGTCAAATGCCGCAGCCGTTCGATGACCTGTGTGTTGTTGCGGTCTTTGTCAAAAAGCTTAAAGCCGTCGGACAACAGAATCACCATCTTGCGCCCCGGCAATTCGCGCAGCCCGCGCACGACAAAGTTGATTGCGCCGAGCGTGCCGACCGCAAACACAGTGTCGCGGAATTCATTGCCGCGTTCATACATGCCGAGGCGTTGCTGAAATTGTTCATCCGTCTCCCTCTGTGCTTGTTGCGGCTGTCCCGGCTGAACGCCGAAGTGTGGAATCATATCGCGGCTGAACGGATTCCAGGTGAGTTTGTCCATCGCCAGTTCCAGCACACGCCGGTCGGTCGTGAATTGTTGCAACGCGCCCATGCCTTTGCCCGTGCGAATGATGCCGACCAGATCACCCTCCTGCATCTGCGTGCGAACGAACTTGCGAATTGCTTCGCGAGCATAATTCATACTCTCGAACGACAGGCCCAGATCGTCTACGACAAAGGCAATCGTGCGCTGCACCTGGTCTGGCGTGATGGGTTTGGTGTTTGAGGAAGGCGGGAGCGGTGCTTTCGGATCGTATTTCTTCGGCGGTTCGGTTGTTGTGGCTGGCGCGGTGACGGTTTTGACGAGGCGAAAGTGCGATAGCTTTTGTTTCTTGCCATCCACGATCAACTCAAAATCATCGGCGGTTAAATCGTTAACGTGGGCGTTGCCTTTGCCCGTGACGACGGCATCAATTTGCACGAGTTGCGTGTTGATGCGAAAGACGGCTTCCGGCTCCTGTTCGCTGGGCATCGGCACCGAAATCGGCTTGTCGGATTGGGCAGGAAGTTGCACTTGTGCGAACCCCGACAACACAAACAGGGCGACAAGCAGAAACGAGAAAACGAACTGCTGAGCTGACATGAAATTTCCCTTTCTCCGTGTAACATCAAACGGCTGAACAACGCGCCAGAGCATAGCCGAAAACAAAGTTAGGAGGAAGGGCAATACTTATGGCGCTTCGGCCAGCACGGCGTCAATGCGTTTGGACAACGATGCCTCAGAAAGGCGGGTGGGCGAGTAGAAGCGCACGAGTCCCTTGCGATCAATCAGCACAAATGTCGGCGTCGCGGAAACGCCGTAGCGCACCATCGTTTCGGTATCAATCGCAATCGGCACGCCTTCGAGTCCAGCGTAATTCTGCGCCCAGACCTTTTCGATATGCGCTTTCTCTTCGGCAGGCGTGACGGTTTTGCCTTCTGCGCCCGTGCCGTACAACCGCGTCGGCGCGAGCACGACCAAGCCTTGCGCGCGGTATTTCTGCCACACGCTGGTGAGCGTCGCGGCCTGTGCGCGACAATCGCCGCACCAGTGCGCCCACAAAAATAACAACACGGGCTTGCCCTTCAGCGAAGCCAGTGCCGGCGCGTTCCCGATCACATTCGTTAGATTGAGTTCGGGAGCACGTTGTCCTTCGAGCGAGAGTTGATTGATGCTGCGATAAATGCGGGCGCGCAGTCCCGTGTCTTTGGCGCGTGCAAATTCCTCTTCCAGCCAACGCACGGCGGCTTTCTTGCCTTCGCGGGCAGCGCGCAGTTTGGCTTCGACTTCGATGGCAGCGCCGAGCGGGGCGAGCCAGTCGGCTTTTTCTTCCTTGATCTCACGCCGCAACTCCGCCACATACGATGCAGCGATTTCATTTTGGCGCAACATCTCGGCACCCCGTGCGACCCAGCCGATGGCGTCGAGATATTCAGCATCTACGCCGGATTTTTTCTTGTACTCTTCGACGGCGGCGATGCTGCTTTCCAAATCGCCAGCGGAAAGTTTGTTTCTGACCAGTCGTACCAAATCGCCAGCGGCGGTGCAGGGAATGAGGACGAGCGTAAGTACGAACAGCGAAAGAAGGAATTTTTTCAAGCGTGGCCTCCTGGGAATTGTCTCGGTTTTTCTGGTAGACGGCGGCATCATACGCTGGCGTGGAAACGTCCTGCAATCAGAATTCCCGGCGCGCGTTGATTCCCGAAAGACGAATTTCGTGCCATCATACCGCTTCGCTTCCCATCATCACTCATTGCGTCACCTGCATTATGCGAATTGCCAAACACAAAACCGCGCGTATGTTTCCGCTGTTCCTACTCTTGTCTCTCACTTGTTTCGGGCAGGCAACCAAGCCTGCTGTGACGGCGTTGCGCCTCGTCTATCCGAACGGGCTAGCGCTGGACAGTAAGGGCGATTTGTACATCTCCGACATCGGCACGCATCGCATTCTGAAGCTCACACGCGCCGGGCGTTTGAGCCTAATCGCGGGGACGGGCGACAGCGGTTTCAGCGGCGATGGGGGGCTGGCGAGCAAAGCCCAACTGCACGCGCCGCATGATCTGCTGTTTGATCGGGAGGGCAATTTGCTGATCGCGGACACGGGCAATCAACGCATTCGCCGCATTGATGCGCGCGGGATTATCACGACCATTGCGGGCGACGGCAAAGCGTTGCAGTCGAATTACAACGGCATCGTGCCGGAAACTTCGCTCAACAATCCGCAAAGCCTCGCGCTCGACAAAGACGGCAATCTGTTCATTGCCGACACGTACAACAGCGTGATTCGTAAGCTGGATCGCAGCGGCAAGTTGACGGTCTTTGCTGGCACCGTTGCAGGCTACGGCGGCGATGGCGGCGCGGCGGACAAGGCGCAGATGAATATTCCGATGGCGGTGGCGGTTGGCCCGGATGGCAGCGTCTACGTCAGCGACGCGGGCAACAGCCGCATTCGTCGCATCACGCCGGATGGCAAGATCAGCACGATCATCGGTTACGGCCCGGCGGCGGACACGTATGGCGGCGGCTACGGCGGCGATGGCGGGCTGGCAGAGAAGGGCAAAATCTTTGCGGCGACAGATTTGAAGTGCGATGCGGCGGGCAATCTGTACCTCGTGGACAGCGGCAATCATCGTTTGCGCGTTGTGCGCGGCGGGGTGATTACGACGATGGCTGGCAACGGCCAACCCGGCTTCAGCGGCGACGGCAAACGCGCGACGGAAGCGGAACTAAACACGCCGCAAAAAATCGCGCTCGCGCCGGATGGCAGCGTCTTCATTGCCGACCGCGCGAATCGGCGCATCCGCAAAATCAATCCGCAAGGCGTTATTAATCTCGTGCTTGGCAATGGCACGCCGAAGGGTCTGTTACTTGATCCGGCAACGACAAAATAGCGACGCGAAGCGCCTGGGAGCGCACGCGGAAGCGCGTGCTGAGGCGTGGGGTGCGTATCCGCTCCGAAAAAGGTAGGACTGATCAAACTCAGCACGCGCTTCCGCGTGCGCTCCCAGGCGCTTCGCGTTTTTGACAGAATCTTTTTCGCCGCATAGACTGAGTGCGCGGTCAAGCCGCACCCAATCCGCATCACAACTCAAACACTTGAATCGGGAGGCTCTCACGCTATGGCAACATCGGCCCAGGAAATGGATTTATCGCAACCCCGCGCCAAAGCACGTCGTTGGTGGAAGGCGTTGGTCGCTTTTATCGTTTTGATTATCGGCGCGTTCACGACGTTGGGAATGTGGCCGGTCAAACCGGATTTCGTCGGTAACGAAGGCACCGCAGGCGTTGATCCGAAGGGCGGCGGGTTGCGGAAAACGTATCCCGCGATGGTCGTCCCCGCAGATAACCCCGCACCGACAGATGCGAAGGATGCGCGCGTAGAGTTAGGGCGATTATTGTTCTTCGATCCCGTGTTGTCGGGCGCGAACGATGTGTCGTGTGCGACGTGCCATCATCCTGATCTCGGCTTCGGCGATGGGCGCGGGCTTTCAATGGGCAAGGGCGGGTCGGGCTTAGGCGCAGAACGGGCGGGCGGCGATGTCATTCGACGCGGTGCGCCGACGATTTGGAATGCGACGTTCAATCACAAACAGTTTTGGGATGGCCGCGCCGACACGCTCGAAGATCAGGCCAAAGGCCCGATCACAAACGAACACGAAATGGCCGAAAACGTGGAAACGCTGCTCAAGGAACTCAAAGCCCTGCCTGAATACGTGCAGAAGTTCGACGCCATTTTCAAAGGCAGCAACGGTTCTGCCGTAACCTTCGACAACGTGGCCAAAGCAATTGCGACGTTTGAGCGCACGTTGACGGCGAATAACTCGCCCTTTGATAAATTCGTCGCGGGCGATCACGCGGCGTTAACAGCGGCGCAAAAGCGCGGCTTCAATCTGTTCCGTTCGGGCAAAACGCGCTGCTTTGAATGTCACGGCGTGCCGACATTTGCCAATCGGGATTTCAAGATTGTTGGTGTGCCGGAGTTGGAAGGACAGGAAAAAGACTTCGGTCGCTTCGACGTGACGAAAGGCGAAGGCAATCGGTTTGCTTTCAAAGTTCCAACGCTGCGCAACGTCGCGCTAAGTGCGCCGTATATGCACAACGGCAAATTCAAAACGCTGGAAGAGGTCATTGATTTTTATGCCGCAGGCGGCGGCCCCGGCGTTGGCAATCCGGTTGCGCATCTCGACGACAAGATGCGTTCGTACACGATCACAAAGGAAGAAAAGGCCGATTTAATCGCGTTCCTGCAAGCTTTGACCGATGAATCCAATCTGCCCGCGTTCCCCGAAAAAGTCCCTTCCGGTTTGCCCGTTGTGCCGCACGTCAACAATCCCGCGCGGGAAATTGCCAAAGCGGCAAACATTGGCGCAACCGCCGAGGAGCGCGTCGAACGTGCGCCCACCACCATCACCGTCAAAGCCGGGCAATCTATTCAGGCCGCGATCAACACGGCGCGTGCGGGCGACACGATTGAAGTCGAGCCCGGCGTTTACCACGAAAGCCTGACGATTGATCTGGACAACATCACTTTCAAAGGCAAAACGACCGCCAGCCCGTTTGAATTCGCCAAAACCAAACCCGACGAAGCCAAAGCCGGAACGCACGGCGCGACCGCTTGGCCAATTCTGGACGGCAAAAACGAACTGGCTGACGGCATCATTGCCACGGGCAGCAATTTCAAAATCGAAGGCTTCGAGTTTCGCAATTACAAAGCCAACGGCATCCAAGTGCAGCACGCCCACAAGCCGACTTTCCGTGATTTACTCGTAAACAAATCCGGTTTGTACGGCACCTATCCCGTCAGTTGCACGGGCGTTTTGATTGAACGTGTTGCCTGTACACAGATTGCCGATGCTGCAATTTATGTCGGCCAATCGCGCGACATCGTTGTGAAAGACAGCATCGCGTACTCAAGCGTGACTGGCATCGAAATTGAAAATTCCGTCAACTCCGTCGTCGAAAACAATTACGTCTTTGATAACACAGGCGGCATCCTGGTGTTCCTTTTGCCGAACAATGTTTCCAAAGTCGGACGCGATCACATCGTGCGCAACAATCGCGTCATTGGCAATAATCATAAAAACTTTGGCAACCCGAACGCGATTGTCGGTCAGGTGCCACCGGGCGGCGGCATTCTCGTGATGGCGGCTGACAACGTTGAAGTGGCGAACAATGAAATCCGCGACAACAATTCGTACGGCGTCGCCGTGACCAGCCTGGAAATCAGCTTTCCGAAAGGCACGCAATTCGATGTTGGCCCGACACCAGAAAACGTGTGGATTCACACAAACACCTATACCAACAACGGCAAGCAGCCGGATCAGCAAATTCTGAAAAACGGGTTGCGCGGCAAAGATCTGTTGTGGGATTTGAGTGGCTCCAACAATCGCTGGGACGAGCCGAACGCCACGCGAATGGTGCCGTTGCCAAGCAGCGCCTTTCCATTGTTTGCGCGCCGTGGTTATTGGCGTGCGCTGAATTGGTACGCGAAATATCTGGGATAGAGAGGATCAATTATGCCTTTTACAAGAATGGATGAAAGCACAGCGGCAGAATGGATGACTATTGGCGGCGAAGTTGCTAAGCGACAAGCGCAAATGCCTGCACTCATCAAATCCATGCTGCGGCAATTAGAAGAGCAGGTGGACGGCTTTGCCACCAATCAACTTGTCCACGCGCTGCAAACGGCAACGCGAGCCGTACGTGCTGATGCGTCGGAAGAGTTGATTGTTGCCGCGCTTTGCCACGACATTGGCAAAGTGATTTCGGTGGTCAATCATCCGGCAATTGCTGCTGAAATGCTGAAACCATATGTGTCGCAGGAAACCTACGAAATCGTACGCACGCATCAGGATTTTCAGGGTCGGCATTACTATGCACTGATGGGATTGAACCCGAATGCACGCGAGCAATACCGCGAGCAACAATGGTATGCGTTGGCCGAGAAATTTACAGACGAATGGGATCAGACTTCCTTCGATCCAAACTACGACACATTGCCGCTGGAATATTTCGAGCCGATGATTGATCGCGTATTTGGCAAAAGCCTGATTCGATTGAATGACGAAGCGGCGACGACCGCTTGATGATGATTGCGTGAAACGAAGGCGTTACTACCTTCGTCCTAAGAGCGTGGAGAAAGATGCGGTATGCGCGAGCGTGAGTGACCTGAGCTTTAGCGAGCAAATCCGCTGATCAAGGTTCAGGTTGCTCACGCTCGCGCATACCGCATCTTTCTCCACGTCCTAACAATCGGAGCGCACACTATGCACCGCAAACAACTCGTCAAAATTGCCTTTATTCTTCTTGCCTGTGTCGTGGCCGTTGGCTGGAGCCTCGATTCCTTGCACGCGCAAAAACGAATTCCGCCTAAATACGAAGCCGAACACGACGAGAAACTTAAACCGCAGCGCCCGGACAAGCAGGTTAGCGACCTGACACGCGATGTCGCCGCGAAGCTGCCACAGGCGGAAAACGGTGGTGCTGCCGTTGCGCGTCGCACGCTGATTGACCAGCATTTGTTTGGTGTGATGCAACGCGACAATATTCCACACGCGCCGCTCGCCAATGACTACGAATTTTGTCGGCGCATTTATTTAGATTTGATCGGACGCATCCCGACGCCCGACCAACTCAAGGCATTTGTCAGCAGCAAGGATGCGAACAAACGAGACAAGCTAATTGATGAACTGTTGAACTCTCCGGCCTGGGTGGATCATTGGAGCTATTTTTATGCCGATTTGTTTCGCGCCTGCGGCAATCGCTTTGGCAATCCGACGCTGAAGCATTTCGATGCGTGGATTCGGCAATCGTTCCGCGAAGACAAGCCATACGATAAGTTTGTGACGGAGATGCTGACCGCTTCCGCGCCGAACACGAACTGGATGCCTGATGCGGCGGCGAGCGGCTTTCTGACCCGTTGGCACGTAACGGGCGCGACGATGTATGACGACAATTTTGAGGACACGGCGGACGAAATCATCGTCAACACGTCGCGCATCTTTCTCGGTATCAATTACCAGTGCATTTCGTGCCACAATGGCAAAGGCTTTCTCGAAAAAATGAGCCTGGATTTGACCGCCAAAAAGCGCAAAGATTTTTGGGCAATGGCGGCGTTTTTCGGCAAGATGCGCATGCGCGTCGTCGCCTATCAGGATCGCTACACGCTGACCGAAGACGGCGACGGCTACAACACGAAAGGCTGGAGCCAGGTGCGCTTGCAACGCGAAGGCGGCGAAGTGCAGCCAACCTTTATCTTGACGGGCGAAAAGGCAGATTTGAACAAACCACTCCGCCCGCAGTTCGCGCGAATGTTGACAACGCATCCGCAATTCGCACGCGCCACAGTGAACCTGATCTGGAAACAATTCTTCGGCCTCGGTATCGTTGACCCCGTAGATTCGTTCGATATGGCGCGCCAAGACCCAAACGCGCAATTGCCCGCGTCGTGGACGTGCCAGCCGACCGATGCCAACCTGCTGGATTCGCTCGCCGCCGATTTCGTCAAAAACAAGTTCAGCCTGAAAACGCTGATGCACACCATCGTGCGTTCGAGCGCCTATCAGCTTTCCTCGCGTTTCGCAGGCGAATGGAAAGAAAGCTACACGCCCTATTTCGCGCGCCATTTCGTCAAGCAGCTCACCGCTGAACAATTGCACGATTCCATCTGTCAGGCGACGAATGTGTTTGGCAACTACAAGCACAACGACTGGACATACGAAACGCCGCTGCCGACCGTGAAATACTGGACGGAAACTACCGGCCCCGAAGGCGTGGGAACTGCCGATGCCAAATCCTTTCTACGCACGTTCGGCCAATCCAATCGCGAACAATTTGATCGCCAACCGGGCGGCTCCATCTTGCAGGCAATGTCGCTGATGAACAGTCCGTTTGTGACGAAGAAAGTGTTGGCGGAAAACAACAGTCTGGTTGAGCAAGCAGTGAAATCTGCGATGACAAGCGCGGAGATTGTGGATGCGTTATTTTTGGCGACGCTTTCACGGTATCCGTTAGCGCAGGAAAAGCAATTGGCCGTAGCGTGGATTGATAAAGACCGCAAACAGGGCGCGGAAGATCTGCAGTGGAGTTTGTTGAATAAGCTGGATTTTGTTTTTAACTATTGAGGCTCGCAGCATTATGAAAAAGAAAGAACGTAATACCTTACAACTCACACGGCGCGAGCTTCTGCGTGCTAGCGGCATCAGTTTGGTCGGCGGTTATCTGAGCGCCTTTCACCCATACAACGTCCGCGCCGAACAAAAGGTCAAACCGGCTGCCACTGCGCGACAAGTGTTGTTTCTCAATCTCGACGGTGGGATGAGTCAGGTGGATTCGCTCGATGCCAAAGAAGGCGCGTGGACGCCGAAGTATTTTGATATTCGCAGCTTTGCCAACGACCTGAAATTGCCGGTCGGGATTATGCCGAATTTGCCGAGCGTGCTGGATAAGATTTCCATTGTGCGTTCGCTGGCGGCGTGGGATGTGGTACACGGACGCGCGCAATACTACATTCAAACCGGGCATCCGCTGAATCTGGCGCTGGCGAAGGAAATTCCTGCGCTGGGAGCGGTCGTGTGTTACGAGTTGGCGAAACAACGCAAGGAAACGGATTCGCTGCCTGCCTACATTGCGATGAATCTGGCAGGCAATCAGGCAGGGCTGATTAATCAGGGCTTTTTGTCAGCAGAGTATGGGCCGATGAGTTTGGCTGTAGGTGACACGCCGCCGAACCTTGCGCCGCAACCGGGGATGGAAGAAACGTTCAAGCGGCGTTGGGAGCGATTGCAACAACTCGACGGTAACCTGCGCAGCGGGCAGGGCGAAGTGGATCGCAGCTACGTGGATTATCACGATTACTACAAAGGCGCAGTGGCGATTATGAACGACCCGCGCGTGCCGAATGTGATGAAGATCAGTGCCGAAGACAAGAAGCGTTATGGCAACAGCACGATTGGGAATTGCCTGATTCTGGCGCGCAATTTATTCCAGGCCGATGCGGGCACGCGCTTCATTATGGCGAGTCACGGCGGCTGGGATCATCACGCGAATATTTACAAAGAAAACTCGCGCAATCATCCGACGTTGATTAAAGAGATGGATGCGGCCTTCTCGAATTTCATCAAAGACCTCGACGCGATTCCGTCGAAATACACGCCGGGCCAAACGTTGTTGGATGAAACACTGGTGATTGCAATGAGCGAATTTGGCCGCACGACCGGCGCGATCAGCGAAACGCGCAAAGGCCGCGAGCATTATATGTATGCGTTCTCTGGCATGCTCGCGGGCGGCGGCATGCGGCGTGGTTTTGTGATGGGCAAGACGGATGACATGGGAGGCAAGATTGTTGAGCCGGGCTGGTCAGCCAATCGCCCGGTGTATATGGAAGACATCGCCTGCACGATTTACTCTGCGCTCGGTATTGATTGGTCGAAGACGCTGACGAACACGCCGTCAGGTCGCGCGTTTCATTACATCGAGAACGCTTCGGGCACGAAGTATGTCGGCTTCAAACCGGTGCAGGAACTCTTCGCCTGAGCCATTATGTCAAAGTGGGAATTCTTTCGGGCGTGGGTTTTTGTCACTGCTGTTGGATTCGTATTCGCCGTTGCAGGGCTGACGATTCTTCGTTGGGGCATTGACCGCCTAGCCAAACGAGAGTCGAAACCTCTTTCCACTTTCAGACGTTTGATGCTAGGTCTCGCTTTCCTCGGACTGCTCTGCGTTGGCTATGCTCACTGGATCGAGCCGTATTGGATTGAAGTCATGCGCGTCCAACTCAACAGTCCAAAACTTGCGCAGGCCACGCGCCCGATTCGCTTAGCGCATATTTCCGATTTGCATTGCGACCCGGTCGAGCGCGTCGAAAACAAACTCGTTGCCATTCTCAAACAAGAGCAGCCCGATTTGATCGTTTTCACTGGCGACACAATGAATCGCCCCAATAGCCTACCTGTCCTCAAGCAAACGCTGACGCAACTTGCTGCCATCGCGCCGACCTTTGTTACAAAAGGGAACTGGGACGTTTGGTATTACCCGACGCTGGATTTGTTTGGCGGAACGGGTGTGAAGGAATTGAACAACGAAGCCGTCAAATTTGATGTGGCAGGCACGAGTTTATGGTTGGTGGGCGCGCCCATCGCGGCCTTGCCCAAATTCAATCAGGCATTTGCGAATGTGCCGCCGGACGCTTACAAAGTGCTGCTCTATCACTTTCCTGATGAAATCGCTGAAGCTCAGCAGCGTCGCGTGGATTTGTACTGCGCTGGCCACACGCACGGCGGCCAGATTGCGTTGCCGCTGTACGGCGCGCTGATTACGTTCTCGAAATTTGGCAAGAAATACGAATCCGGCCTCTTTCACGAAGGCGACACGTGGATGTATGTCAATCGCGGCATCGGCTGTGAGGGAACGCCACATTTTCGCTTTTGCACGACCAGAAGTGACGATGATTGAATTATCAACGAAGTAATCCTGGGAGCGCACGCGGCTCGCGCGCTGAGGTGTGGCAAGCAAAATCCCTTCGGTAAAAGTTGTGGCTTTCCAGTGTTGGCACGCGGGCATGCGCTCCCAGATTTTATTTCTTCGCTAACACTACCGGCGCAACTTCCACCCCACGAATCCGACCAAAGAATTCACGCACCAGTGGGTATTGCGCGGCGAGATCGTTCCTGCTTGCACAACTAAGCTGCGCTTGAAAATCAAATGCCCGTCTTTGACTTCGTAAGACGCGGTGTATTTGCCGAAGGGCGTTTCGAGTTTGGCGGCGTCGGGCTTTCGTCTACTTCAAAACCGCTGGGCAGTTTCACGCGCACGGTTTCGGTGAAGGCTTCGGCGTCGAGTACCAGCGGGTGATGCCGTGCAGTTGCGGTTAAGTCGAGGCTGTCGCGGCGCGCGACGATGACGGGTTTGAAGACTAACAATTGCCCGCGCATAGATTGTGCGTAGCCAGGGACAGCGAATTCAACGTCGAGCGCAAAGCGACCATCGCGTTGATTGTCGGTTGGCTCGACTTTGGAAACTCGCGCGCCGGTTGCGCTGCGGGTGATCCAGCCTTCGATGCGTTTGACGTATTCAGGACGCGCGAGGTGGCGGAACAAGCGGCGTTCGCCGACGGCGGATTGCCCGATGGAACGCTCGTGCAGCACTGGCTGACGACAGTGCCTTGCGGATCAAGCGTGAGTTCGGCTTCGCGTTCCAGTTTGTTGGCTTCAGGTGGCGTGAGCGGCATCTTTTGCAGCGAACCGTTTTCGCCTGCGGCAATCAGGGCGAAACTGCCTTGTTCGTGATCGGGCAAATCGCCGACGGGCGTGTTTTCGTCAGTTGGATCGAAAATGAGCAAGCGGCCTAATTTCGGATGCGCAACGACCGTCGGTGCGGTGACATCCTCACCGACTTTGACTGCGATGATGCAGTGATTGAACTGTGTGGGCGAAGGCCATTCTTCGCGCACGTAGGTCGGATCGCCGGAATAAATAATTACGGGATACGCTGTGATGCCGACAGCTTTCAGCATCGCGCGCATCAGGTTCGCTTTGTCTTTGCAATCGCCGTAGGCTTTTGCTGAACACGTCAATCGCCGAATGTGGGCGAAAGCGGCCCATTCCGATTTGAATCGAAATGTAGTTGATATTTTGCGCGAACCGACCAATCGCCTGAATCTTCTCAAAATCGGTTTTGGCATTGGCCGTCAACTCGCGTGCTTTGCCTGCGATGGCGTCATTCAATTCGATTTGCGGATCGCTCAACTCGCTTGCCCAGCGTGAAACGTCTGTCCACGAAGTGAACGACATGCCGCGCGATTTAGCGTTGGCGGCAGGGAAGATGTTGACGGCTAAGCGCGGTGCGAGGTTCGTGACTTCCGGGCTGGACGGTTCCGGTTCAATCGGCGGCAGGTTTTTCAGTTCCCACGTCCACGATGAACCGCTGGTAACGGGTTCGATTTTCGCGTGATTGAATGTCATCGCATCGGCGCGCCAGCCGTTCGGCAATGTCATTGCATAGCGCGATGTGATGACGGGCAAGTGGCTTTGAAATCCCCACACGAATTGATTGAAAAAATCGCGCGCTTCGGTGACGGATTCGTAGCCGAACACTGCGCCAGGTTCGGCTTCATCACGCGCTGAAATCACGCGTGCGCGGGCTTCGTTGTAGATGTCGTTATCCACGTAGGCAATGTCGGCGGTTTCGTCTTTGCCGTACTTCTTGACGTTACCGCTCGGATAAATCAGCCATGCGCGAAACTCTTTGATTTTGCCTTTGTCGGTTTCGTAAAACGCGCTCGCCCGCGCCAGTCCGCGCCCGTCGCGGTTGAGGATTTTGATGGCATAAAAAGTACTACGTGTGACTTTGCCATCGTCGTCAATCGTTAGGCGGTTTTCGTGCAGCAACACGACGCCGGGCACGTCTTTGTTGTATGTCGGTGTCGAAGACGAGGCCGCTTGCCGCAACCACGTCGGCGCATCATCGCCCGCGAAGGCCGGGACGAAAGAGACCAGAATAACAAGGAAAGGACGCTCAATTGATAACGCGGAGCGCCTGGGAGCGCACGCGGCCCGCGTGCTAAGAAGTAAAGAGGGGAATACGCTCCGAGCAAAGGGATTGCTAATCAGTCGTAAGCACGCGAGCCGCGTGCGCTCCAAGAGCGCTCCGCGTATTCCAAATAATAGCTTGCGGGAACTGCTTAAACATAGTGGTTTCCCTAATTGTGTCGCGCGACTACTGTGGTGTCGCGCCCGCTTTTTGTTTCAGTGTAATGGTGTGATCGTCCTGTTGATGATAGGCGTCAAAAAGCTGTTTCAGATTGCCGTAGGTGTTCGTCGGAAACAGAATGTTGCCCTTTGCGCCAAACATAAATTGGCGCTTGAACACCAGGAATTTTCCATCCGTGGTGATCGCAACATTCGGTTTGTTCCAACTGACGCCCGGCGCTTCAAACGGCGGCGGCGCTTCGGCATTGTCCAGTCCGTAGCCGTCGGGCAGTTCGATCAGCACTTCGTCTGATTCAGCCCACGGGTAATGAAAATAGACTGGATACTTGCGCTCGCTGGCCGTGAACAGCGCGCGTTTACTGTTCTGGAAAAACGACGGCTGAATGAAGATACGTTTGCCCGTGCGTTGTGCATAGCCGGGAACTTTGATGTGAAACGAGTAGATAAATGGTTTGAATTGATCGGTGACGTTTTCGATTTTGATGTTTGATAGCTCGGCCCCGCCCCATTGCGATTTAATCATTTGACGCAAGGTTTCTTCGCGTTTTTCCTGCGGGTCATCGTCGTTGTAGCGTTTCTTTTCCAGCGCGAGATGGCCGGTGTATTCCATTACCACATCGCCTTCGAGCGAACCATCTTCAGTCAGTTTCAATTTGGCGCTGCGTTTGGCGAGCGATTTTTCTGGTGCCGAGATAGGCGTCATTACCCAGGCGGGTTCTTTATTGTCGAGGATGAGCGCGTTCACGCCTTCATAGTTCCACGGCAGCATGCCGATAGTGACATATTTGCCGGACGGATCGTAAAACTTCCATTGCCCATCCACTTTCACGGCGATTTCGCCGCCCTCTAAAAAGTAGGTGTTCGGGAACGACGGATCGAAAAAGAATTGACCCCGATCCGGCATTAGTGCCAGCCGCGCATCGAATCCTGCGGCTGTTGCCATCGCCGCAAACAAATAATCAATGTCGTTACCATAGCCATAACCACGTTTCAGCGTATCAGCGGGGTTGTGGTTGTCCTTCATCTTCTTGATTTCTTCCGCCGACAGCCCCGACGTATCACTGCTCGCGTTTTTGATTTTTGTGCGACAGAATTCCAGAATCTTCAGCAGCTTTTCATCTGCTGTCGCCGCACTGCCCATCGCGTCGTTCGTGGCTTTGCGAACATCGTCGTTGACTTTCATGTATGGCTTAAAAGCTTCGTAATTTATCCTGCCGATATTCGCCCAGTATTTTTGCGGGTCTACTTTCGATTCCTGCGTGTAGTAAACCAGCATCCAGGTGCGAATCTTGTCTTCGGGCGGCATATAGGCTTCTTCGCGGAATGACGGCAGGTTGGTCATCGTTGTGCTGTAAAAGCCGTTCTTTTCTTTCACGAAGTTGGGATTTTGCCCGTTGAACGTGTAGGTATTCATCGCACCCAGCATAGAACTAGGTTTGAGGTAGTATTTGACCTGCTGCACGGGAATCGTGCGCTGGAATTCCAATTTGAGGTTGCGCAGGTAAGACGATGGGCGGACTTCTTTGTACCGATATTCCAGAATCGCGCCCGGCTCGACGCCAGAGAGCGCAAAGGATTTGGCTTTGATTTTCAGGCCGCTGATTTTGACGATAGTGCGTTCAAAGACCGCGTCCTTTTTCAATTCGACGATGGAACCATCTGGCTTGATCGTGCGCGCGGCAATGTCTTTGATGCGGTAACGGTCGAGGTATTCAATATCTACCTTACCTTGCGACTCGACGCCGCGTTCAGTGAAAATTTTGACGGCGACGTAGTGATTAAAAACAAGGTCTTCCTGTGAATCGTCAATGAAGACTTCCCAGCGCAAGACTTCAGCATCCGCGTCCTTTTCGACGGCGGGCGTTTTGAGTGCGAGCCACGCGGGATCAACTGGCTTCCAATCTTCTGCGACTGTTGGAACGAATGACAGGAACGTGAGGAGCATCACGCAAGAAATGATACGTCCTGTGAACATTTTACTACCCTCCTTTGGCTGAAACGGATCAGGGGCAAATAACAACAAGACTGAGACGGCGAAATGTTGGGGGCCGACGTGGCGGATATTAGTCTGAGAAGGGAAAAAAGGGCAATAGAAATATGATTAACGCGCGTTTGCGCTATAGTTTCTTCGCGCCTTGTCCTTGTTGACTACGGGCAAGTTCTTGCCCGGCGATAGCCAACTGCCCGCGCGGCAGCTTCCGTGCGAAAGCGCACGCGCTGCGCGCGTCCCACGCGGCGGTATCCGGGACAGGTCGGCAGGTGATAAATGCGGCTCTGACGATTGCCGATGATTGGCAGGTGGTCGGTGTCCTGCGGGGCATTCGATTCACCTGTCATCATCCGCTCGGCATCAGCGGGCGGCGCGACATTGGTTTCCAGCGCGAGGACGGGATGCACTTCCCACGAGGTTTGCCGCCAATTGGGGTTGCCAATACGGTTCTGCGGGTCTACCTGCCAGGTTTCGGTGTGGTGATCGGCGTCATAAAAGAGATACCCACTAAACTTCACCCATCGTCCTTGCAGGCGCGCGCGCAGCATTGCCAGACTCCAGTCATTCCCGATGTTGGATTGCAGGAAGCCACTGCGTGCGAGGCGGCGGACACGTTCAGTAATTTCCACCACGACCACCCCGCGCCCTGCCGCTCCCATATTGTTGGGATTGAGCACGATTTCAATATGTGAATCCAACAGGTCGCTGCGCGTTGCCCCGCAGTTACACGACTCGCCCGCAGACCCGCCCGCCGTCACCTTCCGCACATATCCCACCACCGTGACCGCCCGCTTTTGATTGGGGTCGGAACTGTCAGGCGGCGCTGCTACGGTGCCGGATGGAATGGTCATCAGTTGGGACAGCAGCAGCGACTCAAAGCCATTGGCTGGTAGCTTGTACCGGTTCTTGAGCGTGTTGGTACGTTTTTTCTCGGCAGTGGCACTGGCTCTGCCCGTCACCGGGCAGCTATTGCCTTCTGGATTTGGATATTGCCGCAGTGTCTCTAAATTAGGCCAGGGTTGTTGTGCTTGCGCCTGCGCCACCGCCCCGGCGCGAGAAACAACCAGCAGACTCAGGCCAAGAAATAACATTCGCATTTTCATTACGCACGCTCCTGGATTTTTGATGGACTTTTTCCCTTGCTGGCAGCTCGTTACAGCCTTCATAAACGATATG
>JAXLQQ010000064.1:0-33760 GCA_046331525.1 Blastocatellia bacterium
GTGCGATGCGTTTCAAGCAAGTCTCCTGGTAGCAAAACAAGTTCACCACAGAGACGAAGAGGAAACACAGAGATGCCACAGAGAAAAGCCTCCGTGAATCTCTGTGGCATCTCTGTGTCTCTGTGGTGAAAGCTTTTTCTCGCACATTAATCCAGCCGTTTCACGCGCACGTTGCGATAGCGCACGACGCTCTTGGGATCGTGGGCTTGAAAGGCGAATGTACCTTTGTCGAGCATCAGCGGCATGTCTTTGCCCGGTTGGCGATCAGCGGGTTGTTCCCAATCTACGGCGACTTTGTCATTAACTTTGACCGTGACGTGTTTGCCTTTGACGATAATGTGGTAGGTGTACCATTCATTGTCGTTAACGAGTTGTTCCTTTACGTTCACGACGTTATAGAGACTGCCGGTTCGCTTCCAGTCTGTGTGCGTTTGATTGACCTGCACCTCGAAGCCCATTTTGGGGAAGCCAGTCTCCTGCCATTGGGTGTGAAAGTAAATTCCCCCGTTGGAGCCTGGTTCCGTCATAACTTCAACTTTGTACTCGAAGTTGACGAAAGGTTTGGGATCGCCAACATAGAATAAATGGCTGCGCGGGCCATTAGCGACAATGGCTCCGTCTTTAATTGACCAACTGTTTTTTTCCGGCTCAGAAATTTTCCAGCCGTTGAACGTCTTGCCGTCCCAGATGGTTTTGAAGCCTTTTTCTTTGACAGGTTTGCTCTTTTTTTCCTGCGCCTTTTCCTGTGCCAGGGAAAGGTTGGAAAACGCTACGAGCAAGGAAAGCGTAAGCGTAAAAAGCATGATGATCTTTTTCATTAGTTTTTGATCTCCGAAAGTAAGTTTGATGATGGACTTTGTGCCAGCCCCGCAAGCATAACATTGATCTGCCTGGTTGTCAGGGAAGGCGCTGCCGACAAGAACGACTTTTATTCGCTGCCTGCAAACAGCGAAGTGAGACGCCCATACAACAGTGAAATTCAGGTCATTCGCCATGACGCAAACAAGGGAAATCACGCTACAAGATTTCGTGGCGCGAAGAAAAATTTGTGCCCCCCTTGACAAGCACAGGCGTGATCGTTAATATCTGCCGCTTTGCGTATATGGGTCTTTGTAACAGTAGCGACGCCGGAGCGGTCTTAGCAGTGCAGAGGCGTCGCACAGTCAGGCAAAACTTAGGTGCCTACTGATTTTAAGAGAACGTATTGTGGCGTCTTTTTTCCGCATTCGGCGAGAATGTGCGAATCGTTTACGGGCAGCTTGGCTGACTCATTCTTAACTTAACGCCACAGAAAAACTCGGCGACTTGAGACGCCAAATCTGCACACTGACAAGACATCTCAAAACTCATTTCAATGAGGCTAAGTTTCCATTTTTAGAGTCGCACTTACACTGTGCGCGTTGCGTGCTGCTTTTGGGTGGTGCGCTGTGACGTGAATTTATGCCGACGATTAACCAGTTAGTTCGCAAGGGACGCCAAAAAGTTAAATACAAAACTTCCAGCCCGGCGCTGCAATCCTGCCCGCAACGGCGCGGCGTCTGTGTCCAGGTCAAAACGCAAACGCCCAAGAAGCCGAATTCCGCGCTGCGCAAAATTGCGCGCGTGCGTTTGACGAATGGCATCGAAGTCACTTCGTACATTCCGGGCATTGGCCACAACCTGCAGGAGCACTCCATCGTGCTCGTGCGCGGTGGTCGTGTGAAGGATTTGCCGGGCGTGCGCTATCACATCGTGCGCGGCACGCTGGATTCGGTCGGCGTGGCGAATCGTAAACAGGGGCGTTCCAAGTACGGCGCGAAACGTCCGAAAGAAGGCGTAGCAGGCGCGAAGGGCGCAGTGAAGGGCGCACCCGCCAAGAAGAAGTAAATTTCAGATTCGAGATTTGAAATTTGAGAGAAGAGATTTGATATGCCAAGAAGAAGAGGAATACCCAAGCGCGAAGTTTTGCCTGATCCGGTTTACAACAGCACCCTCGTGGCCAAATTTGTGAACGCGCTGATGTGGGGCGGCAAGAAGGCAACGGCGGAAAGCATCCTGTATCGTTCCCTCGACAAGATCAAAGAAAAGACGCAGGAAGACCCGCTGAAAGTTTTCAAGAAAGCCATTGACAACATTGCGCCGAAAGTTGAAGTCAAATCCAAGCGCGTCGGCGGCGCGAACTATCAGGTTCCGGTTGAAGTCAATGCTGCGCGCCGCAATGCGTTGGCAATGCGCTGGCTGGTGCAGTATGCGCGTGGACGCGGCGAGAAAACGATGATTGACAGACTGGCGGGCGAAATTCTGGATGCCGCGTCGGCGAAAGGCAACTCTGTCAAGAAGCGCGAAGATGTGCATCGTATGGCCGAAGCCAACCGCGCGTTTGCGCATTATCGCTGGTAGTCATCCGAGCGGGGGCAGACCGTAAACGCACCCTGTTCCTCACAGCACTTTTGATTTTTTAGCAGTGTAGTTTTATGCCAAGAACAGAACCTCTCAATAAGTTTAGAAACATCGGTATTATGGCGCATATTGACGCCGGGAAGACGACGACGACCGAGCGTATTCTTTTCTATACGGGTGTGAACTACAAGATCGGCGAAGTCCACGAAGGTACGGCCACGATGGACTGGATGGAGCAGGAACAGGAACGCGGCATAACAATTACGTCTGCTGCGACGACGTGCTTCTGGAAACGCAATAACGAGAACTATCGCGTCAATATCATTGACACGCCCGGTCACGTAGATTTTACGATTGAAGTCGAACGCAGCTTGCGTGTGTTGGACGGCGCGGTCGCCGTATTTGATGCGGTCGCGGGCGTGCAGCCACAATCCGAAACGGTGTGGCGGCAAGCGGACAAATACAATGTCCCGCGCATTGCCTTCATCAACAAAATGGATCGTCCCGGCGCAGATTTCAATCACGCGGTAGACACGATTCGCACCCGCCTGAGCGCCAAGCCCGTACCGATCCAAATGCCGATTGGCGCGGAAGACCAATTCAAAGGCGTCATTGATCTGATCGCAATGAAAGCCATTCTCTGGAAAGACGAGAGAATGGGTGCGGATTACACCGTCGAAGACATCCCGGCTGATTTGCAGGCCGACGCCGAGGCCGCGCGCGAAGCAATGATCGAAGCCTTAGCCGATGCCGATGACGACATCGCAATGAAGTATCTGGAAGGCGAAGCGATTACGGATGCTGAAATTCGTGATGCGCTGCGTCGCGGTTGCATCAGCATCAAATTGTTCCCGGTGGTTGCGGGTACCGCCTTCAAAAACAAAGGCGTCCAAACATTGCTGGATGCGGTGGTGGACTACCTGCCTTCGCCGCTCGATATTCATTCCGTCACCGGAACGGATATGAACGGCGAAGAAGTCGAGCGCAAGGCGGATGACAAAGAACCCTTCTCGGCGCTGGTCTTCAAGATCATGGCCGACAAGCACGTCGGGCAATTGTCGTTCACGCGCATTTATTCCGGCACGCTGAAATCCGGTTCTTACGTTTATAACTCCACGAAAGACAACAAAGAGCGCGTGGGCCGCATTATGAAGATGCATGCCAACAAGCGCGAAGACGTGGACGAAGCATACGCGGGCGAAATCGTTGCCATCGCAGGACTCAAGCAGGCCACGACCGGCGATACGGTTTGCGATGACAACAAACCCGTTGTGCTCGAAGCAATGGAATTCCCGACCCCTGTGATCTCGCTCGCGATTGAGCCGAAGACGCGACAGGATCAGGAAAAGCTCGGCATTGCGCTCGGTCGTTTGGCGCAGGAAGACCCTTCCTTCCGTGTTTCGACTGATCAGGAAACAAATCAGACGATTATCGCCGGGATGGGCGAGCTGCACCTGGAAATTCTGGTGGATCGCCTGAAGCGCGAGTACAACGTCGAAGCCAACGTCGGCAAACCGCAAGTCGCGTATCGTGAAACGATCAAGCGGCCAGCGAAGGGCGAAGAAAAATATGCGCGCCAAACCGGTGGTCGTGGGCAATACGGTCACGCTGTGCTGGAAATCGAACCCGGCGAACCTGGTTCCGGTTTTGTGTTTGTCAACGAAATCGTCGGCGGGGTAATCCCCAAAGAATACATCAAGCCCATCGAAAAAGGCGTCGAAGAAGCCATGGAGGGTGGCATCCTCGCGGGCTATGAAATGGTTGATGTGAAGGTGCGCTTGGTCTTTGGCAGCTATCACGAAGTTGACTCGTCTGAAATGGCCTTTAAGGTCGCAGGTTCGATTGCCTTCAAGGAAGCGGCGAAGAAAGCGAACCCCGTGCTGCTTGAGCCAGTGATGAAAGTTGAAATCGTCACGCCCGAAGAATACATGGGCAGCATCACAGGCGATTTGAGTTCGCGCCGTGGCCGTATCGAAGGTATGGAGTCGCGGATGAGTACACAGATCATCAAGGCGATGGTTCCGCTCGCCGCAATGTTCGGCTATGAAACCGAACTGCGTTCGATGTCGCAAGGTCGCGCAGCTTCGTCAATGCACTTTGCGCATTACGAAGAAGCGCCGAAGAGCGTAAGCGAAGAGATTATTGCCAAAGTACAAGGCACAGCCAAGTAGGCAGAAGCCAGATTTGAAATTTGAAATCTCAGATTTGAGATAGTTGAAAATAAACTGCGGAGTTGCTCCGCACCTTAAATTCCACTTTGTTTTAAGGAGCGAAATCATCATGGCGAAAGAGAAATTTGACAGGTCGAAGCCGCACGTGAACATCGGGACGATTGGGCACGTGGATCACGGGAAGACGACGCTGACGGCGGCCATCACCAAGGTGCTGGCCAAACACAATCCGAAGATCACGGTGCGCGCATTTGATTCCATTGACAATGCGCCGGAAGAGAAGGCACGCGGGATCACCATCGCGACGGCGCACGTCGAGTACGAGACGCCGAACCGTCACTATGCGCACGTGGATTGTCCGGGACACGCCGATTACGTCAAGAACATGATTACGGGCGCGGCGCAGATGGACGGCGCGATTCTCGTCGTCGCGGCCACCGATGGCCCGATGCCACAAACGCGCGAACATATCTTGCTGGCGCGGCAGGTTGGCGTACCGGCCATTGTCGTATTTATGAACAAAGTGGATATGGTGGACGACGAGGAACTGCTCGACCTGGTGGAACTCGAAGTGCGCGAGTTGCTCTCGAAGTATGAGTTCCCGGGCGATGACATTCCGGTCATTCGCGGGTCGGCGTTGGGTGGTTTGAATGGAGAGCCACAATGGGAAGCGAAGATCGATGAGTTGATGGCGGCGGTGGACAGCTTTATTCCCACCCCGGCGCGGGCGATAGATCAACCGTTTTTGATGCCGGTCGAAGATATTTTCACGATTCAGGGACGCGGCACGGTGGCGACCGGAAGAATCGAGCGCGGGATTGTGAAAGTGAACGAGGCGGTGGAGATCGTGGGGATTCGCGACACGCGCAACACGGTGGTGACGGGCGTGGAAATGTTCAAGAAGTTGTTGGATGAAGGGCGTGCGGGGGATAACGTGGGCTTGCTGCTGCGCGGGGTAGATCGCAAGGAGATCGAGCGCGGACAGGTGATCGCGAAGCCGGGGACGATTACGCCGCACACGAAGTTCAAGGCGGAAGCGTATGTGTTGACGAAGGAAGAAGGAGGGCGTCACACGCCGTTCTTCACGGGCTATCGTCCGCAGTTTTACTTCCGCACGACGGACGTGACGGGGGTGGCGAACTTGCCGGAGGGCGTGGAGATGGTGATGCCGGGCGACAATATACAGATGACGATAGAATTGATCGCGCCGATTGCGATGGAGAAGGGCTTACGCTTTGCGATCCGCGAAGGTGGACGTACCGTGGGTGCAGGCACTGTCTCCGATATTATTGAGTAAGTGTTTCGTCACTGGTCATTTGCACAGGACAAGTAACTAATGACCAGTGACAAGTAACAAAGCTATGCTAAACGAAAAAATCCGAATTCGCCTGAAAGCTTACGACTATCGCGTTCTGGATCAATCCACGGCGGAAATCATTGAAACCGCCAAACGCACGGGCGCACGCGTCGCTGGCCCGATTCCGCTGCCGACCGTCAAAAATAAATGGACGGTTTTGAAGTCGCCGCACGTGGACAAAAAGTCGCGTGAGCAATTCGAGATTCGCACGCACAAGCGGTTGATGGACATTCTTGATCCGACCGCGCAAACGATGGAAGCGTTGATGAAACTCGATCTGCCTGCGGGCGTAGACGCGGAAATCAAAGCCTTTGGGCGTGATCGCCGCTAATCGTTGAAAGCAAATCGCATTTCTATTTAATCACTGAAATTCGTCGTGAATCGCTTCTTAAAAAAGTGATTTGCACTTGACGGAGAAAAAATACAATGGTGAACGGCATTATTGGTAAAAAGCTGGGAATGACGCAGGTCTTTGCGGCAGATGGCACAGTGACACCTGTCACGGTCGTCAAAGCTGGCCCGTGCGTCGTCGTTCAGCGTAAAACCGCTTCCGGCAAAGACCGCTACGAAGCCGTACAGTTAGGGTTTGTTGACGACAAAGCTCCTAAGCGAGTCAACAAGCCAATGAAAGGCCACTTTGAGAAAGCAGGCGTTCCGCCCACGCGCATCCTGAAAGAGATTCGGTTGCAGGATGGCGAAGAAGCAAACGTCGGCGACAAGGTTCTCGTGGATCAGTTTGCCGAAAACGATGTGGTCGAAGTTATTGGCACGAGCAAAGGACGCGGATTCGCGGGCTTTATCAAACGTCACGGTTTCGGTGGCGGACGCGACACGCACGGTTCAATGTTCCATCGCGCGCCGGGTTCGATTGGCGCTTCGGCGTATCCTTCGCGCGTCATCAAAGGCACGCGGATGGCCGGTCACATGGGCGTCGAACGCAAGACGATCAAAAACCTGAAAGTCGTGCGCGTGAATGCAGATGAAAATCTGCTGCTCATCAAAGGTGCGTTGCCCGGGCCGACTGGCAGCTTCGTGCTCATCAAGAAAGTTAAATAGTTCAGGGTGCAGCAATGCCGACGATTCAAATCAAAAATTTAAAAAATGAGGTAGTGGGCGAAGTCAGCCTTAGCGATGAGGTCTTTGGCGCTCCTCTGAATGAAGCGTTGATTTACGACGCGCTCAAAAATTATCAGGCCAACCAACGCCAGGGCACTTCTGCCACGAAAACACGTGGCAACACGTCGGGCAGCGGTAAAAAGCTGTGGCGGCAAAAAGGCACAGGCCGCGCGCGTATTGCGAGCTTGCGCTCTCCGTTGTGGAAAGGCGGCGGCAATGTTCACGGGCCGCAGCCCCGCGATTGGAGCTACGAATTGCCCAAGAAGATGAAGCGCGGCGCGTTGCGTTCCGCTTTGTCTGCGCGATTGAGCGAAGGGAATCTGATCGTCGTGGAAAACTTCAATCTCGACGATCACAAAACCAAAAACTTCGTCGCGGTTGCCAAAGCGTTGGGACTCGATAAGCGCGCATTACTCGTAGACGAAAAGCCGGGGGATAACGTCACTTTGGCCGCGCGCAACGTCCCGGGCTTTACGCTCGCCGCGAACACGAACGTCAACATTTATGATGTGCTGTATCACGAAAAAATCGTGCTGACGCGCGACGCCGTGAATGCATTGCAGGAAAAGTTGAGCAAGTAACTTTATGAAAACGATCTGGGATGTCATCAAAGCGCCAGTCGTCACGGAAAAAGCCGTGAGCGAAAAAGATCGCCGCGCCGATGCCGGAGAAAAGCAACTGCTTTCCTTCATCGTCGCAGAGAAATCCAATAAGCATTCAATCAAGCGCGCCGTCGAGACGATCTTCAACGTCAAAGTAGATGCCGTGCGCGTCATCAATGGACGCGGGCAGAAGGTTCGTCGCGGACGTTTGGTCGGCAAGAAACCCGATTACAAGAAAGCTTATGTCACGCTCAAAGCAGGCGAGCGCGTGATTGATTACGGCGATACGATCTAAAGTTTTAGAAAGCCAGTCTTGACTGGAGTTAAGCAATGGGAATCAAAAAGCTAACACCTACAAGTCCAGCGCGACGCTATCAGACATATCTCACCAACGATGAGATCACGACAGATACGCCCTATAAGCCGCTCACGAGCGACAAAAAGCGCACCAGTGGACGCAACAATCTCGGCAGAATGACGGTGCGCCATCGCGGCGGCGGTCACAAGCGCCACTATCGCATCATTGATTTCAAACGCGACAAGACGGGCATTCCCGCGAAAGTCGCCACGATTGAATATGATCCGAATCGTTCCGCGCGCATTGCGCTGCTGAATTACGTGGACGGCGAAAAACGCTACATCCTCGCGCCTGTCGGCTTAAAAGTCGGGCAGACGATTAGTTCCGGCCCAGAGGCTGATATTCTCACGGGCAACGCGCTGCCGCTCAAAAACATTCCGCTCGGTACGCAAATCCACAACATCGAACTTCGCCCCGGCAAAGGTGGCCAGATGGCACGCAGCGCAGGTAGCTTCGCGCAACTCGTCGCCAAAGAAGCCGGAATGGCGCAGCTTCGTTTGCCCTCCGGTGAAATTCGCCGTGTGCCGGTTGAGTGCATGGCGACGGTTGGACAAGTAGGCAACACCGAACACGAAAACGTTTCGCTCGGCAAGGCCGGCCGTTCGCGTTGGAAAGGTGTTCGTCCGACGGTTCGCGGTGTGGCGATGAACCCGGTGGATCACCCGCACGGCGGCGGCGAAGGTCGTACCTCTGGCGGTCGTAACCCGGTGACGCCGTGGGGCCAGCCGACACGCGGCTACAAGACGCGCAACAACAAACGGACTGACAAGTTTATTGTCAAACGCAGAACTAAATAACAGATGCTAGATACTGGATGCTAGAGGTTGGGAAACCATATCCAGCATCCAGTATCTAGCATCCAGCACCCAAACACTATGGCACGTTCAGTTAAAAAAGGGCCGTTCATTGACAAGCATCTGGAAAAGGCGATTGACCGCATGAATGAGGCGCGCGAGAAGAAGGTGCATAAAACCTGGTCGCGCCGCTCGACACTCACGCCGGAAATGGTCGGTCACACGATTGCTTGTCACAATGGAAAGAAATTCATTCCCGTGTATGTGACGGAAAACATGGTCGGTCACAAACTCGGTGAGTTTTCGCCCACGCGCACCTTCAAAGGCCACGCGGATAAAGCAGAGAAATCGGCAGGCCGCAAGTAATCATTTTTGTGATAGGCATCTGAAATTATGGAAGCACACGCATCTGCTAAAAACGTGAAAGGCTCGTCGCAAAAGGTCAAGCTCGTCATTGATCTGATTCGCGGCAGAAAAGTGAATGAGGCGCTTTCGATCCTCAAGTTCACCAACAAACGCGCTACGCATCCGGTCGAAATGATCCTGCGTTCGGCCATTGCCAACGCTACGGTCAAGGCCGAAGCGGCGAACGTGATTGTTGATCCTGATGATTTGTATGTCAGTGAATGCTTTGTCGGCAAAGGCGACACCAAAAATCGTCGCCGCGTGCGTCCTGCACCGATGGGACGGGCGTACCGCGAACGTCGCCACTACAGCAACATCACCATTCGCGTTTCCAACGACAAGAAAGACGGCAACTAACACGGAGTTACGATGGGTCAGAAAGTACACCCTTACGGTTTCAGGCTTGGATACAATCGCGGTTGGCATTCCCGCTGGTTCGCCAAAAAGGATTTTGGCAAGCTCCTGCTTGAAGACCTCAAGTTGAAGAAAGAATTGAAATCGCGCCCGAGCCTTTCCGGCGCAGGCATTTCGCAAATCGAAATTGATCGCGCGGCCAATCGCTTGAAGATCATCATCTACACCTCGCGCCCTGGCATCATCATCGGACGCAAAGGCGCAGAAATTGACAAGCTGAAGCAGGAAATCAGCCGTCGCACCGGTCGTGAAGTCTTCATTAACATCCAAGAGATTCACAAGCCGGAATTGAATGCGCAACTGCAAGCCGAGAAGATCGCGCAACAACTCGAAAAGCGCGTCGCCTTCCGTCGTGCAATGCGCAAGAGCTTGGAAGAAGCACAACGCTTTGGCGCACAAGGGATCAAGGTGCGCGTGTCGGGTCGTCTGAACGGTGCGGAAATCGCGCGCTCTGAATGGGCGTTGCAAGGCCGCTTGCCGTTGCACACACTCCGCGCGGATGTGGATTACGGCTTTGCCGAAGCCAACACGACGTTCGGTGTGATCGGCATCAAAGTTTGGATTTATCGCGGCGAAATTATGAACGCTCGCGAAGCAATGATGAAACGTTAACGGAAGGCGGAAGGCGGAAGGCGGAAGGCGGAAGTAACAACCGGCTACTGCGTAAGAGTTCCGCAATCTGCGTTCGTCACTCTGCATTAAAAAATATGGCTGAGTATAAAACTCCAAAAAAAGTGAAGTATCGTCGGCAGCAACGTGGTCGTCGTGCAGGTGCAGCCAAGCGCGGCACCAACATCGCCTTCGGTGAATTTGCCTTGAAAGCGGAAGAAGCCGCTTGGGTCACAGGCAAGCAGATCGAGCCGGACACCATCGCCATCACGCGCCGTCAGCGCGGCGGCCTCCCGGATTCGCATCTTCGGCAAACCGAATGCCGAAGTCCCGCCAGCTCTGCTGACGAAGCAAAAGCGCGCCAGAAGAGCTGGTGACGCCGTCCAGCCGGAACACTATCATCTTCAGAACCGGAAGGTGAACAGGAAATAGCGATCAGAAGCAGTTGCGCTTCAACGCAGCAGCGCAAACTCCAGAACAAGTCAAATTCGTCTCGCGTATGAAGAACAAGAGGGAGAATGCTGTGAGAGCAGAAACTGGAAGATATTTAACGAAGCTCATCCCTGAACGGCCTCGCCAAGCGTGAAAATTCGGAACTGAGAGAATCTTTGTTCCGGCTCAACTTCAAGAAAGTCTTAGGCGACGTTGCCGACACGATTGGACAGATTCGCAAGAACAAGACTGAACTGGCGCGGTCGAAACCATTTGCAAGCGCGTGCGCTCGGATTTGAACAACAAGCATAGTTATGGAAGAGACGAACACTACAAAATGAAGCACAGCCCGGAAACGAGCGCCTGTCACACTGATACCGCCGCTGTTGGCACTGCCGCCGCGCGCGGGCGTCGCGCCGAAAAGATCGGCATCGTTTCCAGCGACAAAATGCAAAAGACCGTCGTGGTGCGCGTGGATCGGCTGGTGAAGCATCGACCTGCAAACGGTACGTGCGCCGCCGCACAATTTATGGCGCATAACGAAATCGAAGGCGTTTCCATCGGCGACAGTCCGCATTGTCGAAACCCGCCCCTCTCCGCCCACAAACGTTGGCGCGTGGTTGAGGTTGTGAAGAGGCAAGCAAATAGAGTTAGGAACTAGGATTTAGGATTTAGGGAAAATACATTTCTTAATCCTAGCTCCCAAATCCTGTATCCTCGGAGATTTTTATGGTTCAAATGCGATCAATTCTGGAGGTGGCTGACAACTCCGGAGCCAAAAAAATTGCGATGATTTTGCCGCTGGGTGGCGAACGTACGGGTACATGGGCGAGCTTAGGCGATGTGATTACCCGCTTCGGTTAAAGAAGCGAATCAGCGGCACCGTGAAAAAGAAACCAGGTCGTCAAAGCTGTGATCGTTCGCACGCGCAAAGAAGTTCGGCGCAAAGATGGCACGTATATTCGCTTCGATCAGAACGCGGCGGTCATTATCAAAGCAGACGGCGAACCGGTCGGTACGCGCGTGTTCGGCCCGGTCGCTCGTGAACTGCGCGAGCGTGGCTATATGAAGATTGTCAGTCTCGCTCCTGAAGTGATCTAAGTAAGGCAAGAACGATGAAACTCCAAAAAGAATGATCGAGTAGTGGTACTTTCCGGGCGCGACAAAGGCAAACAAGGGCGCGTCATCGAAGTCCTGAAAACCAAGAATCGCGTGATTGTGGAAGGCGTCGCAATGATTAAAAAAGCGACGCGCCCCAATCGTCAGGCTGGCGTCGCGGGCGGCATCGTTGAGCGCGAAGCTTCGATTGACGCGCCAATGTGATGCTGATCGAAACCCGGCCTGGGCAAACCGACGCGCGTTGGCTACGACGCTCGCGGATGGCACAAAAGCGCGCATTTCCCGGAAAACCGGGGCAGTGATTGAAAAGTTATGGCAGCACGATTGAAAGAAAAATATTCGCAGGAAATTGCTCCAGCTCTCTCTAAAGAGTTTGGCTACGGCAATCCGATGAGCATTCCCAAGATCGAAAAGATCGTTCTGAATATGGGCTTGGGCGATGCCATTTCCAATAACAAAATCCTGGATGTCGCCGTCAATGAATTGACCTCCATCGCAGGACAAAAGCCCGTCGTCACCAAAGCCAAAAAATCCATTGCCCAATTTAAACTGCGCGAAGGGATGAGCATCGGCGCGATGGTGACGTTGCGCGGTGACCGGATGTATGAATTTTTAGATCGCGTCATCAACATCACCTTGCCGCGCGTGCGTGACTTTCGCGGCATTTCGGGCAAGGCATTTGACGGACGCGGCAATTACACCGTCGGTCTGCGCGATCAATTGATTTTCCCCGAAGTGGATTTCGGGAAAGTAGACAAAGCACGCGGTATGAACGTGTGCATCGTGACTTCGGCAAACACGGACGAAGAGGCGCGCTCGTTGCTGCGTCATTTCGGCATGCCGTTTAGACAGTAAGAGAGTTTATGGCAAAAACATCAATGCGAGTGAAGGCGAATCGCCGACCGAAATTTTCCGTGCGCGGTTACAACCGTTGCCAACGCTGTGGCCGCCCGCGCGCGTACCTGCGCAAATTCACGGTTTGCCGCATTTGCTTCCGCCAGCTCGCGCTCGAAGGGGAAATCCCCGGCGTGAAAAAATCAAGCTGGTAACTTTATCGTTAGTTGTGAACGTGCCGCGCAGAATAGGCTGATGTCGGCAAACGCACAACGAAATTGGAGTTTGAGAATGACTGATCCGATTGCAGATTTGTTGACGCGCATCCGCAACGCCATCCGCGCGCAACACCCCAAAGTAGACGTGCCACATTCGCGTTTGAAAGGCGAAATCGCACGCATCCTCAAAGAAGAAGGATACATTACCAACTTTTCCGTCAAACAGGACGATCATCTGAAAACGCTGCGTATCTTCTTGCGCTACGGCACCAATGGCGAGAGCGCGATCTCGTATATTCAGCGCGTTTCCCGTCCCAGCCGCCGCGTTTATTCGCCCAGCAAGCAAGTGCCGAAAGTCCTCGGTGGATTGGGCATCAGCATTTTAAGTACGTCGCAAGGTTTGATGACCGGCAAAGCCGCACGCAAAGCGAATGTCGGCGGCGAAGTACTCTGTACGGTTTATTAATTGTCCGTTGTTCGTTGTCTGTTGTCCGTTGTTTGTTGCAACTGACCACTGACCACTGACAACTGACCACTGACAAAAGAAAAGCTATGTCACGTGTAGGAAAAAAAGTTATCGCTGTTCCGAAAGATGTGAAAATCAACATCTCGGAAACCTCGTTGGAAGTGCAGGGGCCGAAAGGAAAATTGACCACGCCGGTTCCCGCTGGAATTACCTTCAAGCTGGAAGGTGGTAGCCTTGCCGCTGAGCGTCAAAGCCACGAACGGGCGGCGTTGCATGGCTTGGCGCGTGCGCTGGCGCAGAACGCGGTGACGGGCGTCACGACGGGCTTCACGCAGGATATGGATATTGTTGGCGTCGGTTACAAAGCCGAATTGAAAGGCAAATCCATTCTCTTCGCGCTGGGCTATTCGCATCCGGTGGAGTTCGCGTTGCCGGAAGGCATTACCGCCAAGATTGAAAAGATGCCGAAGCAGATCACGCAATATCAAACGACGGTCACGCTGGCCGGGATTGATAAGCATTTGCTGGGGCAGACGGCGGCGAATATGCACAAACTGCGCGAGCCGGACGCCTATAAAGGCAAAGGCGTTCGCTACGCCAATCGCACCCTGAAGTTGAAGCCGGGCAAGACCGGAAAATAATGGTTGGAAGTATGAATTGCGGCTCCTTGCAAAAGAAGTTGCTGAACCATACTTCATACGCAAAAGCATTATGGCAAACAGATCAAGACAAGATATTCGGCGCGCGATTCATACGCGCATTCGCAAAAGAGTTCGTGGGACAGCAGCACGCCCGCGCTTGGCTATATTTCGCAGCCTGAATCACATTTACGCGCAAGTGATTGACGATGATAACGGCGCAACGCTGTGTGCCGCTTCTTCGGTTGAGAAGGGCGCGGGCGCGAACCCGGGCGGCAATGTTGCCGCCGCGCAAACGATTGGCAAATTGATTGCCGAGCGCGCCAAAGAAAAAGGCATCAACCAGGTCGTTTTTGATCGCGGCGGATACATCTATCACGGACGCATCAAGTCATTAGCCGAAGCCGCACGCGAAGCCGGCTTAGAGTTCTAAGGGAGAGTTCGTTTATGCAAAAAGTCTTAGCCGATGGGCTGGATTTAAAAGAGCAGGTGATCTCAATCAACCGCGTCACCAAAGTCGTCAAGGGCGGTAAGAATATGTCCTTCGCCGCGCTAGTCGTCGTGGGCGATCAAAACGGCGTCGTTGGTTTCGGCACAGGCAAAGCCAAAGAAGTCCCGCAGGCGATTCGCAAAGGCATCGAAGCCGCTAAGCGCAATCTGCGCCGCGTGCCACTGGCCGGTTCCACCCTGCCGCATCCGATTGTCGGCAAATTTGGCGCGGGCAAAGTGCTGCTCAAGCCGGCCGCCGAAGGAACAGGTGTTATCGCCGGAGGCGCGGTGCGTGCTGTGCTGAACGCTGTTGGCGTGCGTGACGTGCTGACGAAGTGCATCGGTTCCAACAATGCCCATAACGTGATTCGTGCGACGTTCGATGGTCTGCAAAATCTGCGCAGCCCCGAAGAAGTCGCCCGTTTGCGCGGTCGTACTGTGGAGGAATTGTAAGTTATGGCAGACGGAACAAAGATCAAAATTCAATATTATCGCAGTATGATCTGCACGCCCGACAAGCACAAAGTCATCGTGCGCAGTCTGGGATTGACCAAGCTCAATCAAATCGTTGAGCGTCCCGACACCGCAGACATTCGCGGCATGGTCGCAAAAATTCCGCATTTGCTGCGTATTGTGGAAGCGTAGTATTTGAAATGGGAGATTTGAGAAAAGAATATTTCTCGTCTTGCCATTCAACTCAGTCAGTTTTTTGGTAATCCGAAACTTGAGAAGAGACAGCGATCTCAAATCTCAAATTTCCAATCTGAGATTTTATATGGCACTCGGCTTAAATAACATCAAGGCTCCTGAAGGCGCAACGCACAAAAAGAAGCGCGTTGGTCGCGGCCCTGGCTCTGGATTGGGCAAAACTTCGGGACGCGGAAACAAAGGACAAAAGTCCCGTTCAGGTTATAGTCAGAAACGCGGATTTGAAGGCGGGCAGATGCCGTTGCATCGCCGTTTGCCGAAACGCGGATTTACGAATATATTCAAAAAAGAATGGGCGGAAGTTAACATCGCCGATTTAGATCGTTTTGACGCAGAAATTACCCCGGAAGCGTTAGTTGAAGCCGGGCTGGTTCGTAAATCAAAGCAGGGTGCCGTCGCAATTTTGGGGCAGGGCGAAGTGACAAAGGCGTTGACCGTGCGAGCGCATCGCTTCACTGCAGGCGCAAAGAAAAAGATTGAAGATGCTGGCGGCAAAGCGGAAGTACTTGCTGCCCCTGCCGCAGCAGCATAAGTATTAGCGAAAAAGTGCCCTGAGGAAGTAAGCAGGAACGTATGTTTGAATCATTCATCAATGCGATTCGCAATCTCTGGCAAGTCCCGGAGCTTCGCAAGCGCGTGATCTTCACGCTGCTGATGTTGGTGGTGTATCGCGCGGGAATCCACATTTCCGTGCCAGGCATTAACCACGATGTATTAGCGCAAGTCTTTGGTGGGGCCGGGGGGACGTTATTTGGCGTTCTTGACTTATTTTCTGGTGGCAGCTTGCGTCGGTTTTCGATCTTCGCGCTCGGCATCATGCCGTACATCACCGCGTCCATCATTCTACAATTGATGACCTCGGTTTACCCGGCGCTGAAAAAGATTCAGGAAGAGGGTGAATTAGGGCGACGCAAGATTACGCAGTACACGCGCTATCTGACCGTTGCGCTTTGTTTGGTGCAAGGCACGGCGTTCGCGCTGTGGTTGAGTCGGCAGCCAGGCTTGGTCGCGTTTTCGAGCCGCACCGGATTCATCATTATGGCGGTCTTAACGCTGATGACCGGAACGATGTTCATTATGTGGATTGGCGAACAGATCACCGAACGCGGCCTCGGTAACGGCATCAGCTTGCTGATTTTTGCCGGTATCATCGTCAACTTGCCGAATGCGATCAAACAACTTTACGCTTCTATCAAAGACCCCAGTTCCGCGTTGTTCGTGATTATTCTAATCGCGGTGATGGTATTAATTACTGCTGGCGTCGTATTTATCGAACGCGGCTTGCGCAAGATTCCAACAAATCACGCGCGCCGAATGGTCGGACGGCAGATGATTGCTGGTCAGGCATCGCATATTCCGCTGAAAGTGAATATCGCGGGCGTAATTCCTGTCATCTTTGCGTCGTCTATTCTGGCAATCCCGCAAACCATCGCTACCTTTGGGTCAGGAACTTTTTTGCAACGCCTGCAGGGATTATTCAGTGGTGGGCATCCTCTCTATGAGTTGTTGTTTGTGGCAGGCATTGTATTCTTCTGCTTCTTCTACGTTTCGATTGTCTTCAATGCGGACGAAGTAGCAGAAAATTTACGCAAGCAGGGGGCGTTTATTCCTGGGATTCGCCCCGGCAAACGTACAGGCGATTATCTGAATGGCATACTGACACGCTTGACGACGGTGGGCGCAATCTATTTGGTGATCGTCTGCTTGATTCCACAAATTATGATTAGCGGTTTCCGCGTGCAGGCGCTGCCGTTCATTGGTGAGCCGCTTTATAACGTAATTAGTACGATTCCGGGGTTGGGCTGGATTCTCACCGGCTTAGGCTTTTCGTTCTACTTTGGTGGTACGAGCTTGTTGATTGCAGTCGGCGTGGCAATGGACACCGTCGCACAGGTCGAAGCACAATTGGTGATGCGGCATTACGATGGCTTTTTAGGCCCACGTGGGACCCGTCTGAAAGGTCGCCGCGTCTTTAATAACTAAGGGTTTGTTGCGATCAAAAGGGGCGAAGGTATGGGCAAAATCGTCGTAATGATCGGCCCTCCAGGCGTTGGCAAAGGCACGCAAGCACGGCTTTTGGCGGAGCATTATTACATCCCGCAAATTTCCACAGGCGATATTTTGCGAGAGATGGCGCGAATGGAAACTAAGCTGGGACTGCAACTCAAAGCCATTATGTCCACCGGGCAATTAGTGAGTGATGAAGTGCTGGCCAGTGTGATTCAGGCCCGTACCACGCAACCCGATTGCAAGAATGGTTACATTTTAGATGGTTATCCGCGCACCCCGTCGCAGGCGCGGACATTGGAAAAATTGGCGCGGGGACAAAATCGCGAGGTTCGTTTGGTAAGTATCAGTGTTCCCCGTGAATCCTTGATGAAGCGGTTAACGGGGCGACGTACCTGTTCACAGTGCAACGAGATTTACAATATCCATTTTCGCCCTACAAAGCAGGAAGGCGTTTGCGATCTTTGTGGGGGAATGTTGATGCAACGGGCAGATGATAATGAGGAAACGGTCGGGACGCGACTGACCGCCTATGAACAAATGACGGCGCCCTTGATTGAATATTTTCAGCAAAGCGGTCGTTTAGTTAGCGTCAACGGGGATCGGGCGGTAGCAGAAGTTTTTGCCGAAATTTGTGCGGCGCTGGATTGTTAAGAAGACGCATTTTTTGAGTTAAGTAATCGGATGGTAATTCGCAAATCACGCAGCGAAATTCAACGGATGAGGGCCGCCGGGCTGATCGTCGCGCAAACTTTGAGCAAGTTGCGCAAGCTCGTCGAACCTGGAATTACCACGAAGGAGTTGGATGCCGTTGCTGAATCTACCATCCGTCAGGCGGGTGCCTATCCCACTTTTAAAGGCTATCGCGGTTTCCCAGCTTCTATCTGTGCCTCGGTGAATGACGAGGTCGTGCATGGCATTCCCTCCCAACGCAAGCTGCAAGCGGGTGATATTATCAAGATTGATTGCGGGGCAACGCTGAACGGTTATGTGGGCGATGCTGCAATTAGTGTAGGTGTAGGACAAGTATCATCTGAGGTTGAAGGATTAATGCAGACGACGCAGGACTCGCTCTTCAAAGCAATGGAGAAGATGGTGGAAGGCAATCGCTTGCACGATGTTTCATTTGCCGTGCAGGAATACTGCGAGGCACGAGGTTTTTCGATTGTTCGAGAATACTGCGGGCACGGCATCGGACAGCGCATGCACGAAGATCCACAAGTGCCGAATTATGGTACGCCGGGGACCGGCAAACGGCTGCAAGTTGGCTGGGTATTAGCTGTTGAGCCAATGGTTAATCTTGGCGTTCAGCACGTCAAAACCTTGAATGATAAATGGACGGTCGTGACAATGGATGGCAAGCCATCCTCGCATTTTGAACATACGATTGCGATCACCTCGGATGGGCCGGTAGTGCTAACGTCACTAGAAGACGGTTCAGTGCGACTATAATTCAACGCTTTTTGCAAGGCCGTCGCTCGCGCCTTGCAAAAATTGTTTTCGCGCATATAATTTCAAGTTTGCGTTTTTGGCCGCAAGATTGCTAGGGCAGTAGAAAATAACAAATCGCGCAATTCAGACGCTATGTCAAAAGAAGATGCAATAGAGGTTCAAGCGACGGTACTGGAAACATTGCCGAATGCCATGTTCAAGGTCGAGCTTGAAAACAAGCATCAAGTTCTCGCGCACATTTCCGGGCGCATGCGCAAAAACTTCATCAAGATTTTGCCCGGCGACAAAGTGTTAGTCGAACTTTCGCCTTACGATCTGACGCGGGGACGCATTGTGTATCGCTTTAAATAAAGAGAGTTATTTATGAAAGTCAGAGCATCGGTCAAAAAAATGTGCGACAAGTGCAAGATCATTCATCGGCACGGCGTCGTGCGCGTCATTTGCGAAAACCCCAAGCACAAACAACGACAGGGATAAGTAGTTAACGGAGAATTTTCATGGCTCGTATCGCAGGCGTAGATTTGCCACCCCAAAAGCGCGCAGAAATCGGTTTGACCTACATTTACGGCATCGGTCGTGCGCGCGCCAACGTTATTCTCAGCGAGGCGGATGTCAGCCTAGACAAGAAAATCCGCGATCTGAGTGAAGACGAGTTGAATAAAATTCGCGCGATTATTGATCAGCAAGGCATGGTCGAAGGCGATCTGCGCAAGCAAATTCAAATGGACATCAAGCGTTTGATGGACATCGGTTGCTATCGCGGTTTGCGGCATCGCAAAGGCTTGCCGGTTCGCGGGCAGCGCACGCACACCAATGCGCGCACGCGCAAGGGCCCACGTCGTATGACGGTCGCCAAGAAGAAAGCGCCAGGGAAGAAATAGTAATTAGGTTTCAGGTGCCGGGTGCTAGGTTTCAGTAAAGACTGCACCCGACATCTGACACTCATCACCCGACACCTCGAATTTATGGCAAAGCAGCAAACCAGTAAGAAGAAGGTCTTCAAGAAAAAAGAGAAGAAGCACATTCCCAATGGCATTGTGCATATTCAGGCGACGTTCAATAACACGCTCATCAGTATCACGGATTTGCAAGGCAATCTTGTCGCACAAGGCTCATCCGGCGCACAGGGCTTTCGTGGCTCGCGCAAAGGCACGCCCTTCGCCGCGCAACAGGCCGCGGCCAAAGCTGCTGGTATTGCGCGCGATGCAGGCATGCGTTCTTGTGAAGTGCGTGTGAAAGGGCCGGGGTCAGGCCGTGAATCCGCGATTCGTGCGTTGCAGTCGGCCGGCATTGAAGTCAGGCTGATCACTGATGTGACGCCGATCCCGCACAACGGATGCCGCCCCCCGAAACGTCGTCGGGTCTAAACGAGGTTTGATTTTTGGTCATTTGGCCACAGCTCACGGAGGAATACATTGGCTAGAGACAGAGGTAAACATTGCCGTTATTGTCGGCGTGAAGGAATGAAGCTCTTTCTGAAAGGAGAGAAATGCTACAAGCCGTCATGCCCGATTGAAAAACGCGGAACCCAACCGCCAGGACAACACGGGCAAACCGCGCGGCGCGCGAAGCTCGTCGGCTATGGCGAGCAGTTACGCGAAAAACAGCGCGTCAAGCGCATCTACAACCTGCTCGAAGGGCAATTTCGCAATTACTTTGAAAAGGCCGCGCAGCAAAAGGGCGTCACGGGCGAAAATCTGTTGATGCTGCTGGAGCGTCGTCTAGACAACGTGATTTACCGCTTGGGATTTGCGATGTCGCGGCGGCAGGCGCGCCAATTTGTGCGTCACGGCCACGTCAGCGTGAATGGGCGGAAAGTCAACATTCCTTCGTTCCAGGTCAAGATTGGCGATGAGGTTGCGGTGCGCGATAAGAGCTTGCAGAACGCTCACATTCAAGGCGCGTTTCAGACCTCTGGCGGGCGCGGTCGTCCCGGCTGGCTGGACATCACGAATCCTGATAAGCTGGTCGGGAAAGTGAACGCCCTGCCACGGCGCGAAGAGATTGATCAGAACATCAACGAGCAACTCATTGTTGAGTTGTACAGCAAGTAATCGCTCAGCTCGTGACCGGCAGGCAGCGCTGGCTTCATCTGAGATGAGCGATTCGGGCTGGTTGCTGAAGTTTCAGGTCACGGGCCGCAACTGAGGATTGGTTAACACAACCTATGTGGACTGGATTTCAAAAACCCAAGCGTTTGTCGTGTGATCTCGATACTTTGACAGATCGCTATGGTCGTTTTTATGCCCAACCGTTCGAGAGGGGCTTTGGTACAACGATTGGCAATAGCCTGCGTCGTGCCTTGCTTTCGTCCATCGAAGGGGCTGCGATCACAGCCGTGCGAATTGAAGGCGTTTTGCACGAATTTTCTTCCATTCCCGGCGTGGTTGAGGATGCGACGGACATCATTCTCAACCTCAAGCAAATTCCGTTTAAGCTCCACACCAACGAGCCGAAGACCTTGCGCCTTTCCCGTTCCGAGCCGGGTATCCTGAAGTCGGGTGACATTGAAGCCGACCCGGATGTCGAAGTCTTGGACTCGGATGTTCATCTAGCAACGGTCAGCGAAGGCGGCAACCTCAACATTGAACTGCGCCTGAAAAAAGGCCGCGGTTATGTGTCCGCCGAACGTAACTTCGACGATGATTTGCAGGTCGGCTACATCCCGGTAGACTCGGTGCATTCGCCGGTGAAGAAAGTCAACTTTCACGTCGAAGCCGCCCGTCTTGGCCAGGATACGGACTTTGATAAGCTTACGATGGAAGTCTGGACGAACGGTAGCGTCAGCCCAGAACATTCAATTGGCTTGGCGGCAAAGTTGATTAAGGATCATATGGCGATCTTCATCAACTTTGAAGAGGAAGCCGAAGAACCGGTCGAGATTACGCCCGTGGCAACGACTTCGCCGATCAATGAGCATCTCGACAAGTCCGTGGACGAACTGGAGCTTTCCGTCCGCTCGTACAACTGCCTCAAGAATGCCAATATCAAGACTATTCGTGACTTGGTTGTACGTAGCGAAAACGAAATGCTCAAGACCAAGAATTTTGGTCGCAAGTCACTCAATGAAATCAAAGACATTCTGACCTCAATGGGGCTGGGCCTGGGAATGAAACTCGATGATTCGGGCCAGGTCGTTGCCGTTGGTGGTTCGGAATAATCGGAGTGCGAGACTGGTGATTAATAACTAGTATCTCCAATCTCCAACCTCCAATCTCCAATCTGTTATGAGACATTTAGTTGCACATCGAAAATTAGGTCGTACTTCCTCCCATCGCAAAGCCCTGCTGCGCAATCTTTGCACGTCGCTGATTCTGCACGAGCGCATCGTGACCACCTTGCCAAAAGCAAAGGAACTTCGCCCATTTGCGGAAAAGGCGATTACGCTTGGTCGTCGCGCCAGCCAGTCGCGCAAGGCGGGCAACACAGGCGATGCCCTGAACGCTACGCGCCAGATTGCGGGTTATTTCTTTGCTGGCAACGCGAATCGTGATTGGAGCAAGCCCAAAGAAGAGCGTACCGCAGGCGTCGCGGCCCTGCAAAAAATCACGGGCGACATCGCCGATCGCTTTGCCAGTCGGCCCGGCGGTTATTTGCGCATCATCAAACTCGGTCGCCGCACGGGTGATGGCGCTGAAATGGCGATCATTGAATTTGTCGGCAACGAAGACAAGAAGACCAAAGTCAATAAAGACGCGCGCTGGATTAGTTAAGCCTTTTGCTAAAGAGCCAAAGGAGGTTCTTTTCAGCATTATCTTGAGCCTCAACCGAACAGAACAAGATGCGGTTGGGGCTTTTGCTTTATGTCGGTCGTGCTTGCACTGCATCTGCTGGCCCGATGAGTTGTTATGCCCCAACGTGTCCCGCTTATGAAAAAAACGTCGCCATCGAAGAAGCCTGCCACCAAAGCAAAACCTACCCCCTCCAGCAACCAACGCGCAGCCCAATCTGCTGCGGATTTCACCGAGCTCAAAAGCCTGGAAGAAATCAAAGAATTGATTGCTTTCATTGCCGAGAAGGACTTCGACGAAATCGAATTGGAACGCGGTGATTTTCGCCTGAGCTTGCGCAAAGGCGGGAACAGATTGAGTACGGAAACGCCTGTCCAGGTGACGTTACCCTCCTTGCCGCCAATGATGGCCGCGCCCGTTGTCGCGCCTGCGCCGGTTGCCGCTCCGCCGCCCGCGCCTGTGGCAGGTGCGCCTGCGCCTACACCAGAGGAAAATTTACACATCATTCCCTCGCCCATCGTCGGCACGTTTTATCGCTCGTCATCGCCCACTGCCGAACCATTCGTCAAACCCGGCGACCAGATCACCGCCAATCAAACGCTTTGCATCATCGAAGCGATGAAGCTGATGAATGAAATTCAATCCGACGTCAGCGGCACCGTAGCAAAAGTTCTGGTAGAAAACGGCCAGCCTGTGGAATACGGTCAACCCCTCTTCGGAATCAAAGTCTAGGATTCAGGAGTTAGGATTTAGGATTCAGAAGCAACCTATTCTTCCCTAAATCCTATTTCCCATATCCTAAATCCTACGCCTTATGTTCAAGAAAATCTTGATTGCCAATCGTGGTGAAATTGCCTGCCGCATCATCTGGACATGCAAGGAACTCGGCATCAAAACCGTTGCCGTGCATTCCGAAGCGGATAAAGACGCGCTGCACGTGCGCTATGCTGACGAGGCCATTTGCATTGGCCCGCCGCCGTCTGTAAACAGCTACTTGCATATTCCCGCCATCATCGCCGCTGCCGAAATCACGGACGTAGACGCAATTCATCCCGGCTACGGTTTTCTCTCTGAAAATGCCCATTTCGCCGAAGTGTGCAGCGATTGCAACATCAAATTCATCGGCCCGAATCCAGCAGTGATTCGCCGCATGGGCGACAAGGCGGAAGCAAAACGGACGATGCGCGAAGCGGGTGTACCCGTGACGCCGGGGAGCGAGGGATTGCTGGAAGATGAAGAGATTGCTGTCGGCGAAGCCGAACGCATCGGCTATCCCGTTTTGATTAAAGCCACTGCTGGCGGTGGCGGACGCGGGATGCGTGTAGCGCGCAATGCAGAAGAGCTGCGCACAGCCTACAACACGGCGCGCGCTGAGGCGGAAACGGCTTTCAAAAACAGTGGCGTTTATTTGGAAAAGTATATCGAACGCCCGCGCCACATCGAAATTCAAGTCCTGGCCGACGAACACGGCAACGTCATTCACCTCGGCGAACGTGAATGCTCCATCCAGCGCCGTCACCAAAAGCTGATCGAAGAATCGCCCTCGCCCGCTGTTAGTAAAGAACTGCGCGAAGAGATGGGACGCATTGCGGTGAAGGCTTGTCAGGAAGTTGGGTATTCAAGCGCAGGCACAATTGAGTTTCTGTTGGATGAAGGCGACAAGTTTTATTTCATGGAAATGAATACGCGCATTCAGGTCGAGCATCCCGTTACTGAACTCGTCACGATTTCCGATTTGATTGCCGCGCAAATTCGCGTTGCTGCCGGAGAACCAATCGGGCGTTCGCAAGAAGACATTCTGTTCATGGGCCACGCCATCGAATGTCGCATCAATGCCGAAGACCCCGAAAAATTTACGCCTAGTCCCGGTCGCATCACTACCTTCAACTTGCCCACCGGCCCTGGCGTGCGGGTAGACACCGCTGCCTACGCGGGCTATTTCGTTCCACCTTACTACGATTCAATGATCGCCAAACTGATCGTGCATCATCGCACACGCGAACGTGCCATTATGCGGATGCGGCGCGCACTCGAAGCCACCGTCATCGAAGGCATCAAGACAACAATTCCGCTTCACTTGAAAATCATGGATGACCCTGATTTTCAGTCCGGCAATTTCTCGACACGATTTATGGATCGGTTCATGAAATAAGGATTATTGCAGCCGTTTCCTCGTTTCTTGCAGTAATTGTTCTGCTCCTGGCATCAATTGCCCGCCCGCTGCGCGGCAATGGGCGAAGTCTTTTTCCGCTTCTATCAGTTTGCCTAGCGTGAGCCACACGACGCCGCGACTACAATAAACATCGGTGAGCTGCGGATTGATTTTCAGCGCCTCGTCAAAATCCGCTATTGCTCGTGAGTAATCCTGCCTGACAAACCAAACAACAGCACGGTGACTCCACGCATCGGCTATCTTTGCGTCCAGTGCGATAGCTTGATTCAAATCGCTCAACGCCCGCTCCGGCTCGCCTTTCTGTAACCAGATGCTAGCGCGATTGCTAAAGAATCCGCCTTGTTATGGGGCACGTGCGAGCGCACGGTCAAAGTCTGCGAGCGCGCCGTCCACCTCTCCCATCGCTCGCCGTGTGTTGCCACGATTGTTCAAGGCCAAGGTATTTTGGCATCCAGCTTGAGTGCCTGATTGTAATCAGCCAATGACGCCGCCCACATTCCCTGACGATAATAGGCGCGGCCACGATTAAACCAGTAAGCAGCTTAATGTCGATCAAGTTTAATCGCTTGTGTCAGATCAGCAATCGCGACGCTGAAGTCGCCCTGTTCAGTGTGCGCTAGCCCCCGATTATCCCAAACTCTGGCAGTGCGCGGGGTAAGTTCAATGGCTCGGTTAGTAATCGCTGATGGCGGCAGCGAACGGGCCTTGTTGGTGGCGGAGCACGCCGCGATGAGTCATTAGAACTGGGCATCGCTAATACGTTGATCGGCAAAGTGGGCGGCTTGCAACAACTGGGCATTCGCCCCGTCAGTTCCATCCGCAAGTACGATTCACTCAATCAATATCCGCTGGCGGCGGGGCGTGAGCAGCGCGTGGATGCGGTGCCGGAAGGGAGTCTGCAATGGAACGGCGGCCAAGTGCCTGCTACAAGTAGCAAGCGGCAAACTGCTCTGGACACATCGCTGCGAACAGGACTGCACGGACATTTTCGCCATGGAGGATGCGATTGCCGGGCAGCTGACGCGGGCGCTCGCCTTGCAACTGACCGGCGAGCAACACCGGCAGTTTAATAAGCGTTCCACCCACAACGTCGCCGCCTATCAGGATTATTTACAAGGCCGCTATCTCTATCTGAACAAGCGCACGCAAGAGAATATGGAAAAAGCCATTGCGCATTTTCATAGCGCCATTAAAGCCGACCCTGCCTACGCCCAGCCTTATGCGGGAATCGCGGGCTGTTATAACCAACTCGGCAGGGTGAATATAACCGCGCGCCCCCCGCTGGAAGCATGGCGGCTGGCAGCGGAATTCGTTGGGAAAGCTCTTGCCATTGCTAGTGAACTGGCGGAAGCCCACGTCGCACTCGGCTACGTAAGGTCTCGCAATAGGGAGTGGGCCGCCGCCGAAGCAGAATTCAAGCGCGCGCTTGAACTCAATCCCAATTAATTATGCCCAGTATTTGATGGCGAAGACGCACGTAGCAGAAGCTCTTGCCGAGGTAAATCGGGCGCGCGAATTAGACCCGCTCTCGCTCGATATAGGCGTGCTCAGAGGATTAATGCCACTACCCCGAGGCTATCGGACAACTCCGCAGCGTCATCGCCCTGGACGCGAATAATTACTTGGCGCACTGGTATCTGGTATCTGTCTATATAGGGAACAGGCAGTATGAGGAAGCCATCACAAACGCTGAAAAAGCGGCCGCTTTGTCGGGGCGTGCGGCGGGGGCACTCGGCTTCCTGGGGTTGGCGGATGGTCTCGCCAGGCGCAAAGAGGAAGCCCGCCAAGTGCTTAATGAGTTGCTCGAACTCAACCGCCGCCGCTATGTGGCACCGATAGCAGTGGCCGATATTTATACTGGCCTCGGCGACACGGATCAGGCTTTCGTTTGGCTGGAGAAAGCGTTTCGAGAGCGCTCCAATGGGCTGTTTCCTCTTAAGGTGTGGCCGCTCTGGGATCCGCTCCGCTCCGACCCTCGGCTCGCCGACCTGCTGCGGCGCATCGGTGTTCCGCAGTGAAGTTTTGGTGAAAGTGGTTACGAATAAACTTGCCCATCAGCTATACGATTTCGTCTCTTAACGGCTGGACGCTTTTGCAGGCTTTGCAGGATTTTGCTATACCTGTTTTGCAAGCGGCGAAAGTAGAGAGCAACTAGATAAGCAACTAACAACTCATCAGTAAACCGAGGAGAAAAATGTCTATTGCACAATCTTTACTACCCGAATTCGATCAGGAAATGGTCGGCACACGCAAAACGCTGGAGCGCGTGCCGGATGACAAATTGAATTGGCGTCCGCACGAAAAGTCTATGACGATGGCGGGGCTGGCTACGCATATTGCCAATATGCTGAACTGGGCGACGGTCACGTTAACGCAAGACAATTTTGATTTTCAGCCCGAAGGCAGTGAACCATACCGCGAAGAATCCATTACGTCGCGCGCCGAATTGCTGGCGAAATTTGATCAGGGGGCTACTGCCACCCGCGCCGCCTTAGCCGCGAGCAGTGACGAGGCGATGATGGCGAATTGGTCGCTACTAAAAGGTGGCGTGGCTTTATTCACGATGCCGCGCGTAGCTGTACTTCGTGGCATGATTTTCAATCACATCATTCATCATCGGGCGCAGCTTTGTGTGTACCTGCGGATGAATGATGTGCCTGTTCCTGCATTGTATGGGCCTTCGGCGGACGAAGGGAATATGTAAGCGGACTTGCGGCCAGCGCATAAAATGAAGGGCAAAATTCTGTTTCCTTGCGAGGCAGGATTTTGCCCTTTTGATTTTTCTCACGCTGGGTTTTTCTACAGCAAAAAAATCTGTCGCGCTGAATCCGTTTGTCTTTCTCTGCGCGTAAGTGTCAGTGGAACAGGGAAGACACCCTGGAAAAAGAGAACACAAGAAAGTTAAGGAGAACATTATGACAACGAGAATCGCACTGTTTTTATTGGCTATCGGCACGCTGTTCACCAGCCTGGCATTCGCGCAAAAGCCCGTTACGGTAGGCGGCGCGCCGATGTATGCGGACAAAAACATTATTCAGAACGCAGTCAATTCCGCCGACCACACTACGCTTGTCGCAGCCGTCAAAGCCGCTGGCTTAGTCGAAACGCTCGAAGGCGCGGGGCCATTCACTGTCTTTGCGCCCGTGAACTCCGCGTTTGAAATGCTGCCCAAAGGCACCGTGCCGACGTTGCTCAAACCGGAAAACAAAAGCACGTTAACCGCTGTGTTGACCTATCACGTTGTACCCGGACGCCTGAATTCCAAAGCGTTGGAACGTTTGATTAAGCAGAGCGGTGGCAAAGCGACGCTGAAGACGGTGCAAGGCGAAAGTCTGACGTTGACGATGAACGGTGACAAAATCAAAGTAATGGATGCCAAAGGCGGCACGGCCACGATCACCATCACGAACGTCAATCAATCGAACGGCGTCATCCACGTGATTGATCGCGTGCTGTTGCCGAACTAACGAACGTTTCGGTCTGAAAATAAGAAAGGCGTCGGTGAGCGAAAGCTTGCGACGCCTTTTGTCTTCTGCGGAGCCTGCCAAATGAAACCAGACAATTTATCCCTTGATGCGCGCGGCCTGCGACGGATGCAGCGGCGCGAATGGTTGAAGCTACTGCCGCTCGCGGCGCTGGGCGCGCTGGCAGTGCCGAGCGTCAATGAAAAGCTCATCAAACGCGGGCTGCAACTTAGTGATCGCGTGTCAGCCGCGTTGTTTCGCCCGCAGCAACTTGCGCCAACGTTCCAGGATGCCGAGGTTACGGCATACGAGAAATTCCCGATCAACAGTTATGCCGAATATGACTCCGCTACTGCGCTCGACAGCTGGCAATTAATTGTCGAAGGAATGGTCGCGCGCCCCGGTTCTTACTCCCTCGAACAGATCAAAGCCTTGCCGAAACAGGTGCAAAACGTACGGCATATCTGCATCGAAGGTTGGAACGTCATCGGCAATTTTGGTGGCGCGCGGCTGGCGGATTTTTTGCAGCTTGTGGGGGCTGATCCGCAGGCACGGTTTGTTGAGTTCACGTGTTTGGATGATTACTTCACTTCATACGACATCGCCAGTTGTTGGCATCCGCAAACGCTGCTGTGTTACGAAATGTACGGGCAGCCCTTGACCAGGGAACACGGCGCGCCGCTGCGTCTGCATACGCCGATCAAACTGGGGTACAAATCCGCCAAGCATCTGTTTTCTCTGCGCGTGACGAATGTGCTGAGCCGTGAAACCGGCTTTTGGGAAGATCAAGGATATTCGTGGTACGGCGGCGTGTAAGGCGCAAACGAAAGGCAAACGTATGGCAATGACAAAATCTGGTTTAGTAATTCCTGTGCTGACAGCGGAGCGCAAAGGGCAACGCCTGACATACACCCGCGAGCATCCCTGGCTCGTGCGCTTTACGCATTGGCTTAATGCGGTTTCGTTGTTGGTGATGACCGCGAGCGGGCTGCAAATTTTTATGGCCTTTCCGAGTTTTGGCGACAAGATTCCGCAGCGGGATTTGCTGCACGTCCCCGCGGCCTTGCGACTGGGCGGTTGGCTTGGCGGCGCGTTGCAATGGCATTACAGCGTTGCGTTTTTGTTCACGGCAACGGGGCTGGCGTATGTGGTGTATTTGTTTATTACCGGACATTGGCGGCAAGTGATTTTGCAGCCGAAAGAATTGCGCGGGATTTGGCCGATGGTGCGGCATTATTTTTTCTTGCAGCCAAAACCGCCGCAACAGGAACCCTACAACCCGCTGCAAAAACTCGCCTACACGACCACGGTTTTCTTTGGCATCGTGGCTGTCGTGACCGGCGTCGCTTTATCCAGACCAGTGCAGTTTTCGCCTCTCGTACAAGGGCTGGGCGGATTTGGCTGGCTGCGCGTTTGGCATTTTGCGGCGATGTGCGGCTTTCTGGCGTTTATTCCGGGGCATTTGTTGATGGTTGCGCTACACGGCTGGAATAATTTTTATTCGATGATTCTTGGCTGGAAACGCAATCCTGATTACCTGGCAGAAGAATTGAAACCTACTCGCTAACTGTCTGGTCAAGTTATGTTGCGAGTGCAAACAGATATTTGCGCTCCATCAGAAGTACGACAAACATCTTGTTTGTTGTGGCCTGCCGCCCTTGGTACTGCCCGCCTTGCAGGTCAGTTTTCCAGCAGCGTCGCGGGCAAATATTTTTTCAGCAGCAGCAGCCCTGTGCGCACGCGCGTTTTCACGGTGCCGAGCGGCAACGCGAATTTTTCAGCGAGTTCCGATTGGCTCAGCCCTTCAAAATAGGCGGCTTCGATTAGCACTCGTTGTTCGGCGGTTAGTTGCGCGAGCGCCGCGCGGACAAGACGTTGTTGTTCGGCGTAAACGCTCGCTTGTTCGGGGCTGTCTGCGGGGGCATGGTGTTCGGTGATGGTGTCCGGCAGTTCGCTTTCCTGCCGCAAATACGACGACGCGCGCAACCGGTCAATCGAGCGCGTGCGCGTAATGGTCATCAGCCAGGAAAGTGGTGTGCCGCGCATCATCTCGAAGTTTGCCGCCTGTCGCCAAACCTGCATAAAAACATCCGAAGTCACTTCTTCTGCCAATCCGCGATCCTGCAAAATGCGGAGCGTTAGTCCGAAAACGAGCCGTTGGGTCTGGTCATAAAAACTGGCAAAGGCATCCTGATCGCCGCACGCGATGCCAGTCAGTAACGTGGTCAGGTGTTGGTTGGTTTGTTGCCGGGCCGCATTTTGGGCCGATACAGTTGGGGCTGCGAATGGTGGCATAACTTCCTCACGAGTAATCAGAAACCATCATCTCTTCTTGTGACTCTGCCGCCGAATTGGCACGGCAAGTGGCAAGCATCCATTGCATCGCTTCTTCCGGCGATGCGGCACGCTGATGTTCTCCGTTCTGGATGTGTTCAATATCAAAGACGGTCTTTTCCGTTTCCTCCTGTACGACCCAGCAACGGACTAAAAATGAACTGTACAATTTCATGGCGAACCCTTTCCTCTTTTCCCAGGCTTCACAAACACGAACACCTTACCTGAAGCCGCTTCCACAAAAGTTCCGTCCGCTGTGCAGATGCGCTTCCAGCCACGTTCCAAATGCATTCCAATGGTGGAAGTAGAGAAATAGTTGAGGTTATGCTGAGAGGAAGGGTGAAAAAAAGGCCCACTTTTATGATTTTGTTATGCCGAAACGTTGCAGCAGCGCCGCATAGCGCGGATCAGTGCGCAACTGATCGAAGCGCGGATCCGCTTGCAGCAGTAGCATTGAGAACACCCGCTCGTCGTGCGCCTGATTCAGCAGAGCAAAGACACGCTCCAAATCGCCGAGCGACAAATACACCAGCGCCAGATGAAATGGGGAAACGTATTTGCTGGCGGAAAGCTGTTGCAGTCGTGCCAGAGTTGCTTCCGCCTCGCCGTTCTGCCCCGCCGTGCCGTACGCATAGCCGAGCAACGCGAGGATGTAGGCATTGCTCGCGGACATCTCGACGGCTTTTTGCAATTCGGCGATGGCCTGCGCCGTCTGCCCTTTTTGCAGGTACGCCAAGCCGAGCGTTTGATGTGCCGGGATGAAGCTGGCATCCATTTCCAGCGTCTTGCGGCAATGTTCAATAGCCTGATCGTATTGCCGCGCAAAGAAATAAATTTCGCCGACATCGTTGTTGATGCTGAGCGAAACGGGGTCGAGTTCCTGTGCGCGTTTGATAGAACGAATCGCCTCTTCCAATCGTCCCTGCGCGACCAAATCGTAGGCGTACCAATGATGCGCGGTCGGGTAATTCGGATTCAGTTGCAGGCTGCGCTGAAACGAACTTTCCGCGCCCGTCAGATCACGATCCTGAATCATTTTCGCAAAGGCGAGCGAGGTGTGGGCTTCGGCTAAGGATTCGTCCAGTTCGACGGCTTTGAGTGCCGCGGCTTTGACGCGCTTGGCGGTTTCCAGCCGCGTCAGCGAATCGTCCGGCCATACGGCGTAGGCATCGGCCAGCCCGGCATACGCCAGCGCGTAATTGGGGTCGGCCTGAATCGCCTGTTCATAAAACGCGTCCGCTTTTTTGACGCCTTCTGCCGTGCGTTTATTCCAGTAAAAACGGCCTTGCAGGTAAAGCTGATAAGCCGCGACGCTTTCGGTGTGCTGTTTGGCGACGAGTTGTTGTTGTTCGTTCGTGAGCCGCAGTCGCAACTTGTCGGTGATCTCACGCGAGATTTCCGCCTGCACGGCGAGCAGGTCAGAAAACCGGCGATTGTATTTTTCGCCCCAGAGCTGCGCGCCGTCTTTGACATCAATGAGTTCCGCCTGAATGACCAATTCATCGCCGCGTTGCAGCACACGTCCGGTGAGCAGGGCTTGCACCTTCAATTCGCTGCCGATTTTTTGCGGGTCAATCTCGCGGCCTTTGTACCGAAAGGCCGTCGTGCGAGCCAGCACGCGCACGCTCGGCAAATGCGACAGGCTGTTGATGAGGCTTTCCGTGATGCCGTCGCTCACATATTCGCTGTTGGTGTCGGCGCTTGTGAACGGCAGGACGGCAATCGCTTCAACAGCCTGCGCCTGCTGGTTGCGCCAATAAAAAAATCCCGCGCCGCTGCCCAGCAAGAGCAACACCGCGATGAGGCCAATGGCAAGGCGCGACTTGGCCTTCGCCCGTGCCGTCGGCAATAAAGCCGCAGCCGGGGCGGCGACGGTTACAGGAGCGGGCTGGATGGCAACGGGCAACTCCGCTGCGATGGGCTGAAAGCGTCCGGCAGCAATTTGCTCGTATAAGGCGATGGTTTTCGGCTCTGGCTCGGCATCGAGTTCTTTGCGCAAAATCGTCTGGCAGCGTTGATATTGCGCCAGCGCTTCGTGACGGCTGCCGCTGAGCGCATACAGGCGCATCAATTGCCGGTGTGCGGCTTCGTGGGAGGGATTAAAAGTCAAAAGTTGTTGTACCTGCTCAATGCTCGCAGGCAGTTGTCCGGCGGCTTCGTAAAGTTGCGCCGATTCGGAAAGCAAGCGTTCGGCCAACCGACTTAAGCGTTCGCGGCGCGCGGTGGCCCAATCTTCGTAACGGTCTTCAGCCAGCAATTCGCCCGCGTAAAGTTGCAGTGCGGTTTCATAATCAGGCAGGGCTTTGCTTTTCAGCGCGGCGCTCGCATGTTGCTCAAACGCTTCGACATCAATCCATAACCCGCCGGGCGCGCTGAGCAAAACGTGCTGATCGTGCGTGAGCAGGAAGCGCGATTCGGCACCGGTTTTCAATTCCGGTTCCATCGCACGACGTGCGGCGTGGATGATTTTGTTCAGGTTGTTGGCGGCGAGTTCCGGTTCCTGTTCGGGCCACAGATGTTCGATCAACTGTTCGCGGTGCAATTGATGCTGCGTGGTGAGCGCCAGAATTTTCAGCAGGGCTTTAGCTTTGCGCCGCGTCCACACGCGCTCTTCCACTGGCACGCCGTCAACTAAAATGCTGACTGGGCCGAGCAGGCGCAGTTCGAGTTTTCCAGTGGATGTAGGCGTGGTCATTGCTTGTGTCTCAGGCAAAACCGGGGGATGCGGCATTCTAAACCACAACGCCGTCCGGCGTCGAAGGCTGCGCAGGCTATTCGATCTCAGCCAATTATGCTAAGCTGTCGCCGCTTTCATACGTCCCCAACAATCGAGTCGGCAACATGCTCGTCAACGAGCAGTAAGAAAATTTCTATCCTCGCCACTTGAGAAATAAGCAAGCGGCCACGCCCCGAACAATCGCCAGCTTGCACAAACCGAGGAAGCTACGATGAAAAAGCAAATTTTGGTTTACCTGTTGGCCCTTTCTTTTCTTGGGCTCTCCACTTTCGCACAACAAAAAAAGATTTACATCGCTCTCGACGATCATACTGATTATGTCTACGCGCTGGATGAAGAAACGCATCGGCAGATGTTTCTGGAAACGCTGGATTATTACCTGAATCAGGCCGATGCAACGGCGGGCAATCCAACAGCACATCAAGGTCGCTGGAACTGCGACGGTAGCTTTTGGCTGTGGACGTACGAAAAAAATAAATCGTCTGCCGAATTTGAGCGGCTGATGAATCGCGTGCGCGACGGGCACATCAGCGCGCCGTTGAATGCGCTGGTTTCGACGTATGGCGCACAGCCTGCCGAAGCTGTGTTACGCGGGATGTATTACCCCGGCACGCTGGAACGCCGCTTTGGTGTGCGCTTCCCGGTTGCGGTGGCAATGGAGAATGCGACGCTGCCGCTTGGTTTGGGCGCATTATGGGCGGGCGCGGGTGCGCGGTACAGTTGGCGCGGGCAATGTGGGTGTGCTACGCGCAC
>JAXLQQ010000065.1:0-33688 GCA_046331525.1 Blastocatellia bacterium
CTCGCGGGCGTTCCGATTTTGTTTCATACACTGCTGCGGTTTGAGACTTGCCCAGACATTGATGCCATTGCGGTTGCGCTGCCGGTGGGCGAGTTGGTGGAGTTTGGCGAGGAACTGACAAAGCGCGATTTTCAAAAGCCGTTTCACCTCGTACCGGGCGGCAAAGAGCGCAGCGATTCGATCCTGAACGCGCTGGAAGCCGTTGCCGGATTGTCACCCGAAATCGTTGTCGTACACGACGCTGTCCGGCCCTTCGTCACAACCCGACAAATTTCCGCCGTCACTGCTCGCGCCCGCGAAATTGGCGCTGCGATCTTAGCGCTGCCTGCGGTTGACACCATCAAAGAAGTCGAAAATGGATTGATTACCCGCACGCTGGATCGGCGCAGGATTTATCGCGCGCAAACGCCACAAGCCTTTCGCTACGACCTGCTCTTGCGCGCGAACGAAGCGGCCCGCGCCGCTTTTGTTCCTTCCGAATTGATGACTGATGATTCGCTATTAGTCGAACGGCTTGGCGCACCAATTGCTATCGTCGAAGGCTCCGCCGACAATCTCAAAATCACCACGCCGGAGGATTTACATCTGGCCGAAATACTCATCTCCTCCTTTGCTTAATCGCTCACAATGGCTGTTCCTTCTCCAATCTCCAATCTCCACTCTCCAATCCGTGTAGGTATCGGCAACGACATTCATCGGTTGGTCGAAGGGCGCAAACTGATTTTAGGCGGCGTGGAAATCCCGTTCGAAAAGGGATTGCAAGGTCATTCGGATGCTGACAGTTTGGCGCACGCGATCTGCGATGCGTTGCTCGGCGCTGCGGCCCTCGGCGACATCGGCAAGCATTTTTCGGACAAAGACCCGCAGTGGGCTGGTGCAGACAGTTTGCAATTGCTGGCGTGTGTCTGTGGGATGCTCAGTGAACAAGGATGGCAGATCGTCAATGTGGATGCTACGATTCTGGCTGAGCGCCCGAAAATGATGCCGCATATTCCCGCGATGAAAATGAAATTGGCCGCCGCGATGAACATTGACGAAACTTGCATCAATCTAAAAGCCAAAACCAACGAAGGGCTGGACGCGATTGGGCGCGGCGAGGCAATTGGTGCACAGGCGATTGCGCTGATTGGCAGGTAGGTAGCGGGAGAATAAGTTAGACTGACACTATGATTGAAGTAATTGCCTTTGACGCGGACGACACACTCTGGCACAACGAACGTTACTACACTGAGGCGAAAGCAAAATTCACCGCCATCCTTGCCCGCTATCACGAGCAAAGCTGGATTGAGGAAAGGCTGGATTCGACCGAGTTGCAGAATTTGAATCGGTACGGCTACGGCATCAAATCGTTTGCGCTTTCGATGATTGAAACCGCGATTCAATTAACCGAAGGACGCATCTCTGGCCACGAGATTCAGGAAGTTATCGCCATTGCCTGGGAAATGTTGACCAAGCCAATGGAAGTTTTTGACGGTGTACGCGAAACGATTTCGAGTCTGGCGGAATCCTACAAACTTTTACTTATCACCAAAGGCGATCTGTTCGAGCAGGAAGCCAAAGTCGCGCGCTCCGGCATTGGCGACGCTTTCAGCAGCATTGAAATCGTTTCAGAAAAAACGCCGCAAGCCTACGATGCCATTCTGCGCAAACATCAAATCCGCCCTGATCAATTCGTGATGGTTGGCAATTCGCTGAAGTCCGACATCTTGCCCGTGCTGGCAATTGGCGGCACGGGCATTCACATTCCGTTTGAGACGACGTGGGTACACGAGTTGGTGGCTGAAGAAGAATTAGCAGACAAAGATTTCATCCGACTGGCCAGCATTGCGCACGTTCCGGTGTTGCTTGCCTCGTTGCGCGAAGGAAGCGAAGAGTAGTTGATGCGACCGCAAGATTTGATTGAAAAAAAGCGCGATCACGGCGAACTCACACGCGACGAAATCGCTTTTCTGATTCGCGGCTACACGCGCGAGGAAATCCCCGATTACCAAATGTCCGCCTGGCTGATGGCGGCATTTTTGAATGGGATGAGCGCGGCGGAAACGTCCGCTTTGCTGGAAGAAATGTTGCATTCCGGCATCATCCTTTCGCACGATGACATTCCTGTTGCCAAAGTAGACAAGCATTCGACGGGCGGCGTAGGGGACAAAACATCCCTTGTTATTGCGCCTGTTGTCGCCGCCTGTGGGCTGTGCGTGCCAATGATTTCGGGGCGCGCGCTTGCGCATACGGGTGGCACGCTCGATAAGCTCGAAGCGATTCCCGGCTTTCGCACAAACCTTTCGCTGGATGATTTCAAAACTGTCCTGAAAACCTGCGGCCTCGCTTTGATTGGTCAGACGGAAGAAATTGCGCCCGCCGACCGTAAGCTGTACGCCTTGCGTGACCTGACGGCCACGGTTCCATTTCGTCCCTTTATTGTCGCTTCGATTTTGTCGAAGAAATTGGCGGAAGGCATTGACGGTTTAGTGCTGGATGTGAAGTTCGGCAACGGCGCGTTTATGCGTGATTATGACGACGCGCAGCAATTAGCCGAAATGCTTGTAACTGCCGCACGCGCGATGGGCAAGCGCACCGTTGCATTGCTGACAAACATGAATCAACCGCTCGGTCGCTGGGTCGGTAATGCCGTGGAAACAATGGAAGCGGTGGAAGTCTTGCGCGGAAAACTGGACGGTGATTTTGCCGAACTGTGTATCGAACTGGCAGCGCAGATGTTGGTGGTTGGCGGCTTGACCGACGATGTGGCAATTGCCCGCCAACGAGCGCTTGCCGCGCTTCAGTCCGGCGCGGCCTGGCAAAAGGCACGCGATGTAATTGTGGCACAGGGCGGCGATCTGTCCGGCTTTAGCTCATTACTCGCGTCCAACGAATGGACGCCCGCCACGAAATTCAATGATGTAGTGTTGTCAACTGCATCCGGCTATGTTTCGTGCATTCAAACCGATGAAATCGGGCGCATCGTAATGGACTGGGGTGGCGGGCGGAAGCGATTAGAAGACCCGATTGATTATGCGGTTGGGCTGTTCATTCACGCCAAGCTCGGAGATTTCGTCAAGGTCGGCGAACCGCTCGTGAAAATGTATTTCAATGACCAAACAAAACTGGAAGAGATGACGCGGCGCGTGCTGGCAGCATATGAAATTCGCGCCGAAGCACCTACAATAGACCCGCTCATCAAAGAGATCATTTGATGTCTGGCACCCATCCATCAGAAAAAGGGATCACGCATGCCCCAGATAAGATTCTTTTGCTTACTTCTCCTGTGCAGTTTGCTTTCCGCTTGTATGTCTTCCGCGCATACTGCCGACGCCAATAAAATCAAAGTCGGCATTGTCTTCGACATCGGCGGCAAAGATGATCGCTCGTTCAATTCTGCCGCGAATCAGGGCGTACAGCGGGCGAAAAAAGAATTGCCGATTGTTTTGCGCGATGCTGAACCGGGCGATGCTACGTCGCTGGAACCGGCGATGCGGGCGTTTGCGCAGTACGGCTATAACCTGATTATCGGTGTCGGTTTTGCCCAAGCGCCCATCCTCGAACAAGTCGCCAAAGATTATCCGAACACGCACTTCGCCATCGTGGACGGCGTATGTGACAGTCCGAATGTGGCAAGCCTGTTATTTAAGGAACATCAAGGCTCGTTTCTGGTCGGGATGATTGCGGCGGAAACGAGCAAGACGAATACCATTGGCTTTGTTGGCGGGATGGATATCCCGTTGATTCGCAAGTTTCTGAAAGGCTACGAAGAGGGCGCGAAATATGTGAATCCGAACATCCGTGTCATCCCCAACTTCATCGGCATCACTGACGCGGCGTGGAATAACCCGAGTCAGGGCAAGGAACTGGCGACAGCGCAGATTCAGCAGGGCGCTGACGTGTTGTTTCAGGCAGCGGGCAATTCGGGTTTGGGCGTGTTCGATGCTGCCGAGGCGGCGAAGAAATTTGCGATTGGCGTAGATTCTAATCAGAACTACGTCAAGCCGGGCACGATTCTGACTTCGATGGTCAAGCGCATTGATAATGCGGTCTTCGCCGCTGTCAAAGACGAAGTCGAAGGCAAATTCAAAGGCGGCATCCACGTCTACGGCCTGGAAAATGAAGGCGTGGGCTATGCGATGGATCAATACAACAAAAGCTTGATCTCCTCTGATGTGTTGGCCAAAGTCGAGCAGGCCAAAAAGAAAATCATCGCGGGCGAAATCAAAGTTACAGATGTGATGGCGAAGTAAATTTATGAGCAATGCTATCGAAATGCGCGGTATTACCAAACGCTTTGGCGCTGTCACCGCGAACAAAGACATCAGCCTGACAATTCCGAATAACACGATCCACGCGATTGTGGGCGAGAACGGCGCGGGCAAGTCTACGATCATGAAAATCCTATACGGATTTTACACGGCGGACGAGGGCGAGATTTTGGTGGATGGGCGACAACGCTACATCCGTAATCCACACGATGCCATCGCGCTCGGCATTGGGATGGTGCATCAGCATTTTATGTTGGTGCCGCCGATGACCGTGCTGGAAAACATTATTCTGGGCGCGGAGACGACGACCGCCGGACGCATTGATTTTCACCAGGCGGAAAAACAGGTGCAAAAGCTGCTTGCCGATTTCGGCTTCACCCTCGACTTGCACGAGAAAGTTGAAAACCTTTCCGTCGGGCAACAACAGCGCGTCGAAGTTGTCAAAGCACTGTATCGGGGTGCGCGGATTCTGATTCTGGACGAACCGACCGCCGTCTTGACGCCGCCCGAAGTCGAAGAGTTTTTTCGCATCTTGCGCGGCATGCGCGAGCAGGGTAAAACCATCATCATCATCACGCACAAGCTCAGCGAAGTGCTGGCGCTCTCAGACAACATTACGGTGATGCGCGACGGACAAGTTGTTGGCAACCTTGTCACTGCTGACACAAACGCCGCCGAAATCGCACGCCTGATGGTGGGGCGCGATGTGTTGCTGCGCGTAGACAAGCCGCCAGCCAAACCGAAAAATGATGTGCTGGTCGTGAACCATTTGCAGCTTTTGCCCACCAGCGAACCGCTCTCCTTCACCGTTCACGCGGGCGAAATCGTCGGCATTGCAGGCGTCGAAGGCAACGGCCAAACGGAACTCATCGAAATTCTGGCTGGGTTGTCCAAACCGCTTGCCGGAAATTTTGCCGTAAATGGCAAACTCTGCGCTGCGTTAAGTGCACGGCAAATCAAAGAACTCGGCGTCGCGCACATTCCCGAAGACCGGCACCGACGCGGGCTGCTGCTGGATTTCGATCTGACGGATAATTCTATCCTGGGCACACATTACCGCTCACCCGTCACGGCAATTATGGGGTTGCTGAACAATGTCGCCGCGCAGACGAAATCTAAACGCCTGATCCGTGATTTCGACGTGCGCCCTGCCAATGAAGCCCTAGCCGCGCGAACACTGTCAGGCGGCAATCAACAAAAACTCATCATTGGCCGCGAATTCGACATCGCGCCGAAGCTCCTGCTGGTGTCACAGCCCACACGCGGCGTGGACATTGGCGCAATTGAATTCATTCATCGCAAACTTGTCGAACTGCGCGATAGCGGAGCTGCGATTTTATTGGTTTCGGCGGAACTCGAAGAAGTTTTATCGCTCGCGGATCGCGTGCTGGTAATGTATCAAGGCCGCATTGTTGGCGAAGTTGACCCGCTGCAAGTGCGACAGGAAGAAATCGGTCTGTTGATGACGGGTAGCAACTTCGCAAACTTGAAAACATAACGCGAAGCGCCTGGAGCGCACACGGCTCGCATGCTTCGCTTGTGTTCGTATTCTCTTTTCTCGGAGCGGGAGCCTCTCTACGCTTTAGCACGCGAGCTGCGTGCGCTCCCAGGCGCTTCGCATTAATAATTTTTGGATTATGAATAGAATAAATCTGTTTTTCTTGAGCCTCTTTATGCTATTTGGGAATTGCGCTGGACAGGCGCAAGCACCATCAACAGCCACAAAAATCAGTGCGGAAAATCAGGCGGTGCTGGATCGAATTTCAGCAGATTCATTGCGCGGGCATCTATCCTTTATTGCTTCAGATTTACTGGAAGGCCGCGCTACGCCTTCGCGTGGATTGGACATTGCTGCCGAATACATTGCCGCGCAATTTCGGCGCGCCGGGCTGGAACCGGTGGGTGACAATGGCTATTTTCAGACGGCTACGTTTACCCCCAAGGATGCGAAACCGGAAGACGCAATTAAGCTGCGTAATGTTATTGGACTGTTGCGCGGCTCCGATCCGGTTTTGAAAGATACTTATATTTTAGTGACGGCGCACTACGATCACATCGGCATCAATCCGAATGCGAAAGGGGATCAGATTTTCAACGGTGCCAATGACGATGGCAGTGGTACCGTCTCTGTGATGGAACTGGCGGCAGCACTGGCCAAACGCGAACCGCGCCCCAAACGTAGCATCGTGTTTATGACGGTTTTCGGCGAAGAACGCGGCTTAGTAGGTTCGCGCTATTACGGTCAGCATCCTATTTTCCCCCTGGAAAAAACCGTCGCAGGTATCAATCTCGAACAAGTAGGCCGCACGGATGATAGCGAAGGTTCGCAAGTAAATCGGGCGAGTTTGACGGGCTATGATTTTTCCGACCTTGGCGAAATTCTGCGGCAGGCTGGCGAAGCGACGGGAATTACAGTTTTCAAGCATCCGAAAAATAGCGACGCCTTCTTTGGTCGTAGCGATAACCAAGCGTTAGCTGATCAGGGCATTCCCTCACATACTTTATGCGTCGCATTTGTCTATCCTGATTATCACGGCCTCGGCGATCACTGGGACAAAATTGATTACGACAACCTGACTCGCACCAATCGCATGCGTGCCTTGGGGCTGTTAATGCTCGCGGATAATCCTGTCGCGCCGAAGTGGAATGAAGCCAATCCCAAAACTCAACGCTATGTAGAGGCGTGGAAAAAACAGCAGGGGAAGTGACCTTATAAAGTTATGGGAGTTATAATCTTATAACTCCCACGCTCATTTCTCCCATTTTCCCCATCCTCCATCCCCTTTCTGGACAACCCCCCCTTCAATGTAGTAAAAACTATGCTTAGCTCGTACTTTTCCAGCCAAAGGCGTTAAGATCAATGAAATTTGGCGTAGTTGTTTTCCCTGGCTCCAATTGTGATCACGATACCTATCACGTCATCAGCAAAGTGATCGGCCAACCCGTAGACTTTATCTGGCACAAACAGGAATCTGTCGAAGGCTTTGATGCCATCATCCTCCCCGGCGGGTTTTCGTATGGCGACTACCTGCGTTCCGGCGCGATTGCACGCTTCTCGCCTGTGCTGCAAGCCATCAAGCAATTTGCGGCGGACGGCGGTTTCGTGGTGGGCATTTGCAATGGCTTTCAGATTTTGTGCGAATCCGGATTGTTGCCGGGGGCGCTGTTGCGCAACCGCGACCAGAAATTTATTTGCGAGCACGTCAACGTGCGCGTCGAGCATACGGAAACGCCGTTCACCAGTGCGTACCAAGCTGAGCAAGTGCTGCGCATCCCCATTGCACACGGCGATGGCAATTACTTCTGCGATGACGCGACGCTCCAGGAGCTTGAATCGAATCAGCAAATCCTGTTTCGGTATACTGAACGCAATGGCACGGTCACTGAGGCCGCGAATCCCAACGGCTCGCTCCATAACATTGCAGGCATCTGCAACCGCGAGCGCAACGTGATGGGACTGATGCCGCACCCGGAACGCGCGGCTGAAGACACGCTCGGCAGCCACGATGGTTTGGCGATGTTTCATTCGATGACGGTCGCGTTGCGCGATAAGCTGAAATCGAAATAAACGATTTCAATTTTCCAATCTCAAATTTCAAATCCCGATGATCACTCCCGAACTCTTAGACCAACACAACCTCACCGCCGAAGAATACGACCGCATCAAGCAATTGCTGGGGCGCGAACCGAGCTTCACGGAACTGGGCATTTTCTCCGTGATGTGGTCAGAACATTGCTCGTACAAATCCTCGCGCATCCATCTGAAAAATCTGCCGACTGAAGCGGCTTGTTTAGTCCAAGGCCCCGGCGAAAACGCAGGCATTGTGGACATCGGCGACGGCTGGTGCGTGGCCTTTAAAATTGAATCGCACAATCACCCGTCGTTTATCGAACCATATCAGGGCGCAGCGACGGGCGTGGGTGGCATCCTGCGCGATATTTTTACGATGGGCGCGCGTCCGGTGGCGGCGATGAACAGCCTCCGCTTTGGCCCGATTCGCGACGAAGACATCACGGATGAGAAGTCGGCGGAAATCGTCAAACGCAATCGCCGCATTATGACTGGTGTGGTGAAGGGAATTGGCGATTACGGTAATGCGTTCGGCGTGCCGACGGTCGGCGGCGAAGTGTATTTCGCGGATGAATATTCGCTCAATCCGCTCGTCAATGCCTTCGCACTTGGCTTAGTGCGCAAAGAACAAATCTTTTACGGCAAGGCCGAAGGCGTGGGCAATCACGTCATTTACGTTGGCGCGAAAACAGGCCGCGACGGCATTCACGGCGCGACCATGGCTTCAGCAGAATTTGACGAAGCCGCGCTCGAAAAACGCCCGACTGTGCAGGTCGGTGATCCGTTTTACGAAAAGCTCCTGCTCGAAGCCTGCCTCGAAGCGATGCGCGCCGGAGCTATCGTCGGCATTCAGGATATGGGTGCGGCGGGTTTGACCTCGTCAAGTTGCGAAATGGGCGCGCGCGCGGGCACGGGCGTCGAAATCAATCTGGATTTGGTGCCGCAACGCGAAACGGGCATGACCGCATACGAAATGATGCTGTCCGAATCGCAGGAGCGAATGCTGATCGTCGCCGCGCGTGGGCACGACCGCCAAGTCGCCGAGATTTTTCACAAATGGGATTTGGACGCCGTCACGATTGGCCACGTCACGGATGATCAACGCCTGCGCGTGATTCACCAAGGCGAAGTCGTCGCCGATATTCCCAACGCCGCCCTGACCGATGAAGCGCCGAAATACAATCGCCCACAGGCCGACTACAATGTGGCGACCGAAGACGTAACAGCCAAAGTCGAAGCCGCGTTGCAAAAACTGGCGGCGGAAGTCGGCGCAGAAAATGCCTACAACGAAACGCTCTTGCGCCTTCTTGCAGCACCGAACATTGCGTCAAAGCAGTGGGTCTATCGCCAATACGATCATATGGTGCGCACGAATACCGTCGTGTTGCCCGGCTCCGACGCGGCTGTCATTCGCGTGAAAGAAACGCGCCGCGCGTTGGCAATGTCGCTGGATTGCAATGGTCGTTACTGCTTCTTAAATCCGAAGGAAGGCGCACGCCTTGCCGTCGCTGAATCTGCGCGCAATGTCGTGTGTAGCGGCGCGAAACCGCTGGCGATTACAAATTGCCTGAATTTTCCGGTTTCCTGAACGCCCCGCAATTATGCGCTCCTTTGTGGAAACGCTGGAAGGAATGGGCGAAGTCTGCCGCGCGCTCGGCACGCCAGTCACGGGCGGCAACGTGAGCTTTTACAACGAAACCGAAGGCAAAGGCATTTATCCCACGCCGACTATCGGTATGCTCGGACTGATCGAACATCAGCGCCACATCACAACCCAATGGTTCAAGCACGCAGGCGATGTAATTTTGTTGCTTGGCACGACGAAAAATGACTTTGGCGGCAGCGAAGTGCTGGCGCTGTCCGGCGAGGCGGGCGGCGCGGTGCCGCAATTGGATTTGCCCGCTGAACTGGCTGTGCAGCAAACCTGTCTAACCGCGATTCAAACCGGACTTGTCTGCTCCGCCCACGATTGCTCCGACGGCGGGCTGGCCGTAACGTTGGCGGAAAGCTGTTTTTCCCACGATGCTCAGCCCGCGCTGGGCGCAACCGTCAATCTGACGACAGCTTCGCTGGCACATCCTGCCGCGCTCTTTTCTGAAAGCCCTTCGCGTATTGTCATTTCCGTCAAGCCCGAAAGCGTGGCGCAGGTGCAAGCCATCGCCGCGCAGCACAATGCGCCCTGCACAGAAATTGGCACGGTGGGCGGCGACGCATTAACCGTTTCGCTGGAGGGGCAAACAGTCATTCACCAAAATCTGCCCGCTCTCGAAGCTGCCTGGCGCGCAACGCTCCCAACTGCTTTGGCGACCTAAACGTACAACAAACAGGATGTTTGTTGCGCCTGCTACGTTTTGTTCCTTCGACTTGTCGCTGGGCCGCACACAGGATGTTTGCTGTACGATTTACAAGAGCGAGTGAAAGCGTTCGCGGTAGCTGCGGCTGAGCGTTAATTCGGTGCCGTCCTCCAACAACACGCGGTACTCGCCGTGCGACCACGGATGCAATTCCTTGATGCGATCCAGGTTGACGATGTGCGAGCGGTGAATGCGGGCGAATTGTTTGGGATTCAGTTGGGTTTCCAGATTGCTGATGGTTTCGCGCAACCAGTAAGCATCTTTTTTGACATGCAGGCAGACGTAATTTCCCTCGGCAGCAAGCCAGTCAATTTCCTCCGTACGCAGAAATAACACGCGGCCATGCGCTTTGATGACGAGGCGTTCCAGATAGCTCGGTTCCGGTTGCCGGGCTTCGAGTAGGGCGAGGATGCGTTCATTGACTGCCGTGGTTTGTGCCTGTTGCAGCGTTGCCTGTGCGCGCTGAAAAGCCCGGCGGAATCGCTCGCGGTCAAAGGGCTTGAGCAGATAATCTACCGCATGCACCTCGAACGCGCGCACCGCATAATGATCGTACGCCGTCACAAAAATTGTGAGCGGTATGGGCTGCGGCGCTAATGCCTGCAAGACGGTAAAGCCATCCAGCACGGGCATCTGTACATCCAGAAACAATAAATCAGGGGACTGTTGCCGGATTAACTCGATAGCCTCGCGCCCTGTGGCGCATTCGCCAATAATCTCGCACGCAGGCTCGTCACGCAGCATTTCGCGGATCACCGTCCGTCCGAGCGGCTCATCGTCTACGATCACAATACGAAGGGGATTGGCCATAGTCATAGTATAGCCGTTTGCCTCTTCTTGCGCCCAGCGACATTCCACCTTGCAACTTGCAATCGCTGCTTAACCGGAGTATTTCTGCATTGCGGTACGAATGACCGTAGAAGCTATGGAGCCTGCGAACAAACCAACCTACGTTTTTGATGATTTCTGTCTGGATGCGACGGCGTGTCAGTTGAAGCGGCAGGGGGAAGCGATTCCCTTGCCGCCGAAAGTCTTCGATGTGTTGCTGGTGATGGTGGAAAATCGCGGGCGCATTCTGGACAAGGAATTTTTGCATCGCACGCTCTGGCCCGACACGTTTGTCGAGGATGGTACGCTGGCGCAGTATGTGTTTTTACTGCGCAAGGCGTTGCAGGAGGACACGGCCAATCACCGGTACATCGAAACCGTACCGCGCCGAGGCTATCGGTTTGTTGCTCCCGTGCAGGAAGTCACTGCCGGGCCACGTGTCAGCGAAAACCAACAAAATGGGCATCGCAACGGGCACGGCGAAACGCCTGCGGTGACATTGCCTCCGCCCGCTTCGGGTTGGGCGCTTCGGTGGTTGCAATCCAGATGGACGGTCGGGCTGGTAAGCCTGTTGCTGGCGTTGGGCGCGGCGGGACTGTATTTTCTGCTCAATCGCCCTTCCGCGTTGTTACCCGCCACGCACAGCATGCAAATCACCAAACTCACGACGATGGGCAAGGCCGTGTTGCCTGCACTTTCGCCTGACGCGAAATATGTGGCGTTTGTCCTAGATGATGCGGGCAAGCAAAGTGTCTGGGTGCGGCAATTGGCTGCCGCGAATAATGTGCAGGTGATTGCACCCGCAGCCGTGGATTACGGCGGGCTGACATTTTCGCCCGATGGCAATTATTTGTATTACCAGGTCTACAATCGGCCTGCGACCTTCGGCACGCTGTATCGCCTGCCCGTGCTGGGCGGGGCACCGACTCAGTTGATTGATGATATAGACAGCCCTGTCTCGTTTTCTCCCGATGGCAGGCGACTGGCCTTTCTTCGGTATGCGCCGGTCAAGGGCGAATCCTACCTTATCTTGGCTGACGCCAATGGCACGGGACAGCAAACCCTTGCCACGCGCAAAAGCCCTGATTTCTTCGACGCGCTCGAAGGCGTGGCGTGGTCGCCGGATGGCAAAACGCTGGCCTGTGCCGGGCGCGGAACCAATGCCAATGGGCCGTACATGAATTTGCTTGGCCTCAACAGCACCGATGGCAAAGAGGTTGTACTGACATCACGTCCCTGGAAGCAAATCGGACAAATGGTGTGGCGACGGGATAGCAACGGTTTGCTGGCGCTGGCACGCAGCCAGGAATCGCCGCTCAGCACCTCGCAACTGTGGTATTTCCCCTTTCCCAGCGGTGCGCCTGTGCGCATTACAAATGACCTCAATTTGTACTCCAAGTTGAGTGCTAACAGTGACCTGAGCAAACTCGTCACAATTCAATCTTCGCGTGTTTCCAGCCTTTGGCTTGCACCCGTGGGCGAGACTGTGCAGGCTGTGCAACTCGGCGGCGCGAGTATGGACAATTACGCGCATAAATTGGGGCTGACGTGGGCAGCGAACGGGCAATTGATTTATGGCTCGTATGCGAGCGGCAATGCGGATTTGTGGGTAATGGATGCCGATGGCAACAACGCGCGTCAATTGACGGTTGACCCGAATATTGATTTTGCTCCCGCCGTCGCGCAGTCCAATAATGCGCCTTCGTTTATTGCCTTTGGCTCGACGCGCGGCGGCGGCTATAGCATCTGGCGCATGGATCGGGACGGGCAAAACGTGCGCCGCCTGACGCCGGGGCAAAGCGATTACTATCCTACCGTAACGCCGGACGGGAAGTGGGTGCTGTACACCGCCGATTCGGCTAACCTGCCAATGACGTGGAAAGTTGCTGCCGAAGGCGGCGAGTCACATCCTTTCCTGCCGCAATCTGCCTTTAATCCGGCAGTTTCACCCGATGGCAAATGGGTTGCCTTGTTCTATGCGGTGCCAGAGCAATTCGTTTACAAATTAGCCTTGGTACCGATAACCGGCGGCGCGCCGAATCGTATTTTTGAGGTTGTTTCTCAAGACCTGACGACCGTCGCGCGTTGGAGCGCGGATGGGCAGATGATTACTTACATTGACACAAAAAACGGCGTCTCGAATATCTGGGGGCAGCCCATTGACGGCAGCCCGGCCCGCCAGCTTACGCAATTCAAATCGGATCTGATTTTCCGCTTTGCCTGGGCACCGGATGGGAAAACGCTGGCCTGTGAACGGGGTTTTTATGTAAACGATGTGGTGTTGCTAAGTGATTTTCTCCCCACTTGAAAGGCTTATCTGTCAATAACTTGAGAGGCGCTTGATCGTTTCTTGAGAGAATTTTGACGTCATCTTCAGCCTGCCATCAAGACTTTTCTGACCTTCCTGCCTAAGCTGCGACTCGTGGTTGCGAGTTTCGCCAACCTCCTTTTGAACACGACGGATGGAATCGTCAGGCATCAGAAAGATTGCCGGTGTCAGGACAGTAGCAAGTCGCACCGAACAAGTTTTTCCGCTGCCGGGCGAAGCCCACCCGTTTCCCTGAACAGCAAGTTCCTGGGTTAGTCACTGCCTGCCCGGCGTGCAGAGAGTCCGACACTCACTCTCTTCGCGTTTGGCAGGCGGTGGCTGTTTTGGCGTTAATGTTTCAGGGTATCTTGCAGGATTTGCCATTGCTCCGGGGACACCGGCATGACAGACAGCCGCGGCAGTCGCACCAGATCAAAATCGCTCAGCTCATCAATGGCTTTGATTTCTGCCAACGTCAACGGGCGGGATAAGCGGCGTTTCGGTTTCAGATTCACGACGACGACTTTATCATCTACATCCTGCGGATCGGGGTAGGCATCACTAACAGCTTCGGCAATCCCGACAATCGCTTTTTCTTCGGCGGAATGATAAATCAGCACCTCATCTCCGAGGCGAACTTCGCGTAAATTTTTGAGGGCCAAATTGTTTGCAACGCCATCCCACACGGTTTTCTTTTCCTGCTCCAGATCGCTATAAGAATACTCGTGGGGCTCCGTCTTAAATAACCATCGTCGAGGCATATTTATTTCTTTCGTTCGATTATTAATTGGGCAAAGTGGCCTACAGCCTGACGGAATAATAGTGTCCTCGCGCGACTTGTCAAGTCCTGCTCAGGGGCTTTTCGCCTTGCTCATAAACTCCCTTTGCCGATGTTGGCTAAGACCGCATCAGTACTGCGTTGCAGGTCGTCCGGCGCGCAAATAATCTGCAAGCCGCGCTGCCCCGCGCTGAAGCTGATTTGCTCGTGCAGGATGACCGTTTCATCAATAAAAACGGGATATTTTTTCTTTGCGCCGAGCGGCGAACAGCCACCGCGAAGGTAGCCTGTGAGCGCGAACAATTCTTTCACGGCCACCAACTCAATTTTCTTATTGCCGCTGACCGTCGCAATTTTTTTTAAGTCCAATTCCTGATCCGCTGCCACCATTGCCATCAACACGCCGGTTTTGTCGCCGCGCGCGACGAGCGTTTTGAAAACGGCAGCAGGTGGCAGATTGACTTTGTGCGCCACGGTGACGGCGTCCAATTCATCTTCGTTGACCTCGTAGGCGCGTAACTCGTACTGGATACCCAACGAATCGAGAATGCGCGCGGCAATGGTTTTCATGCCTGTTGCTTGACTTCCTTTCTTCGCGAATGACAAGATGACGATTCTTTGCAAAGCGCCAATGTAGCGGAATTTTAAACGAAATGAAAATTGCCACCTGGAATGTCAATTCAATCGGCGTGCGGCTGCAACAAGTCCTCACCTGGCTGGCTGATAATCCCACCGATGTGTTGTGCCTACAGGAAATCAAATGTATTGACGAAAAGTTTCCGTTGCAGGCGTTCGCCGATGCGGGCTATCAGGCGACGTTTTATGGACAACCGGCCTATAACGGTGTCGCCTTCATCGCCAAGCACGAAGCGCAGGATGTGGAGCGCGGATTTGCTGGCGATGAAGCCACAGGGCAGCGCCGCTTTATTGCTGCAACGTTCGATGGCGTGCGCGTCATCAACACGTACTTTCCGAATGGGCAATCGCTGGAATCTGAAAAATTTGTCTACAAACTCGGCTGGATGAAAAACCTGCGGCATTATCTGGATGCGCACTGCGACTCCGCACAGCCGGTGGCGTTGTGCGGCGATTACAACATCGCGCCCGACGACCGCGACGTGTACGATCCGAAAGCCTGGGAGGGGCAAATTCATTGCAGCTCGCCGGAACGCTCTGCCTTACAGGAAATCAAAGATTGGGGATTGGTGGATACCTTCCGCCAGCACCAGCCCGAAGCCGGGTTTTATTCGTGGTGGAATTACCGCGAGGGCGGCTTTCGCAAAAATCAGGGCTTGCGCCTAGATCATATCTGGGTGTCAAAACCGCTGGCCGATATTTGCGTTGCTGCGTGGATTGATAAACTCCCTCGGACGTGGGAACGCCCCTCCGATCACACGCCCGTCGTGGCGGAATTTGCCGTATGAGCGAGGCGAAACTGCGCTGCGCCTGCGACCAATTTCAACGCCTTGAAGGTTCAGCGACAACGGCGTACATCGCGCAATTTCTCACCAAAACCGGGGCTGACCGCGAGGGCGTAGATTACGAATGCCGCGCCTGTCACCGTCGTTGGAAAAAAATCGAAGAAAACAAGCGCCCTTCTTTGGTGCAAGTCACTTGAGGTTATGTCTCTCTTAACACGTCAAAATCCTGAGACTGACGAACTGGAAGTCCTGGTCAATAACGAATGGCAGCCCTTCACGGCATACCGCGAGAAGCAGATTGCCGATGCTTACGAAAAATCCGTCAAATTCCTGCGCGAACGGCTGGGCGAAGACGCCGCAGAAAAAGAACAGGAACTCCTCACAAGGAACCAAGAACATGTCGAATAGCAATACTTCCCTAACCAATGCCCAATCGCTGGTCATTGAGAAAAATGACTTCGATTACATTACCGTTGAAGCCGCCAACGACAAGGCTACCGTTGTCAAATTTCAAGTCATGAATCCGAGCGTTACGGTTGGTGATGTGCTGGTTATTCTGGACGGCACCGACATTTTATTTCACGGCATGATCGGTCGGATGGAAGACGGCTGGGCGACAGCCTCTGACCCGCGCGGTTCTGCTTTGCCTGCCGCTCACGCCGTTTGAGGATCGCGCATGTGGCAGCGACATCGCATTCTGTGGACATCCATTGCCTGCGGCTGGTTGCTGATTGCGTTCTCTTTCACGCTCAATTATTACCGGTTCGCGCCGCACTACGTTGAAATCTTTGCCACGCCGCCAACCTTCGGGCAGATGCTCGTCTGGGAAATTCCGTACTGGGTGTTATGGGCGATGTTGGCTCCGGTTGTTTTCACTATCACACGGCGCTTTCCGTTGGAACGGCAAACGTGGCTGCCCAATGCGGTCGTCCATTTCTGCGCTGCCTTCCTGCTCTCTGTCGCGCACCGCATCGTCTATTTGCCGCTGTGCTGGCTGTTATACGTTGAACCTTACCGGCACAAACCTACCCTGCTTGCTCTGTACGCCTCTGACCTGTTTTTCAATTTGCAGACGGGACTGATGTGTTATGGCACGATTCTGCTGGTGAGCAATGTGATTGATTATTACGAACGCTATCAGGCGGGGGAACTGCGCGCGTCGCAATTGCAGGCGCAACTGGCGCAAGCGGAATTGCAGGCATTACGGATGCAATTACAGCCGCATTTTCTTTTTAATACGCTCAACTCGATTTCCGCCCTGCAACTCACCGATGTCGAAGCGGCGAATCATATGACTGCGCGGCTGGGCGATTTTTTGCGCCTGACCCTCGACAATGTGGGAACACAGGTCGTGACACTGCGGCAGGAGATGGAATTTTTGCGGAGCTACCTGGACATTGAACGCATCCGGTTTCAGGATCGCTTGCAGGTAGTACTGGAAATCGAACCCGAAACGCTCGATCTAAAAGTGCCGAACCTGATCCTGCAACCCCTCATCGAAAACGCCATTAAATACGCCGTGGTAAATCGGACAGGGCAGGGAGTGATTACGCTGCGCGCCGCGCGGCACAATGATCGGTTGCAACTGGAAGTGCAGGACAATGGGCTGGGGCTGCAACTCTCTGCCCAGACCAATCGTGCCACACGTGGCGGCGTCGGGTTGGCAAATACCGAAGCGCGGCTGCAACAGCTTTATGGCAATGCGCATCGCTTTGGATTGCAAAATGCCAAAGGCGGCGGTGTGCTGGTCACAATAGCCATTCCCGCTGCTTCGTAGCGGCTACTTCAACTTCGCAATTTCCTCGAAGTATTTCACAAACATCTTGATCCCGCCTGCCGTTTGCCCCCAATCATAGTTTTCGTTTTTCGCGTGATAGCCGTGTTCGGGCAGGCTTAACCCTAAAAACGTAATCGGACATTTTAGATGCTTTTGCATCGTGACGACGGCACCGATGGAGCCGCCTTCGCGCGTGAACGCCGGTTCTTTGCCAAATGCGAACTTCATCGCCACGCGCCCCGCATCGGCATACGGCCCCGTGAAATCGCCGAGGAACGGTTCGAGCGCGTGTTCGGCATTGACCTTCACATCGGGATTGATCTGTTTGATGAAATCTTTGACAAGTTTAAGGATTTTGGCCGGGTTTTGATTCGGCACCAGCCGCATCGAAATTTTTGCTTCTGCCCGATGCGGCACAATTGTCTTCACTCCAGGGCCGCTGTAGCCGCCGACAATACCGTGCAGTTCAAACGTTGGCATGGACATAATCGCCTGCAAAACCTCGCCCTCGTTTTTTAAATTCGGTCGCAGGGATTTGATCTCGTGTGCTTTCTTGAAGCCGTTGCTGGTAAAACCCGAATTCACAAAACTGGCGATTTCGGCTTTTGTGGCTTTGCACACATCGTCGTAAAAGCCTTTGATTTTTACCTTGCCTGTGTTCGCGTCGTAGCATTTCGCCACCACGTCGCAAAGCTCGCCAATCGGATTACGCGCCGCGCCGCCGACCAGGCCAGAGTGAATGTCTTTGGCGTGCGTTTCGAGCGTCAGCGTAATCGCCTGCAACCCGCGCAAACCGTAGGGCACCGCTGGCTTGCCGCGCGCGATCCAGATCGTGTCCGACACCAGCACGGAATCGGTTTTGAGCCGTTGTTTATTCGCTTTGACGAACGATTCAAAATTCGGCGAACCGATTTCTTCTTCGAGTTCCCAGATGAATTTCACATTGATCGGTACGCCGTTTTCGATGGCATATTTCGTAGCCAACATTGCCGTCAACCCCGGCCCTTTATCATCCGTCGTGCCGCGCCCTTCGTAGCGGTCGCCGACTTTATTAAATTCAAACGGTGCACGATTCCATTCCGAAGCGTCCGCCGGTTGCACATCCATGTGATTGTAGATGGAAACCGTTGGGTTTTGGGGATCAGTTATGATTTCGCCCACGATAACCGGATTGCCTTTCGTCGGAACCGCTTCCGCTTTGGCTCCAATGCCACGCAGAAATTCGACCGCTGTATCGGCGCAACGTTGAATATCGCCCTTGCGTTCGGGATCCATACTGATGCTCGGAATATTGACGAGCGTGGCGAGTTTGTCTTCAAATTCGCCGCGGCTTGCGTTGATGTATTCATTCAGGTTTTTATAAAGCGCGGATTGCTCAGCCATAATTCTCCATTGAATACTGCGGTTTATTTTCCTTTCATCGCCAGCTTCAAGGCTTGCGTTGTTACATAATACTTCGCCAGCATGTTCGGCACCTCCCACTCCGGCAGTTTGCCCGCTTCCAAAAACTTGAAGTATTTGCCCGCGACCTGTGAGAAGTGCGATTCGTGACCGTCGCGAAACGATTCGGGAATCACAATCTGCCAGCCATCTTTCGTGTCTTTCAATGCGACGCCTTTGAATTTGGCTTGCAACGCTTCGACAGCTTTTTTCAACTCTTCCCCAACTGCCGCTTTGTCTTTGGCATTCGTCGGCGTAACGTACAATTCGGGTTTATAGTTTTCTTCTTTACCCTGCTTGATTGTGGCAATCGCCTTCGTGCCTTTCATGGCCGAGAAGTGTGTATCGCCCGTACCAGCAGGTGCTTCGTAATTCCATGTCACCGAAGTTTTTGCATGCACACCTTTGGCTTTGAACGTAAATTCTCCGTTCGAGAACAATTGCAAATTACCTTTGGCATCGAGCTTCGACTTCAAGTAATCAGGAAATTCCGGCGTGTTCGTAGATTTCGCAAATTGTTCTTTGCTCACACTCGTCGCCCACCGTCTCGCCTTGAGCATTTCCAAATCCGTCAGCGCCATCGCTTTTTCCGGGAAGCATTCCCAGAAAATCAAATCTACGAGGTGCGTAGTCACATCCACAATGCCTTCGCCCTGTTGCGCCGTATCGTAAAACCACGCCGGGCGCACCAGCGGTTTGTCCGACACGATTTTGTAGAGATGATGCACCGAAATTTTCGTGATGGCCGGGTCATCCGGCGTTCCTTTCTGCAATTCACCGAACAGTGCGGGCGTATTCGCCAACTCCTTTTGCAGCATCGTCGTGATTTCGTATCGCTCGGTCATAATGTCGTAGAGCAACACGTTTTTCGCCTTCGCCGAATCAAACGCCGATTTCAACGTCTCATAACCCGCCTCATCAATCACCATCGGCTTGTCTGATAACACGTTCAAGCCCGCATCCACACTTTTCTTAATGTACTCGACTTTGTGTTGATTATTGCCCGCCAGAACAACGACATTGCCCGGTTTTTCGCTCAGCATTTTTTCGAGTGAATCCGCGCCTTTGTAGACTTTCATATCCCACTTCGTCGGATTGCTGGCGCGCGTGTTATAGCCTTCAATCAGCTTCAAATGAGAATTCAATTCAAAGCCTTCTGGTGCGTATACATTGACCGTGGGCGAAACCAGGTCATTCATAGATTTCTGCACCAGCGCAGCATGAAAGTGCCCAGGATTAAGCGTCATCAGCTTGTATTTAGCAGTTGCGGCAGGTTTGGTATCAGTCATAGCAGGTTTATTCGCGTTCGACTGTGATTCACAGGCAGCCAGCAGCAACGCGAATCCTAATGTTAGAAGGACGAGCAAATTCGATAATTTCATTTCCGGTTTCCTATTCATTTTGGTTTGGTGTGGAACTGCGGGCGCTACAATAAATCGAATGCAGTGGGATTGGCAATAACGCCGGAACAGACTATCTTGATAGCCGCAACGCAAACTAATAGTTTGCGTTGCTTCCACTACCAACTACTTTCCTGCAACCACGCAACCTCGGCAGGTTGCGCTACTATAAACAAGGAGTAACTCAATGCCCGTCAAAGAAGATTTTGCCCAATCATTTGGACAAGGATGGATCAGCGGTTACCTGTCCGTCTTTTTCGGCGTCCTCTCATTCATTGCCGTCCTCTGTTTCATGTTTCCGGCGTATCTGACGACACCGGATTTGCGCAAAGCCTACCCCGTCGAAATCCTGCGCATCATCCTAATGGTATTGTTGATTGCGTCATTCGTTCTCGGCCTCATCAGCTTTCTGCTGAATCGGCAAAAGCGACTTGCGATCACCGGCATCTTATTTTCCGCCACTGCGATTATACTTGGCGGATGGAACGTACAAGCAGGCGAAGTCCACGAAACGGCTTTCCCGATTGGTCTGGATTGGCTCGTACTGGATTTGGTCTTGCTCGCGGTCATCTTCATTCCGCTCGAAGTCCTGTTCCCACAAAAACTCAAACAAGCCACACTGCACACCGAATGGAAAACTGATTTCACCTACTTCGTTATTAGTCATTTGTTTGTGCAAGTCTTTGGCATCATCGCGCAAGCCCCTGCTACACTGATGTTCGGCAAACTCGGTCTCAGCAGCTTTCACACCAAAGTGCAATCGCTCCCACTCCTCGTGCAATTCCTGCTTGCACTCTTTTGCAGTGATGTTTTTCAGTACTGGTCACATCGTCTCTTCCACGAAGTCGGACGCCTGTGGCTCTTCCACTCGATTCATCATTCGACCGTAGCAATGGATTGGCTAGCCGGTTCGCGCACGCATTTCATAGATATGTTCGCCACGCGCGCCGTGTCGTTCATCCCCGTCTACCTGCTCGGCATCACCCCGGCAGCCTTTGCCATTTACATCGTCGTGATTTCTTTTCACGCCGTCTTCATTCACGCGAATGTGAACTGGAAATTTGGCTGGCTGAAATACATCATTTCCACCCCGCAATTTCACCATTGGCATCACACGAAAGACCCCGCCGCCTACAACAAAAACTACGCGGTGTTCTTTTCGTTCATTGATCGAATGTTCGGTACGTTCTATTTGCCCGGCAATGAGTTTCCCAAAGAATACGGCGTGAACATGCCGAATTATCCGAAAGGGTTTTTAGCGCAATTCGCGTATCCCTTCCGCGCGAAGTAAATCAAGCGGTCATAAAAACAATAGAACGCGGATGACGCGGATGACGCGGATTAACGCGGATCAGATCGGCGAAAATCCGCACCATCCGCGTCATCCGCGTTCTATTCCATCCCCCCACCATTACTTTAACTAGGCTTTTACCCCTTTGCGCCGCATCCAAAATAATCTCGCTCTCTCGCACCACGATCTTCCTCCACGCCCACACCACTTTTCCACCCATCACCCCTCACTCATCACGCCCCCCCGCCACATAAACAAATGGCTTCATCATCTGCCCGCCAGACCATGAAGCCATACACAAACAACAAGAGAACTTGTTACCCTTACGCCGTCGCTCCGCCACCCGTCGCCGCCGATTTTCCCCCCTGCGTATTCGCCGTAGCCGCTGCCGCCCGCCCTTTCGTAACACGCCGCGCAGTTTCCCACGCCGCCAACGTTTGCGGTTCCTGCGCATATTTGTTCCGCATGATCACCTCCAACTGCTGCACTAGCCGCGACCCCTGTTCAATCGTCTGTCCAATCGAAGCCGTCGCCGTCACCTGCGCCGAACGCGCCTCCGAACGATCCGTCATTGTGTTTGCCATTGCCGTAATCTGTGCCTGTAACGCAGTCAGAAAATCCGCCGCCAATTCGTGCCGCGCCAGCGCCCCCTGCAACGGAGCCGCCTGCGCCGCCATCGCCCGCGCCGTCGTCAACAACATCGTATCCGTCATCCGCCCCGGCAATCGAAACGATTTTTCCAGCCCCGGCTGCGTCAAAGCCAACACCCGCGCCGTCCGTTGCAATGCCTGCAACGAAGCCAACAAACTCGCCCGCGCCGCCGCCTTCGACGCCGTAGATTTCTTCGCCTCATTGCGCTCCGAAGTCTGCCGCGTCGCCTGCGTTTCCAACTGCGCCATCACCTGCGCCAGCGCCGCAAACAATTCTTGCCCCAGCGTCCCCGCCGCAAAGTCGCCCACACGCGCCGCTCCAAACTCCCGCACGCGCCCAAACATTTCCCATTGCCGATTTTCTAAAGCGTTCATCGAAACCTCCAAGTGAATTGTGTTTGGGTTGTTAATGTGGAGACCAAGAAAAAAAGGAACCAAGCGCCGCCCCGGCTTCGTCAGCGACAAGCGGGATTGTATGCAAAGGAGATTATTCTGACAACAGGAAAACAGACAGTTCTTACTGTTTGAAACTTTTTCTTGCTACGAATTGTCCCGACTGCTCCCTCTACCACATAAGGTAAATTATCTTCCAAACTACTTCACGGAGCACCAGTTAAGACAAATGCCGCCCAGTAATAAGGGTTAGGGAATTGTTTCCTTACCTCGGTTTGAGCTTTTCTTAGAGCCTCGGCTTTGCCTGCTCCTCCCCTCAGTTGGTTATAAAAAGCTTTCATCAATATTCCTGTCGCGACATCATCCACCATCCATAAACTGGAAATCACAGTTGGCGATCCGGCATAGAGAAAAGCACGGGTTAACCCTACTACGTCGTCCCCTCGGCTATGCTTTCCTAACTGGGTTTGGCAAGCACTTAGAACAACTAAGTTCGCCTTGGTCAATTGTAAGTCGTAAACCTCATGCAGCTCCAACATGCCATCTGCATCCAGCGTTTTAGTTCCAGGGTCGGGAGCCAGCCTTAGACGAGAAAAGAGCGGGTTATCACGATTCAATTCCCCATGTGCAGCAATGTGAATGATGCCAAACTTTTGGGCTTCTCTACGGAAAACTGATTCTCGAGCATTAGTTCCAACAAGTGCCTGAGTCCCATAAAGAGTCGCCACCTCTGTCGCTTCTTTTTCAGCGAAACGTAATACAGTAAGTCCTCCTACTGCACGGCCATTCCCTAATGCTAATAAACTCGACTCGCTTGGTTTGCGTTGCTGTTGTACAAATCTTAATGCACTTACGCTCGGCAAATAAAAGAGGGGAAAGCGGTCGCCAAAATATTGCTTACCATCATTGAGGGCGGCAAAGGGAAGATAATGTAGGATGCCATGAGGAATGATGCCAACAGTTTGCGTTTTAATTTCTGTGTCAATCGGCTCAAGAAGCCACTTGTAAAGCTTAATCAATATTTGGGAGTTCTTTGTTTGTAGAAAATAAGTGACTGCCCGACGTAATTCTTCTTCATGAACTGGTAACTCAATTGTCCGCAAGCTTTCTGCAGTAATCACAAAAGCAAGGGTCTTCTGAGGAGTAACGAGATAGGAAAGCAACGTTGTATTTTTATCATTTGCCAAGAGTTGCTGGATTTCGGCTAATTTCAACGGAGTGATGCTAACCAGCGAATTGTAAGTAGGGTTTCCGAGCTTCAGGTTGGTGGTTAGATAGTCAAACTGCCGTTGTTTGATAGCAATTTGCTGGCTAATCTTCGTTGCATTTTGTTGCTTTTCATTTTTAGTGATGAGTTGCCGCTCTAATACGGATAACTCGCGACGAAGTTCTTGTGCTTGCTCCCTGAGTTGTTCATTAAACTCCCCATTCTGGTTAAGCCGAGGATTACCAATCTGGTCTAAGAATGAGCGGGCACGCGAAAATTCAGAATACTCGAAAGCCATCTCGGTCTTGCCAAGGGACTGTGCGAGCAATGTCGCGTCTACGTATACACCTGCAGCCAAACTGGTTAGTGGTGTTTTAAGCTCTTCGACTCGCACTGTCTGCCGTACCCTCTCGATCGCATCAATAGACTGACGATAGTAGGATAAAGCTTGATTAAGATCGCCTTTCCGCTCTTGTAAGTTAGCAAGATGATATAAAAGTGACCACTCCATGGCGCTATTTCCTACCTGGCGCATGATCGATAGTGCCTCTTGGAACATCTCTTGGGCTTTATCATATCGATTTTGCTGGCGGTAAAGAGTTCCAAGATTTTGAAGTGTTGCAACACTGTTAGCCAGTTCCTTATTTTCGCGCCAGATGGTCATAGCCTGTGTATAATACTGTATCGCCTTTTCCAGTTGCCCAATATCCGCATGAACTCCTGCTATGTTATGAAAACTGTTAGCCTCACCAAAGTAGTCACCAAGTTGAGTGCGAATAACAAGTGCTTTTTGATACCACTTTAATGCTTCCTTCGATTGTCCGAGGTTATGATAGATGCCACCAATGTTGTTTATTGCATTAGCTTCATTTAAGTGATCATTCAGCTTTTGGAAGATAGCTAAAGATTGATAGTAGAAATCCATGCCCTTCTCATTGTCTCCCAAATGATCATAAACCAAACCTATCATACTAATCACTCTTCCACGTTCAACTCGATCACCTATCTCTTCGCAAATGCCTAGAGCTTTCTGGAGGGAGCGTAACGCCTCTGCGTACCTTCCCATCCCGTCGTACACCGTGGCTATGTTGTTAAGAGTACCAATCTCTCCATCACGATCGCTAATCTCGCGGCGGATGCTAAGTGATTGTTCAAATAATTCAAGAGACTTTTTATACTGGCTAAGGTGATAGTAAGCTAGCCCTATATTACTTAGCGTAGTACCTTCTTGTATCCTGTAGTTTATTTTTTGTACCAGCGATAGCGCCTGCTGGTATATCTCTAACGCTTTGACTGACTGTCCCATCTCGTCATAAGTTAGCCCCATATTATTTAGGGTTTCGCACTCACGCTCCTGATCTTTGATTTCTCGGCAGAGCGTTAATGCACTCTCATAAAATCCCAAGGAAAGCTTATACTGACGTGTATTTCCATAGCATCCGGCCAAGCCAAGAAGAACTGCCGCTTCTCCTCTTTGATCACGAACAGTTTTAAGGATCACCAGTGCCTCTTGATAAGCCTGCGCAGCTTCCATATATTGCCCCAAACGTATATTTACTCGTCCTAGGTTACCTAAAACGATTCCCTCTCCATGATGATCTCCTATTTTGCGATATATTTCTAACGCACCCTTTAGTGAGTCAATAGCTGCTGTATATGGCCCATTGTCTGTGTATATCTTACCAATAGCACTTAAACCTCTCCCCATCTCTTCGCGATTATTAGTTTGACGAGCAAGTGTTAGTGCCTCTTGAATTGTTGTAATTGCATTTACATATTTGCCTTGGCCTTCATATGCCTGCCCTAGACCTCGAAGCATGAGAATCTCAGATTTTCTGTCCCCTTTTTCGCGGTAGATAGATAGCGCTTGTCGATAGTGAGCGATAGAGTCGTCATACAGTTTTGCATAATCATACATTCCTGCTAGATTGCTTAGTGTTTCTGCCTCACCTTCGCGATTTGCCAATTCCCGCTTAATCGCCAAAGAATTTTGTAAGGCCTTGATTCCTTCAAGATAGTTCTTCTGCTGGTAATAGTCCTTCGCTATAAAATCAAATATCGTCCCCTCGCTATGACGATCTTTCATTGACCTGCAGGCGGTAATAGCCTGCTCGTAATACACTGCCGCTTCTTTATAGAAACCGCGTTTGGAATATGCAGAGCCAATATGAATAAATGCATCCCGCTCAATGTCCTCATACTCTTTCTTGTGTGCAATATCTAAGGCTAGCCGATATAGGCTCATTGCTTTGTCGTATTGCCCTTTTTCAATATAGACATTGGCTAAATTAATAGTTACTACAGCCTCTCCATGAGAATCGTTTTCTGCCGAAAATATATCCAGCGATGCTTGAAAGCTGGATATTGCCCTGTCTAATTTGTTCGTACTTAAATACGTTTTCCCAAGATGGTTAAGTGTTACCGCCTTGCTCATTCGATTGCCAACCTCAGTGTCAATCACCAAGGCCTTTTGAAGCGCATCCTCGGCCATATTGTACTCTCCCATTCGATGATAGATGACGCCAATGTTGTCCCAATGAATGCCCTCACCATAATGATCCTCGACTTTTTTTACTTGTTCCAACACCCGTTGATATACTTGCAGTGCTTTTTGAAGCTGCCCAGTATTTCCATAGATAAGGCCAAGGTGATTGAGGCTATTAATAATATGTGGGTCATTCTCTTTCTCTAGAATTGCTAATGCGGGGAGAATATATCCAAGTGCCTTTTGGTTTTCACCCAACCCTATATGTGCAAAGCCAATTGTATTTAATGCCTCTGCTTCACATATTTTGTTGTTAAGTCGCAAGCAGGTCTCCTTCATCTTAGTAAATTTTGAAAGCGCTCCCTGAACATCCCCTTGCTGAATAGCAACTGTGCCATCTTTATATAATTTGTCGACTTCCGGGCTATCAAATAGGTAGGATGGTGCTATTTCTGAGGCAGAACCATTTAATCCTTTTTTAGTATCTGCAATTAATTCAAGCATCTCAGACATCATTTCATGATCCTTAGCCTTTTGAAAATAGGTTAGCGCTTGCTGGTAATAATCCAGCGCTTTAGCTAACTGACCCTGAGCACGATATACGCCTCCAAAATTCAGCAAGGCTCGCCCTTCACAGCCAAGGTCTTTTGTCGCCTTACAAATGGTTAAGGATTCCTGATACGCGTTAAGCGCCTCGTCGTACCTCCCGCTTCTTCGATATGTAATTCCAAGGTTGCTAAGTGAAAGTGCCTCGCCAGATGAATCATTGATCTCTCGACTGATTGCTAACGCCTGTTGATAAACCTCCAATGCTCTATCAGTTAATTCAATCTCCCTATAGGCGTCACCTATATAGTTGAGTATCTTGGCTTCCTCCTTGCGATCCTTTCGCTCTTGAATGATGATGATCGCTCGCTGGTAATGGCGGATTGCTAGTGGATAGTTGCGCAAGCCGAAATAAGATTCTCCAATCTGAACTAGAATGCTCTCCTCAAGCTTAGTCTCCTTGATTTTCTGGGTTAGCAATAGAGCAGGCTGGTAAAATTCAAGAGATTTATTAGGTTTATTCAAAGACTGATAGGTATCACCTAAATTAACTAAAATAGCTGCCTCTTCTCGGAAGCTACGAATCACTCTGGCGCTTTTGAGTGCTTGCTGGAAAGTTCGAAGTGCCTTATCATATTGCTCAAGAGATACTTGAGATACTCCAATGCGATTTAGCGAGACTACTTCGCCGAGAGGATAGTTGGCCCGGCGGAATAGAATACGGGCTTGCTGGAAATTGGCTATCGCGCGCTGGTCATCGCCTTGTTCAACCAACAGGGTGGCCTGATGATAAAGTTCTTCTGCTTGTCGTTTTATTGCTGACTGTGTGCGTAACCCGCGCTTTTGCGCAATAACAGTGGGAAGGTGTTTCCCATAGGGTTGTACAACTAATGCTGCCATAGCGAATCCCACCAACCATATTGGTGCTTTTATAGACCGCATCGCCATAATTTGCCTCTTCTTTGTTAGCATCATTTACTTTATAGCTCACCTATCAACGACTCTATATGACCTAACCGATTGTATATCTCCAAGTTTTTGATAAAGGCTCTGAGCCATCTTTAGTTGTTGCCGAGCTTCCCCTTTGTTGCCTAGCGCTTCTGCATAGGTGCGCCCTAAAGCATACCTAGCCAATGCTTCTCCTTCAATCTCTTGTGCCAGTTGAGCGCTTCTTAATAGCGTTCAAATAACTCTCAGCAGCGAATTGGTTTAGCCCAATGACACAATAACGATCACCTAGCGCGCCCCAAACTATGGAGGAAGGAGCTCTAAACGAGTAAGAACGGTCAACTTATCTATCGCTTCAGCGTTTAGCTCATAGGTCGCATAGAGTTGTGCAATAAGGAACTGAGTTGTAGCCAGTTAGCCTGAGGGACTGGATTGTCTTTTCGTCTTCACGGACACGCTCGGCCTGTTGGGGGGGAGGCGAGAAAGCAGGGTTGCTTAGTTCCTCTTCGTCAGAACTGTGACTTCGCAGTCACCGATACGACGTAGTCTCGCCAAGCACGAGTCCAGGCTTTCCGATGGATAAGAAAGGGTGAGTGCTTGCTCCATCTTATAAGTCTTTAGGTTAGAGGTTGCAGGGATTGGGGAGCTTCATTTCCGCATACACCATTAAGGCTGTGCAAGCTTACTGGTATTTTGTTGTATTTCTTAGCGCTAACCAGCGGACAGTAGGTCGTGGATTAAGTGAGTTTTGTGTTACGAGGGGAAACGACGATTGGGATTTCAGAGCTTTAGGTAGCTACGCGGGGGCCTTACGTAACTTCCACGGTAGATAATAGAATCAATTCAGTAGTGAGGTGACAAGGTAAGGATAAGCGCCAGCGCTCAATTTAACCTTAGATTTATCAGGGCAAAATATGACGGCTTGCGCTGAATCCGCTATAAGTAGTAAGTCGCCATTGCGAAATGGTGTATTAGGCTTCACCGGAGAGAAACGTTTGGCACCTTTGAATCTGATGACCACATTACCTTTTGTTTCAGCTATAAGCCCGGTTAATTTCGCCTCTTTAGTCTCAGGAATTGTTTGTTGCTCGCTCCTTACTCTCCAACCACCGCTAGCCAAGGATAATATTAATAACCAGCAAAGCATACGTAGGTATTTAACCATCATTTCGACCCTTCTTTCTTTATTATTTCATTCATCTTTTCCCTTGCAATACTTAACCAAACAGCTTCGACTGGTGTTTCTTGTTTATTCTGATTGGCTAAACAGGTTCCCCAATCATCAACCGCCGACTTTTTCTCTGCCTCGAGGATTTGAGCACGTATACAATAGGCTGCTGCCCCATCCGGCTTGCTCTCAAGTGCTCGTTTGACATCTTTTTCAGCCTCAATATAAAGCTTTAAATTTAAATGCGCCCAAGCCCGATTTTTATATATGGCATATAGAATAGGCAACTCGGTGGGCTTTTGTTCTAGCGCTGTATTGAGAATGGTAAGCGCTGTTGTACTTGCGTTATTCTCACTACGTAAGAGGAACAAGCGAGCGAGATTGTTATACGCATAGTAAAACTTGGGATCATCACGTAGCGCAACTTGGTACTCAGTAATTGCTTTGTCGAGTTCTAATGAAGTTTCGTAGGCGGAGCCAAGATTATAATGGGCTTGTGCGTAATCCGGGTCGAGACTAATAGCGCGTTCGTAGCTTTTAACTGCTTTTTTAATGTCTCCTGCCTGATGGTAGCGGACGCCGAGGTTATTAGTATATACCTTTGCAATGGCAGGAAGAGCAAGGTATAGGCTCATTGCACTAAGTAGGGCACCAAACGCTATCAAGATTTTCCAAATCGGTTGGTGCTGACGTCTGAGGCCAAGCTGTGTGAGCCTATTTTCAATGAATTCTTGCCCAAACGTAGTAAATGCGCCTCCTGCAAGTAACGCCAGCATTGTTTGCGAAATAACGGTAAGCAAATCAATACCGCTGCCTAGTGAACGCCGCATCACTTCTACCGTTACTCCGATTGCAAGGGTTGCCAAAATAAGAGAGAGGATTCCCCAAATTGCTTTCGGCTGGCTTTGTTTATCCAATGACCACCACCAATTGCAGTCTTGCGGTTGGATTGACTCGCGCCATGATTTTAATTCTGACTCGCAGTCTGGAGTCAGTTTCAATGCCCATTCCTTCAAGTAGCGGTCCAAGTTCACAAGGTCAACCAGTATTTTAGCGGTGAGGCCAGGGTATTCCTTCATTGAACCATGGACCTCATCGCGTGAAATGAGTACAGAGAGTATAGAGTCCTTACAATCTTTTTGCTCTAACATCGCTTCTAAATTTTGTTTATAGATTGCTACCGATTCTTCTGGGCTTTTCATTAAGGCTTTGTCTGAATCTTGGTACTTTATTGCCGAAAATATTAGTGGCTATCTGGTGAAACGCAAATTTCTCAGATATATCGTCCTTTGCGCTCACGCGACTTCTGCTATAGAACAATCTTTTCTAAGTTTCCCGGATTTATAGATTTGAAAATCTCTGGCTTGGCTGGAAAATAAATAGTCAAACCAAAGTACAGCAACTTGTTTGTTATGGGTTTGCTCGTATTCTCTTTCGTTGCCTGCATCAGAACATAATGCTGAGAATAAGATGCCTGCGTTACTTTAGCTTTTTTTATATATTTTTGTGATTCAACAAAAATATAACATAGTGAGTAATCGCTATGCAATGTTTTTTTCTGGTCGTGCCGCAGTACAGGGCAATTGCATGGTAGGTAAAACGAAGTATGACTGTAAAAGTGCGTAGAGCTGTATTGCTTTAGTCGCCAATGATTTAACGGGATAAAACTGGAACTGGCCTGATAAGTACTCGTACCAAATTACATTAAACCATTTCCCAGATGCTCAGAGCTTAAATATCAATGACTTACGCCAAAGAATGGTTCAAACTAAATTGGTCTGGGTACTTACAGCGGTTTCCTCTTGAATGAATAGGCAAGAAAGCCTGTAATATGAGCTATGGCTGCCTACTCTTTAGATCTGCGAGAACGAATTATTACTGCCGTCGAACGCGGTGACCAAACCAAACGTGCGGTGGCGGCGCTCTTTGAAGTGCATGAATCCTTTATCTATAAGCTGTTGCGCCAACAACGGGAAGCGGGGCATTTAGCTCCCTTACCGCACGGGGGAGGGCAGAGCGCCAAATTGCAGGACGAGCAACTTGCGGTGCTGGCCGCACTCGTCGCGCAGACACCGGATGCAACGCTTGATGAGCTGGCCACGCAACTGCACCAGCGCAGCGGTGTTAAAGGGGACGCACAACCTTGTGGCGGGGCTTAACGGCTCGACTTGACGCGAAAAAAGACCCGCATCGCGGCGGAAGCCAATCCGGTGAAGCGCCAACAATTTGCCGAGCAACAAAGCGAACTGCCTGCCGAACGCCTGCTCTTTTTGGATGAATTCTGTCTGCATACGGCTTTGACGCCGGATTATGGACGCGCGCCGAGTGGGGAACGGGTAGTGACGAGAGAACCTTTGAACGCGAGCGGGTATCGGTCATCGCGGCCTTGAGCCTCTTGCGGTGTGGTTGCCCCCTTAACGTTGCCCTGAGCCTTTGACACGGACGCCTTTGACGTGTGGGTCACAGGCACTGGTGCCCGTCTTGTTACCTAACGACATCGTCATTTTGGATAATGTGCGCTTTCACTTTGCCGGGCGTGCCGTCGCCTTAATCGAAGCCGCGGGCTGCCGCGTCGTGCCACTGCCGCCCTATTCACCGGACTTCAACCCGATTGAGAATTGTATTTCAAAGATCAAACAGTTCTTACGTAAAGCCAAAGCACGGACGTTACGCAAACTCTATCGAGCGTTGCGACAAGCGCTAGCGACTATTAAGCCCGAAGATATTGTCGAATGGTTTGTTCATTGTGGTTATGTCTACTCGCTCGCCTGAAAACCGCTATAGTATTGCGAATATTTGCCTTGTAGGATTCCTTGCCGTTGTGGCAACTCTTATTCGGATCACAACTTGCTGGTCTTTTCGGGCGTGGTTTTATTCAAAAATTTCCGTTCTTTCTTCAATGGTACTGCACGCTGATAAGGCGCATGTTTTGCACGCGTTTCTATTCACCAACGATTTGGAGCGTGATGTGATTCAGTTTACAGTGACTATGCGGACGCGCAATAACTCTTGAACTTTTGCTGCGGGAATTTATTGCCACAGATTTACAGAGATTATTTTCATTGCTAGCAAAATCTGTGTAAACCTGTGGGATATATAGCTGATCTTCACGGTTTGTAGGTAAATACTCATGAACATTCTTTCTCTCGAAGACATTCACAAATCCTTTGGCGTTAAACCGCTCTTTGTCGGCGTCAACTTTGGCCTCGACGAAGCGGACAAAATCGGCGTGATTGGCGCGAACGGGTCGGCAAGACGACGCGTTGAAAAATCATTGCGGGCGAAGAAATCCTGACAGCGGACGCATTGTTACCGCGAACGAAAACGCATCACCTACCTGTCGCAAACGCCTGTGTTTGAGGACGGGGCGAATGTGCTGGACACGGTGTTGGCAGCGCATCAGGCGAAGTTACAACTGCTGCACGAATACGAAACGGCGTGTGCGGAACTGGCGAAAACGAACGATGACAAGCTGCTCAAGCGCGTAGATGAATTGTCGCATCAATTGGAATTTACGGGGGCGTGGGACATCGAAGCCGAAGCGAAAGCGGTGTTGCAACAACTCGGCATTACGGATGTGCGGGCAGCGATCAATACGTTGTCTGGCGGGCAGTGCAAGCGAGTGGCGCTCGCGCGGGCGCTCGTGACAAAGCCGGATTTGTTGATTTTGGATGAGCCTACGAATCATCTGGATGCGGAGACGGTGGAATGGTTGGAGGAGTATTTGATGGACTTCAACGGCGCGTTGTTACTCGTGACGCACGACCGGTATTTTCTGGATCGCGTGGCGAATCGCATCATCGAAATTGATCGTGGGCGTGTGCAACGTTTTGATGGCAATTATGCTTATTATCTCGAAAAGAAAGACGAGCAGGAACAGCAACGCGCGCTCGCAGGGCAAAAGCGCGAAGCGATGATTCGGCGCGAATTGGTGTGGCTGCGGCGCGGGGCGCAGGCGCGTTCGACGAAACAGAAAGCGCGTGTCGAGCGGGCGGAAGCGTTGATGGCGCAGCCGAAAGAACAATCGAAAGGGGAGTTGGAGATTTCGATTCGTTCGCGGCGACTCGGCAGCAAGATTTTGGAATTGCATCACATCACGAAAGCGTATGACGGCAAACCGTTGCTGCGTGATTTCAGCTATACGCTGAAGCGGGGTGAGCAGATGGGGATTATTGGGCCGAATGGCGCGGGGAAAACTACGTTGCTGGAAATTATCGCGGGGCGGGTGACGCCGGACAGCGGGGAAGTGGTGATTGGGGAAACGGTGGCGCTGGGCTACTACGATCAGGAAAGCCGGGCGTTGAATGACGAACTGCGGGTGATTGATTAGATCAAAGAAGTGGCGGAGTGGGTGACGACTGCCGAGGGCGACAAGATTACGGCGAGTCAGATGCTGACGAAATTTCTGTTTCCGCCCGAAATGCAATTCACGCCGATAGCGCGGTTGTCGGGCGGTGAACGGCGGCGGCTGTATTTGCTGCGGGTGTTGATGAGTACGCCGAATGTGTTGATCCTGGATGAAGTGACGAATGATTTGGACATCGCTACATTGATGGTGCTGGAAGAGTATTTGGAATCGTTCGCGGGATGTTTGCTGGTTGTCAGTCACGACCGGTATTTTTTGGATCGAGTGGTGGACAAGGTCTTTCGGTTTGAAGGCGAGGGCGTGGTGCGGGAATATCCCGGCAATTACTCGGCGTTTCTGGAAATCCGCGAGCGGGAGGCGGAAGAGAAAGCGGCGGTTGCTGCTGAGGCGAAAACGAATCAGGTTGTTGTGGCTGCTGCGCCTGCGTCGGCGAAACGGAAGTTGTCGTACAAAGAGGCGCGCGAATTGGAAGAGTTGGAAACGCGTATTGCCGAGGCCGAAATGCAG
>JAXLQQ010000066.1:0-32382 GCA_046331525.1 Blastocatellia bacterium
TCCGCAACAAACAAATCACGCCGCTCGAATTGCTGCACGCTGTACGCACGCGGCTTGAAGCCCTGAATCCCAACCTCAACGCCTTTGCCTCTTTGTTTTTCGACCAGGCAGAAGCCGCCATCAACCAGGGTTTGCCGGATGGGCCATTCAAAGGGGTGCCATTTGCGCTGAAAGATTTGGGCATGAATTTAACGGGCACGGTTACGTCGTACGGCAGTCGCGTATGGAAAAATAATCTGGCGACGAGCGATAGCACATTGGTTGCACGCTACAAAAACGCCGGGTTGGTGATTTTCGGCAAAACGACGTCGCCGGAATTGGGCTTAACGACAACGACTGAATCGGCGGCGTATGGCAAGACGCGCAATCCCTGGAATTTGGAACACACGAGCGGCGGCTCCTCCGGCGGTGCGTCAGCAGCGGTTGCGGGTCGCATTTTGCCGATGGGACACGCGAGCGATGGCGGCGGTTCGATTCGCATCCCCGCGTCGTGCTGCGGCTTGTTTGGACTGAAGCCAACGCGCGGTCGCGTACCGATGGGGCCAGCAGCAATGGAAGGCTGGAACGGCTGTTCCGCGCATCACGCCGTGACGATTTCGGTGCGCGACAGCGCGGCCTTGCTTGACAGTTCGCACGGCGCAGAACCTGGTTCGCCCTACACCTGTCCGTCGCCTGCGCGTCCGTTTTTGAAAGAAGTGGACACCGCTCCCGGTAAATTACGCATTGCGTATGCGCCCCTGCCGCCCGGCGGAGTTGCGGTGGATGCGGAATGCAAACAAGCTGCCGCCGATGCCGCCAAGCTGTGTGAAAGCTTAGGCCATCGTGTCGAAGAAGCAACGTTGCCGATTGACAATGCCTTCTTTCGTCAATCGTTCCTGGCGGTCATCACGGTTTCAATGGCGCGAGCGCTGGAAGATGCGGCAGGCGTGCTCGGCCACGCCGTAACGGAAGCCGATGTCGAACCGGCGACGTGGTCAATGTATCAGCAAGCGAAAAACATCAGCAGCGTGGTTTATTCGCGCAGCATTGCGAATATGCATCAGATTGGTTTGATGATGGCCAGGTTTCAGGAAACGTACGATGTGATCTTGAGTCCAACACTCGCCAAACCGCCCGTGAAATTGGGCGTGCTGAGTCTGGACGATCCGGCGCGGTATGGCAAAGAGGTTTCTGAGTTCAGCCCGTTCACAGCGCTCTACAACGTGACGGGACAGCCTTCAATGTCGGTGCCGTTGCATTGGACGAAAGATGGCTTGCCGGTGGGCGTAATGTTTTCGGCGCGGTTTGGCGATGAGGCGACGCTGTTTCGGCTGGCAGCGCAACTGGAAAAAGCCCAGCCGTGGGCGCAGTGTGTGCCGACTGTGTAAGCAAAATAGAACGCGGATAACGCAGATGCGGCGGATGAGCGCAGAGCAAGGCAGAGAGGATTACGGATGAAAAAACGAACGCTATTGCTTACGTTTGTATTGTGTGGTTTGTCTTCCATTGTTTTTGCCCAAAACAAAAATCTGGCGGACGATCAGCCTTCGCCGAAGATCAATCCGCGCCTGACGGAACATTCGCGCAAGATGGAACAGCGTGTGTACAAGGTCACGGACAATGTGTATTCCGCTGTCGGGTTTGGCATTGCGAATGTCACGATGATTGTTGGTAATGATGGCATCATCATTGTGGACACGATGGAATCCACGACAGCGGCGAAAAACATCATGGCCGAGTTTCGCAAGCTTACGGACAAGCCGGTCAAAGCGGTCATCTACACACATAATCACTCCGATCACACGATGGGCGTCAAAGCCTTCACGAATGAGGACGATGTGAAGGCGGGCAAAGTGCAGATTTATGCGCACGAAACGATGATGAATACAGTTATCAGCAATGCCAGCGTCGTTGCGCCGATTCTGGGGTTGCGCTCGTCATACACGTTCGGCATCTTGCTTGAACGCGGGCCGGAAGGATGGGTGAATGAAGGCTTGGGGCCAGCCTACACGCGCGGCGAAACGGGGTTCATCGCGCCGACGAAAACGTTCAAGGACAAACTGGACATCAATATTGCAGGCGTGCCGCTGCAATTGCTTTACGCGCCAAGCGAAACCGATGACGAAATTGTCGTCTGGTTGCCTGCACAAAAATTGCTGCAATCGGCGGAAGTGATTCAGGGCGAGAACTTCCCCAATTTGCACACAATTCGCGGCACGCGCTTTCGTGACCCGATGGCGTGGTACAAGAGCATTGATCTGCTGCGCGGCTTACAGGCCGAACACCTCGTGCCTTCGCACGGACGGCCTGTGTCGGGGAAAGAAAAGATTGAGGAACTGCTCACCTCGTACCGCGATGCGATTCAGTACGTGCATGACCAGACGATTCGGCTGATGAACAAAGGGCTGACGCCGGATGAAATTGTCGAACAGGTCGCGCATCTGCCCGCGCATTTGGCCAATCATCCGTGGCTCGGCGAATTTTACGGCACGGTCAAGCATTCGGTGCGGCAGATTTACGTCGGCAATCTTGGCTGGTTTGAAGGTGATCCGACAGCGCTTGATCCGCTGCCGCGCGCCGAGGAATCCAAACGCTACGTCGAATTGATGGGCGGGCGCGAGGCGGTTTTTAAAGCAGCGAAGAAAGCTTTTGACGCAGGCGAGCCGCAATGGGCGGCAGAGTTGTTGACACATCTCATTCGCGTGAGCAAAGACGATCTGGAAGCGCGCAAGCTCAAAGCTGACAGCTTGCGCCAACTCGCCTACAAAACCGAAAACATTAACTGGCGCAACTGGTACATTACTTCGGCACGCGAACTGGATGGCTCGCTGAACAAAATGGCCGCCGCTGCGGTATTGGGCTCCCTGGCTGCGCCCGACATCTTGCGCGCCTTGCCGGTCGTGAAGTTTTTTGAATCTATGACGGTGCGGCTCGACCCGGTGAAAAGCGCCGACGCCCACGTGACAATGGCCTTTCGCTTTACCGACACGGGCAAGGCGTACGCGGTTGAAGTCCGGCGCGGCATTGCACAAGTGCATGAATCGCTCCCGGCAAAAGTGGACGCCACGTTGCTGTTGACGACTCCGCAATTGCATCGTGTGATGGCACGGCAAACGACCTTTGCACAGCTGCTGCAAGCGGGCGAAATAAAAGCTGAAGGAAATGTAATGATGCTCGCACGCTTCAATAGCTTCTTTGATCCACCTGCGACGGAAGCCCCGCAAATAACGATTCGTTGAAGTTTCACGGTAGCGGAATGTTTCGACAACAAACCTCACCCTTCCCCATTTTTCTGTATGAGGAAAATTGATAAGCAGGTTCTTCAACCAAAGAACACCGAATCGTAGGCATGCTTGTGAACAGTAACAAACAACAAAAGAACTGGGATGTCATCACTGTCGGCGATGTGTTTATAGACATCGTGATGAGCGGTTTTGCGGCCCTGCCGCAGCTCGGCGAAGAGGTCGAGTGCGAGCGGTTGCAGTACGAAGCAGGCGGCGGCGCGGCAATTACGGCATGCGGTTTGGCGAAGTTGGGTTGCCGAACGGCGCTGCTGGCGGTCGTGGGCAGGGCAGACAGCGATTGGTTTCGCCAGCGCGTGGGAAGTTGCGGCGTTGATCTCCGCCATTTGCGCTTGCACGAAAGCGAGCCGACCGCGACAACGGTGAGCGTTTCGACGAAAGTTGACCGGGCGTTCTTTACCTATCGCGGCGCGAATCAACGGCTGCCGGAATGGTTGGCCTCGTCGTCCTGGCGTCAGGTGTTGCAACAAGCGCGGCACGTTCACCTTGCCACCGCGCTTGCGCCTGCTGCGCTGCTCGAACTCGCCGCCTCGTTACAGCCAACGGGGACAACACTCTCGCTTGATGTGGGCTGGCATGAAGCGTGGTTGCGCGATGAAGCGGTTTGGCAAGTCCTGAAAACGGTGGATGTGTTTTTCCCGAACGAACGCGAGGCAGAATGGATGACAGGGCAAACACAGCCAGGGGCGATGTTGCACGCCTTTGCCGACGCCGGTTTGTCCACTGTGGCGCTCAAGCTTGGGGCTAACGGTTCGGCACTACTGCACGCGGGGAAGGTGTATTTCGCCGCACCGCATAAGGTCGTCGCTGTTGATACCACGGGCGCGGGCGATTGCTTTGATGCGGGATTTCTGTATGCTTGGCTCGCAGGCAAAGCGCCCGGCGAATGGTTGCGGATCGGCAATCTTTGCGGCGCGCTGTCTACCCAAAGTTTAGGCGGAATTGAAGCATTTCCGATAGCAGAGCAAGTGTTGCCATGACGACAAAAGTAACGTTAATCGGTGGTGGCGGCGTGCGCACGCCCGTATTAATTCACGGTCTGGCCGAAGCTGCGGCGGGGCTGAAACTCGACGAACTTGCGCTTTAGATGTTGACGCCGCGCGCGTCGAATTGATGGCTGCGCTGGGGCGGGAAGTGGTGCGCCAGCAGAGGGCCACGTTTTCTATTACAACTCACACTCAACTAGCGCCTGCCGTAGCCGAGGCGCAGTTTATCCTGCACAGCATTCGCGTCGGTGGCATTGCGGCGCGGGCGCGCGATGAACGCCTTGCCATCGAACACGGCATCGCGGGGCAAGAGACAACGGGCCTCGGCGGGTTGGCCAAAGCGTTACGCACGATTCCCGTGGTACTCGAACAAGCCCGCGTGATCGAAGCCTACGCGCCTGAGGCGTGGTTTATCAGTTTTACGAATCCAGCCGGGTTGATGGCGCAGGCGATTAGTACGCATACCAAATTGCGCAGCATCGGCATCTGCGACACGCCGAGCGAGATGTTTCATCGCCTGGCGCAAGCGTTGCAGGAGCCATTAGCCGATGTGCAATGCGATTACTTCGGCCTGAATCATTTGGGTTGGATCAACCGTGTGATGGTGCGCGGCGAAGAGGTCACGGCGCGGTTGCTGAAAGACGATGCGGCGCTCAGGAGTTTGTATCACGCCGATTTGTTTGATCCGGCGATGATTCGCGCACTGGGGCTGATTCCAAGCGAGTATTTGTTTTTCTACTACGCGCAACAACGCGCGCTGGCCAATCAACGCGCCGCGGGAACGAGCCGTGGGGAAGAAATTGAAACGCTGAATGCCGGACTTTTCGCTTCCTTGCAGGAAGCACTTGCTGCGCAGCAGCCGGATACAGCCTTGAAAATTTACCGCCACTATTTGCAGCGGCGTTCCGGTTCGTACATGAAACTTGAAGCCGAAGCGGGGTCGGCGTTGCAGGAGGGCGTCGCGCAGGAAGAAGACCCGTTTGCGGCGGCGACCGGCTATCACCGCATTGCCATAGACGTGATGACGGCGCTGGTGAGTGAACAGCCCGCGCGCCTGGTGCTGAATGTCAGCAATCACGGTGCGATCACTGACCTCGCCAATGAAGATGTCGTCGAAGTGCCGTGTCAGGTGGATCGCCACGGCGCACGCGGTTTGCCGGCTGGCTCATTGCCCACAGCCGTACGCGGTCTGGTGCAAGCAGTGAAGGAATACGAACGACTAACAATTTGCGCGGCGGTCGAACGATCCGTGACGCTGGCACAGCAGGCGCTACTTACCTACCCGCTTGTCGGAGAATGGGAACCCGGCAAACGCTTGATAACGGAACTTATTGCGGCCCATCCTGAATCGTTGGGCTATCTCAACACCTAACAGGAAACATTTTATGCCTTTACGAATTATTGCTTTTGGCGCGCACCCCGATGATTGCGAATTGAAGGCGGGCGGCGTGGCTGCGAAATGGGCGGCGCAGGGGCATCACGTCAAATTTGTGGCCACGACCAACGGCGACGCCGGGCATTTTGAAATGTCGGGCGCAGCACTCGCCGCGCGGCGCAAAACCGAAGTCGAACGTTGTGCGGAAATCCTTGGCATTACCACCGAAGTGCTCGACATTCACGACGGCGAATTGATGCCAACGCTCGAAAACCGCCGAACGATTACGCGGCTGATTCGAGAATGGCAGGCGGACATCGTGCTGTGTCATCGCCCGAACGATTATCATCCCGATCATCGCTACACGGGCGTGCTGGTCGAAGATTCTGCCGTGCTGGTCGTGGCAAAATTCTTCGCGCCCGACACGCCAGCGCTCAGCAAGAATCCGATCTTTCTGTATTACTCTGACAACTTCAAAAAGCCGTATCCGTTTGATCCCGCAATCATCGTCAGCATTGATGACGTGGTGGACAAAAAGCGCGCTGCAATTGAAGCGATGCCGTCGCAGTTTGCTGACCGCGATTCGTGGCTCGGACGATATTTGCCCAACGTGCCGGAAGAGGCCGAGGCGCGGCGTGTGTTTATTCGGGAATGGTTAATGGAGCGGGATGCAGATGTGGCAAATACGTACCGGGAATTGCTCGTGGCACGGTATGGGGTAGAAGGCGAAACTATCCACTATGCCGAAGCCTTCGAGCTTTGCCAGTACGGCGCGCAGCCGACGGCTGCGCAGTTCGATGAATTGTTTCCGCGCTAAAATTTGGCGAGCCGTAACGAGAATTTTTTGCCCGCCCTGTGCGGTATCAGCGTTGCCTGCGAACGGTCAGCCCTCGCCGCACGCTGCCGTCGCCAATGCGTTTGCAGCGTCAATGCCACTGTCACAACCAGCAGTATCAGACTGACGACGAGCAGAATCAGCAGCACCTGTTCCAATGCCGTAAAAACAACACGGTACAGCGAAAGTTCCAAATGAGAGAAGAAATTCGGGGTGTCCTCGAACATGCGAACCTCCTTGCCGAAATAGCATTTCTTTTCGTTGCTACCGGGATAAGCGTCAACGAAGCAGGAATTTCCTCACGGGTAACAGATTTTTTTGTTTGGTAAATTCTGGACGGCGGCATTATGGCATTGCCGCTGGTGCGTAACAAGGGCGAGGTATGGCAATCAGAAGCTTACGGGTCAGGAGGTTTCTGGAATAGGCGTGCCCTGATGAAAGACGAGTTGCCAACGCCCCTCCAGCCATTGCCACAGCGAGCTGCGCTGCGATTGCACGGTGGTTGCCATTGTACTGTCCACGCGCGTCGCCCGATACATAACCAGTACCATCTGCGGAGAGAAAACTTTGCTGCGAAAATCGTGGAGGGAAATGCTGGACGGGGCTTCGTGCGGCACGGCAGCCAACACTTGTTGTTTGTTGTAAAGGCGTCCTGAACTGCCGACTTCCAGAAAATCATCTGCCAGCAAGGCTGCTAATTCAGTGGCAGACTGACGCACTTCAGCTTGCAATAATCGCTCTTCCAGCGTGCGCAAAACGTCCGTTACCTCATCGTTCATCCGCGCTCCCGGCCAGGGGCCAGAAAATCACGGCGAATGTCTGCCAGGAACGGTAATTTTTCGCGGTAGTTGAGCAATTCCGCCAACTGCAATTCCGCTGTGATTGTGCCTTCGCCGTTGCCTGCATCAGCAATGGCGTTGCCCTGCGGATCAATAATCACGCTGCCGCCCGCGTGTTCCAACTTTGGATCCCAGCCGCAGCGATTGACGCCGATGACATATGCTTCGTTTTCAATGGCGCGGGCGTGCAACAGTTTTACCCAATGATGATGCCGCGTCTTGGGCCAACTGGCGATGACGGCAATCACGTTTGCGCCGCGCACCGTAGCCGCGCGAAACGCTTCGGGGAAGCGCAGGTCATAGCAAATAAACGGCGCGATGACAAAGCCGTGTAAATTGAACGTTACCACGTCTTCGCCTTTGACATAGTTGTCTAACTCGCCGCCGAGGGTGAACGGATGCAGCTTGCAATAGCGGGCGAGTTCCGTGCCATCGGGTGCGAACGTGACCGATTCGTTACGTCCTTTGCCGCTGGCATCAGTCGTGACAATGCCCGCCATCAAATAGACGCCGTAGCTTTGCGCCATTTGCGCGAGGAAGTTGTACGATTCATTCGCGCCGCTGTCCGTCACCGCAGGCACATTCATACTGAAGCCTGACGCGAACATTTCCGGCAACACCACGAGCGAATCTTTCTTTGGTTGTGCCGCGTCGAGCAGGCGCGCGACCTTCTCGTGATTGGCCTGCTTGTTTTCCCACACGCAATCGAGTTGCACACAAACGACGTTCATAAATTCATGCTCCAAGAATTGATTTGAGACCCTGAACCAAGCGCCCAATGCCTTCCGCTACGGTTTCCTTTTGCAGTGCGCCGTACGCCACTCGCAAATAACAACCGTCGTGCATTCCAAATGCATCGCCCGGAATCGCGGCGACACGATGTTCGCGCACCAATCGTTCGACCAATGCGAGTGGCTTCAGATCAGTATCGAGCCGCAGCAAAAAATAAAATGCACCGTTCGCGGGCGGTACTTCGCAAAACGCTTTCGCCTGCGCGAGTTCCGCCTGCACCAGCCCGCGCACTTCCGCCAGGCCTTGCAAATACTCGCGGCAATAGCCTGATCCCACCTGCATCGCCGCCGCCGCCACAAACTGCGAAATCACCGTCGGGCAAATCAAAATCGTATCCTGAATTTTGCGCACCGCCGGAAACAGCCGTTCAGGAATCACCATAAATCCGATGCGCCAGCTCGCAAAGCCATATGCTTTGGAAAGCGAATACAGCGAGATCGTATGCGGACTGCTGTCTGCAATCGAAGCAGGCGAAAAATGCCGCGCGTCATCGTAGACAAAATAATCATACGCCTCATCGCTGATGTGATAGATGCCGCGCTCGCGACAAAGCTCATTCACGGCCCGCAACGAGGCTTCGGAATATACCGCGCCCGTCGGATTATTTGGCGAAACAGTCACAATGGCGCGCGTTTTGTCGGTAATCGCGGCGGCCAGCGCATCAAGGCGCAACTGATAATTTTCATCGGTCGGCACGAGCACGGCGCGGCAATCCGCCATCATAATTGCCATCTCGTGATTGAAGTAATACGGCACCGGCAAAATGATTTCGTCGCCCGCATCGGCAATCGCCAGCACCGCATTCATAAACGCCATATTGCCGCCAGCCGTCACAACAATGCGGCTGCTGCCGTCCACGACAACACCGTTGTCTCGTTGCAGCTTTTGGGTGATTTCTTCCAACAAGACCGGAATGCCATGCACGGCTTGGTATTTGTGTAACTCAGGGGCACGCAAAAACGTGCTGATCGCCTCAAACGCCTGGGGCGGCGGGCTGTAATGCACAACGCCCTGGCCAAGTGAAATCGTGCCGGGATGCGTGCGAATCAATTCGCCGACGACCGGAATCACAGGCGTCTGCACTTGTTCCATGCGATTGGCGAGAGCAGGAATCATGGGCGTACATCTTTCGCTGAACGCTTCTTGCGCGCCGCACGCGGAGGCGCGGGAGGCTCGGCAGACTTGCGCTCTTTCTGCTTCATTTTTTTGTAGAGCATAAATAGCTCCTCGCGGTCATCCACTTCACTGTCGCGTGCTAGACAAGCGTATTCCCACGCGCGCGTCTTGCCATATTTTTCCACGCCAAAACTGATTTTGCGCCGCGTGCCATCGGCATCAAGCCATGCCGCCACATAACGCCACGTTGTCGAACTCGGCCACCGCTTGCTGGTGTCCTTGACCAGACTGATTCCTGCTTTCCCCGATTTATTGCGTGCCGTGATTTTCCCTTTCCCGGCCTTGCTCACGGGCAACGTGGCAAGTAGTTCTCGGTAATACGCCTCTGCCAATTCGCGGGCCTTGCGTTTGCCGCCACATTTTTTGTCGGAGAAAAACTTAACGTGCAGTTGGTTCTGTCGCCTGATGCGAACCCGATAGCCATGCATTTGATGATCGTCCAGATCGTAGCGCGTGATGCCGGGGCCGACTGCTTTGGTTGGCATGCGATTGCACCCTCCTTAATTTTGGTGATAGACCGCCCGTGTTTTAGCAGGTGCGGGAAACTTTGTCCAATTTTCGGCGGTTTTCTGCTACACTGCTGCGCGGGGAAATGTACGACAGGCGGCCCGCCTGTCAGAATGCTTCCGCATCGCACACATCAAATCTTCAGACAGGCAAGCCGCCTGTCGTACATTTTTGAGGAATCCGCTCAATGAAAAAGTACCTCACAATTTTTCCGATGTTGCTGTTATTCACGGTAACCGCACTTGCGCAAGACAAAGCGCCCAAAGCGGTCATCGAAAAAGTCGAACACAACTTCGGCAAAGTCAAAGAAGGCGTCAAAGTCTCGCATACCTTCAAGCTCAAAAACGAAGGCACTGCTGACTTGCAGATTGAGAATGTCGCGCCAAGCTGAGGCTGCACTGCAAGCGACTTTGATAAAGTCATCCCGCCTGGTCAGGTGGGACAAATCACCCTCTCATTACTGCCTTCGGGCGCGGGCGCGCACGAAAAATACGCGATGGTTATCACCAATGATCGTGCGCTGCCGGACTTTCGCCTGACACTGAAATTTGAAACCTTCATCCCGCGCGGCTATCGCGTCGGTTCGTATCTTTTCGACCCCAGCAATGAAGTCGGTGGCGAACTCACACCCGATCAAACCTACGAAAATCAGGTCGGCATTTACAACGACAGCGACCGTCCCGTAGAGATCAAAAAGGTCGTCACCAACAACACCAAATTTGAGGTCAAGCTCGACACCATCGAAGGCGGCAAGGCATTCAATTTGCGCATCAAGAGCATAGAAAAACTTGCGCTCGGCGCGAATAAGCTATTCATCAAATTGCTGACCGATGATCCCAAGCAAGACACGCTGGAAGTTACCGTCATCGTCAATGTCGCCGCCGCAAAAAGCAAATGACGGATGACCATTCTTGACTCTCTGCCACAGGCGCGCCTACCCTCTCGGCTATGTTTGCAGAAGTCGCTGTTCCCCTCTACGTTCACCAAACTTTCACGTATGCGTTACCCGACAGCTTTGCCGCCAACACAAAGCTTGGCTGTCGGGTTTTAGTTCCCTTCGGCAAGCAATTACTGACCGGCTATGTCGTCGGCTTGCATCTCTCGCTGGAAGAGGCGGGAATGGATACGGACACCGAAATCAAAGCGGTCGAAGAACTGTTTGATACCGAACCATTGGTTACGCAGGAACTGCTGGAACTGACGAAATGGATTGCCGATTATTACTTCGCGCCCTGGGGCGAAACGATCAAAGGCTGCTTGCCTGCCGGGATCAATGCTGAGGCGGAAACGCTGCTTTCACTGACGAACACAGGCCGCGACGCGCTTGCGAACACGGCAGCGCGACAGACGACGAAATTACAGGCGTTGGCACTGCTGGCCGCGAATGTGGATGACGATGGCTATGTGAATACGCGGTTGCTCGTCAAAGAATATGACAAGACGAAAGCGAGCGCGTTAGTTCGTGAGTTAGAAAAATCTGGCTACGTCATTGTGAAGCGGCAGATGCAGGATGCGGCGGTAAAGCCGAAGAAACAGCAGGCGGTGCGCCTGACAGCAGCCGCGATCCAAGCCATCGCGGAACTGCACCACAGAGAAACAGCGAACACTGAGGCGGCACAAAGTTTTCCTGTCTCTGTGCCGCCGCTGCATTCTCTGCGTCTCGGTAGTGAACAAGAGTCTCCCGCGCCCAAGTCCCTCAACGACCAACAAACCCGCGTCATTCAAACCCTGCTCGAAGCCGCCGACCCACTCGGCCTTACCGAACTCACCGAAGCCGCCGATGTCAGCACTTCGGTCATCAAAACCCTCGAAAAACGTGGCTTCGTCGAAATTTTCGTGCGCGAAGTTCGCCGCGATCCGCTCGCGCACGTTCGCAATCTTAAAGCCGACGACCTCGCCCTAATGCCGCAACAACAAACCGCACTTGACGCGATCACGAATGCCATTGCAGCCAATAAATACGCCGCGTTCCTGTTACACGGCGTCACCGGCAGCGGCAAAACCGAAGTCTACATTCGCGCCATGCGTGAAGCATTGGAGCAAGGCAAAACCGCGCTGATGCTCGTGCCGGAAATTTCTCTGACGCCGATGTTCGCGCGTCGCCTGTCCGCGCATTTCGGCGATGCCGTAGCGATTTTGCACTCGTCGCTTTCCGACGGCGAACGCCTCGACGAATGGAATCGCATGCGCTCCGGCGAAGCGCGCATCTGCATCGGCGCACGTTCCGGCATCTTCGCTCCGCTCGAAAACATCGGCCTCATCATCGTGGACGAAGAACACGAGGGCGCGTACAAACAAGACTCGGAGCCGCGCTATCACGGACGCGACACCGCGATTGTGCGCGCCGCAGTGCCAATGCCGTCGTCGTCCTCGGCAGCGCCACCCTCGATGGAATCGTTTCACAAACGCGCACACGGGCAAATCCACGTACCTGAAAATGGACGCGCGCCGTATGCGTCGCCCGCTCGCCCCTGTCGAAGTCGTAGACATGCGCGAAGTCTTGCGCGTCACGGCAAACAATGAAATCTTCTCCGACGAAATGAAATCCGCCGTCCAGGAAAACTTCGAGCGCAAAGAACAAACCTGTGTTAGTCCTGCCAGCCCGGCGCGGCTATTCGTCCTTCCTGTTTGTCGCAGTTGCGGCCACAAATCGCATTGCCCAACCGCGATGTCGCGCTGACTCATCACAAATCCGAAGCGCGCCTGACCTGCCATTACTGCGGCCATCAACAACGTGCCGCGCGTGCGAGAATTGCTCCGGCCCCTATATTTACTACGTCGGCGAAGGCACGGAGCAAATCGAAGCCCTGCTGGCGAACTCTATCCCGAACTGCGCATCTCGCGCGACCGCGACACCACGCGCCGTCGCGGAGCCTTTGAACGCCTGTTGCTCGAATTCGCTTATTGCCATATCGGTCTGATGGTCGGCACGCAAATGATTGCCAAAGGCCACGACTTCCACAACGTCACTCCCCGGTTCGGGTGTCATCAGCGTAGACGCCGGAATCGCCATCCCCGATTTCCGCCGCCGAACGCACCTTTCAACTCCTCACCCAAGTCGCCGGACGCGCCGGACGCGGCGAAAAGCCGGGCCGCGTGCTGTTGCAAAGCTATCACCCGGAACATTACGCGCTGGAATTTGCGAAAGCGCAGGTCTACGAAAATTTTACGAACACGAGATCTACTTCCGCCAGCAAATGCGCTACCCGCCATTTGTCGCGTTAATTAACGTGATGATTCATCACCCCGAATTTGCCAAAGCCAGCACGGTGGCGGCGGAGTTTGCGCGCTTGCTGAAAGCCGCAGATAAAGAGCAAGCGTTGCGGATTTGGGCTGTGCTCGCGCCTATCGCGCGCCTGAAGAATGAGCATCGGTTGCAGGTGCTGATTAAGACCAAGAATCGAAGAGTGGCGCGCGAGGCGTTGGATGCGGCGATGTTGGGATTGAAGGAGCGCGAGTGGGATTTGCGAATGCTGAATGCCGAGGTTGATCCGTGAGTTTGATGTAATACCTTGTGGCCCCGCAGCAAAATTTCAGCTAACACTCACGAGCAAATTTCAATGACAAAAGCGAGAAAGAAAAGCGAACTTGTAAAACAGAACGACGATTGCGGGTTATGACAAAATATCTCTGGTAAGACTTCATCGAATTGCTCGAAGCGGCGCGCCGTACTTCGGCACGCGCGGTCAATGCAGTAATGACGGCGACCTATTGGGAAATGGGGCGGCGATTGGTGGAGATTGAGCAAAAGGAAAACACCAGCAGATTACGGCGAAGCGTTACTCAAACGATTGGCTGGTGGATTTGAGTGCCAAGTTTAAGCGAGGATTTTCGCGCCAAAATCTTCAGCAGATGCGCTTGTTTTATTTGAGTTGGCCGCCGGACAAGATTTGCCAGACACTGTCTGGCAAATTGACGATTCCGCCCAAGAGCAAAAATCTACGGTTTGATTTGAATGACTTGGCCTCAGCTTTTCCTCTGCCGTGGTCGCATTACGTCAAACTGCTCGGCGTCAAAAGCAACGAAGCGCGGGCGTTCTACGAGGCCGAAGCGTTGCGCGGCGGATGGACAGTGCGGCAGCTTGATCGGCAAATCAACAGTCTGTTTTATGAACGCACCGCGCTTTCGCGGAACAAGGCGGCGATGCTGACCAAAGGCGCAAAGCCAAAGCCCGAAGATGCGGTTACGCCGGAAGAAGAAATCAAAGACCCGTTGGTGCTCGAATTTCTCGGCCTGAACGACAGGTTTTCCGAACACGAATTGGAAACAGCACTGCTGGATCATTTGCAGGAGTTTTTGCTGGAGCTTGGCAATGAATTTACGTTTGTCGGACGGCAAAAGCGGATGCGTATTGATGACCAATGGTATCGCGTGGATTTGGTGCTGTATCAACGGCGGTTGCGGTGTTTGCTGATTCTGGATTTCAAGCTTGGCAAGCTGACGCACGCGGATGTTGGGCAAATGCACTTGTACTGCAACTACGCGCGCGAGCAGTGGACGTTGCCAGAGGAAAATCCGCCGGTCGGCTTGATCCTCTGTTCCAGCAAAGGCGAAGCGTTGGCGCGGTATGCCCTCGAAGGCTTACCGAACAAAGTGATGGCGGCGGAATATCGCGTAGCGTTGCCGGACGAACAACTGCTAGTCGCGGAAATCGAAAAGACGCGGCACTTGCTCGAAACGCAGCGCATCATCAAGGAAAAACGTAGGGTATAATGCCGTCGAGGTAACACGTATGAGCGCAGTTCTCGAAGCCGAAAAATATCTCTCGTCCTTGACGCGCGCCGAAAAAGCGCAGGTGTTGCAATGGATCGTGCATGATTTGGGCGATGCGTTTCCAGGTATCGAAAGTACAGAAGGCGTTTGCGGAGGAGCCGCACGTGTTGTCCGTACGCGCATCCCGGTTTGGACGTTAGAACAAGCACGACGCTTAGGCACAAGCGAAGCGGATTTGCTGAAAGCGTTTCCCACTTTACGTGCCGAAGACTTAGCCAATGCGTGGGCGTATGTCCGCTCCCATCGCGCTGAAATCGAACAGGAAATTCGAGAGAATGAAGAGGCATAGGCGATGGCGCGTCTGTACTCCAACGAAAACTTTCCGTTGCCTGTCGTGCAAGAGTTGCGGAATTTAGGGCACGACGTTTTGACTGTGCGCGAAGCGGGCAAGGCCGACCAAGCTATTCCTGATGATGAAGTGTTGGCGTTTGCCACGACTGAATCGCGTGTACTGCTGACGCTCAATCGCCGAGATTTTATTCATCTGCATAACGCTCAGCCGAATCATGCGGGCATTATTGTTTGCACTTACGACGCTGACTTTCTCGGACAAGCACAACGAATCCACAAAGCTATCGCCGAAGCTGCATCGCTTGATGGTCAGTTGCTTCGTGTGAATCGGCCACCGAGATAATCTTCACTTCAACTTGAAAAGGTTCACCATTTGCTCGGTCGGCTAGCGTTCTGAAACGGTTGCGCTACAATAGCGCCCATCCCAGCTTGGGCAAAACAAATACAAGGTAGGAATCAAAACTATGCTCGAACGAAGAACCCTTCTTAAAGGCGCAGGCGCGGCGCTTACTACTTCTTTATTTACCGGGCGCGTCAAAGGCGCGAATGATCGCATTGCTACGGGGCATATTGGCATCGGGGCGATGGGGTCGAGTAATTTGGGCTTTGCGTTGCGGCTGCCGGATGTCGAACCGGTGGCGGTGTGCGATGTCTATCAACCGCACCTCGACCGAGCCGTTGCCAATGCCAGCAAAGCGGGCAAGACGGTCAAGGCGATCAAAGATTTTCGGGAAATCATCGCGGACAAATCCATTGATGCGGTGTGCATCTCTACGCCGGATCATTGGCATGCGTATATGGCTATCGAAGCCTGCAAGGCGGGCAAAGATGTATTTGTCGAAAAGCCTGCTTCGGTCTATGTCGAAGAAGGACAGAAGATGGTGCAGGCGGCGCGCAAATACAAACGGATTGTGCAGGCGGGGACGATGCAACGTTCCGGCGGCTATTTCAAAAAGGCGGCAGAATTGGTCAAAAGCGGCATCCTCGGTGACGTGACGTTTGTGCATACGTGGCAAAGTGGAGCCGTGAAAAAAGAGGGTTGGGGCAGGCCAGCGGATGGGCCGGTGCCTGCGGGACTCGATTGGGATATGTGGCTGGGGCCAGCGCCGAAAGTGCCGTTCAATCTCAATCGGTGGGGCGTGGGCGTGACGACGTTTCCGACGTTCCGGTACTTCTGGGATTACGCGGGTGGCGCGATGACGGATTGGGGCGTGCATCTGATTGATCCGGTGCATCAATGCTTCGGCGAGCCGATGCCGACTTCGATTTCGACGCAGGGCGGCAAGTTTTACGTGACGGACAATACCGATACGCCGGACACGATGGTGGCGACGTTCACTTATCCGAAGTTCATGCTGACATACGAAAGCCGCACTGCGAATCCGATGCCGATGTTCGGCGGACAAGGTGCAGGTACTTCGATTCACGGGACGGAAGCCACTGTCATCGTTACGCGCGGCGGATGCTGGCTGGTGCCGAACAACAAGTCGAAGGTCGAAGCGCAGACGTACGAGAACAATGCGGAAATGCGTGACCTGAACATTCCGCACTGGAAGAACTTCATCGCCTGCATCAAGTCGCGCGAGAAACCGATCAGTGAAATCGAAACCTGCGTGCGCTCTTCGACTTCCTGCCTGTTGGCAAATCTCTCGATGCGCCATAAGACCTGGCTGGATTGGGACGAAACCAACTGGACGGTCAAACAAGCCAACGTCAAACCGTTCCTGAAAGCGAAATATCGCGCGCCATGGAAACTGGAAGTGTAGGCTGATGCTTTCTGGCGAGAGCGTTGCTGTTCACGTGATTGAGCGCGGAGAAGTTGCGACCTGGCAACTTCTCCGCGCTTTTCCATTTCGCTGGTTATGACTCACCGCTGCGCGGTTTTGGCGTCTATGGTGGGCAAGATCAGCTCCTGCATCTTTTCACTGACGGGTGTGCTTCCGCGCCCGTAATTTGACATTACAATAGCAGTCCAACCGGTGCCGAGAAACATATCGAGATTGGAGCTAATGCCCGGAAACCCACCGCTGTGACCAACGATCACAACCCCATCGCGGGTTTCGACCTGAAAGCCGTAGCCATACCCCGTAGACTTTAATTCGGGCTTGGCTGACAACAGCATCTTCACATATTCTGCGCCCACCAATTTGTTCGACCGGAGCGCCACATCGAACTTCAGCAAATCCTCGACCGTTGAATAGCCGCCGCCTTGCGGGCCGCCGCGCATCACGTGCATGAAAATGTTGTTGCTGAAGCTGACGCCCGCATCCGAAAACTCTTTTTGATATCCGATAGCCAGATTCGGATTCACTTTGTCGAGTTCGTAGCAATCTGTGTTCGTCATGCCCGCTGGTTTGTAAATATTTTCGCGCACGTAATCGTAATAGCTCTGCCCGCTCACGACTTCGATCACTTTGCCCAGCACGAGCATCCCGGAGTTGCTGTATTGCCAGCGCGTGCCCGGTTCAAATTGCACTTTCTTTTCGTCTTCGGCCAATCGCTTCATCATTGCGTCCACCGTGCGGTATTCCGCGCGCGAGGTCTGTTGCCATTTCGGACTGAAATAACCGCCGAGTCCTGCGGTGTGGGACAGTAGATGCTTGATCTTGATCTTTTCGGCGTCCTCTTTGTTCGGGAAATCAGGCAGGAATTTTGCGAGCGGATCATCGAACGAAAGCTTGCCGCGTTCGACCAACTGCGCGATGGCGACAGCCGTGAACATTTTATTCATCGAACCGAGATTGAATTTCGTGTCGAGGCGATTGGGCACATTGAAATCTTTGTTCGCCATCCCGTACGCGCCTTTGAAAACCGGCACACCATCTTTCGCCAACAGCACCGCGCCCGAAAACACATCGGCGTCGGCGAGTTTTTTCATGAACGTTTCGAGTTCGTGCGCCATCTGCGCTTTGCTCAGGGCTTTGGCGGGCGTCGCATTGGGCAGCGGTTTCGCTTCACGAAGTCCAATGCCCGCGATGCGATATGGCGCTTCGGCCTCGACGCGGACGAGAAGGGCCACCGCGCTTCCCGTTAATTTTGTTTTCAGCCGTGCGGTTGCTTCATTCGGCTTGGTGTCTTGCACACCCTGAAACTCGACGCCGCGCGTGGCATCCTGCAAGTCTGAGAAGAAGCCTAAATGCTGTTCCAGCGGAATCCGCAGGAAATTCGGCGCAAAGTTTTCGGTCACATATTTTTGATAGGTCGCGCGAGTGCCGGAGTTGAGCTGTTGAATCAATTCTTTGACGCGGCGTTCTGCTGGCGCTTCCGTGGGCGTGGATTGGGCCAATGCTGCGAATGCGCAAAGCAGCATTCCCAGCAGGAGCGAAAATTTGGCGGTTGTCTTCATAAACTGTTTCCTTTCCGTTCAGACAAATGATTTGTGGCCGCTGCCGAGGATAGATACGTCTGTGGCGAACATTTTGCCAATGGATTATGATGATGACCATTATTCGCGATATGAATCTGCAATCCATAGACCTGAATCTGTTAGTGGTGCTGGAAGCGTTGATAGAAGAGCGCAACGTGACGCGCGCGGCTAAACGAGTGGGCTTGAGTCAACCCGCGATGAGCAATGCGCTGGCGCGGTTACGGCGCACGTTTGATGATCCGTTGCTGATGCGCACTGCCGAAGGGATGACGCCCACGCCGGTTGCGCAATCGCTGATTGTGCCCGTGCGGGCGGCGCTGGCGCAGTTGCGGGCGGCGCTGGAAGAGAAATCGTTGTTTGATCCAACGGCTTCGGAGCGCACGTTTCACGCGCTGACGAGCGATTATGCCGAAATCACGTTGTTCGCGCCGTTGCTTGGTGCCCTGCGCCGCACGACAGATGCGGTGAAGGTGCGCATTCTACGAGCGACAAGCGTTTTTGAGCCGCCTTCTGTCTCTGCGCTCGCGGATTCTTTTGATGTGGCGATTGGTTTTTATCCAAATGTGTTGTCGCTTGATACACGGTTGCATTCGGAAACCTTGTGGGAGGAAGAGAACGTGTGTATTGCCAGTGCGAACCATCCAACGATTCGCGGGCATATTTCATTGAAACAGTTTGCCGAGGCGGAACACGTCGCGCAATTTTATAAACCGCAGGGGCCGGGTATTGTGGATACGCTGTTGCAACAGAAAGGGTACGTACGTCGCATCGCGGTTCATTCGCCCCATTTTGCCGCGCTGCCGTTTCTTGTCTCAGAAACAGATTTGATTGCCACCGTGCCGCGCCGCATAGCACAGCTTTTTCAGCGGCAATTGCGCTTACAGATTTTGCCTTTGCCATTGGATTTGCCGCCCTTTCGGCTGACATCGTTATGGCATCAGCGGCATCATTCCGATCCCGCGCATCAGTGGTTTCGCCAGTACATTTTGACGACAGCGGAAAAGTTGCAACGTACGGTTTCGCGTCCGCGCAAGGCGTCCTAAACGTGGGCGGCTCTTGGCAAGGGCAGGTGAATGGGTTATGAAGTGAGCGCGCGATGCAATTCACAACACAAACAATTTATCGTAGGGAGGATTCATGGACATCTTACTGAAAACGCACCAGCACTTTCGCTGGATTGTCGTCCTGGTTGCGGTCATTGCCGTTTTGGTATTTTTGCTGACGTGGTTGCAGAAAAAAGAAAGCAGACTGGATCGTATTCTGATGGCGATTTTTACGGGCTGTCTGGATTTGCAGTGGTTGATGGGACTGATTTTATTTATCTACGTGGCGACCACAACGGGGCTGGCGCGGAAGCATTGGGAACACGGCTTCACACTGACACTGGCATTGGTGCTGGCGCATTTCTCGGCCAAGTGGAAAGCCTCGCCTGCCCCGGTGCGGGCGCGCAATTATTTGTTCATTACGCTCGGCGTCATCGTGTTGATTATTGCTGGCGTAGCGGTTTATCCCACGGGCTGGCGCTTGCCCGGTTAATCTCTGGCGCGTTCGTATTGCACCGGCCAGGGAACGTCCACTTGCAGTTCTTTGGCCGCGTGCAACGGCCAGTACGGATCGCGCAATAGCGCCCGTGCCAGAAAGACAACATCCGCCTCTCCTGCCGTAATGATCTGTTCAGCCTGCAATGGCGTCGTAATCATTCCGACCGCGCCTGTGGCCAAGCCCGTTTCGCGGCGCAGCGCAGCGGCGAATGGCACCTGATAACTCGGCCCCACCGGAATTTTGATGCCCGGCACGATGCCGCCGCTGGAGCAATCCATCAGATCAATGCCTAGCGTTTTGAGCTGTGCGGCGAACTGAACAGATTGCGTCAAATCCCACCCTTCCTCCGTCCAATCGCTCGCCGAGATCCGCACAAAGACAGGCAAATGCGCTGGCCAGACATCGCGTACAGCAGCCGCGACCTGTAATGGAAACCGCATTCTTCCGGCCAGATCGCCGCCGAATTCATCACTGCGATGATTGGCGAGCGGCGAAAGAAATTCGTGCAGCAAATAGCCGTGCGCCATATGAATTTCGAGAACTTCAAATCCGGCAGCAAGGCTACGTTCGGCAGCGCTGGCAAATTGGGCTACCACGTCGGCAATGCCCTGCTTCGTCATTGCGCGCGGAATTGGGTAGTTGCCAAACGGGATCGGACTCGGCGCGATAGTTTGCCAGCCGTCTGCGCCTGTGATTGGTTTGCCGCCGCGCCACGGCGCTTCGGTCGAAGCCTTGCGACCCGCGTGTGCCAGTTGAATCGCAGGCACCGCGCCTTGTGCTTTGATGAACGCCGCGATGGGTCGAAACGCTTCGGCGTGCGCGGGTGACCATATTCCCGTGTCTCCCGGCGAGATTCTGCCCTCAGGCGAAACTGCCGTCGCCTCCGCCATCACCAGCGCCGCACCGCCTACCGCACGGCTGCCGAGATGGACGAGATGCCAGTCATTCGGCATTCCCTCCTGACAGGAATACTGGCACATCGGCGAAACAAAAATGCGGTTGCGGAAAGTGCTTTCACGCAGTCGAAAATGGGAAAATAATTCACTCATAATTGGCTCAAGCAAATTGTACGTTCGTCTCGCCGCGTGCCACTTGCATCGTGTGTTGGCGTGCGGCTTGTAATTCCGCTTCGCTCGTCAGGCACAAGCCCAGATCGCGCAGCAGCCCGTCCTGCAACCCGTAAATCACGCTATGCACCGCAAATTCCAAACCGCGTTCCCAGGCGTTTTGGACAACGGTGGTTTGGCAAACGTTGATGGTTTGCTCAATCACATTCAATTCACATAACCGATCAAACCGGGCTTTTGGATCGGAGATTTGATTAAGCACGGCTTCGTATTTTTCCGCTACGTCCTGCACGTGTCGCAGCCAGTTATCAATCAATCCCAGCCGCGCCTGATTCAATGCGGCCAGTACGCCGCCACAGCCGTAATGCCCGCAAACGATCACGTGCTTGACGCGCAATACGTCAATGGCGAATTGCAACACGGCCAGGCAATTCAAATCGGTGTGGACGACGACGTTGGCAACATTGCGATGCACAAACATTTCGCCGGGCAACATCCCAACGAGTTGCGTCGAAGGCACGCGGCTGTCAGAACAACCAATCCATAAATATTCCGGGCTTTGTTGTTGCGAGAGCGGTGAAAAATACTGGGTCTTCGGCACAGTTGCGCCCATGCTTTGTTTCCGTCAAGTAGCTTCTCTAAGTTTGGCATAATCTCTCGTGTCAGGCAGAGCATTTGGTTGCCGCCTTTTTGGAATTCGTAGTCTACTTCTTCAATCGTCGTCTGAATACCTGCCTGTGCCAATGCCGCGAGCAATGGCGCGAGGTGTTCCGACAGGTTGCCGACAAATCCAGCAAGGGGAAAGACGCGCACCTCAGTTGCCACGCGGCATAATTCCAGCAGCGCGGCGGTGAAAATCAAGCGAGAGCAAGTGTGAATATAACAGCAGTAAATGCGAACAGAGCGCCAAGTCAAAAGCGTTGTCAGAAAAGGCTAAGGTCGGCAATTCGCCCACGCGGTAACGCCCGTCGCGTTTGCCCGTTTCATAGTCGGCCAAGAAACGCTCCATTGCCGTCACGCGATTCTGTCGCAATCCGTCCACATCCTGCTGAAAGCTCCACACCCAGCGCTGGGGTGACACTGCGACGTTCGCAATCACATCATCAATCACCGCATCAAAACGTGCCTTGATTTGCGCGCCGGAAAATTCATAGACCGGATCAACCGAAATAACGTTGCCTCCCCGCGCCGTCCATTCCGCATTGAAGCTGGCCGGGCCATCGCCGCAGCCGAGAATGGTTCGTTGTTTATCGGCTTCCGTTAGCGCAAACATTGCCTCGTATTCGCGCGACGTGCGACCGAGCGGAATGACTTCTGGCAGGAGTACAGGCATAACGGGTACTCTAACTGACTTTATGCGTGAAGGCGATAGTTCGGCGCTCCGCAATGGGTACGCACGCCTGCCTTCCTTGACGATTTTCCTGGCCGAAACCCGCCTGCCGGATGCGTGCGTACCCAGGCGCGCCTGCGGTTGACCTATGACGTTTCAGCCATTACTCTAGTTCCTACCGCTCGAAACCGATTAATAGATCATTCATCTCAATCCTGCTTATTACTACCTTAGGAGATCGCACATGCCGAAATATATTTTTGTAACCGGTGGCGTTGTGAGTGGCTTGGGCAAAGGCATTGCCGCCGCGTCCATCGGGGCGCTGCTCGAAGCGCGCGGGCTGAAAGTCAACTTGATGAAATTCGATCCTTACATCAACGTTGATCCCGGTACGATGTCGCCCTTTCAGCACGGCGAAGTGTTTGTAACCGATGACGGCGCAGAAACGGATTTGGATTTGGGCCATTACGAACGCTTCACGCACGCGAAATTGACGCAGTCGAATAACTGGACGACGGGGCGGATTTATCTTTCAGTCATCGAAAAAGAGCGGCGCGGCGATTACCTCGGCAAAACGATTCAGGTGATTCCCCATATCACGAATCACATCAAAGACGCGATCAAAGCGGTGTCGGACGGTTACGATGTAGTGATCGTCGAAATTGGCGGCACGGTCGGCGACATCGAGTCGCTGCCGTTTCTGGAAGCCATTCGTCAGATGAGCAATGAGGTCGGGCGTCACAATTCGATTTTTGTGCATTTGACGCTGGTGCCTTTTATCGCGGCGTCGGGCGAATTGAAAACCAAGCCGACGCAGCATTCGGTGAAAGAATTGTTGAGCATCGGGATTCAGCCGGACATTTTGCTCTGTCGCTGCGAGCGGCAAATTCCGGCGGATATGAAAGAGAAAATCGCGCTGTTCTGCAATGTCTCGCAGGACGCAGTAATTACGGCGCAGGACGTGAAATCGGTCTATGAAATCCCGACCGTCTTCAACCGCGAAGGCTTGGATCATTTGATCGTCGAGTTCCTGCGTTTGCCGATTGGCGACACAGATTTGCGGCAATGGAACGCGCTCGTGAATCGCATCAACAGCTCGCGCGAAACCGTCAAAATCGGCATCATCGGCAAGTATGTGGATTTTGAAGATTCCTACAAGAGCCTCAACGAAGCGTTGTATCACGGCGGTTTTGCCAATCAGGTCAAAGTCAAATTTCAGTGGATCGAAAGCGAAGAATTGATGACGGATGAACGCTGGGAAGACCGCTTGCGCGAAGTGGATGCCATCTTAGTTCCTGGCGGTTTCGGCAAACGCGGCGTCAGCGGAATGATTCGCGCGATTGGCTATGCGCGGCGCGAGAAAAAGCCATTCTTCGGGATTTGTCTGGGGATGCAATGCGCTTCGATTGAGTACGCGCGCAACGTCTGCGAAATCGAAACAGCGGACACGACCGAGTGCGATCCAGACACGCCTGATCCGATTATTTTCAAGCTGCGCGATCTGCTCGGCGTTGAGGATTTGGGTGGCACGATGCGGCTTGGGGCGTATGACTGCGAATTGCAGGACGGTTCGCTGGCGCGCAAGGTGTACGGCAGCCCGATGATTTCTGAGCGCCATCGTCACCGCTACGAATTCAATCCGAAATACATTGATCGGCTGGCCGAAGCGGGCCTGACCTTTGCAGGCAAATCGCCAGACGGCAAGTTTGTCGAGATTATCGAATTGACCGATCATCCCTGGTTTTTGGGCTGCCAATTTCATCCCGAATTGAAATCGAAACCGCTCGCGCCGCATCCGTTGTTCGTCAGCTTCATCAAAGCCGCGCACGAACACCGCTTGCAGGAAGAACGTGACCGCGACCGCGATCAACGTCTGAGTCCGTTTCAGAAAAAAATGGCCGAGCAGGAAGAGCCCGAAACGATTGTAAGTGCGGCGAGCTAGCGAATGACGACTCTGTATCAAACTCTCCAACCACGCACCGACACGTTCTTTCTGATCGCCGGGCCGTGCGTGATTGAGTCGGAAGCGCACGCGCTGAAAATGGCGGAAGCGATTGCGGCGGTGGCGGCGAGGCTCGCTATTCCTTACGTCTTCAAAGCTTCGTACGACAAGGCCAATCGCTCTTCCATCAGTTCCTTTCGCGGCTTGGGAATGGACGAGGGCTTGCGCGTGCTGGCAAAAATCAAAGCTGAAATCGGCGTCCCTGTGCTGACCGACATTCACGAATCGCCGCAAGTCGCCGCCGTTGCCGAAGTCGCAGACGTGCTGCAAATTCCTGCTTTCCTCTGTCGGCAAACCGATTTGCTCGTGGCCGCTGCTGCGAGTGGGCGCATCGTGAATGTAAAAAAAGGACAATTCCTTGCGCCCTGGGAAATGCGCAACGTCGTCAACAAACTCGAAGCGGCGGGCGGGAAAGAATTGCTGCTCACCGAACGTGGCTCGTCGTTTGGTTATAACAATCTGGTTGTGGATATGCGCGCGCTGCCGATTATGCGCGGCTTCGGCTATCCGGTTGTTTACGATGCGACGCACAGCTTGCAATTGCCCGGCGGCTTGGGCGAAGCGACGGCCGGAATGGCTGAGTACATTCCACACTTAGCTCGCGCCGCTGTCGCGTGTGGTGTGGATGGGCTGTTTATGGAAGTCCACGATCATCCCGCACAAGCCTTGAGTGATGCGACAACGCAGTTTCCGTTGGAGCAGTTGGAACCGTTGCTGGAAAAGTTGCAGAAGCTGCACGCACTCGCCAGAGAATAGCTTGGCACGCTTTACCACAGCGTCGCTTTGTTGTATTTCCATAGCAGTCACAAAAATTCAATCCACTTGCAGGAGTTCAGACATGCGTAAATTGCGCTGGCAGTTCATCACCCTTTTAGCTCTTCTATCTTTGACCATTCCCGCGTGGGCGCAGGCGCAGGCGCGCATCGGCACGGTTGCAGTGCGGGTGTCGCTCGATCATGCCGATTGGTTGTACAAGCCGGGCGAGTCGGTCAAATTCAAAATCACAGTCATTCAGGACGGCCAGCCGGTGCCGAATGCGAAAGTGACGTACAGCTTTGGCCCCGAAATGATGACGCCTACTACGGAAAAGACCGTCACCGTTCCGACAGAAGGTTTGACGATTGACGGCGGGACGATGAAGGAAGCGGGTTTTCTGCGCTGCATTGCGACGACCGAAATGTATGGCCGTCGTTATCGCGGCTTCGCTACGGCAGGCTTTGCGCCGGAACAAATCAAACCGACGACGACTGATCCGGCGGATTTCGATGCGTTTTGGAACGCGGGCAAAGAGGCGCTGGCGAAAATTCCAATGGACGCGCGGTTGACGCTGTTGCCCGAACTTTGCACGGCGAATGTGAATGTCTATCACGTCAGTCTGGCGAACGTGAGCGGCGATGGCAGCGCCGCGCCGAGTCGTTTGTACGGCATTCTGGCCGAGCCGAAAGCGCCGGGCAAATATCCTGCTGTGCTGGAAGTTCCCGGCGCAGGCATTCGTCCTTATCGCGGTCGCGTGGATTTAGCTGAACGCGGCATCATCTCGTTGCAGATCGGAATTCACGGCTTGCCGGTGAATTTGCCGCAGGAAGTTTATGATTCGCTTGGACGCACGGCGGCAGCCAGTTATTGGACATTCAATCTCGACAACAAAGACCGCTATTACTATCACCGTGTGTATCTCGGCTGTCTGCGTGCGAATGATTTTCTGGTGAGCCATCCGAAATTCGACGGTACGAACTTAGGCGTGACGGGCGGTTCACAGGGCGGCGCGCTTTCGCTTGTGACTGCCGGGCTTGATTCGCGTGTGAAGGTGTTAGCAGCGTATTATCCGGCCTTGTCGGACGTGACGGGGTATCTGAACAATCGCGCGGGCGGCTGGCCGCATATGTTCCGGCAGGCGGGCGCGGGTTCGCATCGCACGCCGGACAAAATCGAAACGATGAAGTATTACGATGTCGTCAACTTTGCGCGTCGCGTGAAAGCGCCGGGATTGTATACGTGGGGTTTTAACGACGAAACCTGCCCGCCGACTTCGATGTATTCGGCGTATAACGTCATCAGGGCAAAGAAAGAACTGATGCTCGCGCTCGAAACCGGACATAACAATGTGCCCGAACAGGTGGAGCGCGTGAACAATTGGCTGGTTAGTTTTATGAAGCAGTAGGACGCAGAAGAACGCGGATTGAGCAGATTTTCGCTGCTCTTACCAAGCAAAAATTCTCTGCGAAAATCTGCTCAATCCGCGTTCTTCTGCGTCCTATTCACCTAACTAAATTAAAAAGTATGACTCCCTTCATTCCTGTACCCACGCCCGATATTCAAGACATCCATTCGCAGACGCGCGATCTGCGCTTTCATCCGAGTACGACGGAAAATCCGCAGCACCTCACGCGCGAACAAATTGCGGCCTTCAATCAAGACGGCTATGTCACCGGCCTGCGCATTTTTGACGAAGCCGAAGCCAACGAGATTCGCGCCTACTTCGATCAATTGCTGGCGCAATACTTATCCGAAGGCAAAGACAGCTACGCGATTTCGACGGCACATATGAAACACGGCAAGGTGTATGACCTGCTCACGCACCCGCGCATCGTGGCGTATGTGAGAGACATTCTCGGCGAAAATCTAATCGCGTGGGGCTCGCATTTCTTCTGCAAGATGCCGCACGACGGCAAGAAAGTTTCGTGGCATCAGGACGCGACCTATTGGCCGCTGTCGCCCTCAAAAGCCGTGACTGTGTGGCTGGCAATTGATGATGCGGACGTTGAGAATGCCTGCATGCGCTTCATTCCCGGCTCGCATCATCACGGCGAATTGACCGCGCGGATGCACGAGGATGACGAAGATGAAATCCTCTATCAATCCGTTGCCAATGCCGAACAGTTTGGCGAAGCGGTTGATAACATCCTCCAGGCCGGGCAGATTTCGATTCACTCGGATTTGCTGTTGCACGGCTCGCGGGCCAATGATTCTGATCGCCGCCGTTGCGGGTTGACGATGCGATATTGCGCCGCTGATGTCACGGCCTATCTGGATTGGCACGCGAAAGGCATCATCGTCAGCGGCGCTGACCCGCGCGGCCAGTGGGCCAACCCGCCGCGTCCTGTGCAGGATTGACGCGCGGTTGCGAAAGACGCGCGCGAAACCTACAATACCCGCGCGGTTTTTACGCAAAAACAGGGTCGCAGCCAATGTCGCCGCTGCCCTGATAACGAACGCGAGAATCTGTGGCAGTTCTCTACTGAGATCGCTCTCCTCTCCTGCTCCTCCCTCTGGACACAGAGTCCGCCTTGAAAAACAAATAACGATACCGGAGAAGCAAAATGAAAGAAGACCTGAACCCCGTACCACGGGTTAGTGTGGTGATTTGCGCCTACAACGCTGAGCCCTACGTGGCTGCAACGCTGGATTCAGTTTTCGCCCAAACTTATAGAAATTTTGAAGTGGTGCTGGTAAATGATGGCGCAACTGATAACACCGAAGAGGTGATCAGGCCGTTCCTTGATAAAATTGTCTACGTCAAACAAGCCAACAAAGGGCCGGGAGCTGCGCGTAATGCTGCCCTGCGCGTCGCGCGTGGCCGCTACATTGCGATTCTCGACAGCGACGATCAGTGGTTGCCGGAATATCTGGAACAGATGGTTGGGTTCCTCGACACGCACCCCGAAGTAGACCTGTATTATCCGAACGCTGTCTTTTTTGGTGGCTCGCATTTCGATGACACGACCTTTCAAGAGGTTTGTCCTTCCAGCGAACCCATCACGGTGGAAAAGGTGTTGCAGCGCGAGTGCAATGTTTTTATTTCGGCGCTATTTCGGCGCGAAATGCTCAAAAAAGTCGGTTGGTTTGACGAAGCGTTGCGCGGCAGTGAAGACCTTGATCTTTGGTTGCGGATGTTGCAGCGCGGCTATCATTTTGCGTTTACGCCGCAGGTGCTGGTGCGTTACCGCAAACGTGGCGACTCGCTTTCCGCCAGTTCCGTCGGTTATTATGAGCAGGTGCTCAAGGCTGTGCGTAAGTTCCGCGCCTCCTCGCTGGCCACGTCGCTACAAAAGAGTCTGGCTGAAACGCAGATCAAGCAAATTGTCATCGAACGCGATTTACTGCGCTCGAAACAGGAAATCGCCGCGCGCGATTTTGTGCCAGCCCTGAAGCATCTCGTAAATGTGCTGTCGGCGCGCCCCAGCATAAAATTAAAACTCGTTACGGTCGGAGTGATTTTATTTCCTGCCCTGGTCTCGTGGTTTATGACCCGGCGCAGTACCTGAAAACTACTACAGCCGCAGCGGAACGCCCCCTTCGCCCGCGCGTTCCGCTAGGGCTGAATCCCTACAAGTTATGAAGAACAACAAACTGGTCGGTTTTGGGATGGGCGGCGCGCTCATCCTTTTCATCCTCACTGCCATTTACTGGCCTTCCGCCGCTGCCCGCCGCGAAGTCAAATTCAAAAATTCACACTCGACAAAAATTCCGCTCCGAGGGTGTCGCCGTCGGCGATGTCAACGGCGATGGCAAACCAGATGTTATAGCGGGCAATCTCTGGTACGAAGCGCCCGATTGGAAAATGCATGAAATCGCGCCGCCGAAGCAATTCGACGCTGCCAAAAGCTACAGCAATTCCTTCGTCAACTACGCAATGGACGTGAATGGCGACGGCTGGGTAGACCAACTTCTCATCGGCTGGCCAGGCCGGGATGCCGTTGTCTGGCGCGAAAACCCCAAGACCGGCAGCGGCCCTGGGCGGGCAAATCGCCGTAAACGCCTGCAATGAAAGCCCGCATTTGCACCGCTCACCCTCACGCCCGACCTCGGCAGCAGCGGTTTACACGGCATTTTGACCGACCTCTGGAGCAAACGCTCCAAAGAAACCCGCAAGCCCAAAACCGCCGATAAACCCGTCTGATCTTTTCCGTAGACGATTCCCAAATGGCCTGGTTCGAGCCGAGCGCCGATGCCAAAGCCGAATTCAGAATGCACCCAATCAGCGGCAAATCCACGAAAGAATCCGCAAAGCCGACGGCGTTTTTCGCTACTCGCACGGTCTCGGCGTTGGCGATCTGAATGGCGATGGCCGCAACGATGTCGTCATCAACACCGGTTATTGGGAAGCGCCCGTTGACCCCCGCTCATCGGGCTGGCGTTTTGTCAAAACCAACCTCGGCGACGATTGCGCGCAGATGTATGTCTACGATGTGAACGGCGACGGCCTGAACGATGTTGTCACCAGTTCCGCGCACAAAACCGGCATCTGGTGGTTCGAGCAAAAGAAAGGCACGAGCGATCATCCAGAATTCATCCAGCACGAAATAGACAGCAGCATTTCGCAGACCCATTCGCTGATGCTCGCCGACATCAACGGCGATGGCAAACTGGACATCGTCACCGGCAAACGCTACTGGGCACACGGCCCGACCGGCGATGTAAACCCTGACGCACCCGCCGTCGTCGTCTGGTTTGATTGCAACGCGAAAAAGGCGAAGTGAAGTGGGTCAAACACGAGATTGACAACGACTCCGGCGTCGGCACCCAATTCACCATCGCCGACCTGAACGGCGACAAATTGCCCGATGTCATCACGTCAAACAAAAAAGGTGTGTTCGTGTTTTTGCAGCAGAAGTAACTTGCTGCTTGTCACCAAGCGCGTACACGCAACACCTGCGCTCTACCTCATCACTTCTTCCGGCAGGCAGGTGTCATGGGTTCAAGCTTCAGCTTGTCTCCACGGGGTTAAAAAACCGCGGCCAGACACGCTGAAGCTTGAACTCATGACACCTGCTCGTCAGGCTGTCCGCTGCGACGGAGGCGCGCTGGCTGAGGACGTTGTGAAAGGCCGCTTTTTTGGCTTCACTCTTCCAGCAATTTCCCCGTAAACACTTTTTGCCCGCCCCTCGCCGTGTGAAACGCATAGAGCGACAGCGTCAACAATATTCCCAACACAGACAACGCATATCCTGCATACCACGCCGAGAGGTTAGTCGTTGCTGGTATGTAAGTCAGGGACACACAATACTGAAGAACGAACATCGAAAGTAAGCCACACTTTCGGATGATTAGAAAAACGACGAAAGAAACGAGGACAGCGGCTAAGAGTTCAAAACTCAAATTGCCACCTGCTCCCAACAAATTGTAGGTGGCTGAAAAAGCAACCAGTAACAGGCAAGCGATCCAATCGCGTCGTAAAAGAACGCAGAGGAGAAAGATAATGAAAAACGACCCTGCTGCAAACATTGCGGATCCTCTAATAGCGCGTGTGACCAATCTGACGATGTCAAATATTCCCATCAACGAATCGGTGTACGAAGCTAATGCCCCGCCAGAGCGAACTCTTAACCAAGAGGTAAAAGCACGTAGCGCCATACAGAAAAGTCCTGCCAACAAGCCGTAAAGAAGGCTACGCCCGAAAATGGGGTCGCGCCATTTGCCTGTCAAAGCCATTTGCCATCCGACTAATGTCTCTGGCCAACGTTTTCGTACATAAGGCTCTAACGCAAGATAAAATAACGAACACATCCCCCCCATCGTTGTTGAGAGTGCCAGTGCCTGGAAGAAAAGGTCTATTTCACCATTGGTTGGGGAATGACTCGCTAGCAGAAAACATTCAATCATTGTGCAGGCGAAGATAAAGATTCCGAGCCTGGCAGCCCCTTGGCGATCACCTCTGTTAAGCCGCAAATTACGACGCGCCAGTATCGCCGCTGCAAGTAATGTGACAAGGATAATCACGCTAAAGATGACGATGTTAATTGCCACACCCGTAGGGATTGCATAGTTCTGTTTGGCTTGTTCCCGTAGTGAGTCTAGCAGCGGTGCTTCGTCTCGGCTAAAAAAGACAATGCGCCCTCGCAGTGCGGCCGCTTCAATATGAAGTTTTACGGCTGGCTGCACCGGATGCGGGCCATCCCATGCGGCGCGGGTGTCATAAGCCGAGTCCGGGATGGCTACTGATTCTGTGGGCTGGTATTGACTAATATCGAATCCGGCTGCGCTAAAAACGGCTTTCCAGTCAGGCTCAATCGCTTTTGCACCGGGTTCATCATAGGAATCTGCGGTTGCCGAGAAATATGAGAGTCGTCCATAGAAATCAATCGTCATGCGTCGCATGCCTGGGCTGTTCTGGTCTGGATTGCTCCAGCTAACATTTGTGATCGTAAGGTTGCTGTTAGCGTATTTTTCGGGCTGTAAATATGCGCGTGATTCTCGATACCAGAAATAAACAGGAAGCCGTTGATCATTTGCCAACTGTTCCCACCAGGCACGAGTATTTTGTTTATTGCTGATTGCGTTTAGGTCACCAAACATTCCATACGCCGTATCCACTGGTGCCTCAATCCAACCAAACTGGTTGGCAATATCGCGCCCCTTCTTTGCCATAACCTCTGGCGAGTTTTCTATTGGCAGGCGATCAATCATAGTCACTTGGTGCTTGAGAAGTGGAATCGTGATGAGGCAAGCAATGATTCCAAGCAAACACGCTACCGCATACATAGGCCGCATCCCCGTTTTCGCTCCTGCTGCCGCGACCATTTCCGGCGAAGGCGTTTCACCTAATGCCAGCGCCGCCGCCAGCGGATCGCCGCCCGGCAACGCATCGGCCACTTGTTTCGCTGAGGCCAAGCGTTTGCCTGGGTCTTTTTCCAAACACCGCAGAATCACGCGCTCCACCAGCGGATCAAGATTTTTCACCCAACTCGACGGATTTGTCGGCGCAGAGCTTTCGTGCATTCGTTTCAGCTCATCCAGCGAGCCGCCTTCAAACACGCGCTTGCCGGTGAAGACTTCGTACAGCACTAAGCCGAGCGCGTAAATATCACTCTTCGTCGTGACCTCTTTGCCCGCGAATTGTTCGGGCGACATATAGGCGGGCGTACCGGCCATGATTTCGTTGCCGCGAATTTGTTCGGCAAATCCGGCCAGGCCAAAGTCGGTGATGCGGACGCGGCCTTTGCCGTCAATCATCACGTTGGCGGGCTTTAGATCACGGTGCAGCACGCCCGCTTCGTGCGCGGCGGCGAGTCCGGCGCAGAGTTGATTGGCAATTTCGATGGCTTTATCAGCAGGCAGGCGACCGATGCGGCGCAGCAGGGAGGACAGGTCTTCGCCGTCCACGTATTCCATCGAAAGAAACTGCAAGGCACCGGATGAAGTGATGACTTCGCCGATGTCGTGGACGCGGCAGACGTTGGGATGCGTGACGCGATGCGCCATTGCGACTTCGCTGTGAA
>JAXLQQ010000067.1:0-32281 GCA_046331525.1 Blastocatellia bacterium
CGCCAGATATTCCGGCTCAACCAAAGACGGCGCAAATTTGGCTTTGAAGTGATGTAAGTCTTTGAAGTGATAAAAGCCATCGAGATTTTCGTAGATAAACTTCAGCACACGAGAAAGTTGCTTGAACTGGCCGCCCGTTTTGATGCCCGCTAAGGGTGAGGTGCCAAGTGTGGCCAGGGTCGCGCCTTCAGCGCCGAGGTGATCGAGGGCTGTCACCACCAGTAATTCGCTGACGCCGCGTTCGGACTGTGGATGCCGGATGAGGTCTTCCAGATACCATCCGTTGCGGGCCGGGATGGGCGAACAGGCGAGCAGCCCTTCGACTTTGCCGTTGCGCCGCGCGAGGAAATAGCGTTTGTGTTCGCTCAAAAAAAACGGATCAAGTTCCAGCAGCCAGCCGAGCGCGTCAACTTCGCGGGTGCCAATCCACGCCTGACAAAGTTGCTCGATTTCATTGCGCAGCTGACAATTCAACTTGCGGCCTGGATCATAGCGTTCGACTTCCACGCCCGCGCCGCGTGCCTGGTTTACGCCCGCGCGCACTTTTTTGCACTTGTCGCCACGCGGCTTCCACTCCGGCAATTGGAAGTAGCCCGATTCCCCAATACCCAGCAAGCCCATCCCGCAGCCTTCGGCAATGCGCGCAAATTCCGGCCCGACAGGCACCATCAGGCAATCCATCTTTTCCGCCTGACAGTAAGCAAGGAACTGGCGCGTCACCTCCGCCAGATGTTCAGCGGCGGCCAGCGGCGCAGCGGAAACGACTGCAACCTTGCCCAGCCGACGATAGACGACAGCGGCCTCGGGTGCCTGCGAAAACCACACTTCCATCCCGCCGTACAAAGAAACAAACGACTGCTGCTCGTAGCCATAGCGCATCACGCATGACACCAGCCGTGCATCTGGTTGCCATTGTTTCTCACCCAACGCCAGCCGCGCACGCTGCGTCGTGATCCAATCACTTTGCAACGCCAGCGCAAATCGCCCTTCGGCTACAATGCTGGCAGCTTCCTGCGCCGCGCGCCGCGTGAATCCGGCCTTGCGCAACAAATCTGTCGTACTGACCGCCACAGCTCCCACAAAGAGGCCAGCCGCTTTGATCTGTAAGGCCACACGGAGCAGATGCCCGGCAACAAACACCTGCCCGCCGCCCGGCAATAAAAACGTAGTCGCTAAGCCTAATGCGCCGCCCCAGGCGGCAGATTTTTTCAGACTGTATGGACGCTTTCCTGTTTTGGCGCTGATGACACCGATTTTGTTTTTGCCTTGTGTTGCATAACCGATAATCGAAAGGGCCTTCATCGGCACAACACCTGCGCCGAGCTGCTCGGCTGCCGCCTGTGCTGCCGGGAGAGAATCAAACACACCAATAATTTTGGCCATGTATTAACCAGATTGAAGTTGATTGAGTAACCAACTTTTCGCAAATGCCCAGTCGCGGCGCACCGTCCGCTCAGAGATACCCAGCACCTCGGCGGTCTGGGCTTCATTCAAACCGACAAAATACCGCAATTCCACGATCTTGCCCAGCCGCGGATAGAGTTGTTCTAACCGCAGCAGGGCTTGATGCAAGGCAAAGATGTCCAGCGTAGGCATTTCCTCAGCCCCTACTACCACGTCATCTAGAGACAATTTGCGTTGCCATCCGCCGCGCTTCCTGGCCTGTGAACGGCGTGCCTGATCTACCACTAACCAGCGCATCTGTTGCCCGATCACCTGAAAGAAATGTGCCCGATTTTGCCAGTCAATGGAGTGCCCGCTGAAGAGGTGCAAATAGGCTTCGTGTACCAGCGCCGTCGGTTGGAGTGTAATACCATACCCATTTGCTTTCAGATGATATTGAGCTAGGCGGCGCAACTCGTGATAGATGTACGGAATCAGTTGATGAAGGGCATCCGGATCGCCGCCCTGATGGCGTTTGAGCAGTTGCGTGATTTCCACGTTATGGGGAATCGGAGGAACACTCATACGGATGCTTTCTGTACAGGTTATTTGCCGCCGCCTAAATCATTTGTTGGCTCGACTTCCTGGCTCTGTCAAAGCGTGGCATAACTATAGAGTGAATGGGCGGGAAACCGAAATCATTTTGTCCCCGGCCAGAAAAATAAAAAACTACTCTTTTGCTGTCCGATTTTACCTGCCGATTACGATCTTGTTAATTCAGGTCAATTACTTCCGCCAGTAAATCGAATGGTAAGAATGCTGCCAGATGGCAGCGGCATTCTTGCGCGCTTTTTCTTCGGTTTGTCCTAACTTCACGCGCTGAAGTATTGCAATGCCAATGCTTCTGGGGAGAGCCGCAGAAAAACTGAGCAAGATACCGGAATGGCGGCACACGGCTGGAGGGGTTGGCGGTTACGGTAGTTGAGAGAAAAGGAGAGATGGCCTGGGTCGAGGTGATTTGCTGCAAAGACCCCGCCACCTGGTGTAAGGTGCTGCGCGGGGCACGAGGCCGCAAGCACGGCGTCGAATGGCGTCTGCCGATCAGGCGCGGAACGGCGAAAAAAATAAACCGAAAAGAATCCCATTTCCACGTTTTGCTGAGAGGAGGTGAAGCAGGTGACAGCCGAGCGATTACAGCAAATCAAAACGCTTTTTGATGTCGTGTTTGACTTGCCGCCCAACGAGCGAGAACGGACGCTCGCGCAGGCGTGTGCGGGCGATGAACGGCTCTTTGCTGAGGTGCAAAAACTGCTGCTCCTGCACGATCACGCGCCCGATTTTCTGGAAGCGCCGCCTCTTAACGATTTCCCTCACTCGTCCGCAGCCATTGCCTCCGATGCGGCGCTGGGTCGTCGCATCGGAGCGTATCAGGTCATCCGCGAATTGGGGCGCGGCGGAATGGGCGCGGTGTTTCTGGCGCATCGTGCCGATCAGGCGTTTGAGAAACAGGTCGCCATCAAATTGGTCTGGCCTGGCCTCGGCAGTGAGGAAATCATTCAGCGGTTTCAGCAGGAACGACAAATCCTCGCACGGCTGGAACACAAAAACATTGCACGCTTGTTGGACGGTGGCGTGACCGAAGATGGCTGGCATTATCTGGTAATGGAGTACATCGCGGGCGTGCCGCTGACACTGTATTGCGAACAGCAATTGCACTCGCTACCGGAACGGCTCAAGCTTTTTCGCCTTGTTTGTCAGGCAGTGCAAGCGGCGCATCAAAATCTGGTGATTCACCGCGATCTGAAACCGGGCAATATTCTCGTCACCGCTGATGGCACGCCAAAGCTACTCGACTTCGGCATCGCCAAATTGCTCGAACAAAATGACGCTTCCTTAGCCCTAACGCATACGCAATTGCCGCTTACGCCCGAATATGCCAGCCCGGAACAACTGAACAATGAGGCGATCACGAAGGCGACGGATATTTACAGTTTGGGCGTCGTACTGTACGAGATTTTGACGGGGCGCAAGCCGTATCAATTCAAATCTCCGCTGCTACATGAAATCGCGCGCGTCGTGACAGAGGTCGAACCGGAAAAGCCCAACGTTGACGAAGACCTCGCCAACATCGTGTTAATGGCGCTGCGCAAGGAACCCACGCGGCGGTATCCATCGGTCGAGCAATTCAATGCCGACATCGGGCGTTATCTGGAAGGCAAAACCGTGCTGGCACGCAAGGCTACCGCCAGTTATCGCGTCGGCAAGTTTGTGCGACGGCACATGCTTCCGGTGTTGCTGATAACGCTGTTGTTATTAACGCTAATCACAGTCGCGGTGGTTTCTTTCCGGCAGGCGGCGGCGGCGCATGAACAGGCTCGCAGCCAACGACGCGAACTCTACGCCACGCGCCTGAATCAAGCGGTGCAGGATTGGGAACTTGGCAACTTGTCACGGATGCGCACTACATTAGCGGCGTGGTTGCCGCAGTCTACGCCGACCGCAGAGGAGGATTTACGAGGCTTTGAGTGGCGCTATTTATGGAGCCTGTGCCATCCGAAAAGCGTGCAGTTCAAGCATTCAGCAGCGGCAGAATTGGGCGGCCTGGGTTTTTACGATCACGACAACTTTGTGGGCGGCAGCAGCCAGACCAAAGCGGATCTGTGGGATGCGCAAACTGGCCAGTTGCTGAATTCGCTTGCTTTCACCGGGTATCAGCACGGCTATTCGATCTGGCTGGAAAAAGATTTTCCGGTGCAACGATGCGGCAACGAGATGTTGCAGGTTTTGAATCTGCGCACAGGACAGCCGCTTTATTCCGTCGCGCTGCCCGCCCATACCATAATCAACTTCTGGCACCAGGGCAGCACGATTGCGACAGGACACACGGACGGCAGCGTGAAGTTTTGGGAAATGCCAACGGGCAAGTTGACAGCATCGCTGCCCTGTCAGACGACGCCGATTGATGGCATGTTCTTTTCGCCGGACTGGCAAAAACTCTTCACCCGCCCGAACCCGCAGGAATGGCGGCTGCACGATATTCGGCAGGGAACGTATCAGACTATTCCCGCGAATTCGTTGACCACTGCACCGCAAGTCTCGCTCGACAGTCGGTATTTTTGCTTGTCAGAAGGCGGTCAGGCTGTCCGGCTGTTTGCGTTGGCAACAGGCCGCGAAATCGGACGCCTTACGGTGCCGGGTGAACGGCTGCTTTTTACCTATTTCTCGCCGGATTCGCGTTATCTCATCGTCACCAGCACGGACAGCACAGCCAGGCTGTATCAACTTCCCTCGCTCCAGCAGGTCGCCGTGTTTCGCAGCAACAATGACTGGATGCCCAGCGCGTTTGTTTCGCCGGATGGCAAGCTGTTGCTGGCGATTTGCGGCGCGCTGACCGTCAAGCTGTGGGACATCGCTACGCAACAAGAAGTCGCCCTTATCAAAGGCCACGAAGCCAAAATTATCGGCGCGCAGTTCTCGCACGATGGCAACAAACTGTTGACGTGGAGCGAGGACGGCGTGGCGCGTATTTGGAACATTGCCGACTTGCGCAAACTCGACCATTTGACCGAACACACTGACGGTCTTTTCGCCGTCGCCTTTTCGCCTGACAGCCAACTGCTGGCTCGTCAGCAAAGATCACACCATCAGTTGTGGGCGACGGCAACTGGCCAACTGCTGCGCACGATCAACGGACACACCGATTGGGTCTTTGCTGTCGCCTTGCGCCCGACGGCAAGACGCTGGCGTCCGGCAGTCAGGACAGAACGCTTCGCCTGTGGGACGTCGCAACAGGGCGAGAACTGCGGCGGTTTTCGGGACACACAGAACCCGTGCGCGCCGTCGCCTTTGCGCCGGATGGTAAGACGCTGGCAACGGCAAGCAGCGATGCGACGGTGCGCGTTTGGGACGTAGCCTCTGGGCAGGAACTAGGGCAACTGCGCGGACATCGTGGGGAAGTTTTTTCGGTCGCCTTTTCTGCGGATGGGCAGCAAATTCTTTCCGCCGGTGCCGATGACACCGCGCGACTCTGGAAGGCACAGTCAGGGCAGGAGATCGCGCGGTTGACAGGCCACACAGCAGACGTCTGGGCCGCGCAGTTTGCGCCGGACGGACGCACGATAGCCACCGCCAGCGCCGACCACACCATCAAGCTATGGGATACTCGTACAGGCCGCGAAACCGCTACGTTGTACGGCCATGCAAATGATATTTTTTCGCTCGCCTGGTCGCCGGATGGCACGCGCCTCGCCACCGCCAGCAATGACAAAACCGTGCGTTTGTGGAATGTAAAATTGGGAATGGAAGTCCTGACTCTAGGCCAACACCGCGAACAAGTCTGGGCGGTAGCCTTTGCGCCGGATGGCACGACGTTGGCCAGCGGAAGTTGGGATAAAACCGTGCGCCTGTGGCGCGCTCCAGCCCCACAATAAACAACGAGCTGTCTTTCCGCATTCTCCGCCCCACATTGAAACTCCAAAAAGTTTTGGGAGCTTCAATGTGGAGTGGGAAATGCCAGTCATGCTTATCTGAAAGCGGCTATCAATACACAAATAACCAGTTATTTTTAGATTTTACCGAAGGGCAAAAAATTCTGTCCGGTTTGGTTGGCCATTTTCGATTTATGTAGTGGTGTCTTGATTTTGCTTCAGGCAACAGGCACTGAAACACTACACGAAAAAGCAACGCTTGATAGAAAAATATGGCCCCGAAAAACCTGTCTCTCGGCAGCCTTTGGTTGTTGTGCTTAGTGGTCACTCTGGCCTCCGGGCAGCCCCGCACCAGCTTGCGTGGCTGTCTCCTTGATGCACAAACCGGCCAGCCGCGCGTCGGCGTAGAAATCAAAATTGCAGACTCGGAATGGCATACGAAAACGGATCAGCAAGGATGCTTTGCCTTTCCTCAACTCGCAGCCCCTACCATCGAACTCCTGATTTTCGGCTCGTCAACGATCCGTCAACGGGTGGTGCTCCAGCCCGCACAGGAAACTTTCATTGAAATCAAACTTACCGGCGAGGCGGCGTTGCTGACGGATTCATTGACGATCTCTTCGGCCACTTCTTCGCTGACGTCAATGGCGGTAGAGCATTCTCTGCAAAGAACGCAACTGACGGCGCTGGCCGGTGGAGTAATGAGCGATCCGTTACGTGCAGTGCAGGCGTTGCCCGGCGTCATTAGCAATGATGATATGAACAATCAGATCAATCTGCGCGGGGCTGGCCTGCAGCGACTCGGATTTTATGTGGACGGGATTCTCACTGACGCTCCGGCGCACGCGGTAAAAGATGAACAAGGCGGCTTCTCGATCTCCAGTTTGAATATGGAAAGTGTTGGCTCCCTTACGCTGCTGGCCGGGAATTATTCTGCCGAGTATGGCGACAGCACCGCCGGGGCTTTGACGCTTGATCCACGCGATGGAAGTCGCCAGCGTACCGGGTTGCGGCTGGTCACGAATTTCTTGAACTCCTCCCTGGTCGCGGAAGGCCCGTTCGCGCGCCAGCACGGCTCGTGGTTGGTGGCTGCCCGCAGCAGCTATATGAATTACATCCTGCAACGGATGGATAAGCCCGGTGTCGTGTTCGACTTTTCCGATTTGCAGGCCAGAGCTGTGCAGGATGTTTCGGCCCATCACCAATTCAGCCTCACCGCTGTATTGGGCACCACTGCCATAGATCAAAAAGCCCGGCGCAGCCAGCTTACTCTGCAAGAGTTACTGGAAAGCCATTCCGACAGTCGCTTGCTCGTTGCCCGATGGAGCGCTTCTCCCTCGGCGCGCCTTTCCGTGCAGACCCGCGTGTTCCAATCGCAAGCCGGTTTTACGAATCGCAACCCGACCGACTTGGTTGCGGAAGAAGGCGAGCGCCTGCAATGGGGCGGGCGCAGCGATTTGTACTGGGAAGTAAATCCGTCTCACCAGCTACAAGCGGGCGTATACCTACGCACGGTGCAGGCTACGCATACCCAGCGTGTGCCCTGGGACAGACAACCCGCTCAGTTCACGCTGCTGAATCAATATCGGCAGCGCGCTTTTCAGCAGGCAGCCTACGTTCAGGAAACCTGGCAAGCGCCACAACAACGGTTTTCGCTGACCGGAGGGGTTCGCCTTGATGCCACCAGTCTGACAGGAGAAAAGGTATTCTCGCCGCGCCTCTCGTTTCGATTTGTGCCCGCTGCTAAAACCATCCTGCGTGTTGGCATTAGTCAGCACGCGCAGTTCCCGGATGTGGAATATCTTTACGGATTGGGCGGAAACCCGCAACTGAAGAGCGAGCAAGCGACACACTACAACGTTGCGGTTGAGCGCCCGCTGGGACAGCAGACGCAGCTAACGGTCGAGGCGTATGATCGTGAAGATCGCCGTTTGATCTTCAGCCTGGATGATGTGCTGCAACAGGCCAGCTTGCCAGTGACTGGTCGCTTCCCGCGCCAGAACACCCTCAACGGTTACGCACGCGGCATTGAAATCACCTTGCGCCGGAGTGCTGGCAAGCGGCTGGAGGGTTGGTTTTCCTACTCCAATTCGCGCACGTGGCTGCGCGATCAGGCGAGCCATACAGCTTTCGTGAGTGATTACGACCAACGCCACACGATCAGCACGTATGGCAGCTTTCGCTTTTCCGACCGACTGGAAACGAATTTCCTGTGGCGTTACGGCAGCGGCTTGCCAAAAACTGGCTTTTTACCGCAGACGGACGGGGCGGCGGCGGTTTTGAGCGAGCGGAATTCCCTGCGGTTGCCGTTTTATAGTCGCCTAGATTGGCGATTGCACAGACATTTTCAATTCGACCATTGGCGTCTTCAAATAACGGCGGAAATTCTAAATGTGCTTGCCCATGAAAACGTGCGGCAAGTAAAAACGGGGATGCAGCCGCTCCTGCCCTTCGTTCCTTCCCTCGGCGTCACGATTGATTTTTAAAGTTCTCAGCTTGTCATCACACAACAACCATCTTTTTTGTGAGGAGATAAAATGTTGTACCAAAACACCAAATGCTGGCTGACCGCAAAAGCCACGCGACAGCTAAACGCGGCGGGACAACAAGGCATTTATGCCGTGCAACTGATTGCCAAAGACGAATGCATCTGGGCCTGGTCAGACCCGTTGGTGGCGCTAGCCTTACCCACCACATCTTTCCTGGGGCCGCTGATGTATGCCTATCTCAGCCAGGCGGAATTGGGAGGCGATTGCTTTCGGCATTCCTGCGATCCCAATGCCGGATTTCGCGGCGTGCTGGAATTGGTAGCAATGCGGGATATTTTGCCGACGGAGCCGATCACTTTTGATTTGGCACTGTGCCTGCCGTTTGATTTTGGGCGGTTGACGTGCCGCTGTGGTGCGGCGCGTTGTCGGCGAGTGGTAACAGGCAGCGATTGGGAATTGCTCGCGCTACAGCAACGGTATCGCGGATATTTTCAGCCGTTCATTGCCGAGAGAATTGACCACCGACAACCGGCAGAGTTCGGGATGAAAGGATAAGTTGGCGCGAGCTATCGCTTTTGCTTCGGATCAAGCCATTCGCGCAAACCGTCGCCGACGAAATTAAAGGCCAGTACCGTCAGCATTACGGCGATGCCGGGAAAGATGAGCAGGTGCGGCGCATCGCGCAAAAATGGACGCGCGTCGTTGAGCATTGCGCCCCAGCTTGGTGTCGGTGGCGGCACGCCGAGTCCTAAAAAACTCAAACTCGCTTCGGACAACACCGCACCGGCCATTCCTAAACTGGCCTGCACAATCAACGGCTGAATCGCGTTAGGCAAGATGTGCTGCCATAAAATTCGCACATCACCCGCGCCCAGCGCACGAGCCGCCGTGACAAAATCGTATTCGCGCACCTTCAGCACCTGCCCGCGAATCAAACGTGCATAACCAACCCAACCAATGATTGAAAGCGCGAGAATCAAATTGCGCAAACTCGGCCCTAAAAATGCAACCATTGCAATCGCCAGCAAAAGACTGGGAAACGACATAAAGACGTTGAAGAGAAAGCCGGAGAAAATCCGATCTACCCAGCCACCGTAATAACCGGAAATCGCGCCAATCGCCACGCCGATCAACGAAGAAATAAGCACGACCATCACGCCAACCTGCATCGAAACGCGCGCGCCGTGCATAATGCGTGACAACACATCGCGTCCCAAATCATCCTGTCCGAGCCAGTGCGCGCGCGAAGGCTGATAACGTTCCTCGCGGCGCTGCCCCAGCTGCATCGTTTTTTGCTCACGCGGATCGTAGGGGGCGAGCAGCGGTGCGAGTAGGGCAACTACAAAAAAGAGCGCGATGATGACGAGGCCGACTTTTCCGAGACGATTCATAGCGGGGGTTCTATTCAACTTTGATACGTGGATCAAGCAGGCGATAAGCCAAATCAGTGAGAATGTTGGCAATGATATACGTCAACGCGATCAGCAGAATACACCCCTGCACCATTGGATAATCGCGCGAATTAATCGCATCTACTGTCAGTCGCCCAATGCCCGGCCAACTGAAAATGGTTTCGGTGATAATTGCGCCTGCGAGCAACACACCAAACTGCAAGCCTAACACGGTGACGACGGGAATCAGGCCGTTTTTCAGAACGTGTTTATAAATCACCTGCCGTTCGTTCAGCCCCTTCGCGCGCGCAGTGCGAACATAATCTTCGCCCAATTCCTCAATCACGCTGGAGCGCACCATCCGCGTCAAAATCGCGGCTAACGCTGCGCCCATCGTGATCGCAGGCAGAAGGAAGTTTTCCAAACCATCGCGTCCGCCCACGGGTAGCAAATCCAGCTTAATCGCAAACAGGTACACGAGCAGCGGCCCCAGCACAAACCCCGGTGTGCTGATGCCAAGCAACGAAACAACAGAAGCGACGTTATCCAGCCAGGTGCCTTTATGCGAGCCTGCCGTAACACCGAGCGGAATTGCAATCAGAATCGCTACAGCTAGGCCTGCTAAGGCGAGCTCAATTGTCGCGGGGTAGCGGCTCATAATTTTCTCAAACACCTCTTCGCCCGATACCAGACTGGTGCCGAAATCGCCGCGTAGTAGCCCTTTCCAATAATTCCCGTATTGTTGCGCCAGTGGCAAATCAAGGCCGAGTTTCTGTTTCAGCGCGGCGACCTGTTCTTCGGTCGAATTCTCGCCCAAGGCATTGCGCACCGGGTCGCCAGGAACAATGTGGATGAGTAAAAAGACGAGCGTGACGACGGCCCAAACTACCGGCAGCACCAGCGCCACTCGCTTCGCCAGAGCAAGTAGGATTTGCATGGCGCGATGGTAGCAAAGTCAAGAAGGGGAGGAAAGCCTGTAGTTGTGAGAAAGGAATACGAGCGAAATGAGCCTCAAAGATTTCTCCACTCACGTGCTAGATACTCCGCATCCTCTGCATTATGCGGCTTAACGCCCATTACGATACGCCCGGCGTTGACATCGTTTTCGTAGATCGCCGCCTCCTCTGCGGAAATGCCGACCTCCGTTAACCCCGCGCGCAGACCACCTGTTAATGCACCGACACCTACAAATATCGGGCCAGCAAAGAGCAGCGCCCCGATGGGAAAGACCATGTTTACCGCTAAACTCAGGAGCGTGCCGATAAGGGCTCCTTTCATTGCGCCGTCAGTTGCCTGCCCCATCTTGCCCTGCTGTGCTTTAGCCTGAAGGGCACTAGCGGCAGCATCCTGCGGGAAATATTTTTCGCGCGTTTCCTGGGATAACAACAAATTAATTTCCTTATCCTCATAACCACGCGCGCGTAACAGTTGATATGCCTCTTCAGCACTCTCACGGCTCGCAAAAGAACGACCAACCCATTGCTTTTGATTTTCAGGAACAGTAGGAACGACAGGGCGCGGGGTAGTTGGTAGCCCTACGGCATCCGCTTCGGCAGTCTGATGGAGCTTTCGATAAACATCCACGTTGCCTTCGCGATCAGTAAATTTTTCAGAGGTCTGATCTTCCTTATACGGTTCGTCTGTTTGTTTTTGTGGTTGATTTGTCATAGCACTTCTCCTATTTGCTTAGGCTAAGAACAAAATAAGCAAATAAAAGGCCAGAAGAAGTGCTTTATTATATAAGGGAAAAAGGAGCCAAGCTGTACGCCCAACAAACAGCCCGTTCCGTATTCCAACATTTGTCGGCGAGTTAACTAAAACGCAGTGGGTGATCTGTCAAATACTTCCAAGAAGCATCGCCTAGCAAATCCATTGATGACAGGCCATCTTGTGCGGTGCCTGGATACACATAAAATGCATCGCGTTCGATGGCACGCGGGTCTTGGGCACGAATTGCTTCCAGCAAGGTAATAAAGGTCGTGGTGCGCCAGTAATAAGCTTCGGAAATCTCTTCGATTGACGAGCGCAGGGGCTGTGATAACTGTTGATAGGTAGGGCGAAACTCATAGCTGCCAACATCGTCTTCAACCGCCTCATCGCGGCTGTCAATCATCATCAACAGGCTGACCACGACAAATTCTTTATTGTCTGAAAAGCGACCCAATCCATCAGTTTCACTACCCAATTCGCTTTCTTCCGTCGCCATTGAAGCTTCGATTTCGTTGTGCCATTGATTGAAATTCTGAATGGCGTCATCAGCATCCGGGCGGTAATCCCAGTAACCGTATTCCCAGGCGTATTGATTTTCGAGCAGCAACGAGGCAACGGATTTCATAAAGCGGCGCTTGCCCTGCGCGTCGTGTTCTTCACTATCCACCAACCGCTGCAAGCGAGCGCGCAAATCGTCGCTGCCGAAAACCTGAATGACGAGTTGCACACCCAGAAACACAGCATACGAAGTATCTTCTTCGCCGCCCATTCCGATGAAGGAGCGGCGTCCCGCATCAATCTGTCCCGCCGTTTTGCGCGTGGCCAGATAAATGCCGCCCACAAAAACGCTGCCGAGAATTAACATCAACAGTAAATACGCAAAGGTTCCAAGAAAGATGAACGCCAACATGTCGCTTTAGCCTTCTTCTGATTTTGAGTCAGTGATCGAAAGCACCTCGCCGGTATCCGGTTCGTCGGAGGACTTTCGGGAAAACAGCTTGCGCAAGAATGCGCCCAGCCCGACCAGCGCCACTACAACAAATTTCTTGGCTGCAAGCAAGGCCGCCAGAATGATTTTGAAAAGTCCGGCCTTGGCCAGCAATTTTCCAGCGATCAATCCACCAATGCCGTAGGCCGCCACTTTGTCCGTGCCCGGCATAAAATCGCTGTAACGGTTGCCCTCACTGAATTCCACAAACGTTAGTACGTCCTGCATATCCTGCCGGATGCTTTGCAATTGCTTCGTTGACGACACAGCATTGAGCGACAGTACACCCCGCCTCCCCAGCGCACGAATGTCATAATTCAGAATGTGGTCGGCATCAACGCCGAATTGTAGTTCCTGCGCCCAATAGAGCTTGTGCGTGGCTTTGTCGTAATGTGGCGGTTCCGCCCAACCAATCAGAGTTACCTTCTCATAACCGGCCTTCTGCCGTTCTTCATTTTCGGCGACGGTGGATTCTTTCATATCCCGCATCAAATCGTCGTAATTGATCTTGCCCGCCTCATCGTCTTTGACATAGCCCTCTTCGTCGTAGGTAATTACGACGCCCCACGACGCATCGCCAATCAGCGGCACACCAGTGCGGAACAGCATGCCGAGCGGCTTTTCGCGCGGCGGATTACCCCAGGCGTCCACCAGCACTTTTTGCGCGTCGTCCGGCCCCAGGAAGCGGTAGTTTTTCGGCACATTCAACGTCGCCAGCCCACCCTTGAGCGTGATTTTGCCCTGCTCGAACTTCAGCTTTTTCTCAAATTCCTGCACCGCTTTCGCTTCGTCTACAGCCTCTTTGTCGGCCTGTTTCTCTTTGTCCGGGACAGGCTTGTCCTTGGCCTGCAACAAACCGGTGAGTAGTAAGAACAGCGCGACGAGTGAATAGATTTTGTTTTTCATAGTGAGCCTCCAGGTGAATCGTTAGCTAAAACTGCTGACAACTTGATAGGCGTATCAAGGGTGAAGAATTAAGACACGAAAGAAAATATTTCTTTTGATGTGAGACGGGGAGCACAAGCAGGCAACTTGTACTCCCACCAAATAGTTCTGACCGGTGGCGCGGTATCAACAACGGCTGAGGCAATAAACCAAGCTAAGGAATCCTCAGCCACCAAACCAGCCGCCACCGCTGCGGCCATAGGAACCAGAACGACCGGAGCGCACGCCCGTTACTTGCCCGCCGGAAGACATCCGCACGCTCGTACGGCCAAAACCGCTCGGACGATTGCGGCCTACACCATTAGCCCCGCCGACGCGCGTGCCGCTGAACAGCGTTGGGCGCGAGACTGGCCGGTAAGAGGGTGCCGACGTAGGCCATGAGGTCGTAGGACGCGAATAGGGAATGCGACTGGTGCCGTAGCTCGTATAGGCGTACGGATACGGGCGATAGTAGTAGTGATCGTAAAACCACCAGTGATAATACGGCGAGCCGCCATAGTAATAATGCCGCACCACCGTCGTCCCTGTGCCTGTCGTCGTGCCGGGCGTGGTCGCGCTGGCCACTGTGTCATCAGCGGCCTTGAATTCTGACAGCGGCAGCAGCCGCACATTAATGCCCTGCTTTTGCAGCTCGACAAACTCGTCGTTCAGATCGTCGAGTTCTTCCTTTTGCTGCGCATCTTTCACGACATACATCAGGCTGGTGATGCCGCGTTGTTTCAGGTCGTTGGCCGACGGAATTTTTGCCAGATAGCGATTGTCGAACTGGTTCTCTTCGTCGGTATAAGGAGTTAACCGCTGACCATCCAGCAGGATCACGGCGGGCGCTTTGTCGCCGACCTTTTCCTTTTTGTCTTCGATTTCTTTGGCGTAATACACCATTGCCCCCAGCGTTTCGTGCGAGCGCACGACGCCGAGCGGGTGCGGCCAGTTGTCAAAGACGGGCACGAGATGCGCAAAATCCGCCAGCGCCGCGCCAAAGGCAATCGCCTGCGTTCCCGGCAAATCCGCGATGATCAAGCTTTCATTCGCATTCGCCGATTGTGACAGCAACTCGCGCAAGCCCTGCGCCTGTCCGTAGGTTTGTTCCATCAACGGCGTTTTGACCGGTTTGATTTGCTCGCGCAAGGTCGGTTGTGCCAGTGATTGCATCAGCGTCGGCACCAGATACGGCTGCCACGTCGCGCTTTTGGGTTGATAGGTGGCAATTAGTTTGCTGGGTTCCAGGTATGGCTTCCAATCCGCGTCCGGCACGCTGGCCGTCGCGGAAGTAAACGTCGGTTCAAAGTTCAACTTGCGGTCGGTCGAACCAACGTTCCAGCCTTCTTTTTTCTGCAAGTCCAGTGAATCCTGCGAGACTTCGGTGTCATCGCTGCTGAAAAGTTTATAGCCTGTCAGCCCCACTAATCCGAGTCCGGCAGCCCACGCCAGCCCTTTGCCAAGGCGCTTCGTGGCACTGCGCCGCGAAACATCCTGCTGAAACCAATTCGTGACGGCATTCTTGTCACTGGCGGCGGATGAGCTGGCCGAACTGGCCGAAGAGGACGAATTTGTAGGGGTCTTTTTTCGCTGCTTTTCCATAAAGTTTTTTGCTCTTAGTTGGCGAGCGCATCGGGAAACGCGCGCCACTGTCAATTGTACGCCAAAACCGCCTCCAGAGATCAACAATTCGGGCGCGGGCGGGCAAGAAAATTTGATTGTAAAAGCCCGTCTCCAGGTGATACAAAGTGCGCCCCTATCGCGCTGAAGCAGCAGGACAGGGGCGCAGATTCCAGCAAAGTCCGAGGGAAAGACACGCATGTCCAGCGCCCACAGAGACGCCCCACCACACAGCACAGCCGCGCCCTTGATTGCCACCGACAACGCGCTGGAAATTTCCATTGTGATGCCCTGTTTGAATGAAGCAGAAACGCTCGCCACCTGCATAAAAAAAGCCTCGTCCTGGTTGCAGCGGGAAAACCTGCGCGGCGAAGTTGTCATTGCTGACAACGGCAGTACCGACGGTTCACAGCAAATTGCCGCACAGGCAGGGGCGCGCGTGGTGCAGGTATCGGCGAAGGGCTATGGCAGCGCGTTGATAGGTGGCATTGCCGCTGCGCGTGGTCAATATGTGATTATGGGCGATGCGGATGACAGCTACGATTTCCAGCATCTCACGCCTTTTCTGGAGCAATTGCGCGCGGGCTATGATCTGGTGATGGGCAATCGGTTTACGGGGGAAATTAAGGCGGGTGCGATGCCCGCGCTGCACCGGTATTTCGGCAATCCCGTGTTGACCGGACTAGGCCGACTTTTTTTTCGCAGCCCGATTGGCGATTTTCACTGTGGCTTGCGCGCCTTTCGCAAGGACGCCATCGCGCGCCTGCAACTACAAACCACCGGGATGGAGTTTGCGAGTGAAATGGTAGTGAAAGCGACGCTCCTCGAACTGCGCGTTACGGAAGTGCCGATTACGCTGTCGCCCGATGGCCGCAGTCGCGCGCCGCATTTGCGCAGTTGGCGCGATGGCTGGCGGCATCTGCGGTTTATGCTGCTTTACAGCCCGCGCTGGCTGTTCTTTTATCCTGGCAGCGCGCTGATGTTGCTGGGGCTGCTGGTAGGACTCTGGCTGATTCCGCAGCCGCATACCATCGGCGCGGTCACGTTCGATGTGCATACACTGTTTTACGCGGCAACGGCGGTCGTCGTCGGGTTCCAAGCCATTATCTTCGCGCTTTTCAGCAAAGTGTTTGCGGTCACGTCCGGGCTGTTGCCGGAAGACCCTGGATTTATGCGGCTTTTCAAATACGTGACGTTGGAAACAGGGTTGCTGACGGGCGGCTTGCTGTTTCTGTGCGGGCTGCTGGGTTCGCTGTATGCCCTGCGGATTTGGGGCAAGGTTGATTTCGGGCCGCTCGCAACCTCTGGCGTATTACGACTGGTGATTCCATCGGGCACAGCGCTGGTGCTGGGTTGCCAGATTATTTTATCCAGCTTTTTTCTGAGCGTGCTGGGGCTGAAACGGCAATGAATTTTTTAGAAAGGCTGCATCACACGTACATTTTTCCGCGCCGCATTCAGGCGCTGAGCCACCATCTGACAGCATTGTTGCCACCGCAGGCCAGTGTGTTGGATGTAGGCTGCGGGGATGGTTTGCTGGCGCATACCATGCAGCAACAACGCCCTGATCTGACGATCAAAGGTGTAGAGGTGCTGGTACGTCCGCAAACACGTATCCCGGTGAGAGCGTACGATGGCCAGCGCTTGCCTTACGCAGATCAGAGTTTTGATGCCGTGCTGTTTGTGGATGTGCTGCACCACACGACTGACCCGCGCCAACTACTGCGCGAAGCGGCGCGCGTGTCGCGCTCGTTCATTGTCATCAAAGATCACACGCGCAAGGGCTGGCTGGCCGACGCGACCTTGCGCTGGATGGATGACGTAGGCAATGCGCGGCACGGCGTGGGACGCACCTACAACTATTGGGCGGAGGAACAATGGCACGCAGCATACGCCGAGCTGGCTTTGCAGGTGCAGGTCTGGCAAAACCGGCTGCATCTGTATCCCTGGCCTGCAAGCTGGTGGTTTGATCGTTCCCTGCACTTTGTCACACAGTTAGCCGTTAGCAAGCATCTGTTATGAAAACTCTGTCAGCACTTTTCCTGAAAATTGATTTGCCATTGCGGCGCACGCTGTTGGTCGCGGCGCTATTCGGGCTGGCGAGTTCGTTTGCTGTGCAGGCTTCGCTGGTGACGGACCCCGACCTGTGGTGGCATTTGCGCACAGGTCAATGGATCGTGACGAACAAAGCGGTGCCGCTGACCGATCCCTTTTCCAGCGTTGGACAGGGCAAGCCGTGGATCGCCTACAGTTGGTTGTTTGAAGTCATCCTATACGGGTTTTATCAGGCGTGGGGCTTACGTGGATTCATTTTTTACACTGGCCTGCTGGCGCTTTGCATCGCGCTGGCGTGGCTTGTCCTCCTGCACAAATACACGCGCCGGGCCACGGCGACCGTGGGGCTGACGGCGCTGGCGTTGATCGGCACTGCGCCAATGATGACACCACGCCCGTGGTTATTTACGATTCTCTTTTTTCTGTTGGAATTGGCACTGCTGCTCACGGCTCGCCAGTCGGACAGGTTGCGCCGCCTGTTCTGGCTGCCGGTTATTTTTGCGCTGTGGGCGAATATCCATATCCAATTCATCTACGGCTTCCTGCCGTTAGGATTATGGTTTGCCGAGCCGTGGCTTCAACAGTGCCTGCAACGCCCTTTCGCGCGCCAGAATTTTCGCCCTGCTTTTTCGCTGTGGCGTGCCGGAATTGTTGTGACCTGTTTGGGGGCAACCCTGCTGACGCCTTATCACCTGCGTGTCTACCTTCCCGTCGCTGATTTTTTCCGCATGCCCGGCGCGTATCAGTATGTGACCGAACTGCAAGCGATGGGGTTTCGCAATCTGAGCCATTGGACGGTGTTGGCGCTGGCATTGGGCGCGGCCTATGTGTGGGGCAAACAGCGTACACTGCCGCCTTTTCCGGCGCTTCTTTTCCTGGTGGGAACCTTGCTAGCCTTTCGATCCAGCCGTGATGTCTGGATCGGCGTGAGCGCGGCCATTACCGTGCTTGCCACCACGCGCCGCACAACTGACGAGGCGGATCGCCTATTACTCAATACGCCACAAGCGCTCGTGCTTGCCCTGCTCATTGGCCTATTACCGGTTGTCATCCTGCAAAAGCGTGGGATTTCTGAAGCGACCTTACAGAACGAATTAGCTAAAACCTTCCCTGTCGCGGCGGCGCAGGTCGTGGCCGAGCGCAACTATTCCGGCCCGCTATACAACCATTTCAACTGGGGCGGCTATCTGATCTGGCGCTTGCCGCAATTGCCCGTCAGCATTGATGGGCGGGGAAATCTATACGGCGACCAGGCAATCCAGCATTCCATCAAAACGTGGGAGGGAACGCCCCAATGGGACAAAGATACCGAACTGGCGGCGGCGCGGCTGGTGATTGCGGATGTGAATATGCCGCTGGCGGCATTGCTCAGTCGCGACAGTCGCTTTGAGCGCGTCTATCAGGATGCTGTGGCGGCGGTATTTATTGCGCGCACTTCGCCTCTACCCGCGAAATAATCTTCTCGCGCATCAACGCGCAGCGCCTGGGAGCGCAGCGGAAGCGCGTGCTGCCAGCGGGTGTGGGCAGAAGATTTTTATTTCTGAATTCCCTTGTGATTCGCGTCAGCAAGTAACTCGGCGAGGTTGTGGATTTGCTTTATGCCCGCTGCTGGTGTGGCCGACGTGTTGAGCCAAACCGGATGTAAACCTGCCGCCTGTGCGCCCTGTACATCCTCGCGCCAACTGTCGCCGACGTGGACGGCTTGCGCGGCGACCAGTTGATTGGCGCGCAACGCCGCCGCGAAAATCGCGGCGTCCGGCTTCGCTACTCCCACCGCTGTCGAAATGTGAACTGAATCGAAATACGGCCAGAGTTCCAGCGCGCGCAGTACGTCGTAAAGCCGTGCATCGAAGTTGGAAATCACGCCCAACCGCAAACCGCGTTGCCGGAGCGTGGCTAACGCCGCGTGCGCATCCGCCGCCACCTCCCACGCCGCCGCCGTGCGAAAGAAATCGAAGATTTCCACAAAGTATTCCTCAAACTGTGGAAATTCGCCCGCTCCCGCAAACACCGATTGCACCAACACGCGCCACCATTGCTTTTCGCGTCGCTCCCGTTCGGCCTCCGACAACCCCTGTCCAAAAGCCATCGGCGGTTGTTGCGGGAAATGCGTGGCAAAGGCATGTTGCAGGAACTCCGGCGCGACCTGCTGACCATAACGCGCGGCAAACCGGGCATAAATTTCGCCCACACTGCCGCGCACGTGGAAAAGCGTGCCAGCGGCATCGAAGAAGATCATTTTAATTTTTGTCGTGTTGAGCATACCGATTCGTGCGCGTTGCGCTGGGCAGTTGATTACGTTAGAGTACGCAGTAAATCAAGCTGTAAGTAAAGGTCAACGATGCGCTCTCTACTTCGGCATCGTTCAAAATAACAATTCGGATGTTGCTCCTGCAAACAGGAACTAAAGCGATTATGAAAAAGGTACTGTTATTTCGGCTCGCATTGACGAGCGTGATTGTGTGTTCGCTAGTTTGCGCGCCACTTGTGCGCAGCGCCGCGCTCAGCACCGCTGACCCGGAAGTTTACGCTATCAAAGGCGGCACTGTGGTCACTGGCATCGGCGCGACGATTCCTAATGGCGTCGTCGTGATTCGGAATGGATTGATTGCCGCAGTAGGTGCAGACGTGCCCGTCCCGGCAGATGCGCGTGTCGTAGATGCAGCGGGCATGATGGTTTATCCGGGCTTGATTGATGCCTATTCCAGCTACGGCCTGCCTGCGCCCGCGCAACCCCAGGGCGGCGGTGGCGGCAGAGGCGGCGGCCAACAGGCGGCGATTTTGGCGGCGTTGACCGGAGCGGCAGCAAATACAAACGCGGGCTTGTTGCCTGAAGTCACGGTTGCCGATCAGTTGCAGGTCACAGCCGACACGTTCGACGCGCAGCGTAGCGCCGGAATTACGGCAGCCCTGACCGCGCCACGTGATGGCATCTTTCGCGGGCAAAGCGCCTTCATCAATCTCGGCAGCGAGGCGTCCGAAAAGTTATTGCTGAAAGCGCCGCATTCGCTGAGCATTGGGTTTAGTCGCGGCGGCATTGGCTTTGGCGGTGGCTATCCGAATTCGGGAATGGGCGTGTTTGCGTTCCTGCGCCAAGCCTTCCTTGATGCGCAGCATTACCGCGATGAATGGGATTGGTACAGCAAATCACCGCGCGGCAAGACGCGGCCCGAACATAACAAATCCAGCGCCGCGCTGATTCCTGTCGTGAACGGCAAAATGCCTGTCATCTTTAACGTCAGCAGCGTGCGCGAAATCCAGCGCGCCGTCGGTTTGGCCGAAGAATTCAATCTGAAATACCTGCTCGCGGGTGCCAAAGAAAGCTACGCCATCGCAGATTACCTGAAACAGAAAAACGCGACGGTGCTTTTGAGTTTGAGCTATCCGCAAAAACCAGCAGGACTGGAAGACCCGGAATCCGAATCATTGACCGTCCTGCGCGACCGCGCCGAAGCGCCGAAAGCGGCGGCGGCCTTGCACAAAGCGGGCGTCAAATTCGCGTTCACTTCCGGCACACTGACTCGTCCAAGCGATTTCATTGCCAATGCCGCGCGTGCCGTCGAAGCAGGCTTGCCGAAAGACGAAGCATTGAAGGCGTTGACAATTTACCCCGCACAAATCTTCGGCGTTGCGGAACAACTCGGCTCGATTGAAAAAGGCAAAATTGCTAACCTGATCGTCACATCTGGCGATCTTTTCAACCGCGACACCAAGATTAAATACACCTTCGTGGACGGCAAGCAATATGTCATCAAGGAAGCGCCAGCCACAGCGCCCGGTCGCGGCGGTTTCCCGGCTGGTGGTGGACGCAGTGGCGGACGCCCCGGCAATGCGCCGCCCGCGAACGCTCTGGTAGCCGCACCTGCAACCGCCGCAATTGATGTTTCCGGTACGTGGACACTGACCGTTAACCCGCCCGGCGGCGGCGCGATCAATCGCACGCTGACGCTCAAACAAAGCGGCGACAAAGTGACGGGCGAAATCACTTCTGGCGGCGGCGCGGTTCCGATCAGCGATGGCAAAGTCAGTGGCAATGAATTGACGTTCGCCTACGCAATCCACTACAACGACAATGACCTGCTCATCACCGCCCGCGCCAAAGTCGAAGGTAATTCGCTGTCCGGCATGATGGAAACCAATGGCACTGGCTACGATTTCAGCGGCACCCGCAACCCCAAATAGGAGGCACATCATGAAAACTTCTCGTTTGATTTCCCTGCTTACACTTCTCTGCACCGTGAGCGTTGCGGCACTTGCCCAAAGCAATGAAACGCTGATTCGCAACGCTACGATTATGACCGCCACGCACGGCACAATCACGAACGGCTCCATTCTGATTCGCAACGGCAAAATCGCGGCGGTGGACAAAGCCGATAAAGTGCAGGCGTCGCCAAACGCCAAAGTGATTGACGCGACCGGCATGTATGTCACGCCCGGTTTTATTGATTCGCATTCGCACACGGCGCTGGATTCTATTAACGAAGGCTCGTTGTCCGTCACGGCGATGGTCAGAATGCGCGATATGCTCGACCCGACGAATATCAACATTTATCGTCAGCTCGCGGGCGGCATCACGATGATTCACCAGTTGCACGGCAGCGCCAATGCGATTGGTGGGCAAAATAACCTCGTCAAGCTGAAATGGGGCAAGTCTGCCGAAGAGATGCAGGTCGCCGATGCGCCGCGCACCATCAAATTTGCGCTCGGCGAAAACCCGAAACGGCGCGGCAATCCTACAATTCCCGGTCAGGCCGCGCGCTTCCCTGCGACCCGTATGGGTGTGGAAGAAACCATCCGCGAAGCCTTCACGCAAGGCCGCGAATATATGCAGAAATGGGACGCCTATGAAGCCGCCAAGAAGCGCGGCGAAGACGTGATGCCGCCCCGCAAAGACCTCAAACTGGAAGCAATGGCCGATGTTCTGCGCGGCAAGATTGACATTCACTCGCACTGCTACCGCGCTGACGAAATTATGATGCTCGCACGGCTCTGCGAAGAGTTCGGCATTCAGGTGCATACGTTCCAACACGTGCTGGAAGGCTACAAAGTCGCGCCGGAAATCAAAGCGCACGGCGCAAGCGCCTCGATCCTGCCGGATTGGTGGGCATACAAAATGGAAGCCTTCGACGCGATTCCCTTCAACGCTGCAATTATGACGCGCCGAGGCATCGTCGTTTCGATTCACTCCGACGACAACGAAGCCGCGCGCCGCTTTTATCAGGAAGCGGGCAAGATGATGAAGTATGGCGACCTGAGCGAAGAGGAAGCGTTGAAGTTGATTACGCTCAATCCAGCGATTCAGCTGCGACTGGAAAAGCGCGTTGGTAGCATTGATGTCGGCAAAGACGCTGACCTTGTGATTTTCAATGGCCATCCTTTCAGCGTCTACTCACGCCCCGAAACCACAATGATCGAAGGCGAAATTTACTTTGATCGCAAACTGGATTTGGAACGCCGCGACAAAATCGCCAAAGAAAAGCGCGAGCTGATTGAGCGCGAAAAACGGATGCCCGGCGTCGCGCAACCTACACTGCCGCAACCGCCCACGATTCCGACGGAAGACGATGACGATCATTTGCGCAGAAAAGGAAACCAGAACTAATCCGAAGCGGCTGCCTGAAAAAGTACAACAAACGTCCCGTTTGTTGGTGGTCGCCCACGGGCGCGTTAACAAAAGCCGCAACAAACGGGACGTTTGTTGTACCGTTCAATTGTCAGCAACGTAAATTTCCTGAAAAATTATGAAGCTCCAAAATCTTTTCCTGATTCTAGCAATGCTCGGCATCGGCGCAGCCTTACTCCTGGCCCAGTCCAAAGACATCACGGCGGTCTATGCAATTCGCAATGCCAAGATCGTGACCGTCACGGGTGCGACGATTGACAAAGGCACCGTGCTGATCCGCGATGGCAAGATTGCCGAGATCGGCGCAACGGTGCGCGTCCCCGCCGAAGCGAAAGTGATTGACGCGACCGGCTTATCGGTCTATCCGGGCATGATTGATTCCAACACCATTCTGGGACTCAACGAAGTGGCTTCGGTGGATATGACGATTGACACCACCGAAATCGGCGATTTCAAGCCCAATATGAAAGCCCTGACCGCCGTCAACCCGCACAGCGAACATATTCCCGTCGCGCGGATGAATGGCGTCACGACCGTCCTGACCTGCCCGCAGGGCGGATTGATTTCAGGGCAATGCGCGCTCATCAATGCCGATGGCTGGACGCCGCAACAAATGGCGGTGAAAGGTTCTGCTGCAATGGCAATTAACTATCCGACCCTCGGCGGCGGCGGACGCGGCGGCGGCTTCTTTGCGATTCAGGCAGGTGCGCCGTCCGATGCACAACGCCAACAACGGGATCGGCAAGTCGAAGCCTTGAAGAAGAAAATCGAAGACGCGCAAGCCTACTTGAAAGCCAAAGAAGCCGCCGCCGCTGACAAAAGCCTGCCCGCACGTCCGGTTGATCTTGGCCTGGAAGCGATGATTCCCGTGCTGAAAGGCGAAGTCCCCGTGCGCATCACCGCTAACAAAGCCAACGACATCAAAGCCGCCGTCGAATTCGCTACGCAGTACAAGCTGAAACTCGTCATCAATGGTGGCGATGAAGCATTGAAAGTCGCGTCGTTACTGAAGGAGAAAAATGTACCGCTGATTCTCAGCACCGTGCTGGAATTGCCCGACAGCGAAGACGCGCCCTATGATCAAGCCTACGCGCGCCCGGCGGAATTGCACAAAGCTGGCATCAAATTCGCTTTTTCGAGTCAGGGCATTCAGTTCATTCGCACACTGCCCTACAACGCGGGCACTGCCGCCGCGTTTGGTTTGCCGAAAGACGAAGCCCTGAAAGCCGTCACGATTTACCCCGCGCAAATCTTTGGCGTAGACAAAACCATCGGCAGCATTGAAGTCGGCAAAGCCGCCAACCTGATTGTGACCGATGGCGACCCGTTGGAGTTACGGACAAAACTCAAATACATGTTCATCAACGGCAAGCAAACCGAGTTAACGAACAAACACACCCGCCTCAATGACAAATTCAAAGACCGACCGTAAGCGTGGTGCTGTCACAATCCAACAAGTGTGACAGCACCGTGTTCCTGATTTCAGGCAATGGCCTATCCTCCTCGCATAATTAATTACGCGAGGAGGATAGGCCATTATGCTGACAGCCCCATTTCTACGATTTCTTTTAGCCCTTTTCTTCATGTCTTGCAGCGCGGTTTCAGCCTTCGCTGAGGTGTCGTTCTTTTTGCAGGAAGCCATCGGTTTTGCTGCGAAGTGGAATTCCGCCGGGCATGCTTCGGTGCATTTGTCGAACGTTTGCACCGACAACTACACGCGGCTGCGCGTCTGTCAGCCGGGCGAACGTGGCGTGGTGCTGTCTTCGTTTCGGAATTTGGGCGCGGAAGAAAATTACGAATGGGTGGCGATGCCGCTCGTGCCGTTTTTGTATGGCGTGGAGGACGAGGGCAAAACGCCGTTGTACGTCAACGCGGAGATTTTAGCGGCGCTGCGCGAACGTTACCGTCGTGAACATCTGCGCGAGTTGGTGCCGATGGCGAATGCTGGATACTGGCAACATCTGGTAGGCGCGACGCTGGAACGCGATATTTACGCTTTCACGGTGACGACGACGGCGGAGCAGGACGCGGCGTTTATTGACGCCTTCAATTGCGCGCCAAACGTCAATCACTTTCGCCAATTCACAAACAACTGCACCGACTTTGCAGCCAAAGTGCTGAACCAATATTTCCCGCGCTCGGCGCATCGTGATTGGCTCAATGATTTCGGCACAATCACGCCCAAAGCTGTCGCGCATTCCTTTACTAAATACGCGAAAAAGCATCCTGCCTTACAATTTCGCGTCACAAAATACGCGCAGGCACACGGCACGCTTGCGCGCAGTCAGGACGCGCGCAAGCTGACGCAGGAAGCGCTTACGTCGCCCAAATATTTTGCGCCTTTGGCCTACTGGCACCCTTACCTTGCCGCCGGATTTGCCGGGTCGTATTTGCTGTTTGGCCGATTCAATGCTGCCCGTGAATACCATCGGCACACGGCGGATGTGGCAGCGTTCGGAACGAAACAAGACTGGAACCATTACCGCGCGCAATACGAAACGTTGCTCAGCCAAGCTCGCGCCAGAGGGCTGGTTGCGGATGCGTCATCCGTCACCCGCTTCTTTCAGGAATTGGCGCAGCAGACGGAACCGGGCTTTGATGATGAAGGCGCGCTCATTCTCAAACACAAAGCGACGGGGCAAACGTTGGGGCTGACGCGTAACAACTTAAGCAACCACAATCGAACGCTGGCCTGTCAATTACTCCTCGCCAAAATTCAGACGGAACTGTCAGCAGCAGAAAAGAAGCGCGCTTCTTTTCATTCTTTTCAGCAACAATGGAATTGGCTTGTTCAGTTGTCGGCAGCAGATTGAACTTCCCCGCCCGATTTTTAGCACCCTGACAAAATTTTGCCATTTCTGGTGCTCGCCCGGCATTTGTGGAAGCGGTTTGAGAGAACAATTCGCGCGGCAGACCGGATTGATAAACCTGCTTGCTGACCAGTTTTGCTCTGCTAATCCCGTACGGACAGAAGCAAATGCTTAGTTCTGGCCTGCTTGCTGGCCGCGTTCCGAGAGGCCGGGCACGGGCTTTGCATCTGCCGCCTGTGTCCTGCTCTATCGTGCGGCAGCGATGGCAAATTCAGCAGGGCAGGAGGAGGTTGGAAGACGTAGGGCCGAGTGCCTGATAGAGCAGCTTTGGTAAAGCTGGGGTAAACGTGAGCGCCCTGTTCGCGACTCCTGTGGAGTCCGAGCCGTTTATGCCACCGATGCGGGAAGGACTGCACGAAGTAAGTAAACTGGACTATGTTCAACCCGAACTCACCCAACAACCCAGACGCCAACCCGGATTTCGGCGAAGAAGTCTTGCGCGAACCGATAGAAACGTTCCATGAAGGCGCACCGACGGAACTAAGGCTGGGGGGTGGCGCGCTGAAAGCCTTACAGGAGTTATTCGTCAAACTCCTGCCCGGCGACGCAGAAGTCAGGGCAAACAAAACCGGCAAGCCTGCGTCACCGCCAGGCACGGATGCTACGTCTGCTCCGAGTCTGCGCGTGGGCGATTTAGTAGCTGATGAGCCCGTACCAAAATTCCCGCTTCCCCCGCCGCCAACCTCGCCTTTTGCCGCTATTATTGATTTAGCCAATCGTCCGCTGGATGAAATTTACCGCCGCGCCAAGCTTCCGCCCACGTCATGCAGCATAGATGATCTGGGCAAGCTGATGGAAAACCCGGTGCTGCTCAATCAGCCGCTCAACATCAAAGTCGTCGCCGTTACTGTCGCCTTCTCCGCCAAAGGCATTACTGCCGAAGAACCCGTCATTGATGCCATGCGGCGCGAGCGCGTGATGGAAGCCTATCAATCCATGCTGATCGAGCGCGTGGCAACAACCGAGGAACGCAACACCGCCAAAATCCGCCAGTTGATGAAAGAACTCGAAGAGTTCACGCGCCGCAAACAAAACGAAATGAATGCGCTTAAAACCGAAATCGCCGAAACGAAAAAACAGGCCGCCGAATTTGCTACTCGTCGTGATGTGGAAGAAAAGCGGATGGCCGAATTGATTACGCCCTTCCTCGAAGAAAAACCCAACACCGCTTCCTTCGGCAACGCTTCCTAACCGTTCGTCACCCGTGCATCAAATTTTCGCGCCTGATTTTTGGCCTGATTTTTGGAAGGACGCGCGCATTATACATTTCTTTGCGGCGTAGAGAGAACATACAACAATTTACACCCCCAAAAAGTATCGCCCGCCTTTCCCCTCACCGGAAAGACGGGCGATGCGCGTTATTGCGGATCCCTTACTTTGTGGGACTCAACTTAGTCCCCGAATAGACACCAACATATTTTTCAAGCTACTCGTCGCATCAATCACAGCCGGCGATTCGTATCCGCAATGCACCATACAATCGCGGCATTTTGGGTTGCCGCTGCGATGACCGTAGTTTTCCCATTGCGTCGTTTCCAAATATTCCTGGAAGGTTTGCGCGTAGCCTTCGCCCAAAAGGTAACACGGCTTTTGCCAGCCGAAGATGCTGTAACTCGGCATCCCCCACGGCATGCAATCGTAGTCAATTTCGCCCATCAGGAATTTGAAATAGAACGGCGATTGATTGAAAACCCAACGTTGCCCACGCTTCGTACTGACGGGCGCGAGAATTTGGCGAAAGAGCGCTTTGGTTTGCTCGCGCGCCAGAAAATGATCCTGATCCGGTGCTTTTTCGTAGCGGTAGCCCGGCGCAATCGTCATCCCGTCTACGCCCAAATCCGCCAGCAGATCGAACAGTTCGTGATCCATCGCTGGGTCTTCGCCGTCAAAAACGGTCGTATTGGTGTTGACGCGGAAGCCAGCGGCTTTGGCGGCTTTGATAGCGCTGACGGCTTTGTCAAAGATGCCGTCGCGGTCTACCGCCTTGTCGTGCGCCTCGCGCATTCCGTCCAAATGCACCGTGAAAGTCAGATACGGCGAGGGCGTGAATTTGTGCAGGTTCTTTTCCAGCAAAATGGCGTTGGTGCAGAGATAAACAAATTTTTTGCGAGCAATCAACCCTTTGACTAAGACATCAATTTCGGGATGCAATAACGGCTCCCCGCCGGGAATCGTGACCATTGGCGCGCCGCATTCTTCGACCGCTTTGAAGGCGGTTTCGGGCGCGAGATTCTTTTTCAGAATTTCGCCCGGATACTGAATCTTGCCGCAGCCGACGCAGGCCAGATTGCAGCGAAACAACGGTTCTAGCATCAGCACCAGCGGATAACGTTGATTGCCTTGAAGTTTTTGCTTGAAAATATACGCACCGACGCGCACAGCTTGACGAATGGAAATGCCCATAGATTTATTTGACCTGAAAAGATTCTCGTTCAATCAAATGGGAATCTTAGCACGGCTGGGTAATTTTACGCTAACGAGGCCAATGTGCTACCTACTCCCCAACACTTCGCTTAGTAGTACCGGCGCGCCGTTTTTCTTTTTGCTCACGTCTGCCGCTTCCATAAATGCCATGATTTCCAACGTCTCTTCGGGCGTGATCGGTGGTTTGCCGGTTTGGAAAAACTTCACGATTTCCACGACCAGTTCGCGGTAGCTGGTTTTCGGTTCTTTGATAAGAACAGATTTGCTGCCAAAGGCGACTGCACCGTAGCTTTGTTTGCCGTCACGAATGCCGCGAAACGTGCCGATGCGTCCGTCTTTCCAGCGCCCGGTCACGACATCAGCACCGTTCGTATTCGTGCGCGTTACGCTCTCGCAGCCCGGCCCCATCAGCGTATAAAGCGTTTCGACGCCGTGAATCCCGTACCAGAACAAATCGGGATGATGCTCCTCCGTCGGCGAAGGACTAAACGCAATCGCGCCAATCAAATCGCCGAGCGCTGGATTGCGTTTCATCTCCTGAATGTCCGGCACAAAGCGCAAACTGGACGAACTGAAAAACGGCACGCCTGCGGCTTTGGCTAAGCGCACGATTTCTTTGGCATCGCGCAGGCTGCCTGCAAATGGCTTATCTAAAAACACAGGTTTTTTAGCTTTCAGCACGGGTTTGATTTGTTCCAGATGCGGGCGTCCGTCTACGCTTTCGATCAGCACGGCGTCTACTTTCTGGCAAAGCTCTTCGATGGAGTTGACGAGTTCGACATTCCATTTTTCTTTGATCTCAGCGGCGAATTTGTCTACGCGCGTGCGGCTGGATTCGACATCGGGGCTGCCGCCCTTGAAAGCCGCGACGATGCGTGCGCCCGGTACGTGATCGGGGCGCGAAGGATCGTTGAGCATTTGCGTGAAGGCGGGGACGTGCGACGTGTCGGTGCCAATGATGCCGAGGCGAATCGGCGGTTTGTCCTGCGCGAAGGCGGACGAGAAAAAGGTAAGGAGAAGAAGCGGTAAAAAGATTTTTTTCATTTTGGTTCTCACGAAAGGTTTTGAGATTACGAAACAAACAAAAATAACGGAACAGACGAAACGTTTGTCAGCACGCAATCGTTTCGTCCCTTTGGCTATTTTCGTCTGTTTCGTTGTTTATTTTCCACTGAACACCAACACACTCGCCCAATGCGCCGGATGCCTGTATTCATTGGTTGCGAGCAGTTTGACGGTCGCCTGTTGTAATGCTTGCGCGGGCGGGGTTCGGGCTTTTACCTGCTGGTGAAAGTTCGTCAGCAGTTCCGCATTTTCGCCGACCCAATGACTTAGCATCGTCGCCGCGCTGCCTGCCACATACGACGCCCACGCGACGCCCGTGAAGCCGTTGCCGGCGCGTCGTTCAATCGGCAGTACAGTGGTTTCCGGCAACGCCAGCAATTCCGCGCGTAAATTTAAATTCGTCAGCTTCCACAGCGACAACAAACCGGACTTTGGTTTTGCTGCTTCCGCAGGCGACAGCGCCACAAAGGAATAAAGCGGGCGATAATTGTTGATGAGCGCAGGCGCAGCGAAATGCAATGTGCTGGCCGATAGTTGCAGAGCGTCTTCGCGCGCGCTGTTGCCTAGCAGCAACTTGCTGCGTGCCGGGCCGTAGATTTGCTGTAACCGCTGCGCCGTCGGTTCAGCATCAGCAACCGGCGCGAGTTTGAGTTTTGTGAGCAGCATCGCGTCAGGCGCAGCAGGCACAAAAGCCAATAACGACGGGACGGGTGTGGCAGGTTGAAAGCGCAGCAGGCGCGCCTGTTCCCGCAATGCACTGACCGATCCGGCGTAGCTGAGCGCGGCATCTTCAATCCAGAAATGATTTTCTGCCGATTGCAGCGCGGCAAACGGCAACGCCCACAAAATCCCATCCGGCACAATCGTCAGGGCAGTTTTGTCTGCCAGTTGTGACGCGGCGGGTTTCACCAAACCATCGAACAATTCGCGCGCCAGCGTGGCGTAACCGTCTTCGTTATTCGCGAGCTGCTGTCGAAATTGCAAAACTCGTTCCTGCAACGTTGCCGCGTTGACGTCCAGTTTGTAGGTATTCAAATCAATTAGCGTCTGTTTTGGCCCGCGCGTCAGCACAAAAAGCAGCACCTGACTATCCGTCACGACGAATTCCAGCAGCGCGCGGCGCGTGTCGTTCAGGAGCGGATACGCTTCTTCGGCCTTAATCGGCAACGCTTCGCCGCGATAGACCTTGAGTTGCGGATGCCGCGTGTAGAGGCGAGCGGTGAGCGTGGCCAAATCCGTGCGCGCTTTTTGCAACTGGTCTTTCAGCCGTTTCACAATCGCCTCGTCATTGCCCTTGCGTTCGGCGCGGGCGAGTCGTGCCGAGAGCGTTAACGCCTCGCGCCGCAGCTTCTGTTCGCTTTCCGCTTCAGTTGTCGTGAGCGTTTTCGTGAGGCGATTGCGGCTGCCCTGCAAAATGCCCCAGAGCACTTGCGCGCGGGCACGTTCGGCGTAATTGAAGGCTTCGACAGAGTTATTTTGTTCGACCAGCAATTCGACTAAGCCGGTGTAGGGCGCGGTGCGTTCGACGGCGGAATCGGTATCGTTGCCGCGCAAATTCGCACGCATTTTTTCAATTGTGGCCACTGACTGCACCCACGCTTGTTTGGCTTTGTCCGGCTGGCTGAGCCGCAGTTGCGCGCGGCCCACTTCAAACTGTGCGCGCCAGAGTGTGTCGTAATTTTCGGCTTGTGTCGCTAATGCTGCCGCGCGTTCGGCGTAGCTGAGCGCCTCAGCAAAATTGTTCTCGGCATACTTCACCAATCCGATGCGATGCAGCGCGAGCGCCAGCAAATTCTTGTTATTGTTCGCCTCGAAATACTGCTGCGCCTTTTGATACGCCTCCAGCGCAAACGGATAGCTGTGCTGCGCAAAATGCACGAGGCCGATAGCGAGCAGGATTTCGTGGGCGTCATCGGTCTTGCCCGCTTCGGTCAACAGATAGCGCGCATTCTGGAACGCCTCAAACGCAAGCCGGTAATTTTGCAGCCGGAAATTCGCATTGCCGACGCTCTGCAACGCCTGCGTAATGCCGTTCTTGTCGCCCGCGGTCGCGTAGTGATTCAGGCTTTGATAATAGTGATCCAGTGCCAGTTGATTTTCGCCCCGCACAAAATAGGCAAGGCCAATGCTGCTCAAGGATTCGGCCATTACGAGCGCGTTCTTCACGTCTTTGGCCAGCGCCAAACTCTGCCGGTAGTTATCAATCGCTTCGTCCAAATCGCCGAGCGCGTATTGGCAATTACCAAAGCGCAACCACGTGTCGGCAATGCCCGCCGCGTCGCCCGCCTGTTGCTGAAGTTGCAGCGTGCGCTGATACGATTCCAGCGCCTGTTCGTATTGGCCGAGCGCGTAGAGGCAATTCGAGATGTTGCGCGTCGCGGCAAGAATGGCGTTGCGATTCGGCGGTTGCTGCGCGGCGGCGAGCGCCTTTTTGAAAACGCTCAATGCCTCTTCGTATTCCTGCTGCGCATACAATGCTTCGCCGTTATCGAGCAAGGTTTTCACGCCTGCGCCTTCGGCCTGACTTCTCGTCAACGCCTGTTGCGCGGCTTCGTTGTTGCCGCTGGCGAGTTGGCTGCTGGCAATGAAACCTTGCACTTCCGCCGCTTCGCGCTTCAGGTCGAGCTTGTCGTAGAGTTCGTAAGCGCGCGTGAAATAGGGCTGCGCCTGCGCGGCATTGCCGTTGTAGGTTAAGGACAAGCCCACGTTTTGCAGCGCGGCAGCCAGTTCGCGCTGGTCGCCGAGTTGTTCGTAAAGCTGTAATGCCTTTTTGTAGTGCTGTTCTGCGGCTTCGTAATGCGCCAATAAATATTCCGTCGTGCCGAGCCGTGATTCAGCCACAGCGATGCCTTCTTTGTGCTGAATAATTTGCGCAACGTTGAGCGCGAGATGAAAGATTTCTTCGGTGCGGTCGGTGGGCTTGGGATACAGCAAGCGGTCGCCGTTGCGAATCAGAATGGCTTGCACTTCTTTGGTCAGTTGCGCAGCACGGGCGCGGAGAACGGTTTCGCGTTCCTGCACGGTTTTGGCGTCGAGGAGTTCTTGCGCGAGTTGCGCGGGCGCGGGCTGCGCCAGGTCGGGCGCGGACAAGACCAAAAACGAGATAACGAAACAGACGGAAATAACGAAACAGACGAAAGGTTTGTGTTTGAGTTGAAAACCAAAGATATGCATAGATTACCTTCACACAATAACGACAAGCATTTTTCGTAGCTTTCGTTAATTCCGTCCGTTTCGTAGCTTTCGTTCCTACCCCAAAATCTTCGTTACCACTTCTCCGGAAACATTCGTCAAGCGCGCATTTAAGCCCTG
>JAXLQQ010000068.1:0-31762 GCA_046331525.1 Blastocatellia bacterium
GTGTATTGCACGCCCTCGCCGTCGTCATCGTCGTAAGCACGCAACGGGATGCCCGTGTTCGCAAACAGAAACTCCCGCACATTTTGCTTGCTGAAGCCATCACGGTGCAGCGTCCGTACGTGTTCGGGGCAAAGCACGACAAAGGCTTCAAAACCGGCGCACATTCGATATGTCCAGATCGTAGCCAGCGCGCGGCTGACGGCTTTCAGCACGGTTTTGCCGGTGCGCGCATTATGTTCGCTGACGCCGCGCGGCGGTTCGCAGGCAAAAAGTGTCAGCGTACTTTGCGACGGACTGAAGCCATATTCAACGTGCAACGGTTCCCACGGACTTTCCTCTTCATTCTCAGCTATGCACTGCGAAAACTTGCCCGCGTTGCCGAGCGCAGACATATCCATTTCGCCGGGCCGTGCGCCGCCGATGTTCGTCAGAATCAATTGCCACGCACGTCCGAGCGTGCTGTTCGCACGAGCGACATTACTGAACACGTTGCTGCCACAGGCAAAGCCAAGCTCGCGCCGAAGCGGGCCATTGACGATCACCAGCGGCGCAGCAAAATGCGTAGTGGCTTGTACGCCGTGAATGTTGAATCGCTCATCACACGTCGCGCGCACCAGCGGCAACAACACGCGCATCATCTCCGGTTTGCAGCCTGCCATCACCGCACTCGCAGCAATCTTTTCGACGGTGGCTTGTCCGTAATTCGGTGGCACGAGGGCAATCACTTCGTCAGGCGAAAGCGGCGTTGCGCTAAGCATTCGCGCTACCCGCTCGACCGTTGGCGGAATCACGGGCAATGGATCAAAACCCGCTCCCAGGCAATATTCATGCGGGTCTACGTCATCGCTGAGTTCAATGTGGGAGGCACGATTGCCGTGCGTGGAATACAAATTAACTGCTGTGGCAGCAGCACCTTCGGTCTTAGGTTCCAGATGCCGCGAGGTGCAGCCGGGCTTGATTGCCGGATTGCCATCGAACGCCTCGGCCAACACAAACGGCTCAATGCTGGCGGCCTTAGACATCAGGGCGGCAATTTCGTTTAGGTCATTTTTATCAAAAGCGATTTGCGTGCGTGCGACCTGGCCGTCCTGATCCAGCAGAAACAAGGTCGGCACGGCCAGCGGGTTGTAATGCGCAGACACGCGTAAGTCAGCATCCAGCACCACAGGAAAACCGACTTGCATTTGTGCGACAAATTCGCGCGTTGCGGTTTCGCCGTCCTGCGAAATGCCAATGATGTTGGCGGTGCCTACCTTCTCTGCCAAACGATTCAAATACGGAACCGTCAAGCGACAGGTCGGGCAATCCGTCTCAAAAAACAGCAGCAACGATCCCGGCGCAGGCAACTGATATTCACGGCTATCCAATCCGCGCAGAGAAAAGAGAGGTTGTGTATCCATATTCGTTACTTGTGCAGTAAGCGCGCGCAGCTTATCAGCTAATGCAAATTCCGCCATCCACAGGAATGACGACGCCGTTGACATACGCACCGGCACGCGAGGCCAGATAAATCGCTACGCCTGCCATATCCGACGGGTTGCCAATGCGACCGAGTGGGCAACGCGCTTCGATGCTGTCGCGGAAATTGTCGAGCATCCATTCCGTCATCTTGCTTTCAAAGGGGCCGGGCGCGATGGCATTGACGGTGATGTTGCGACGACCAAGCTTTACGGCCAGCACGTGCGTCAGGTGATGCACGGCGGCTTTGCTGGGCGAATAGGAATAGTTGTCTACGCTCGGCACTTTCAGGCCATCAATCGAACCCGTATTGATGATGCGCGCAGGATCATTCGGACTCGCGGCTTTTTCGAGCAGTGGCAATAATTGTTGCGTCAAAAAGAAGATGCCTTTGACGTTCGTGTCCATCACCTTGTCCCAACCAGCTTCGGAAAATTCTTCGAGCGGCATGCCCCACGCGGCTCCGGCGTTGTTCACAAGGATGTGCAAGGCGGATTCGCGCGCTTTAATTTCGTCAGCCAGATGTTGACAGCCTGCGACGCTAGATAAATCAGCCGGAATGGAAATACATTCGCCCACTTCGGAAAGCTGCTGCGCGGTTTCGTCGCAGACCTCTTTCTTGCGCGAGGAAATATAGGCTTTCGCGCCTGCTTCCAGAAACCCGCGCGCAATCATCAAACCGATGCCGCGCGAGCCGCCCGTAACAACAGCGACTTTGCCTTGGAGGGAAAATAAATCCTGTACGTTGATAGGTTGATCTGGAGTCATCATAAAGGGTTCCTCATCCAATAATTTTCTCTGCCCGCAGCTCGGCAATTTTTACTTCGTCAAAGCCAAACTCACGCAGGATCTCCTCAGTGTGTTGTCCAAGCAGCGGGGCCGGGCGTTGAATCGCACCGGGTGTTTGCTCAAAGTGAACCGGGATGCCAGGTACGCGCATTCCGCCAATGACCGGATGTTGCAAGACTGGATTCATCTCCATTGCCGTAACCTGCGGATCGTTCAGAAATTCAAAGTAGTCATTGACCGCGCCGCACGGTACGCCTTTTTCGACCAGCAATTGTTCCCATTCTGCTGTTGTCTTTTGCTTAAAAATGGGTTGCAGCAGCGCCGTTAATTCTGCCGCGCGCACCGTGCGTTTGCCGTTTTGATCGTAGTGGGGATCCGTGCCAAGTTCCGGCACACCTAATACTTCGCACAGCATCCGCCAAAATTTGTCCGTCCCGGCAGCAATAAAAATGCGATCATCTGCTGTCTCAAACAAACGATACGGATAAATGCCGACCGCGCCTTCTTCTTCGCAATCCAATGTTTCGACAAAATAATGCGCGTGGATAGACAGTACCGCTTGCAGCAGCGACGTTTCCAGCCGTTGCCCCTCGCCGGTTCGTTCACGGTGATAAAGCGCCGACAGCACGCCTGTCACGACCAGCATCGAAGCCTGATAATCCGACACGGCAACCGGCAGCAGCGCGGGAGTACCGCTGAAACGCGCATTATCGCGGATGATGCCGCTCAGGGCTTGCAGCACTGGGTCATAGCCGGGTCGGCGGCGCTGTGGGCCTTTGGTGCCGAATGCGGTAGAGGAACAATAAATCAAACGCGGGTTAATAGCGTGCAGCGTGGCATAATCAATGCCGAGTTTTTCCGTCACGCCAACGCGAAAATTTTCAATGACCACATCCGCCTGCCGCACTAATTCATACACAACGTCGCGCCCAGCGTCCGTCGTCAGGTCAATGGCCAGACAACGCTTGTTGCGATTCCAAGCTTGATAGAAGCGGCTTTCGCCGTTCAGGAATGGCCCCCAGGCGCGCGACAGATCGCCTGTGAGCGGTTCAACTTTGATGACCTCGGCCCCGAGATCACCCATGATCGCTGCGCTATACGCGCCGTTGATGAAGCTGCAAAAATCCAGAATTTTCACGCCGAGCAGCGGGCCTGCGGGCGCAGCAGAATCAGAGTTTGATGACACTGGAAAAGACTCCTGCTTTTTTTCTCGTGCTGTTTGTTGAATTGACACGGTATAGCGCTATGCCTAGACTTACCAACCGGTCGGTATGTTACCGTAGTCAATCATAAATACAAATGGGTACGCACGCATCTTGCGTGCAAGAGATCATAGACAGAAGCACGCCGGATGCGTGCGTACCCAACGGGAGAACAAATTATGGAAGTAGCAGGCAAAGCGGCGGTTATTACAGGCGGAGGAACGGGTGTCGGGCGCGCAACAGCCCTTGAACTCGCGCGGCGTGGCTGCGCGATACTCATCAATTACAGTCGTTCAAAAAACGAGGCGGAACAAACCGCCGCCGACATTGCCGCGCTCGGCGTTCGTGGGTTAGCAGTACAGGCGGACGTAACAGACGATGCCGCCTGTCGTCGAATGATAGATACAGCAGTGCGTGAATTCGGGCGTTTGGACATTCTCGTCAACAATGCAGGTGTGACGTCATTCATCAAGCACGACAATATGGAAGGCGTCGGACTGGAAGATTGGAATCGCATTTTTTCCACGAACGTCATCGGCACTTTTCAATGCTCACGCGCGGCACGGTCGGCCTTGACTGCCTCAGGCAACGGTGAAATCGTGAATGTGTCGAGCGTTGCGGGACTCGCGGGCACAGGTAGCTCGATTCCGTACTGCGCCTCGAAAGCGGCGCTGAACAATCTGACCGTGACGCTGGCGCGCGTCTTTGCGCCAACGGTGCGCGTAAATGCGGTCGCGCCGGGTTTCATTACGACGCGCTGGTTGCAAGACGGTTTGGGCGCAGAAATGTATGCCGAGGCCAAGAAGCGCACAGAAGATCACGTCCTGTTGCACCGCGTCTGTACACCCGAAGATGTCGCGGGGGCGATCGTCAACGTTATCACCGGCCCGGATTTGATGACGGGCAATATTATTCCACTCGAAGGCGGGGCGTTACATTCCAATTTCAATCCCCGTTAAGCCAAATTAGATCGGATTTCACTTAAGTCGGTAGGGCGCAGGTAGTACCGGCTTCAGCCGGAAGGGATGGCCCGTGCAGCTTCCGGCTGAAGCCGGTACTACCTGCGCCCTACACTTAAGTGAAATCCGGTATAGTACGGCAACCGCCCCATTTGCGGCTGTCTTGACAGTGGATCATTAGATTCGCCGTAGAAAGCTGAGCAAATGGAACGGTTGCTCTACATTTTTGAGGAGTACGAATGTCAGAACAACCTATTCTCTCGCACGTCGAAAACAAAGTTGCCACGCTCACGCTGAATCGCCCGGATAAGCTCAATGCGCTGAGCCGCGACCTGATGGCAGAGGCGACCAGCTTACTCAAACAATGGGGCAGCGATCCGAACATTGGCGCGATTGTCCTCACTGGCACGGGGCGCGCGTTTTGTGCAGGTGGGGATGTGTCCAATATGGCCAAGGAAGCTGCCGAGCCGCTGACGCTGGAACAACAAGTGGACGGATTGCGACAGGCGCAGGAATTGTCGTGGCTGCTCTACAACCTGCCGAAAGTCACGATTGCGGCAGTGAACGGCTTTGCGATGGGCGCGGGGCTGGGCATTTGTTTGTCGTGCGATTTGCGCATCGCGTCGGCACAGGCGAAATTCGGAACGGCTTATGCGAAAGTCGGTTTCGGTGGCGATTTCGGGACGACGTGGACGCTGGCGCGTTATGTCGGCGCGGCAAAGGCGAAAGAATTGTTCTTCCTCGCGGACATCATTGACGCAGCCGAAGCACATCGCCTTGGCCTCATTAATCGCATCGTCACGCATGATGAATTGATGGCGCAGGTCAACGAAATCGCCACGCGCATCGCGCACGGCCCGTTGACGAGTTATCGGTATATGAAAGCCAACGTCAACCTGGCGCAAACCACCGATTTTCGCACGATGCTCGACCGCGAGGCCGAAACGCATTTGCGCTGCGGCCTGACCGAAGATCACAAAGAAGGCGTGCGCGCATTTATGGAAAAGCGGCAGCCAAACTTCACCGGCAAGTAACCAGCAGGCATCCCACGAAAGCAGGAGGTGCGCTCGGCGGCGTGCAGGGGCAGTTCGTCACACGCCAGGGCACGAATGAATTTCACGGCAGCCTATATGAATATCACCGCGACGACGACGCTTTCTAATACAGCGTTTATGCAGGTGACTTCGGCGTATTCTGATTCCTCGAATACGAATGATCCGGGCGGTTGATTCAGATTGTCGCGCGAATCAATTTCTGATGGCTAACGGTTTTGTCGTAGGGCGGATTCTCAATCTGCCAAGGCAACTCCGGCAAATTGAAACCCGGCTCTACAACATTGAAGGCGCGTAGCTTGATGCTACGTGCCTTCTTTTTTATGGCTGGTTTTGACAACTTTTTATCTTGATCGGATCCAATCGCCTGTATGCACTTCTTGCGTTGTGCGGGTCACAATCGCAGTGGCGGATTTTCCTTCGACCGCAATCACGACCAACTCGCCCACGATTTTTTGTGGAATCGTCTGGCGCGTATTTTTCACCTGCTGCCGTGCTTCGTAGGGATGGTTGTTGGAAAACTTGCCGCCCTTGAATTTATCGCTCTGGTAATCACTGCTTCCCCGCAACGTGACATCGTCATCATTGAAGTGGAAGACATTGGCATCGTCCGGTTTCTTGCGGTAAATCGTGAACGTATCGCCCACTTTGACGCCCTCTTCGGCACCGAGATCAAGATAGACAACCTCACGCGGGCCTATAGCTTCGTGTTGTTCGCGTTGCAGCACAATACGCCCCGCCAGATTGCCATTCGCAGGCTGATAGCGTGGCAGCGGCTGGCTGACATCCGTAGCAGGCGAAGTGCGCTCAGCAAACGGAATCAGCAGATCGCCCAGTTGAATTTCATCGCACGAAACGACAATGCGTGCCGTCGCGGTTTTCTCCTGCACGGCAATCACGCGCATCACACCGAGTTCGCGCACATAAACCCCCAGGTCTTGGCCGCCCATGCGTTTGTAGGGCGAACGATATTTGCCCATCGGACGCGTAATGCTGAGCAGCATTCCTTCGCGCAGATTTTTGCTACGCCCAGCGTTGAGGTGAAGCACATCGCCCTGACCAAAATAGGCCGCGCGGTTTTCCTCTTCGCCGCCGATAATTTTGATGTCGGCCAGCGGTGCAGTTTTGCGAATGTAACCCGCGCAATACAAATCATTGCCCGTCGCCACACGCGGCATAGCAACACCTGGCGTAGCAGGTACTTTAGCAGCTTCGGCCACGGGCAGATTTTCGGGCAAAGGAGTTGATTGCGCCCAACTAATTGAGGTAGATAACAACGTGAAAGCAGTAAACAGGATTTTGGCTAATGATCGGTAGGTAATTTCGCGCACGGTAGGTTTCCTCCAAAGACTGCCAAAAGCGAGGCCACCGCTGGCGAGTGTCAAATCACGGCGCATACTGACAAACCGGCAAATCAATGTCAAGAAACGATTTTTGTCAGGTGACGGGATTAGGCAAGGGAAAAACAGAAAGCAATCTTTATGCGTGCAATTTTACAACGAGTGACCAAAGGGAACGTTACGATTGCCGGGCGCGTCACGGGCGCGATTAACGCCGGGCTGGTGATTTTACTCGGCGTCGGCCACGACGATACCGAAGCTGATTTGGATTTACTCGTCAACAAAATCGTCAACCTGCGCATCTTTGCTGATGCCGAGGGTAAGTTCAATTTGTCGGCACTAGACGTACAAGCCGAAATGCTGGTCGTATCGCAATTCACGCTGTTTGCTGATTGTCGCAAAGGCCGCCGCCCCAGCTTTACGGACGCGGCGCGCCCGGAATTGGCCGCGCCCATGTGTGATCGCTTCGTGGAGAAATTACGCGCCTTTGGATTAAAAGTCGAAACGGGCGAGTTCGGGGCCGATATGTTGGTTGAGATTCACAACAGCGGCCCCGTCACCATCTGGATTGACACAGCTACTCTGGTGCGGTGAAGGCGACGTTTTTGTATTCGCCTGCGGCTTCGGCTCCGGCAGTGTGAATGCGATAGGCGGCAGCGAACTGCAAATCCTTGCGCAGCGAATGAAATACGCTGCAATATTTGCCAATCGAAAGATTGATCGCGCGTGCCACCTTGTCATCACTTAGCTCATCGCCCCACAAATCAAAGTTCATCGTGATGTTCGTGTAATACTTCGGCTCCGTTTCATTGCGCGCGCCGTCCAGCGAGACTTCGAGCCGCGCCAGATTGAGCCGCATCTTTTGCAAAATCAGCACGACATCAATCGCAGAGCAACCGCCCGTCGCTTCCAGCAAAAGCTCCATCGGACTGGCCGCCCCTTTAGTGTTGCCGTCCATCACAGTCGTAAAGCCTTTTGCGGTCTTGCCTGTAAATTGCAACTCTCCATCCCACGTTAAATGCGTTGTTACTGTAGCCATAAATGATTCCTTATAACTTAATCGGGATTTCGCGTCCGCGCGCCGTCACCGGTTCGATGGCCGTGATTCGCCCGTTCTCAACAATCAATGCATGATCGAAGTTGTTCACTGTTGGGCACACGTGACGCGGCACCAAATACAAATACTCGCCAATCGCAGGAAGCGGTGTTCCTTCCGGCACATCAATCGGCAAATGTTCTTCGCTCGGTTTGTGCGGTTGCAATTCAGGATGCCCCAACACGGCACAGGTCGGCACGCCAGAATCGGCTGACACCGTTTTATGTCCAGCATCGCACGTAATGCGATGCGCCGTCGGATGGCTCACCACCGCCGACACGACTACTGCCGCAGGCCGATAGCCGTATTCATCAGGCAGTTGCCGCAGGCTCGTACAATCGCTGTACACAATCGTGCCGGGCGAGATGCGATGCACAAACGGCGCGTTCGTGAACGCCGCATACGCCAATGCGTGCGGCATCGCAGGCGTGCCCGAAGTCAGCACTTCTTCAACCGTGATGCCCACGTTTTTCAGCGCCTCAACCACTTTCAGCAAATGATCGTAGTTTTGATGCACCTGCGCCGTCTCCAAATTCCCCGCGTGCCCGTCGTAGCTGTGCAGGCCACGAAATTCCAGTCCCGCGGCGACAATCGCCTGCGCCACACGCACGATTTCATCAATGCGCTCCTGCTCAATGCCCGTGCGATCCATCCCCGCATTCACATCAATAAATAATCCGACCTTGCTGCCCGTCCACGCCTGCACTTGTTCTGCCGTTTCGACCAGTGAGGAAATTCGTTTGTCCGGCATTGCTTCCGCAAGTTCACGTACGCGCCGCGCATTCGCACCGACGACCGGATACGCAAGCAAAATATCCGTCGCGCCCGCTTCCGCCGCAGTTTGCAATTCCAGCGTCGTCGCGCATTTAAAATTCACCACGCCCTGGGCCACCAGTTTTTTCATCGCAAATACGAGCTTGGAAGTTTTGACGTGCGGTCGCCAGCGGTTGGCATCACCGTTGAAGAGTTGCAACGTCGCTTTGATGTTGGTGTCTACGATTTCAGGATAAATCAATAAGGCGGGCGTCATCACAGCTTCGATGCCTGTGACGCGATAGGCTTCGTCCGAAGCTAACACAGAAGAAGCAAGTTTAGGTGCGATCATATTTCTCCTCTTTTCATTTGTTCTACTAAATACTCCGACGCACGCCACGACAGAGCCATAATCCACGTCGTAATGCCGTGCGTTCCGGGCAGTGAAACAAAGCAACTGCCATCGGTCACAAACAGATTTTTGACATCGTGCGATTGATTGAAAGAATTCAGCACCGACGTTTTCGGATCAATGCCCATCCGCGCTGAACCGCATTCATGCGTAGCGTCGCCCATTGCTTCGAGATATTTGCGATACGGTAAAATTTCGGCTCCGCAGGCGCGCAAAATCTGCTCCATCCAGCCGTACATATCCTCCATCATCCGGCGGTCATTGTCCTTTTCGCCCGCGTGAAAGCGGACTTGCGGAATGCCATAGGCGTCCACGTTATTCGGATCAAGCTCAAAGTAATTGTCATAATCGGGCAAGCGTTCGCCGTAACCGCGCAACGTCATCAAACTGCCGTATTCGCGTCGCACCTGCTGCTTCATCCCCGCGCCAAAGCCAGCGAGCGCCGCCGTACGACTCGGCCCGCGCCCAAAGCCAGATGTCGTCAAAATAAAATAGCCGCCGTAAAAACCATTCTTGCGGTTGTAATTGAAACGCGGAATTGTCATGTGCGGCCCGCCCGCACCATCGTCGCTGATGGCCTCTCGATTTTGCCAAACTGGAAGCAAAGCGCCCACGCCGCCTGACTTCGTACTGTCCATTAGATAATGTCCCAGCACGCCGCTGGAATTGCCAATGCCTGCGGGGTGAAAGCGCGATTTGGAATTGAGCATAATACGCCCCGATTCCACTGTGCTTGCCGCCAGCACCACCGCCTTCGCCGCGATTTCATAATGTCGCTTCGTGTTCGCATCAAAGAATGAAACGCCACGCGCGCGCCCGTTGTTGTCTACCAAAACCTGATGCGCGACGGCGTGCGTACGCAGCGTAAAATTCTTTTTCGTTTGCAGCTTCGGGATGATGACGTCCAAACTTGAAAACCGCGACCGCGTATCGCAGCCATTGCCGCACGCGCCGCAGTAATGACAACCCGGACGGCCATCATACGCCGCGCTCAAAACTGCCGTGCGTTCATACACCATCGGCACACCGATTTTTGCGGCTTGTTTTTTGATGTGCAGTTCGGTACAGCGCGGCCTGTGCGCAGGCGCAGCGTATTTGCCATCCGGCATATTGAAGTAATTTTCCACCGCGCCCGAAATGCCAACCAACGTCTCCGCCTTATCGTAATACGGCGCTAATTCCTCATACGAAATCGGCCAATCCTCGCCAAAGCCCTGCATAGATTTCGTCTTAAAATCCATTGGCCCATGCCGAAAGCACGACCGCCCCCACGTGTTTGTCCGCCCGCCCACCGCACGCAATCGCGTCCAATGAAATTCGGGACTCGAAGCGTATTTATCCGTGCGCGGATTGGTGTAGAGGTGATCGGTATACTCGTTAATCTTCCACAACCCGTCATATGCGCCCGGCTTGCCCTTGCCGTGATACTTGAGTTCGTACGGCCACGTGTGCGTACGAAAATCCTTCGTCTGATCAAGCATTCGCCCCGCTTCGAGCAGAATCACATTCAGCCCCTTGTTCACCAGCACGTACGCCGCCGTTGCGCCGCCTGCGCCGGAACCAACGACCACGACATCGTATTTTGTTTGTGGCATAGCTAACCTCGTCGCAACTTAGTTAATGAGCTTCGTTTCGTCCACCTCAAAACTGTCAAACGTTACGGCTTCTTCATCTACATTCCAAATCTCAAACAAGCTACGTGGTACTTCCAGCACAAAGCGCGAAGGCCGTTGAATCACGGTTTGCCGCCCGCGATCGTTTTCGACAATTGGATAGGTCACATACAACTCATCGCGCGCCCGCGTCAGCGCAACATAAAACAGGCGGCGTTCTTCCTCTTCGCCCTCCGGCTCGCGCAAACTGCGGGCAGAAGGAAAGCGCCCATCACTGAGCCAGATCAAGAACACAATGCGCCATTCCAAGCCCTTCGCCTGATGCACCGAAGACAGCGCCAATCGTTCATCTTCGTCGCCGCCCATCACGACATCTTCGCCCATCAACGCACCGGATTCAGTTTGGATCAAGGCAAGTTCATTCAGAAATTGTTCGGTCGTGTCGTAGCGTCCGGCGAACAACGCGAGCTGCTTCAAATCCTCTTCGCGCGCCTCGGCATTGTCGAAGGCGGCTTGCAAATATTCGTTGTAGCCGCGTTCGAGTATCACTTCGATTTGCTTTGTCGGGTTGTTCAGCGTGCCTTCTTCAGTCAGGGCTTTGATGAGTTCGACAAATTCCTGCCAACCGGTTTGCGCGCCTTTGGGCAAGGTTGGGGCAATCGCATCGCTGCCAAAGACATCGGGTTTGACTAAGGCCAGCGCATCGTTCGATTCGGCCAAACGCTCCCAAATTCGTGCGGCTGTCGCGTTGCCGACTTTTGGAATCAGCTTCAGCACACGTTTCCACGCAATCTCATCACGGGGGTTCACGATCAAGCGTAAATACGAAGTCACATCCTTGATGTGCGCCTGCTCGAAGAAGCGCACGCCGGAGCGAATTTCGTACGGGATGCCGCGCCGCGTGAGTTCCAGTTGCAATTCCAGCGCGTGAAAATGCGAACGATACAGCACGCCGATTTCATCGAGCGGCACGCCTTCATCGCGCAGTTCCAAAATACGCGCGGCGACGAACGCGGCCTGTTGATCGCCGTCACGACACGGCACCAGCGCAGGCTCAAAATTCTGGCTCGGACGCACGGCTTGCAGATTTTTTGGAAACTGTTTGCGGTTATGGTGAATCGCTGCATTTGCCAACATCAGGATTTCAGGCGTCGAACGATAATTGCTTTCGAGTTTGAAAACCTGCGCGTCTTTGTACCGTTGCTGAAAGCTCAAAATGTTTTCGATATTTGCCCCGCGCCAGCCAAAAATCGCCTGTGCGTCGTCACCGACGATCATTACGTTGCGATGCTTGGCGGCGAGCAAATCAATAATGTCGGATTGCAGCGTGTTCGTGTCCTGATACTCGTCCACGAGAATGTGCTGAAACTGATCCTGATAAATTGCGGCAATGTCCGGCTTGGTTTCGAGCAGCTTTTTCCAGTTCACTAACAGATCGTCATAATCCATCGCATTGCGCGCCAGCTTGCGGTCTTGGTACAGAAAATCCACGCGCTTGATTTGCGCGGTCAGCGGCTCGAAATGCGGATACTGTTTAGCGATGACTTGTTCGAGCATCGTGTCCGTGTTCGTCGCAAAGCTGAACATTTCGCGCAGCACTTCGCCTTTCGGAAAGCGTTTCGCCTTCGTGTCAATCGCGGCTTCTTCAATGCAGGATTCAATCAGTTCCTTCGCGTCTTCGGAATCCAGAATCGTGTAATTGCTTTCGTAACCAATGCTGACCGCGTGGCGGCGCAAAATACGATTGCCGATAGAATGAAACGTGCCGCCCCAGGTTTTGCGCGTGTCGGTTTTGAGGAGAGATTCGACGCGGCTGAGCATTTCGCGCGCCGCCCGATTCGTGAATGTCAGCAACAGAATGCGGCCTGGTGCAACGCCAAGCTCAATCAGTCGCGCCACGCGATAAGTGAGCGTCCGCGTCTTACCCGACCCCGCGCCGGCAATCACAAGCAATGGCCCGCCGCCCGCATTCACCACCGCGCGCTGTTCGGCATTCAACTCTTTGCTGTAGTTGATGAGTGAAGCCGGGCGCGGCTGATCGGATTTGATGACGAAGGTGCGAGCCATTGCGATGAGGGTCTGGTTGTTTATTTAAGGTAGCAAAACCACTTTGCCTGTTGTTCGTCGGCCTTCCAATTGCCGATGCGCTTCGGCAGCCTCGGCAAGCGGGAAGGTTTTCTCAATACGCAGATTCAATTTTCCTGCACCAATCCAATTGAACACATCGCCTGCGCGCCGTAGCAATTCTTCGCGCGTTGCGGCGTATTGCGCCAAACTCGGTCGCGTCAAGAAAAGTGATCCTTTTTGCGCGAGCAACGCCGGATCAAAGGCGGGAACCGAACCCGACGATTGTCCAAACAGTGCCATCATTCCGCGCGGAGCCAGACAATTCAGGCTTTTCAAAAATGTGTCCTTGCCTACGGAATCATAAACGACCTGCACGCCTTTGCCTTCGGTCAGACGGCGCGTTTCGGTTTCAAAGTCTTGTTCGGCGTACAGAATCACTTCGTCGGCTCCGGCCTCGCGGGCGAGCGCAGCCTTCGCTTCGGTCGAAACCGTACCAATCGCGCGCGCGCCAATGTTTTTTGCCATTTGAATCAGCAATAATCCGACACCGCCCGCTGCCGCGTGAATCAGTGCGGTTTCGCCCGCTTTAAGCGGATGCACAGACGTGACCAAATAATGCGCGGTCATCCCTTGCAACATCGCAGCAGCGGCTTGCGCGGCGCTCACGCCCGTGGGCACCTGCACCAGCTTCCACGCGGGCACGGTCGTATATTCGGCATACGCACCGGGATGCATCGCATACGCCACACGGTCACCTACGGCAACGTCAGTGACGCCTGCGCCAACGGCTTCGACAACGCCTGCGGCTTCCATGCCCGGAATGAACGGACGTGGCAGCGGATACAGGCCGGTGCGATGATAGACATCAATAAAATTCAGCCCGACGGCTTCCAGTTTGACTAACGCTTCTCCGGCTTGAGGCGTGGGCTGCGGCGCGTCGCTGTACGCCAGCACTTCCGGCCCGCCGCAATTTTCGACGACGATTGCTTTCATATTCCTCCTCAAAGTTTTTCGTTACGATTGCCAGACAGACACATATCAACCCCGCTCGCGAATTACAAGCGCACGCCGGAAATGTTGCGGGCTTGACGGTAGGCGAGCATTGCACTATACCCACGTGCGAAACATTTTTTCGCTCCTATTTTCGGCAAGCTTATGAATGCTCGCAAAGCCCTACTCCTCGGTGCCAGCGGCCTGATCGGTGGCCATTGTCTGACGTTGCTGTTGCAGGACGAAACGTATCAGGAAGTACTTGTGCTGGTGCGCAAACCGCTCGCGCTAACGCATCCGAAGCTCACGCAACACGTCGTGGACTTTGATCGTCTGTCCGACCACGCGGCAGTGTTTCAGGCAGAAGATGTTTTTTGCTGTCTGGGCACGACAATCAAAAAGGCTGGTTCGCAGGCGGCGTTTCGCAAAGTGGATTTTACATACGCTTACGAAGCGGCACAGCTTGCCGTCGCGCAGGGAATACGGCAATTTTTGCTGGTTTCATCGCTCGGTGCAGATGCGAATTCGTCGGTCTTTTACAGCCGCGTGAAAGGCGAGTTGGAAATTGCTGTCACTTCCCTGCCCTTTCAGGCCATCAGCATTTTTCAGCCATCTTTGCTGCTGGGCGAACGCGCAGAGTTTCGGTGGGGTGAACGCATCGCGGAGCCGGTAGCAAAAGCGTTGTCGTTTCTGCTACTCGGCCCGCTCAGAAAATACCGCGCGATTGAAGCGCGCACCGTAGCGGCGGCAATGATTCGCGTGGCGAAGTCGGCGGTGCAGGGCGTCACGGTGTATGAATCCGACCGCATTCAGAAAATCGGACAAGACTAATCCTCAGCCCAGTTCGCGCACCCCGGCAATCACGCGGTCAATTTCGTCTTCTGTTGTGTAACAGGCACAACCCACACGTACGAGGCCGTCCTCACCCAAGCCCAGTTTTTTCACGACTGTCTCGGCGTAAAAATCGCCGTTGGAGACAAACACTCCTTTTTCCGCCAACGCGCGGGCAATAGCTTCCGAATTGTGACCTTTGCGCGTAAAAGAAATCGTCGAGGTACGCGCGGCATCAGGCGGCGGGCCGTACAGACGGATGCCGTTGAGCGCGGCCAAGCCATCCCACAACCGTTGCAGCAACACCAAATGCCGCTGATGTAGTTCGGTAAACGTCGCCTGCAAACGTTCGCGGCGTGTGCCGCCGTCTGCCAGACTGGCCAGAAAATCTACGGCAGCGGCAGCGCCCGCAATAGATTCGTGGCTTTGTGTGCCGGTTTCGACGCGGTCAGGCGAATTGTTGGGCGACGGGCGCAGCTTCGGAAAATCGGCCATATCCAGCAAATGCTCCCGGCCATACAAAATGCCGATGTGCGGGCCGTAAAATTTGTAGGCCGAACAAGCCAGAAAATCACAATCCAATTCTTTCACGTCCACCAAATTATGCGGCGCATAATGCACAGCGTCCACAAAACAAAGTGCGCCAACACTGTGGGCGAGCGCCGCCGCACGCTTGATGTCGGTGACCGTGCCAAGCGCGTTGGAGGCTGCGCCAATAGCGACAAGTTTGGTGCGCGAACTAAGCAGGGCTTCCAGGTCGCGTAAATCAATCGTACCGCTTTCGATGTCGAGCGGCACAACGCGAATCGTAACGCCGCGATCCTTTTCCAGCGCGCGCCACGTGTCCACGTTAGCGTGATGATCCAGTTCGGTCACGATGATTTCATCGCCCGCTTTCCAATTTCTGCCGAGCGCGCGTGACAGGTGAAACGTCAGCGAAGTCATGTTTTGCCCAAAGGCGATTTCCCGCGGCGAAGCGTTCAGAAATTCAGCAATGGTCTGTCGTGAACGTTCGATGATTTCGTCGGTTTCCTGGCTCGTGGGGTAAGCCCAATGCGTGTTGGCATTGTGATGAAACAGATAATCAGTCATCGCTTCGGCAACGACGCGCGGAACCTGCGTGCCGCCGGGGCCGTCGAAATAGGCGACGGGAAAACCGTTGTGCGTGCGCGCAAGCGCGGGAAAATGCGAGCGAATCTCAGAGGTCGAGGCAACTTGGGTCATAGATTTTTTGGGAATGTAAAAAAGGCGACCAGAAATGTGGTCGCCCTTCTCGAAAAATTTTTGGTGCGGATGAGAGGAATCGAACCTCCACGAGATTGCTCTCACTAGCTCCTGAAACTAGCGCGTCTACCAGTTCCGCCACATCCGCAGGAACGGCGAGGATACTACAGAAAAATGCGGCGGCTGACAAGTGCCGCGCTTTGACAAATGCCGATAGCCTCCATAATCTTCGTGCTTCGTCCCGCCCCAGAAAGGTGTTTATGAATTTACCGCGTATAAGCGGCATCCTGCTTCATCCGACTTCGCTGCCGGGACGCTTCGGCATCGGTGACTTAGGACAGGCTGCGTATGATTTCGTAGATTTTCTCGCCACTGCACAGCAGAGCTTGTGGCAAGTCTTGCCGCTTGGGCCAACGGGCTATGGCGATTCGCCGTACCAGTGTTTTTCTGCGTTTGCCGGCAACCCGCTGTTGGTTAGCCCGGAACAGTTGGTGCAGGATGGCTTGCTGCAACAGAGCGCCCTGGACGAAGCGCCGACGTTTCCAGCTGACCGTGTGGATTACGGCCCAGTGATCGAATGTAAAAAGGCGCTGCTACAAAAAGCCTACGAGAATTTTAAAGCGAGTGACAAGGCAGAACTGCACGAGGAATTCGCACGTTTTGGCGAGCAGCAAAAGGCTTGGCTGCATGATTACGCGGTCTATCGTTCGTGCAAGGACGCCAATGAGGGCAAGTCGTGGACGGAGTGGGATGCGCATTTGCGCGACCGCGAAGCTGTGGCGCTGCATTTTTGGAATGAAAACCACGGTGACGAAATTACGGCGCACAAGTTTTATCAGTATCTATTTTTCAAGCAATGGTTCGCGCTCGCGCATTACGCCAACGACAAAGGCATCAAGATCATCGGCGATGTGCCGATTTTCGTCGCGCACGACAGCGCCGATGTTTGGGCAAATCCGCAGTTGTTCGATTTGAACCCCGACGGCACACCGCGCGAAGTGGCTGGCGTGCCGCCCGACTATTTCAGCGAAACCGGCCAGCTTTGGGGCAATCCGTTGTATCGCTGGGAGGTGCTGGCACAAACTGGTTATCAATGGTGGATCGAACGCATCCGCGCGACGCTCGCGCAAGTGGACATCATTCGGCTCGACCATTTTCGCGGCTTTGAAAAGTATTGGGCGGTGCCTGCCGAAGAAACCACGGCGGTTCACGGCGAATGGAAGGAAGGGCCGGGCGCAGCGTTCTTTACGGCACTGCAAAAAGCCTTCGGAGCAGATTTGCCGATCATCGCGGAAGATTTGGGATTCATCACCAAAGAAGTGCATGTGCTGCGCGATGAATTCGCGTTGCCCGGCATGCGCATCCTGCAATTCGCCTTTGGTACGGACGAGCAGGCCGATGATTTCAAGCCTTTCAACTTTCCGCAAAATAGCATTGTTTACACTGGCACGCACGATAACGACACAATAGTCGGCTGGTTCACGTCCACCGAGGCTGGCGACAGCACGCGGTCAATGGAAGAAGTGCAACAAGAGCGCGATTACGTGTTGCAATATCTTGGCACCGATGGCAAAGAAATTCACTGGGAGATGATTCGATTGGCGCTCAGTTCGGTCGCGCGTGTTGCCATCATCCCCGTGCAGGACTTACTCGGCATCGGCGCAGAAGGCCGCATGAACGTGCCCGCACGCGAAAGCGGTAATTGGGGCTGGCGTTATCAGGCCGAAGCCTTGACCGCAACGATTGGCAAGCGGCTGGCCAAATTGACCGCCGTGTATGGACGCAAACCGAAAACAACGACCGCACCGGAGCAAGTTGAAACAGAGTCCCCCGAATGACTGAAGAGTTCATCATCCGTCTGACCCGCAAAATTAATTACACCGCGCCTGTGGCTTCGCATCCGGCGGATGGGCTGGTTTGCACGCAGCCGCTCGGTGCAATTTATACGGCTGAGCAAACGACCTTTCGCGTTTGGGCACCGACGGCCAATCAAATCACGTTGCATTTGTATCCCGCGCCGAGCGGCGACGAAGCGGGCAACTTCAAGCTCAAAAAAAATGACGATGGCAGTTGGGAAACAACGGTGCCAGGTGATTTGAACGGCACGTATTACACCTACACCGCAGCGGGCAATGACCCGCGTTTTAATCCTGACCGCGAATTACTTGATCCGTATGCCCACACCGTTACCGCGCACAATGGCCGCAGCATCGTCGTGCATGACGCCACGCCGGTAGCCGACCGCCCGACGTTCTCGATGAACGATGCAGTGATTTATGAACTGCACGTGCGCGACTTCACGCTTGACCCGGACAGCGGCATCCAGCGGCGCGGCAAGTATCTGGGCTTTACCGAAGCGGACACGTATCTGACCAACCGCATTGACATCACGACGGGGCTGGATCATTTGACGGAACTCGGTGTGAACGTCGTACAAGTGATGCCAGTCAGTGAATTTCACACGAACGCGGCGGAGGATTTATACGGCTGGGGCTATGACGTGGTGCATCACTTTTCGCCCGCCGGATGGTATGCGACCGAACGCTATGATACGCGGCGCGTCAGCGAACTGAAGCGAATGATCGATGCGCTGCACAAACGCGGCCTGCGCGTCACGCTGGACGTGGTTTTTAATCACACCTTTGAACTTATCAACAAAAATCTGGTCTTCAGTTTTGAAGGTTTGGTGCCGGGGTATTACTACCGGCTGCGACACGACGGCAGTTATTGGGACGGTTCCGGCACAGGCAATGAATTTCGCAGCGAAGCGCCGATGGCGCGGCGTTATCTGGTGGATTGCTGCAAACATTGGGTGACGGAATACAAAGTAGACGGCTTCCGCCTCGACCTGCTCGGACTGATAGATCAGGAAACGATGCTGCTGATCGTGGATGAATTGCGCGCCATTGATCCGCACCTGTTGGTTTACGGCGAACCGTGGGGCGGCGGGACTTCGCCGATTGAATTGACCACCAAAGGCAAGCAATGGGGACGCGGCTGGGCGGTTTTCAATGATGATTTTCGTGATGCACTGAAAGGCAACGTATTCGATGCACGCGCGATGGGTTTTATTCAATGTGGCAACAACGTTAACGCTGTAAAAACGGGCATTCTCGGTTCCGTAGACAGTTTCCGCCTCGCCGCTCGAAACCATCAATTACCTCGAATGCCACGACAACCACACACTGTGGGATCGCATTTTGATTAGCACGATGCACGATGCGTCGATCACAGAGGGCGACCGACGCGCGATTGCAAAACTTGCTGCCGTCGTGTTGTTCACGTCCGAAGGCATTCCCTTTTTGCAAAGCGGACAGGAATTTCTGCGCACCAAAGGCGGCGAACACAACAGCTATAACAAACCGGATGCGTTGAATCTGATTCGCTGGCGACAGAAGGCCAAAAATTATGATGTATTCGCGTACTATCGCGGGTTGATTGCGCTGTTTCATAAGCACCGTTTGTTCCGCTATCGCACCGCCACGCGCGCGAGCAAAGCGGTGAAATTTCTGGACGATCAACTGGGATTGCCCGTGCCGCCGGGTTGCATCGGCTATCAAATCGAGGATGTCGGTGGAGGCGATGAATGGCGTAGAGCCTTGATTTTATTGAATCCAACAGGCAAGCGTGTAGAATTTCGCATTCCGCCAAGCATTTGGAAAATTTACGGCGATGGCCGCGAAGTGGGCACGCATCCGATTGCGCACAGCATTTCGTCATTTCAGGATGACCGCGCCTTCGTCGCGCCGCGTAGCGCATTGATTCTGGGTGAGCGGCGCATAGATGTGAATGAACCCAACGACTGAAGAATGCACCAAACTAACGAAGAAGCCTACTGACAACTGGCAACTGACGACTGACCACTGACTAAAAAACTTCTTCCTTTCTTCAGGCTGAAAATTTTTAGTCAGTGGTCAGTCGTCAGTTGCCAGTCGTCAGGGCGTTCGTTCGCTGTCATTTGGGTAGAAAGATGTTGCTATGAAATTTACCTGGTTCCTCTGTTTCAGCTTGTTCCTTTGTGCGGTGGCGGTTCCCGCACAAACACAACGTCCGAATATTGTGCTGATTTATGCGGACGACCTCGGCTTCGGCGATGTTTCGAGTTACGGTGCAACGGCGGTGAAGACGCCGAATATGGATCGGCTCGCGCGCGAGGGATTGCGTTTCACCGATGCGCATGCGGCGGCGGCGACCTGTACGCCATCGCGCTATGCGTTGCTGACGGGTGAATATGCGTGGCGCAAAAAAGGGACAGGCGTGTTGCCGGGTGATGCGGCGCTCATCATTGAACCGGGACGTACAACGCTGGCGACAATGCTGCAAAAAGCGGGCTACACAACAGGCGTCGTCGGCAAATGGCATCTTGGCTTGGGGTCGCAGGGAGGGCCGAACTGGAACGGCGAAATCGCGCCGAGTCCGAATGCAATCGGTTTTGGATATTCGTTCATTATGGCGGCAACAGGCGACCGCGTGCCGACCGTGTACGTCGAAAATGATCGTGTCGTCGGCCTTGATGCGAATGATCCGATCCAGGTGAACTATGACAAGCAAATTGGCAATTGGCCGACGGGCAAGGCGAATCCTGAAATGCTGAAAATGCATCCGAGCCACGGCCACGATATGACCATCGTGAACGGTATCAGTCGCATCGGCTATATGACCGGCGGTAAAGCGGCGCTCTGGAAAGATGAAGAGATGGCCGATGTCTTTACGGGCAAAGCCGTGCAATTTATCGAGCAGCAAAAAGCCAAACCGTTCTTTCTCTATTTTGCCTTGCACGATCCGCACGTGCCTCGTGTGCCGCATCCGCGCTTTGTGGGCAAAACGACGATGGGGCCGCGCGGCGACGCGATTGTGCAGGCGGATTGGTGCGTCGGTGAAGTGCTGAAAACGTTAGATCGGCTGAAACTCACGAACAACACTATCGTAATTTTTTCCAGCGACAACGGGCCGGTTGTGGACGATGGATACAAAGACGACGCCGTCGAAAAACTCGGCCAACACAAACCTGCCGGGCAGTTGCGTGGCGGCAAGTACAGCAACTTTGAAGCTGGGACGCGCGTGCCATTCATCGTGCGCTGGCCAGGGCAGGTGAAGCGAGGCGTATCGAATGCGCTGGTGGCGCAAATTGATTTTCTTTCTTCGTTCGCCGCGTTCACGAAACAACCGCTCACCAATGCCGATGCGCCGGACAGTCAGAATGTGCTGTCGGCCTTGCTCGGCAAAACGAAAACGGGCCGCGAACATTTGGTGGAACAGGCAGGCGCGCTCGCCTTGCGCGTAGGAAATTGGAAATATATAGAACCGACTCGCGGGCAAAAATTCAATCCCAACACCCGCACCGAAATGGGCAATGATCCTGACGTGCAGCTTTATGATCTGGCCACGGATGTAGGCGAAACGCGCAACGTTGCGACAGCGCAACCAGCGCGCGTAAAAGAGATGCAGGCGCTCTTACAAAAGATTCGACAGGACGGCAGAAGCCGATAACCAGTAAGGAGGCTCCGATGAAATTCACCCGCTTGAAATGGCTGTTACTGATTGTCACGTTATTGACAGCGACACTTGCTACGACAAATTCTATTGAAATCACACAAGCACAAACTGCTGCCCGCCCGAACATCATCGTCATTCTGTCCGACGATATGGGTTTCTCTGACATTGGTTGTTACGGCGGCGAACTCAACACACCGAATCTGGACACGCTGGCGGCGGGTGGGCTGCGCTTTAAGCAGTTCTACAACACGGCGCGCTGTTGTCCGACGCGGGCGAGTTTGCTAACCGGCTTGTATCCGCATCAGGCTGGCGTCGGGCATATGATGGATGATCGCGGACACGACGGCTATCGCGGCGAATTGAATCGCAATGCCGTGACGATTGCTGAAGCGTTGCGCCCGGCGGGTTATGCGACCTACGCGATTGGTAAATGGCACGTGACGAAGGCGGTCAATCCCAAGAGCGAAGCCGAAAAACAGAACTGGCCGTTGCAGCGCGGCTTCGATCATTTTTACGGCACGATCACGGGCGGCGGCAGTTATTGGGACCCCAGCACGCTCGTGCGCGACAACGCGCAGGTGACGGCCTTGGCTGATTCTGACTATCAACCGCAAAGCGAGTTTTATTACACCGATGCGATCAGCGATAACGTCGTGCGCTATCTGACGGCGCGCCCCAAAGACAAACCGTTTTTTATGTACGTTGCCTACACCGCCGCGCATTGGCCGATGCACGCGCGCGAACGGGACATTGCGAAATACAAAGGCCGCTACGACAAAGGCTATGAACCGATTCGGCAGGTGCGGTACGAGAAAGCGAAGAAGCTGGGGTTGATTGACGCCAAATGGCCGCTTTCGCCGCAAGCCGGCAAATGGGACAGCGTTGCTAACAAGGAGTGGGAAGCGCGCGGGATGGAAGTGTACGCCGCAATGGTGGACGTGATGGATCAAGGCATCGGGCGCATCGTGGCCGAATTGAAACGACAAGGGCAGTTGGACAACACGCTGCTGTTTTTCTTACAGGACAACGGCGGATGTGCCGAATTGAATGGGCGCAATTTGCAGAACGCCAACTCAGCGAATCCCTATCAGACGCGACCGGATAAGCCGGTCTATCCAGTCTTTGCCAAAAACGAGCAGTATTATTTCACTTCCACACCGAAGCAGACGCGCGACGGGCGCGCGGTGATTATGGGGCCGAACGTGTTGGCGGGGCCGGATGACACGTTTATTGCTTACGGACAGGGCTGGGCAAATGTCTCGAACACGCCGTTTCGGGAATACAAACATTGGGTTCACGAGGGCGGCATTTCGACGCCGCTGATCGTTCATTGGCCGCGCGGAATTGCAGCGTCGCAACGGAATAAACTCGTCAACGGCCCCGGCCATTTGATTGACCTGATGGCAACCTGCGTTGACGTGAGCGGCGCAAAATATCCGAGCGAGGTAAACGGGCAAAAAATTCATCCGATGGAAGGCATTAGTTTGCGCCCCGTGTTTACGGGCAAGTCGCTTCAGCGGGCGCAACCGATTTTCTGGGAACACGAAGGCAATCGCGCTGTTCGGGAAGGTAAATGGAAAATCGTGGCAAAAGAAAATCAACCGTGGGAGCTTTACGACATTGACGCGGATCGCACAGAAATGAAAAATATCGCCGCCGCGCACCCTGACAAAGTGAAAGACCTCGCGGCCAAGTGGGACGCCTGGGCGGCGCGGGCAAATGTGTTGCCGCTTGGCACTTGGCGGGCACAATCGAAATAGGGTCGTCATTCAGAATCAGGCAACCGTGGGCACCGTTGCATATTTCCCTTCAGCGCATTACAAAAGTGCCGGAGGAACACCCGATGCAAATATCCAGACGCACATTTGTGCAGGCCAGCCTGACCGCCGGGCTAGTCGGCGAAACACTGGCGATGCAATCGATGCGCAATCCGGCGCTTACGGGCGGCGGTTTTAAACTCGGCCTCGTCACCTACAACATTGCCAAAGATTGGGACATCGCTACCATCATCAAAAACTGCGAAGCGACCGGGTACGAAGCCGTTGAACTGCGCACGACGCATAAACACGGGGTCGAACCGACACTCGGCAAAGCGGAACGCGCGGAAGTCAAACAACGCTTTGCCGCCGCTAAAGTGCGGTTGCTGAGCCTCGGTTCCGTGTGCGAATTCCACGCGCCCGATCAAACGGTCGTGCGAAAAAACATTGACGAATGCAAACGCTTCGTCGAACTCGCCCACGACATCGGCGCGCTCGGCGTAAAAGTGCGACCGAACGGCATTCCGAAAGACGTGCCGGAAGAAAAAACCATTGCGCAGATCGGCCAGTCGCTCCACGAATGCGGCGAGTTTGCCAAAGGCGCAGGCGTGGAAATCTGGGTCGAAGTCCACGGCGCAGAATCGCAAGTCCCGGCGCGGATGCAACGAATGATGGAAGCGGCGGCGCATTCGCAGGTCGGCATTTGCTGGAACTCAAATCCCACCGATGTCGAAAACGGTTCCGTCAAAAAAAGCTTTGCGCTGCTCAAACCCTGGCTACGCAGCGCGCACATCAACGAATTGTCCAAACCCGATTATCCCTGGCGCGAATTGTTCGGCCTGATGAAGCAGGCCAATTACAACCGCTATTGCCTGATGGAAGTGGCGGACTCGTCAGATGCGCTGCGACTGATGCGCTTCTACCGCGCGCTGTGGCTGGAGCAATGCCGATGAATGTTTATGAAGAGGTGCTGCAAGCCGAGCAGCGCATTCGCCGCTACGTGCGCGAAACGCCGCTGGAACCTTCGTTGGCGCTCAGTGCGCAAAGCGGGGCGAACGTCTCGCTCAAACTCGAAAATCTACAGCACACCGGCTCCTTCAAAGTGCGCGGGGCAATGAATAAGTTGCTATCGCTGACGCCCGCAGAGCAGGCGCGCGGCGTCGTGACGGCTTCGACGGGAAATCACGGCGCAGCGACGGCGTTCGGTTTGCGTGCGTTGCAATTGCACGGCACGATCTTCGTTCCCGAAAATGCTTCGCCTACGAAAGTCGCTGCGATCCAACGCTACGGCGCACGCATTGAAACACACGGCGTGGACTGTCTAGCGACGGAACTTTATGCACAGGACTACGCGCGCGAAAACGACTTAACTTACATGTCGCCCTACAACGATCCGCAAGTCATCGGCGGACAGGGAACGATTGGCGTAGAGTTGCTGCGGCAGGCAGAAGCGATTGATGCGGTGTTTATTTCGGTGGGCGGCGGCGGCTTGATTTCCGGCATCGCGGGTTATTTGAAACACATTTTGCCGGGCAGAAAAATCATCGGTTGTCTGCCGGAAAATTCGCCGGAAATGGCGCTGGCAGTCAAAGCCGGGCATCACGTCCAGATCGAACCCCAAACGACGCTATCGGACGGTACGGCAGGCGGCTTTGAGCCGGGCGCGATTACGTTTGATCTTTGCCAACAGCTTGTGGATGAGTACGTGTTAGTGCGGGAAGCTGACATTGCCCGCGCGATTCGCTGGATGCTCGAAACGCATCATCAACTGATCGAAGGTTCAGCAGGTGTGGCGCTGGCGGGATGGGAGAAATTGCATTCGCAATACAGCGGGCAAAATGTCGTGATCGTGTTGTGCGGAGCCAATATCAGTCTTCCGACACTCAAACAGATTCTTTGAGTCCGTTTTTTCGCCCGCTGAGCAGCCACAACACGAGCAACATACACGCCCCGCCCGTCAGATCAATCATACTGTCATAAATCGAACCGGTGCGGCTGGTCGTGAAAGTTTGATGATACTCATCCAGCAGCGCATAAATCCCAACAATGAAAAATGAATACAGCGCCCATTGCCACCGCCAGCGCAAAGCAACGCCCGCACGAAACGCCCGGATCAACAGCCAGGCCAGCACTGCGTAGACCGTAAAATGCCCCGCCTTGCGAATCAGAAAATGCGCGGTTTGCAGCGCCTCTTCGCTGATCGCCGGATACAGCCAGCGCAGGATTTTCGCAATCATTCCGCCGGTATTTCCTGCCGAGAACAAATCCGTCGAGAAAACAAAAATCGCGGCCATCCAAAGAAAGGGCGGCAACCAGTACGACAACTTTTGCGACGGAGACAACGAGGTTGGCAAAGGACTTACATTCTCACTCATAACCACTGCAAATGAGGGAAGAAGTAGAAAAGTCGTACAAGTCCGAAAGGTCTTTGGCTTTCGGACTTGCACGACTTGGAAGATTACAACGCGGCGGCTCCGCTGACGACTTCGATGATTTCGCGCGTGATGGCGGCCTGACGCACACGATTCATATTCAGCGTGAGCTTATCAATCACTTCGTTCGCGTTCTTTGAGGCGGAATCCATCGCGGTCATCCGCGCGCCGTGTTCAGAGGCAATGGATTCGAGCAAGGCGCGATAGAGTTGCGTTTCGACCATCTTGGGCAGTAGCGTGCCGAAGATTTCATCGGGCGGCTGTTCGTAGGCGTATTGCAGCAAATATTCCTCATTGGCTTCATCGGGAATGCGGCCAATGGGGAGCATCACTTCTTCGACTGGACGTTGCGAGAGCGCCGATTTGAATTCGTTGTAGATCAGATAAATTTGATCTACCGGATTTTCGTCGGCGGTGAAATCGGCGACCAGTTGTTCAGCAATTTCTTTCGTCTGCACAAAGCTGACCTTACCCGTGCCGGTGACGCCGATGTATTCGCGGCGAATCTTCACATCGCGGCGACGAAAATAATCTGCGCCTTTGCGCCCGATCAACACCAATTCCACCTGCTGTCCGGTATGACGACGCAGGAACTGGGTGGCCGCGCGGTTCAGGTTCGTATTGAAACCACCGCACAATCCTTTGTCTGCTGTGACGAGGACAAGGACAATGCGCTCCTGTCGGCCTTCGACCGGCTTGCGCGAATTGGCGAGCAAAGGATGTTGGAATTCGGGCGCGCGTTGAGCGAGCGTACTCATTACTTCCATCATCTTGATCGTGTACGGACGCGCGGCAACGACACGCTCCTGGGCGCGCCGCAGCTTCGCCGCCGACACCATCTTCATCGCCTTGGTGATCTGCCGCATGTTTTTGACGGCTCGAATGCGCCGCCGAATGTCCTGTAAATTAGGCATAGTTCCGTTTGGGATTCAGGATTTAGGATTTAGGACTTAAGCTTACACTTCTTCCCATCAGCAATCTTAAATCGCAATTCAATTAGCGCGCGGCGGATTTCGTGCTGGCGTTGTAGCGTTCTTTGAATTCTTTCAGCGCGTTCGTCAGCGCGGTTTTCGCTTCGTCATCAATTTGGCCTTTGCTGCGCAACGCATTCAACGCAGTGCCTTGATTTTCGAGGAAGCTGAGCAGTGCGGCTTCAAATTTCGTGATGTCTCTGACTGCCACATCGTCGGCGTAGCCATTGGACACCGCCCAAATCGCTGCAACCTGTTTTTCGACATCCATCGGCACGTATTGATCCTGCTTGAGCACTTCGGTCAGGCGCTGGCCGCGCGCCAATTGCCGCTGCGTAGCGGCGTCGAGGTCAGAGCCGAACTGCGCAAACGCTGCCAGTTCGCGGTACTGCGCGAGGTCAAGGCGCAACGTTCCGGCGACCTGTTTCATCGCTTTAATTTGCGCGTTACCGCCCACGCGGCTCACCGAGTTGCCGACGTTGATCGCAGGCCGAATACCGGAGTTGAAGAGGTCGGATTCGAGGAAGATTTGCCCGTCCGTAATCGAAATCACATTCGTCGGAATGTACGCCGAAATGTCGCCCGCCTGCGTTTCGATGATCGGCAGCGCCGTCAACGAACCGCCGCCGCGCGCGTCACTGTACTTTGCTGCGCGCTCCAGCAGGCGCGAGTGCAGATAGAACACGTCGCCCGGATACGCTTCACGTCCCGGCGGACGGCGCAGCAGTAACGAGATTTCCCGATACGCCGCCGCGTGCTTCGACAAATCGTCGTAAATGCACAGCACCGCTTTGCCGCGATCCATAAAATACTCGCCCATCGCGCAACCCGCATACGGCGCGAGATATTGCATCGCCGCCGGATCAGACGCCGAAGCGGACACGATAATCGTGTAATCCATCGCGCCGTATTTTTCGAGCGTCGAACGTACCTGCGCGACAGTGGAATTCTTCTGGCCAACCGCCACGTAAACGCAGATTACGCCTTTGCCGCGTTGGTTAATGATCGTGTCCAGGGCGACTGCGGTTTTGCCCGTTTGCCGGTCGCCGATAATCAATTCGCGCTGGCCGCGTCAATCGGCACCATTGAGTCAATGGCTTTCAGCCCCGTCTGCATCAGCTCTTTCACCGGCTGACGATCCACGATGCCGGGCGCAATGCGTTCAATCGGCTGATAGTTGCTCGTCCCGTCAGGCCTTGCCATCAAATCGGCTGATGACGCGATTGACGCGGCCCACCATCGCTTCGCCCGCCGGCACCGAGATGATGCGCTTGGTGCGCTTCGCAATTGCGCCTTCTTTGATGGATTGGAAATCGCCGAGCAACACCGCGCCGACTTTGTCTTCTTCGAGGTTGAGCGCGAGGCCAGACGCGCCGCCTTCAAACTCCAACAACTCGCCCGCCATCACTTTTTCCAGGCCGTGAACTTCAGCGATGCCGTCGCCCACTTTGATAACCGTTCCAACTTCGGCCACTGTAACGCTGGCGTCGAAGTTTTCGATCTGCTGTCGAATAATTTTGCTTATCTCATCCGCTTTGATTTCGTTTGCCATAAATACTCCAGGATGCAGGAGCTAGGATTTAGGATTTAGGATTGCTTCGTCCCTAAATCCTAAATCCTAAATCCTAGCTCCTACTTAGTTGCTGCTGCATAAGTGCCAATTGATTTTTGATGGAGCCGTCGTAAATCAGGCTCTCGATGCGGGTCACAACCCCGCCGATGATTTCCGGGTCAGTCTTGAAATTGACGCGCACCTGCTTGCCCGTTGCCTGTCGCAGTTGATGCAGCAGCGCGTCCTGCTCGCTCATGTTCAGCGCGCGTGCCGTCGTAATTTCTGCTGACACGACGCCTGCGCGCGCGTCCAATTCTTTCGCCAGGCTTGCCTGTACCGCACCAATTTCGTGCAAGCGTTGATTGGTGAGCAAGAGTTGCAGGAAATTCGTCGTTGTTTGGCGCAGGTGCAGACGCGCGAGCAGGTCGTTCAGAATCGCCCGCTTGCGATCCAGCGCGATAATCGGGCTGGCAAAAACATCCCGCAATTCGACGCTTTGCGCGACCATCTGCGCGAACGCCTGAATCTCACCCGCAACGGCGGACGTTTCCCCCGGTCGCCGATGACATCCGCGTGGGCTTTGGCGTAACGCTTGGCAACGGTGGTGATACTCATAAGTCGGTTGTCAGTCGTCAGTTATCAGTTGTCAATTGTTCTGTGCAGCAAAGGGCCACGGACAACTGACAACCGAATAACCGACAAATTACATTTTGTATTCGCTGCTGGCGCGTTGCAGGAGCGCAGCATCATCTGCGGGCGTCAATTCGCGGCGAATGATTTGCTCGGCGCGCGCGACGGCATTCGCCGCCGTGAATTGTCGTAGCTCGACCAGTGCCGTTTGCTTGGCGGCTTCGATTTCGCGGCGGGCGGTGTCACGAATCTTTTCGGCTTCGGCCTGCGTTTGCGCTTTCAGCCGTTCGGTTTCGGCGGCGGCTTCCTGCCGTGAGGTTTCCTGAATGCGGGCGACTTCGCTGTCCAGTTGCGCTAAGCGAGCTTCAATCGTTTGCAGGCGCGCTTGCGCTTCAGCTTTTTCGCGGGCGGCACGTTCAAGCCGGGCGCGAATTTGCTGAAAGCGTTCAGTGAAAAACTGGTTTACAGGCTTGCGAAACAGGAATTACAAAATGCAGAAAAAAAAAGCGACATTGAAGGCGCGAGCAACAAGCGGATTGATAAGCAGAAGCGGGGCGGCGAGCGAGAAGAACTGTAAGATGATCATGGAATCAATTTCCCCCCGGTGCATTGACGGGACGGTGCAGGATGCTGGCCGAAATCGTCGCGGCCATCGCTTGGGCATCTTTTTCCAGTTGCGTGCGCGCGGCGGCGGTTTGGGCGGCGATTTCCTGTTTGGCAGCTTCGATCTGTGCGGTCGCGGCGGCTTTGGCTTGCGCAATCACGTCTTGGCGCTCAGCTAAAGCTTCGCGGCGCTGTGCTTCGGCGTATTGATACGCCTCGTGCCGCGCCTTGCGGATGCCATCTTCATAGCGCAGCATTTTTTTCTCGTAGTCTTTGATTAAACCGTGCGCTTCGTGGGAGGTGCCACCGCTCATCTTTTCGCGCTCCTCCAATACCCGAGTGATCGGACGAAAGAGCGTAGCGTTGAGAATAAAGATCAGCAGCAGGATCGAAATGAAGACAAATAGAAACGATCCATCTATGGCCAGAATATTTTCCGCGAAAAACGTGAGCCAAGCTAGTCACAAGTGATGCCCCCTTGAGATCAATAAATCCAGCGCTTCTCAGTTGTCCTATAGTGACTACAGTGAACAAATCCGCGCCCCAAGTAAGCGGAAATAAGTAGCACAAATTTTCACTATTGGCAAAGGGGGACAAGTTGCGCACGGCAATAATTAGTGATTTTATGCTGGCAAAATGTGAGGAGTAAGAATGGAAAAAGATACACCGCTTTCCCGCCGCCAATCCTTGCGCCTGCTCGCGGGCGGCACAAGTCTGTTGACAATGCCATCTGGCCTAACTGCACTGACTCAGCCCGCGCCTGCTGCCACAATTGTGGTTGATCCGACACCGCGCTTTGCGTTGTCGCCGTATTTGTATATGCAATTTATGGAGCCGCTCGGCGCAACCGATGCCTCGGTCGAAGCCGCGTGGGAGCATTTGCGTGACGACTGGCGCGCCGATGTCGTTGAAGTCACGCGCGAACTCGCGCCAACGATGATGCGCTGGGGCGGCATTTTTATGGATTTCTATCGCTGGCGCGAAGCCGTCGGGCCGCGTGAAAAGCGAGTGCCGATGCTGAATCTGCTGTGGGGCGGCATCGAATCCAATCAGGTTGGCACGGCAGAATTTGTAGACTTCGCGCGCCGCGTCGGGGCGGAGCCGTTGATTTGCGTGAATTTTGAATCCGACGGGCGCGAGCGATATAAAAAAGCTAAAGGCAGCGGGCGCACCGCCGATGCCAAAGAAGCTGCGGACTGGGTGCGTTACTGCAATGACCCGGCCAACACCGAACGTCGCGCGCACGGTGCTGCCACGCCGCACGCAGTCAAATACTGGCAAATCGGCAACGAGACTTCCTACGACAAACAGGGCTTTAATCTGGAAACCGCCGCGCGCAAAACCGTCGAGTTTGCCAAAGCGATGCAGCAGGCTGACCCGACAATTCAACTGATTGCGTGGGGCGATAGCGGCTGGGCGGCGCGGATGCTCGAAGTGGCGGGCGAACACATTGACCTGCTGGCCTTTCATCATATGTTCAATCCCGACGATGAAAAACATCCCGTGCTACGCGGTGAACTTTACCGCCGCGATGCCGAAGCGACGTGGCAGCAGTTGATGAAAGCCGGGGAAATCCACGACCAAAAGATACGTGCTGTGCGCGACAGCCTGGGCAAATATACAAAGCCGCTGGCAATGACCGAATGTCATTTCACCGTGCCAGGGCGAGATCGCGGCGACGTGAATTCGACGTGGGCGACGGGCGTAGCCTACGCGCGCATTCTTAACAATCATCAACGACACGGTGATGTGTTGCAGATTGCGACCGCCGCCGATTTTTGCGGCACGCGCTGGCAGAACAACGCGCTGATGATTCCCGTGCCATCAGGTCGCGCGTATCTGCAACCCGTCGCGCGCGTGATGCAACTCTATCGTCATCATAGCGGCAGCCACGCGCTGACTGTCCAGCGCACGCCGGAAGGTTTAGACATTGCGGCCAGTCGGCGCGGCAACACCCTCTACCTGCACGTCGTCAATACGCAGCGCACGCGCGCCGTGCAAGCCGGATTCGACTTCGTCGGCCAACAAATCCAAAGCGGGCGCGTCTGGCAAATTGTGGATGATCCGATGATTGAAGTAAGTGTGCTAAATAGCAGCGAGGTCATGCAAATCACAGAAAAACCCTTCGATCCCACAAAGACTTGGGAATTTCCGGCAGCCTCTGTTTCTGCGCTGGAAATTAACTTGGCGTGACGACCAAGTTAATAAACCACTTTGCACTCAGGGTGTCTGCTAATGTAAGTTTCCTGCTTGACAATTTTCCGGGGAACGATTACAGTGGAAATCGTTAAGAGGTGAACAATTATGCCAACTATAAAAATCCCGCCCAGTACCGCCGAACAAACGCTGATTAAATTGATGCGCGTTGGGGATCGGCTGTGGCGCGACTCAGATGAGAAATTCGCGCAGTGGGATTTGACCGACAATCATTACAACGTGCTGCGAATTCTGAATGGTGCAGGCGAACCGATTTCGCAAATCGAAATCGGGCGGCGCATGCTTTCGTCACGCGCAAATGTGACGAAACTGATTGAT